>NZ_CAJGZJ010000003.1 GCF_904846225.1 Psychrobacter immobilis | reverse complement strand
CAACACAGAACTTAATTAAGTCCCCTTGCTGTGGGTGTGTATTATATAGATTTACACATGGCTGTCAAATAGTATTTTAACAATTCCAGTAAATAATTAAAAAGACAGTCTCAAGGCCGTTAATGACAGTAGCTGAGTCAGGCCGCTAGTCGTGTTGCTAAAAAGACATTTATTACGGTTAAGTGTTGTTTGGTCGCTAAAAGCCACTATACTACTTATGCTTTAACAATTACGCTTTATTTTTTATGTTGATCGACGGAGGCAGGTATAGATACTTCTACTATTGAGCATACCTTTACCACATGGTCTTGGGGAGACTTTGCAGGGTTAGGGTTGGTATTACACATCGTTTTGATGATAGTAATGACGCTACGGATTGTATCGGTGCAGCGCAATATCGGTGTGTCGATTGCTTGGGTTGCGATACTTTATACAGTGCCTCTTTTTGGGTTTATCGCCTACCTTTTGCTGGGTGAGCCGATGATTGGACGGCGCTATCGTGAGCGGGTAGATCAAGCAAGCGTCATGATGAATGATATGGCAAAACGTGAGCATTTGGTTTTTGATCAAGGGCAAGAGCTACTGCCAGACAATTATCGTGGTGTTAGTCAAATAGGCACGCGCTGGACAGGACTTGGAGTATTCCCCGAACATAAAATGCAGTTATTGACCGATCCCAATTCTATTTTCAAAGGATTGATTGAGGATATCAATGCAGCACAGCGTACTATTTTAATGGAGTTTTACATTGTTTATCCTAAAGGACAGACATTAGACGTGATAGATGCGTTATCGGCCGCGGCGCAGCGTGGTGTAGATTGTCACATATTGGCTGATAGTGTGGGGAGTTTTAGCTTTTTTAACAGTAGTGCGCATCGTACATTGGAGCGAGCGGGTGTCTTTGTTCATCAGTCGCTGCCAGTAGGTTTGTTTAAGACGCTGTTTAAGCGCTCTGATTTGCGCAATCATCGTAAAATTGTGGTCATTGATGAATGCATTGGTTATATCGGTAGTTTTAACTTGGTTGATCCACGATTTTTTAAACAAAATAAAAACGTCGGACAGTGGATTGATGTGGCGATACGCACGACCAGTGAACAATCCATTAGTATTACTACTGCTATGGCAAAGTTAGTGGCGACAGATATCGGTGCAGAAAACAACGAAAATCTAGACGCACTTCATCATAAAGTAAACAGCTATACTCGTAAGCTATATGTGATGGATCCGACTATTAATGATTTAAACAGTCGGGTAAAAGTATTAGGAAAAAGTGTTGATTATCACGGGCAGCCAGATATTGGCTCCACATCGATTGTGATACCGAAAATGCCTGTTGTGGAAGGGGTTTTGGCACAACTGATACCCTCAGCACCACGCGTGACTGCCCATGTGATCTATAATACGTTGGTAACTGTTATTCATCGTGCTAACAAGAGCATTTGCATTACCACGCCATATTTTGTACCCGATGAAGCGTTGTCAGGGGCACTGACGATAGCAGCCAAACGCGGCGTCAAAGTGACGATTATTGTCCCCGAAAAGGTCGACTCATTCCTTGTGCAGCATGCATCACAAGCATATTATCAAGAATTGCTTGAGGCGGGCGTAACGATTGCTTTGTTTAAAGGAGGACTGTTGCATGCTAAAACGGTGGTCATCGATGAAGATTATTGTATATTTGGTACTGTGAATATCGACATGCGCAGTTTTTATCTAAACATGGAAGTCAGCTTGGCGATTTATACGCCAGAGATGGTAGCCCAAGTGGCAGATTGCCAAGAGGTTTATTTACAAAACTGCCGGTTTTTGGGTTTAGAGGAATGGCAGCAGCGCCGTGGATCGGCGCGTTTGTTTGATAATGTAGTGCGCTTGTTTAGTCCTTTATTGTAGCGCTTTACCTTTTAGGTTAAGGTAACCTAGTGATGTTTATTGCCGTATTCGTTTTATTAACACTACCATTAAATTTTTAGCAAAAAGGACGCGCTTGTCTATGTCTGCACCGCTCTTAACGCCCCTTGATTATATCGCAGTAGGTTATTGGCAAGATTTCCTAGCTGAGCGTCCTATTGCAGGCGGTATTGTTTATGAAGCTGAGCTGCGTGAGTGCGTGTTGGATGAGTCGCTAGCAAGTTTGCAGCGAGTCGATACGCTGTTGTCACAGATACGCCGTGATCTGATGAAAGTGAATAGCACCGATGAACAGGCGCTATTGCTCGATGAGCGCTACCGTAATTTTATGGTATTTTTGGCATTTTATGCAGGACGAGTATTGGCGCAGCAATGGCACAATACGCCGCATTGGTATGGACAATTTGAGCTGCGTAAACGTTATCCTGAGTTACTTTTAGCCACCGATAATTTTTATCAGCACATGGCGGTCGTTTATCGCGATGGTGTTGAAAATAGCGCTATAAATAATACTGATACGTCTGTATTTTTTGCCTTAGAGCCAATAGGCTTGCGTTTGTTTGGTCATATCGATCGGCAGTTTGAGGCGGTGCAGGGTGGTCAAGTGGCCAGCGGCTTATATCAGGCAGTCAGTGCAAGGTTACCAAATAAAAGGTTATCAAATGAGCCTGATAACCAAGTGTTGAAGGCTACTTTACAGCAACCTATTCAAAATATTGATGCAGATGCCAGCATAAAAACCGATATTTATTCAAACACCAATAAAGCGAAAACTATTGCTCAGCCGTTAGATAAAACAAGCGTCAATGAGGTAGCAGCGAATTTATCTGAACCAGAAACTCAATATAAGCCTGAGCCGTCTATAGTAGAGCCACCGTTAACCAATACAGCACCAGAAAATCCTATATTAATAAAACCTACTCCTTCAACCAAACCTATCCATTCATTAAAAACTCCGCCAACACCAGAGATGTTTACGCAGCTGCTGATAGAGCTAGATGACATTGAAGTCGTGCAAACAGCTGACAACACTGAGTACCAGCAAGCTTGCAAAGTATTGGACCAGTTTGAGCAGCACATTGCCAAACAAAACAAGCCTCGTGCACAAATTGCATTTTCAGAAAATCATTTGACGGCAAAAAAGCAAGCGTTGTTGAAATTACAAAAAGCCGCCCATGCTGACCATACTGCTGCTATGTTGCGTTTAGCCATGTATGAATTACTTGATGAAGGCCTAGAAGTGGACAAAATTGCTGGTAAAGAATCTGGTATTGAATGGATCAAAAAAGCAGCCAGTAAAGATGACAGTCGTGCCCAGCGTTTACTAAGTAGGATGTACTATCAAGGCATAGGCGTCACGCAAGACATAGCTAACGGCAAATATTGGCTAGAGCAAGCGGCCAAAAACGGTCATGCCGAAGCAGCAGATTTAGTCATGAATTGGCAGCAAGCACAAGCTTTAATCACTACACAAAAGCAGGAGCAACACAGCGTCAAGCGCTATCAAATATTGATCGGTGCGATAGCCGTGATAGCGATATTGATATTGATTCTTGTCTAAAAAATTTTATGGTAAATTGCTCTTAAAAGCTTATCGTTGGGCGCTAAATTCAGGTAGAATTGGCGCGTTTGTGACCGCCACGTTTCTATTATTTGATTCATTACTAATCTGGGCTGCTTCATGCCATCTTTTCATACGCCATCTGACCCTTCTCCAAAGTCGACTGATTCTGCGTCGTCATCCAGCCGCCCTGTTTATACATCACCCCTTTATTATCAGTTTGCTATCGGTTTGCTCAAGCCGTTATATCGACTGCAAGTATGGCGACGCTCACATAAGCGTGATAATTATCGACAAGAAGTTGAGCAGCGATTTGGTAAAAATTATCCATCACGTCCATCGGTTCAGCCTGCGCTTGATACGACGGTTGTGAATGATGTGCCTCACGCTAATAAAGGCGTGATCTGGT
Source organism: Psychrobacter immobilis (assembly GCF_904846225.1). GTDB lineage: Bacteria > Pseudomonadota > Gammaproteobacteria > Pseudomonadales > Moraxellaceae > Psychrobacter > Psychrobacter immobilis_F. The sequence continues at coordinate 295,872 of NZ_CAJGZJ010000003.1, read as the reverse complement.
GCCATGCTGTCTCATTGGGTGAGACCAATACCGTCGCCCCTTTATTGGATGCCTTGTTGGCTGATGGCTATAAAATATGGCTGACCAATACCACACAAACAGGGTTTGCCCGCGGTGCTAGTCGTTTCGCTGCTGACATTGCTCACGGTCGAATGAGTCACAGTTATGTCCCTGTTGACAGTCCAGCGGTGATTGAACGCTTTTTGGCGCATGTACAACCAGTAGCGGCTTTGTTTGTAGAGACAGAGCTGTGGGCAAATATTTTAACCAAACTGTCTAAGAACCGTATTCCCAGTATTTTAGTCAATGGTCGGCTGTCAGCCTCTTCTTTTAAGAGTTATCAAAAGATTGGTGCTGTCAGCGGGAGTATGATGAAGAACCTAACGTTAATTATCGCGCAAGACAATGAATCAGCGAAACGTTTTCGGCAATTGGGAGCGCATAGCGCACAAATTCGGGTGGCAGGCTCGTTAAAGTGGGTCATTAATACGCCTAAGGTTGCTAATAAAGACGTTGATATAAGCAAAAAATATGATCGTCATGACATACCAAATCGGAAGACCAAACTGGCAGATAAGCTGGGTGTGGTAGGGCGATCTATTTGGGTAGCGGCAAGCACGCATAACGGCGAAGAAGACACAGTGCTGGCCCTACATCAGCAATTATTGTCTGATCCAGCGCTAGCGAATACGTTGTTAATCATCGTGCCAAGACACCCTGAGCGTTTCGATGAAGTAGCCGAACTTATCCAAAAGACGACATTAAAAATGGTACGGCGTAGTACAGATGAAACCATTAACGTAGACACGCAAGTCTATCTAGCGGATAGTATGGGTGAGCTGATGACATGGTACGCATTAGCCGATGTGGCGCTAGTGGGTGGCTCGTTGGTTGATGTTGGTGGGCATAATCCCGTTGAGCCAGCAAGTGTAGCAACGCCTGTGATAATGGGATGCTACACGCAGTCTTGTCAAAGTGTGGTAGATAAACTGTCTGAGGTAGGCGCGTTATATCAGCCGCACAATACTTTTTATCGTCCCGCTATTATAGAAAAAATGGCTATAGATAAAAGTGCTTTAGAAAAAGTGGCGATAGATGGACTTGCTCGTGTAGAGGAGCAAGTCGGCATACTTAATACGTCAAATACATATCAAAAGTCCTCTCGTAAGCCCTCTGCCAATAATAATGACGATCAGACACTTATTTACCAGCAGCTAATGTCTTGGTTTAAGCATCTAGAATTGGCGCAATTGGCTGGACAAGCTGGCGAGCAGATGACGAGGCAGCAGCAAGCAGTATTGACTCGTCAATTTGCCATGATTACCAGTGTTATTGAGCAACACTCCACCCGCGAGATTTTATGAACTGTCTATTACTAACAGCGGAAAATGTCCTTCAAGATACTGCTCAACTCACTGCATTGCCGCAGATCAATCATGTGAATAACATATTGGGTGCAGCCGTTGGTGACACCCTTAAAATTGGTCAGATTGGCGGTCACTTAGGCACGGCAATCATTGATAGTATGACACCTGAATGCATTCAATTGCGTGACGTCCAGCTCACTATTGCACCGCCCACTAAGCTGGACTTGACAGTTATATTGGCCCTACCTCGACCAAAAGTGCTGCGCCGCTTGATTATGGATATGACCGCAATTGGTGTAGCCGATATCATTCTTATCAATAGCTATCGCACGCAAAAAAGCTATTGGCAAAGCCCGATGCTTGAGCGCCTTGACGAGTTTGTATTAGAAGGACTGCAACAAGGCGTTGATACGATAGCACCTCGAATTAGCCTAAGAAAACGCTTTAAGCCCTTTGTCGAAGATGAATTGTCGCATTTGATAATCGATCGCGCTATCGTGGCGCATCCTTATAGTCAGCAGTCGTTTGCCCAGTATTTACAAAAGCACTCTTCGCAAAACCAGCCAACGTTCGCTCTGCCGAGTCTGGTTTTTATTGGTGCTGAAGGGGGCTGGATTGATTATGAGGTAGGATTACTTGCTGCCCAAGGTTGTGAGGCTGTGCATATAGGCCCGCGTATACTGCGTACGGAAGCGGCCGTTAATGTCCTTTTGGGGCAATGGCTGCTATAAAATATGGCTACTGTAAAACAAAGTGACATAGCAACATAGCGACAAATCAATTGAAGGTTTTATAAATCCATTAACATTCAGGGCCATAGATTTGGCTAGGGCGTGTCCTCAATTTAAGCGATTGTATCTATAATCAGTCAAAACCAATATCGATACATCACGGACTACTGCTATCAATTTTTCTTGCTTGCTGTGCCTGCGCAGACAGAGGCTGCAAAAAATTGATATCAGCAGTACCGTAGCGTTTTTAGAGTGCTTCGACTATAAATGGGCTAAAAATGGCTAAATTTTGCCAAACATCGTCAAATAACTGATTAATATCCCGATATTATTTGCGCTATTTTCCTTGTTCGACGGCAATTTATCTCATTTTTATGGCCATTTTTAAAATGAGGACACACCCTATTAAACAGTCAGTTCGATCACAAATAATGTAGCGATTTCTGAGAGACATAAATGTATTGATAGTTAATCTCATTTGCATTAGTATGTTGTTTTCATGCATTCTGGTCTTATCAATCTCAATGATGAGTGGTCGATATATCGATTGGTAGTACTGTTTTATTTGGCCATTTATTTCACCTTTTTATAGCATCATTATTTATAGCACCATTATGGGGAAAACCATGTCATTGAATACCGTCACTGCCAACTTAACTGCCAGCAAGCTCACCTTATCAGTTGCCGTATTTGGCATGATGCTGGGTCTAGCTGGCTGTAGCAATTCGTCTACGACAGAAGAGAGCGTGGATGCAGATGCGTCAGCGGTTAGTACTGAGGAAGGCACTGTGAATAATAGTGCTGCCAGTGATGGTGCTACCAGCGATGATACTAATACCATTACTATCTACTCATCACGTAACGAGCAGTTAATTAAGCCTCTGCTAGATCGTTATACTGAAGAGACAGGTGTCAATATTGAACTGGTGACTGATAAAAATGGTCCACTGATGGCACGCTTGCAAGCGGAGGGCAAAAATACGCCAGCCGATATGCTTTTGACAGTTGATGCTGGTAATTTATGGCAAGCCGCGCAGCAAGGTCTACTTCAACCAGTGGCTTCAGAAATTTTGGAGGCGAATGTTCCTGCAAAATATCGTGACCCAGAAGGCCTATGGACGGGTCTATCGTTGCGTGCACGTACTATTATGTATGACCCAAGCAAAGTCACGCCCGACCAATTATCGACTTATGCAGATTTGGCTGATCCAAAGTGGAAAGGCAAGCTTTGTTTACGCACGTCAAACTCTGTGTATAACCAGTCATTGGTTGCCAGTATGATTGAAAACTTAGGTGAAGAAAAAACCGAAGCAGTCATTCGTGGCTGGGTTGCTAATCTGGCCACTGATGTCTTCAGTGATGATACCAGTATGTTAAAAGCCATCGCTGCTGGTCAGTGCGAAGTAGGATTGTCTAACAGTTACTACTATGGTCGCTTACTCGATGAGCAGCCTAACTTCCCTGTGAAGCTATTTTGGGCAAACCAAGGCACGACTGGTACGCACGTAAACATATCTGGAGCCGGTGTGGTTGCCAGTTCAGACAATGCAGATGGCACGCTTAAACTAATTGAATGGTTGTCATCTGATAAAGCGCAAGGTCTCTATGCCAGCTCAGACAAAGAATTCCCAGTCAAAGAAGGCGTTGACGAGTCAGAAATGCTCAGATCGTGGGGTGAATTCAAGAAAGATGATATCAATGTACAAAAATTTGGTGAGCTACAAACCCAAGCGATTCAAATGATGGACAAAGCAGGCTATAAATAGAAAACTTCCAGTAATCATTATTAGTACCATTCTCAAAAACGTCAGTCGCTAAAAGACAAGTTTTGATACTATCGTTAAGTCCACCTAAAGGCGAGACAGTACAACTGGTATTGATTTTTTGTAGCCTCTGGAGTGTGAGGCGCACAGTAAGCAAGAAGCATAAATACCAGATTTATGCTGTAAACCGTGTATCGTTTTTATACTGAACTGACTATAGTAACTTGAATAAGTTCGAGAGCGCTCATTGTGTTTTTGAGATTGGTAGAGGCAAGGTCTTTATGCGACTGACACGGTAATAATAATATGATCACAACGCCAGATGCGTCTGTTAGTCAAAACGATACAGTTAATGGCAGTGTTAATGATAAACAAGCGGTCAGTCAAGACCGCACTATCCTTAAACGTATTCTCTCAAAATCAGTCTTAGGACTGATTTCGTTGTTTATGCTTGTGCCAATTTTGATCGTGCTGCTGTCATGGACGCAACCAGTGGCAGATATCTGGACGCACATGGCAGATTATGTGCTACCGCAAGTGCTCAAAAACACCGCGATTTTATTGTCGATGGTTATGGTGATTTCTGGCACTATTGGTACTGCGCTTGCTTGGGTGACCAGTATGTACCGCTTCCCAGGACAGCGGTTTTTTTCATGGGCACTGATGTTACCGCTTGCCATGCCAGCTTATGTATTGGCGTTTGTCACCGTCGGCATTGTTGATTTTAGCGGGCCATTACAAACGGGCTTGCGGGATTTAGGCATTGATACTGCGATTCCGTCGGTACGCAATGTATGGGGCGCAGGCTTAGTATTATCGTTGGCGTTTTATCCGTACGTCTATTTGCTGGCGCGTCAAGCATTTCTGTCGCAAGGCAGGCGTGCGATAGAAGCGGGGCAAATGCTGGGTCTCAGCCGTAGCCGAGTATTTTTTCGGCTAGCGTTGCCGCAAGCGTTACCGTGGATCATTGGCGGGTTGTTGTTGGCAAGCATGGAAACATTGGCAGATTTTGGCGCGGTTTCGGTATTCAATGTCGACACCTTTACCACGGCTATTTATAAAGCATGGTTTGGTTTCTTTAGTTTGACGACGGCAGCGCAGTTAGCCGCTCTATTAATCGGTGTGGTCTTTATCGTGGTCTTGTTTGAGCAGTATTGGCAAGCAAGGCGTGGTAGTTCGGTCACTCAAGGCAGCAGCCAACGTTTTGAAACCAATACGTTTAACAAACTGGCCATGACCTTACTGTGTACGCTAGTATTTGCAATTGCCTTCTTAATACCTTTTTTGCAGCTGATCTACTGGACTGCATTGAATTTTCGGCAAGATTTTGATGCACGTTATATTGAGTTTGTGACCAATAGCTTGATGATCGCTAGTATGACCACGCTTTTCATTGCTTTTTTGGCAATTATTATCGCGTGGATTAAACGACAATACCCTGATAAATTGACCAAGCTGATGACCACGTTGGCCAATTTGGGTTATGTGGTGCCAGGTACGGTTTTGGCAGTGGGAATATTTATTCCTATCGCTTGGCTGGACAATCAAATGATTGCCTTTGGGATTATCTCAAAGCAAGTGCTATCAGGCAGTGTGATTGTTATGCTACTCGCGCTATCAACGCGCTTTATGACAGTCAGTTTTCAACCAGTGGATCGACAGTTACAGCGCTTGACGGTCAATCAAGAAGCTGCGGCCAAATTGCTTAGTGACAGTCCTTATCAGCGATGGCGACAGGTGATGTTGCCCGTGCTTAGCCCTGGCGTATTGACGGCTTTATTGATGGGTTTTGTCGAAGTGATGAAAGAGATGCCGATTACATTAATGACGCGGCGACAAGGTTGGGATACGCTTGCAGTGCGAGTATTTGAGATGACCAGTGAGGGCATGTGGGGACGGGCAGCGTTGCCAAGCTTATTGATTGTGCTGGTTGGACTGTTACCTGTTTGGATATTACTGCGTCAAAGTGATAAGCAAGGATAAAAGCGACTTTTAAAAAGCGCTTAAATAAAATCTGACACAGTCAATGTCCTCCTTACTTCTGCCTTGCTTTTATTATGGTTTTTACTGTCTTATCTGTGGGTTTTGTTCACGAATAGCTAACGGGTATCGTCTATGTATACGGATTCAATTAAAGTCTCACCAAAGTCTAAATCAATAACTACCAAGTCGATAAATGCTACCGATGCTTACTTTAGTGTGCAAGATTTAATCGTAGGCTATGACGATACGATCATCGTCAATGGACTCTCATTCGAGTTGCAACAAGGCGAGATTGGTTGCTTTTTGGGTTATAGCGGTTGTGGAAAGACCACGGCGCTACGAGCGCTTGCAGGGTTGGAGCAGAGTCGCGGCGGCACCATTGTCCTAAATGATCAGTATCTCACTGATAAAACTGCTGGCAATGCATTCACGGTAGCACCAGCCAAACGTGGCATGGGCATGGTGTTTCAGGATTATGCGCTTTTTGGGCATCTGAGTGTGGCAAAAAATATTGCTTTTGGTCTGAATAAATGGTCTGCCGCTGACAAAAAAGCCCGTGTTGCAGAAATGCTAAGTCTGGTTGAATTAACGGAGCATGCCGATAAACGCCCCAATGAGCTGTCAGGTGGACAGCAACAAAGGGTTGCGTTAGCACGCGCATTAGCACCAAAGCCTAAATTATTGCTACTGGATGAGCCGTTTTCTAATTTGGATGTGGTGCTACGCGAATCGTTGGCAATGAATGTTCGTGATATTCTCAAACGCACCAATACCACCGCTATTTTGGTGACTCATGACCAAAACGAAGCGTTTGCACTCGCGGACAAAGTAGGGGTCATGGATAAAGGTAAGCTGGTACAGTGGGCGACTCCAAGCGAGCTATATCATGAGCCAATCAATCCTTTTGTTGCTGAGTTTGTAGGCGAAGGCGCAATGATAGACGGTATTATCAAAGAGGGTCGTGTTGAGACGGCATTAGGTGATATCTATCGACGCATGGAAGTCCACGATGAATCAGGACAGCCGCAATATTGTAAATATGATTATCCCAATGGCACGCCAATCAAAGTACTCGTGCGTCCTGATGATATCATTCATGACGACGACAGCACGCAGACGGCTTTAGTGATTGGCCGTGTCTTTCGCGGTGCCAATTATTTGTATCGCTTACAACTCGATGATGGGCAAACCGTATTATCTTTAGTCGCCAGTCATCATAATCATGAAATTGGATCTCAGATTGGCATCTTACCCATACTAGAACATATCGTGGTATTTGATGAAAAAGAGATCAATGCCACGACTTGGTCAGAGTATGATCGGTCAGAGAGAATTGAAGCAGTAAAGTAGAGGTTATCAAGCGTCCTTACCGAGCTGCCATGATATGCAAATAACGTCCCAGCCATTTATAAGGCTCTTGTTGTGAGTAACGTAGCTCCATTCGTATCACGGCATCTGGATCATTATGACCGCCACGTTTGAGCGGTGCATAATCATGAAAGACACGCAGACCACTGGTGAGCACGGTTTGGTAATGATGGGCTGCCAACCAAGAGGCTACCTCTTCTTTAGCAACAGGATAATTGGGCGTCAGGCTTTTTTTATTATCCGCTTTATACTCGGTGTTATCGAGCAAATTAAAGTTACCCATAATCAGGTTACGATAATCAAAGCTGGCGGGATTATAAAAACATAAAGAGAGTGCGCCATTATCTGCCAAATGCTGATCAAAAAAGTCCATGACGCTGGCAGGATCTGCGAGCCATTCGAGTAAGGCATGCGACATGATCAAATCAAACTTTGCGTCGCTTTTAACAGTATTATCACTATTCTTTATTTCATGGTCTTTAGCCAGCTTATCTGTCAGCGCTTGATAGGGGCAAACATACCACGTTATATCAAGGTCTGTATTAATCTGTGCTGCGCTCGCTTTTGCTTTCTCAAGCATATTGGCTGAAATATCATTGATGACCACAGTATGACCTTGAGTGGCAAGCTCAATGGCAATCTGAGCAAGCCCTGCGCCCACATCTAAAATACGTAACGGTCGTCCAAGACTTTTACTCATCTCTACGCTATATTCAAAAATATCACGGCGTAAAACAGCCAAGCGAATTTCACCTTTTAGGCCGCCGTAAACCTTCTTTTCAAAATGATCAGCAATGGTATCGAAATTGCGGTCAGTACGCGTCTCTTCTGCTTGCGTTACCTGCGGTGTCGTGTCTATCGATTGCGTGTCATTTTTACTTATATTTTGATGGCTCGTTTTCATAGTGAGATTATCTGTAACAGGATTATATTTTGGCATATCGTACAACAAAGACGAACGCTAAGCTAGAATTGGTTCGATAGCAGGAAGTATTTTTTATACCATGAAAAATGCTATCAAGTGCATGTTTCTCAGTAGCTTTTCATCATTTTTTACGGTATAAATAGTATAGTAAGGTTTAAGTAACAATTATTATTATGTACGTTTTACTAAAGAATGTTTAAGAAGAATGATTAAAAGTATTTGCCAAATTGAAATTATCTATTGCCAAGGACTCTCGGCAACCGACTCATCTAACATTGCTAAGGATAGTAACGATGATAAAATCCAAATCTGCTACTGGTACAAGCACCAGAACAGCGACCAATACGCCTCTCTTAACCTCTGTCATTATTAATCAACCAACCCAACCAAAGATGTCACGCTGCTTATTGTCGGTCGCCATTGCCAGTAGTTTGCTGCTGGTTGGTTGCGGAGATGATGATGACGAAAGATTTACGTCCTCCGATACGACCGTTGAAACGATTGGCTCATTTAGTGTTGCTCAAATAGACAAGGGCTTTGGCTTAACTAATACAGGCACGCCTGCTGCTAAATGCGGTATCAAAATCGAGAAAGTGAACTATCCGACAGTAGGGGCGGCAGGCGAGCGTACTAATGCGACAGCCGCATTGATGTTGCCAAGTGGTGATAGTGTTGACTGTAAAGGCGATCGACCCATATTGCTTTATGCTCATGGTACCACCACCGATAAAGGTTATGATTTCAGCCAAGTGGGCAATCCTAAAAATCCAGCAGTTAGTGAAGCGACATTGATTGCCGCAAACTTTGCCGCACAAGGCTATATCGTGGTTGCGCCAAACTATGCTGGTTATGATAAATCTGATCTTGATTATCATCCCTATCTCGTTGCAGAACAACAATCAACTGATATGGTCGATGCGTTAGACGGCGCCCGCGATATTATTAGGCAGCAAAAGCTGGTGAACGATACCGATTACACCAATATTGATGATTCTGGTGCGTTGTTTGTTAGCGGTTACTCTCAAGGTGGACATGTAGCCATGGCAACCGCTAGATTGTTAGAGAAACAAAACAGACCAGTTACAGCGATTGCACCTTCATCGGGCCCTTATGCGCTAGCCGCGTTTGGTGATGCAATCTTTGCAGGTAATGTGAATATCGGCGCGACTCGCTTCTCTCCATTATTGGCAGAAGGCATGCAAAAAAAGTATAAGAATATCTATAATAGTCCATCAGATATCTTTTCGGCACAGTATGCTGATACTCAGGTGCCAAGTATGAAAACTTTTGGTGAGTTGGTCAATGAAGGTAAATTGCCAGATAACGCGCTCTTTCAGTCAAAACCTACCAATAATGCGATACTTGATCAATTACCAGCCAGCAATTTACCTTTTGCATTCTTAGGGTTTGATGATGATAAATATCTGATAAAAACGGATTTCCGCGCCGCTTACGTTAGTGATGCGCTACAAAACCAAGATAGCCTAATAGCTGGTACAGGTGTATTGCCTGCCGAAAATCCAAAAAATAATTTACGCAAAGCCTTAAAAGACAATGATCTGCGCGGTTATATACCCAAAATGCCAACGCTATTATGTGGCGGTAATCAAGATCCAACCGTTTATTATGATATAAACACAGGATCAATGACTGCCATCATACAACAAGCAAGTACAGCGCCAGCTGCTAATCTCAATGTCACGGTACTAGATGTCGATACAAGAGGCAATCGCGGGGCAGTGACTTCGATCGGTAGTGCCATGAGCAATCCATGGATGGCAACGACTGTACTTGATAAAGTTCAAGGTGGATTTTCTGCTAACTTGACAGCGGTTCAGAATAAAGCCATCGCAGCGGCTCAAGCCGCAGGGGTTACGGATCAAGCCACGTTAGTACAAGCAGCAGGAGCAGCAGTATTAGCTAATTATCATGGTGGTCTCGTCAGCACTGCCTGTACGCAAGCAACACGTGAATTCTTTAATCAAGAATTTAAAGCCACTTAATATGGTCTAGACTTGAATGTAACGGTCTTTTCAATATCAGAGAACTGTATCCGTTGGGTGCAGTTTTTTTATGAATCTCCTTCGCTAAATAAGTGTTTTCAATAATTGATGAGAGAAAAAATATGAAATCAATGATGTTGTCACTACTGGCATTTGCCTTTATTACGCTCCCTATCAGCCAAGCACAGGCACAAAACACCCCTTGCTCGGGCAAAATGGGCGGAGTATCTCACTGCTCAGCAGACGGTAAATTCGTCTGTAAAAACGGCAAAATTAGTCAATCAAAACGAACTTGTCACTGATATATGTTTAGGGGATGTGAATTAGCCAGAATATCATGGCTAATGAGCTGTTTTCCTTGATTTTAATGACAGTCAGATGCCCCTAAATCAGCAATTTTGTGCTAAAATAGCTTCTTTTATTAAACATTAAAACTATCGCCATTTTCCTATTGTTTTGCACGTTGAGTAGTGCTTTTTATGGTCTATATTTTGAATATTAGCTGCGCATTGATGCAGCTATATTTTTGTATAGTTCGTGAATATCTTTAGCAACAGTGTCAACATTAGAAAAAGAATGTGAGTGAAGGAGTGTATATGAGCGAATCGGTCAGTCCTATTGGCATTGTAGATGAACTAAAGCAATCCTATTTGGATTATGCGATGAGCGTGATCGTCTCGCGTGCGCTACCTGATGTGCGTGATGGGTTCAAACCTGTACACCGCCGTGTCATGTACGCCATGCATGTGCTATCTAACGATTACAACAAACCTTATAAAAAATCGGCCCGTGTGGTCGGCGATGTCATCGGTAAATATCACCCACATGGCGATAGCGCCGTATATGATGCGATTGTGCGGATGGCACAGGATTTTAGCCTGCGTTATCCGATGGTCGATGGTCAAGGTAACTTTGGTTCGATTGATGATGATCCACCGGCAGCGATGCGTTATACCGAAGTACGTATGACCAAGCTGACCCACCAGATGCTTGCTGATCTAGACAAAGACACGGTTGACTGGGAAGACAACTACGATGGTTCTGAGCGTATGCCAAGCGTTATGCCGGCACGTATTCCGAACTTATTGGTCAATGGTGCGACTGGTATTGCCGTCGGTATGGCGACTAATATGGCACCGCATAATTTGACCGAAGTGATCAATGCTTGCTTGGCTTATGCAAATAACCCACAAGTTTCAGCTGAAGAGTTGATGTCACACATCTCAGGCCCTGATTTTCCCACAGGCGGTATTATCTATGGTCGCGCGGGCATTTTAGATGCTTATCGTACCGGTAAAGGCCGTTTGCACGTACGTGGTCGTTATATTATTGAGCCGATGAGTGAGACGGGCGTCAACCGTGACCGTGAACGCATTGTGTTTACCGAAGTGCCTTATCAAACCAATAAAGCCAAGTTGATTGAGCGTATCGCAGAGCTGGTGCGTGACAAAAAAATCGAAGGTATTACTGAGATTCGTGATGAGTCTGATAAAGACGGCATGCGTATCGCTATTGATTTGCGTCGTGGAGAAACAGCGGAAGTTATCGTTAATAACTTGTTCCTACAAACGCCTCTTGAATCAAGTTTCAGTATCAATATGGTGGCGCTAGATAATGGTCAGCCAAAGGTATTGACCTTGCGTCAGCTGATTGCCGCGTTTGTACGTCATCGTCAAGAAGTGGTGACGCGTCGTACAATTTATGAGCTTAATAAAGCACGCGTCCGTGGTCATTTATTGGAAGGTCTGACCGTTGCATTGGCGAATATTGACGAGATTATTGCAGCGATTAAAGCTTCTGCTAACCGCGGTTTGGCACGTGAAAGTTTATTAAATAACACATGGGGTTCAGGTAGTGTCGTTGCGATGCTAACGGCTGCTGGTAGCCAATCAGTACGTCCTGACTTCATCGAAGGCGAAGATCCTAAAGCGCCTTTTGGCTTAATTGATGGCTCAATCGAAGGTGAGCAAAGTTATCGTTTGTCATTAGAGCAGGTCAATGCGATTTTAGACATGCAATTGCATCGCTTGACGGGTCTTGAACAAGATAAATTGACAGAAGAATACCAAGACTTGTTGCGTGAAATCGCTCATTTAGAGTCTATTCTTGGCGATTTTGATAAGCTTATGACCATTATCTCAAACGAGATGATTGAGATTCGTGATAATTTTGGTGATGAGCGTCGTACTGATATTATCGACTCGCGTACTGACTTTAATCGTGAAGATTTGATTCCTGAACAAACGGTCGTCATGACGGTGTCGCGTACTGGCTATGCAAAAACCCAACCAATTGACGATTATGTTGCGCAAAAACGTGGCGGTAAAGGCAAGTCTGCAACCGCGATGAAAGAAGACGATGTGATCGATCATTTGGTGGTGACGTCAACGCATGCAACGGTATTGTGCTTCACGGATAGTGGACGTGTCTTTAGCTTACGTGGTTTTGAAGTACCGATTGCCAGTCGCGGTGCGCGTGGTCGTCCATTGGTCAACCTGATAGGTTTGAATGGCGACGAAACTGTCACAACGATACTGCCAATTCCAAAAATAGTAGAAGATATATCTACGAAATCTACCGTGGTATTGACAGATAACGATGATGATTTATTAGAAGAGAGCAATGAAGCGGAGCCTCCTTTTGTCTTCTTTGCAACCGCCAATGGCACGGTCAAGCGGGTAGAACTTAAGCAATTTGCCAATATTCGCTCGAATGGCTTAATTGCGGTTGGATTAGAAGATGGTGATAAATTGGTGAGTGCTCGTATCACCAATGGTAGCCAAGAAGTGATGTTGTTTGCTTCAAGTGGTAAAGCCATTCGTTTTGATGAGAATGACGCCCGCGCTATGGGTCGTACGGCTAAAGGTGTACGTGGTATGCGTTTGGCGAGTGATGAATTTATCAAGTCATTGGTCGTTATCGAAGATGATGTACGCGAAATTCTAATCGCTTGTGAAAACGGCTTTGGTAAACGTACCTTTATCGATGAGTTCAATACACAGAATCGTGGTGGTGGCGGCGTTATCGCTATCAAGACCAGTGCGCGTAATGGTGCGCTAGTCCGTGCCACTAAAGTTGGGCCTGAAGATGATATCATCTTAATTTCAGATAAAGGGACACTTGTGCGCACGCCAGTCGAGCATGTCGCCAGTTCTGGTCGTAATACTCAGGGTGTCACGTTGATTCGCTTATCTAAAGATGAGAAACTGGTCTCCATGGCGCGTGTTGAAAACGAAGAAAGCGCCGATGAGCTGATCGATGCAATGAGAGAAGATGGTACGTTTGATGTGGATGGTCAAGAGCAAATAGATATTGATGCGGCAACTGACCATGCAGCAACGACAGATATTAGCGACGCTGTCGATATTGCTAATGATCATACAATAGATGATGATCAATAAACCTCTCAGTGTATAGCTTACTAGTCTAGTTTTTCTGAACTGTTCTAAAAAGAGCCTCTGACGTTATCGTTGGAGGCTTTTTTATGAACGTCATTTTTATCAATAATGCCAATAAAGTACTATTTTTTAAGGCGGTTATTATGCTTGCGACCAATCAAACCTTTCAAGGAACCGTAGCGTCGGTCTCATCAAGTTTGATATTCTCAGTAACGTTTTTGTTTGGGCTATTCATGCTGCCATTATCAGGTACGCAGGTGGCGTCATGGCGTATATTAATGATGCTACTCAGTCTAGTGTTATTGGTCAGCCTCACCAAACAATGGCGGCACGTCTTTGATTATCTAAAAACGATAAAGACCCCAAAGGAGTGGCTATTATTTGTGTTACCAACGCCGATTTTGGGTGGGCAAATTTGGTTGTTTATGTGGGGGCCAGTCAATGGTTTCGGTCTTGATATTACCCTGGGCTATTTTTTATTGCCGCTTGTGATGATAGTGGTTGGTCGCTTTTTGTATCATGAATCTATGAGTGCGTTACAGTGGGTGGCAGCGATATGTGCGGCGATGGGGATTGGCTATGACATAGTGCAATACGGCACAGTGTCGTGGGTTACCTTGTTTGTGTGCTTGGGCTATCCACCATACTATCTGTTACGACGTAAACTTGCTGTGCCGCCTATTACTGGCCTGTTGTCTGATTTGACGCTATTGACACCAGTAGTGCTTACCATGCTTTATTACAGTGGTGGCTTCAGTTTGGCAGCACAAACCAGCAAATTTTGGTACTTATTGCCAGTGCTTGGGGCTTTTAGTGCGCTGGCTATGTCGCTGACGATGATTGCGAGTAGTAAGCTGCCCGTCTCATTATTCGGTGCGTTAAGCTATGTAGAGCCTATGCTGTTATTTGTCTTATCGATTACGGTTTTGAGTCAAAATATCGAGGAGGGCGGTTCGCTCTTTATGTATAGCATGATTACGCTCACCTTGCTGATTATGCTGTTCGATAGTGCTTTAGGATATATCAGTCGTAAACGTGACGATCATTTACATGGTTACCGAGAGCCGCAAGTGGTTAGTTTTCCACCACGCCGCCATTTGATAAATCGCCGTATCGAAGGAGTGTTGCAAGCGCATCGTTTCCGTAAAATTCGTCGCTACAAACATAAAGTGCATAAGCTTAAACGAAAAATTGAGGTGTTAGACTCAAAATAAGCCATCATAACAACGGCTATAGTCGATCTACTATAAAGTAGATGCAGCGAATCGACAGCGATAATCTGATAGAAAAATAAAAAAGTGAGGTTGGTTGTTTAATGAGGATAATGGGCATAAATGTTGAAAGCATTTGGGAGGTTGGTGTGGTTGCTAAACTGTTTGAACACTTGTGTTGCTTATCCAGACTCACTTTGACATAATGCTGCCCATAAGATAAGCACGACAACCATTTAGTGCTTGTTAGCCTATTATGAATACTATATATGAACAAAAGCCTCAGACGAATACGTCTGAGGCTTTTGTTTTTTTTAAAAATTGCCAAGGATGTGCGCCAATCTTTAAGGGCTGCTGTTATGCTGACCAAAGACCAAACCTCGCAAGGCACGATCAGTGCCGTCGCTGCAAACTTTTTATACTCATTGCTGTTCTTATTTGGTCTGCTGTTGCAACCGTTATCTGGTACGCAGGTCGCTTCGTGGCGTGTGCTGACGATGTTATTTAGTCTGGTGCTACTGGTCAGTGTATTAAAGCAGTGGCAGCATATTTTTGACTATCTAAAAACATTGAAGAATGCAAAAGAATGGTTTTTATTTATATTGCCCACACCCATTTTGGGTGCGCAGATATGGATATTTATGTGGGCGCCCGTCAATGGTTTGGGGCTGGAGGTGACGTTGGGTTACTTTTTATACCCCATGATTATGATCGTCGTTGGTCGATTCTTTTATAATGAAGATATGAGTCTACTGCAGTGGGCTGCCATTGTATGTGCAGGTATTGGCATCGCTTACGATATCTTTGAATATGGTGCTATTTCTTGGGCAACCTTGTTTGTATGTTTGGGCTATCCTCCTTATTATCTGCTACGTCGCAAACTGGCAGTGCCGCCGATTACTGGCCTTGTCTCTGATCTGATTTTGCTTTCTCCAGTGGTTCTAGTGGCACTGTACATGAATGGTGGTTTTGAGGTAGCAATCTCTAACAGCAAGCTTTGGTATCTATTGCCACTATTAGGCATTATCAGCACCGCTGCGATGTCACTGACAATGGTCGCAAGCCAAAAGCTACCTGTCTCATTATTTGGGACATTATGCTACCTTGAGCCGATATTCTTGTTCATATTTTCTATGGTTATTTTGGATCGTGGCTTAGAAGAAGGTGGCTCCATGCTGATGTACAGCATGATTTTCGTCGCATTGCTTATTATGATTGCTGATAGCGCACTTGGTTATTTGGCTCGCAAACGTGATGACCGCTTACATGGTTACAATGAGCCACAAGTGGGCAGCTTTCCGCCGCGTCGTCGTCTCAAAAATCGTCGCATTAAAGGTGTACTAATCGCTCACCGATTTCGCAAAATTAAAAAGTATCAGCAAAAGATAGACAAGATGGCACGCAAGATTGAAGCGTTGCATGTAGAGTAATGCTGGCTACTTTATTTAAGCTCAATTATAGAGATTACTAACCTGACTTGGTAGACATGGTATTTTGTCAGTGATCTACGCAGTTCTTATGTTAAAGGTGGATTAATTACGCTATTATCGATGTTAGTGTTGTCATGCTTAACTGAATGCGTGGCACCCTATATAAGATATTATCGTTTATTCATCATATAACTAGGACGGTTTATGTTAAATCTGCATCATTTAAACAATTCGCGCTCATTTCGTATTTTATGGTTGTTAGAAGAGTTGGAGCTGGATTATAAGCTGACCAGCTATGAGCGCACTAAAGCTTATCTCGCGCCTGATAGCCTCAAAAAAGTGCATCCGCTAGGACACACGCCTGTACTAGAAGTTGATGGTCGCGCGCTGGCTGAGTCAGGATTTATTATTGAGTATCTGCTTAGACATTATGATACTGAGCATCAGTTCAAGCCTTCTGATGACAACGAAGCGGCGTGGGAAGCTTATACTTTTTGGCTGCATTTTGCAGAAGCCACTGCGATGCCAGCATTGGTGATGCGTCTAGTCTTTAGCAAAGTGGTTGAAAGATCACCCATGCTTATCAAACCAATCAGTAAAGGTATTCGTAAACAGGTTGAAGATGGAATGATTAACAATAACATCATCAATAACTTGAATCTGATGGAGCAGCATTTACAAGACAATCACTGGTTTGCAGGTGAAATGTTTAGTGCAGCCGACATTCAAATGTACATCGTGGTCGCCGCGTCTAATGCGCGTGCAGGAATGGATCGAGTCAGATATGCCAATCTATTGAACTGGCTCAAACGCTGTCAAGAACGTCCAGCCTTTAAGCGTGCTGAAGAAAAAGGCGGTACGCCACAATTTTAAAGATACCGAAGTTTTGAATAAATAATGTGCTATTGTGAGCATTTTTGATTTATATTCAACAATAGCATATATAAAAGGCAGGGCCATGAACGATCAGAATAAACTGACTAAACATAACGCAAATATCGATGATAGTGATCTTCGCGATCAAGAAATCCGTGCACAGCAAGTCTCCATTAAGTCATGGACACAAAAGATATTGGTGGTTCTGCTGTGTGTCGCCAGCTTTTATGGAGGTTGGAAGTCTTATGAGTCAAATATGGTCAATGAATGTACGGCCAATGGCGGTCAAATGGTCGAAGGCCAAAAAACAATGATATGCCAATTGTCATAGCGCGTGAGTGTTATAAATAAGAGAAATCGCCTGTGCTAAAGCTAACTTTTTTGGGTACATCGGCAGGTGTACCGACCAAACAGCGTAACGTGACAGCATTAGCAATTGAGTGCCTGAATCCTTTTTTTTCAGGCTCGAAGCAAGAAAGTCGTAAACTACGTCCTTGGATATTGATAGATTGCGGAGAAGGCACTCAGCATCAGTTGTTGCATACCAAGCTGTCCATTCATCAGCTGAGCGCTATTTGTATCACACATGTGCATGGAGATCATTGCTATGGTCTGCCAGGGTTGCTGGCAAGTGCGGCGATGGCAGGGCGTCGCGATCCGCTGACTTTAATCGCACCAAAAGCCATCGCTACGCTACTTGAGGCTATCAAGCTGACTACAGAGCTGTATTTCCCTTTTGCTATTGATTTTATAGCGATTGAAGAATTATTAGAAACACAAGCAGGTAAGGTTGAGATCACTTTAAACGATCAGCATCAGCTGAGTATCGATATCACGCCACTATCGCATCGCGTCTCCTCTTATGGCTTTGGCATTACTCAAAATATCAGTCGCCGCTTGCTTAATGCGGATAAGTTGATAGCAGAAAGCATTCCAGCAGGAGCGCTATGGGGCAAGCTACAACAAGGCAACGATGTGATAACCGATGGCGGTCGGCAACTACGCTCAGCAGATTATGTTGATAATGAGGTGCAGCGTACACGGATAGTGGTCGCTGGAGATAACGATACGCCAGATTGTCTAAGAGCGGCAGTCGTTGATACTGATTTATTGGTACATGAAGGCACTTATACCCATGAAGTCTTAACTAAGATTCAGTCTAAAAATCCAGACTTTGATCCGATGCATAGTAGTGCGCAACTGGTGGGTCAATTTGCTCAAGATGCGAACGTCAAGAATTTAATTCTGACACATTTTAGTGCTCGCTATCAGCGCTTTGACAATCCGAGTAGCAGCACACCAAACATGGGGCATATTCGTCAAGATGCCGAAAGCGTTTATCAAGGTAACTTATGGCTGGCCGCAGATTTTGATCAATATATCATCAATGGTGCAAGCGACTTGATAGACAGTGAAGACAACGACCGCGTACAGTATTCAGGTTCTGTACGCGATAATGCGACATGATTTAGTCCTTATTGTCGTCAATAGCCAATTGTGTTTTACCGCTCCAATAACGACTAAAT
The DNA here is from genome assembly GCF_904846225.1 of Psychrobacter immobilis. GTDB lineage: Bacteria > Pseudomonadota > Gammaproteobacteria > Pseudomonadales > Moraxellaceae > Psychrobacter > Psychrobacter immobilis_F. Next base: position 277,291 of record NZ_CAJGZJ010000003.1, on the reverse strand, counting down.
TGATAAGCCACTCGTCCTGAGCGCCCACCACGTTCGGAAGCCCAGCGTAGGGCATCAGCTCTGATCGTGTCGGGCAGATTATTATCTTGCAAATTAATTTCTATATCAGTATCAATTTTGGCTGAAATTCTCTGTTGCTCTAGGCTGAGATAATGGTGAATAATTTGTAAATAAGTCTGCTGATCCATCGGATGAAAGGTGAGTGATAAACCAAATCGATCCGATAATGACACGGTCTCATCGATGGTTTCATAAGGATTAACTTCATCGGTTTGCCCATTATAAATGTCGAGATTGTCTTTCATCATCTGCGGTAGCAGACGTCGGCGATTGCTGGTGGCATAGACGAGTAATTTGTCTTGCTCAGAGTCCAGCGAGCCATCAAGTACGCTTTTTAGAGTACGATAACTTTCGTCTTGACCGTTAAATGCCAAGTCATCACAGTATACGATGTAGCGACAACCACAATTCGCTGGCAGTGCATTAATTGCCGCACGAATCTTGTCTAATACCTGTAGATCATCACGGGCAATCTCAATAATGCGTAATCCTTCGCTATGGTAGGCTTGTAGCAATGCGCGAATCAGTGAAGATTTACCCGCACCGCGCGTACCCGTCATCAGCACATGATTGGCTGGATAGCCTTTTAGAAACTGGCGCGTATTTTGTACCAATTTTGACTTTTGGGTATCAATACCATGTAAGTCATCTAAATTTAAAAACAGATTGACCGCCAGTGGTTCTAAATGACCATTATGACCACCAACCCAGCGATAGGCCAACTGCGTAGGATCGATCTCAATAGTTGGCGTGACCTGCTCTTTTAAGTATTGACTGAGTAAATCCAATAAAGGAGTCGGCAGAGCGTAATGCACGGGCGGATTAGATGAATTGGATGGTTGCGACATAATGACTCTAACAGTTAAAGTTACGTTTAAATTAGGCGATAGCAGTTTTGTCAGGACTTCGTTGTAATATGAAAACAATGCTATGAAAAATAATGCCAGTAATTCGTCTATTATACAAGTATTGCAAGCGCAAGCTCAGCAGCTATTGCCAGCAATTACTCAAGCATTGTCAGTATGGCAATATACTGAAATAGCGCATCAGCGACTTGGTCAGCAAACTACTGTGCCAACGAAGACAGTCAAAACGCCTATTATTGAGAAGAATAGTTATCAAGGGTTAACGCGCGCAAAGCATCCGCAGTTCGGTAGCGTGATGATTAAATGGCAGTTATGCGCTAATGATATCACTTTAGATACACCTCAAAGTGCCTCAGATTTAAATCATGAAATAAGCGTTTTAAGAGCGTTACATATTTCGCAGAAAAATCAATCTAATACTATCACACCATCTGTATCAGCCTACCATAACTTGGCTATCCAAGCATTGGGAGAAAGCCAGCAATTAACGGTTTTGGTCATGCCTTATTATGTAAATGGTAATTTAGCGAAGCAGCTTATCAATCGAAATCATTTGTTATTAACAGACAAGCAAAAACATAATTTTATTAATCAAACGGCCCATCTCGTAGCCAATTTACATAACGCTGGCTGGCTACATAATGATATTAAACCCAGCAATATTTTGTTAGATGGTCACTCAGTGGACAAGGCTGAAAATAGCAGAAAAATGGCTGATTTATTAATAACTGATTTTGCCTTGGCAGAGAGAGTTGATAAACCAAGAGAAGCAAACCTTGCTGGTACGCCAGCGTATCTCGCGCCTGAGCGTTGGCAAGGGCAAGCAGCTACTGCCCAAAGCGATATCTACGCGTTGGGCATCATGATGGTTGAGATATTGGTGGGCAATCGACCTTTTAAGATAAATACGCAAAGTAGCGATCCAATGATGGATTGGGCAATTCAGCACTGCCAGCAACCGATTCCAAAACTACCGATAGAATGTGCTCACTATCAAAGTATTATCGATAAGGCGTTGGCGAAGCGGGTAGAGAGGCGGTATGAGAGTATGGATGAGATGATTAAGGATTTAGAGCGATTATGAACTGGCTAAGAGTACAGTTTTATGTGGATGTTAAATAAGAAAACCTACTATTTAGTAGGTTTTCTTGTTTTTATTGGTTAGGATGCCATGTTTTACTCTATAGCATTAGCTGATAAAAAAAGCGACTTTGATAAAGCCGAAAAAAAGTCTTGATATATTTTAGGATTCTCAATTGGCTTTAGGTTGTACTGAGCGTTGGCTCTAACGATTACAGAATTAGCAGAAGAAGAAGGTCTAGCGGTTACAGTCATTCTTACCTTGTTGCCACTGAGTAATCTAGTAGCTGAAATCGTACCAAGGTCAGTGTCAGCCTTATCAATTACAAAGCTTAAATCTTGTAACGTTGATATGACATTTCTAACAACTATAGTTTTATCATTAGTATCAAAAGATCTAGTTTGCATACTACGTAATTCCACTTGATTGTCAGCGCCTAAAATTCTGGCATCATGAGTTGTAGCACAACCAGTAGTTAAAGTTAGACAAGCTGCGAATAAAGCTATTTTTAATGGATTCATATTTTTTGAGCCTCTAAGAAGACTGATTTAGATAGTTTGTTAAAGAACTCAGCATATAGCTCTTCGGTTTTCATTGTTTCGGCTTTGGTTACCTGCCCTTGAGTATTCGTCACAATGCGTTGGAAAGTAGCTCTAGCTAAATAGCCGTTTTTATTGTTTTTAGACGGTAATGTTACGAAACTAACTTTTATCTGTTGCTGACTATCAATTGACATATTTCCACCACCAAGTACAGCTAGTAATACAGCACCCGCTATCTGCGCATTGTTAGTAGCATCTACAGTTTTAGATGCAGTCACAACACCTGATTTTGTCTCTGTTTCATCTATTGAATATCCCATGTCTTGCAACACGGCTACTCCAGCCGAAAGAAGCTCTACTTCATTGCTTGTTTCGAAAAATCTCGACTGCATTTGTCGATCTTGTAGAGACGTCTCTGCTACTTGAAATAAGTTTTCTGGTGCAGTTGTTGCACAACCTGTTATTCCTAAAGCACAAGCAACAACTATATATTTTAGTTTTTTCATTTAGCTTGCCTTCAGAATTTTGAGGAATGGTAGGCAAAATCTCTTACCAAGTTTTGCTCATCAAATTTTATTATGATAGTCAACGTTCTTTGTGATCTAGATGATGCTCCTGAGCTAGTCTGGCCACCAGCTAGAACAGCAAATATCCAACCTGTACTGGATGACTGCACGGTATCTGTTGCTACTTTATCGTAAACCCAAACCTCTCTTCTTTGATCATCTGTAGAAACCATGTTTGGTGAGCCAAGCGCCTGTAATACATCTGCGCCACTCATTCCAACTTTGATCTGTTTTTGAACAACTCCTACAGAAATGTTTCCATTGTTTTGGACTTGTGCGGCATGCTCAGAGGCTGAAACACAACCAACCAATGATAGGGTAGCCAATAACGCAACTATAGCTTTCATTATCTTTCCTTTTGTACCATCAATAAACTTAACCTTATTACTTAAGTACGATTCTTATAAAGTATCTAATACCTAAGGCTATTGTTAACAATGTAAACAAAAAGTTAACTAATGTATATAATTAATCGTTATTATTGCTAAAAAAATACATATATTACTATATTGTAGTTTTTTATGGTTTTTGTACAGTATGGAAGTTGCATTAGAGAAAAAGTAAGAAGGTAGGGATAGTTTTGAAGCAAATGATTCTTTGGCTGTATGTTAGGAAAACGCCAGACACAAAAAAACCTGCTAAAAAGCAGGCTTTAATATTTGATCTAAGATGTACTATCCGAAAATGGTGGGGCTGGAGAGACTCGAACTCTCACACCTTACGGCGCCAGAACCTAAATCTGGTGCGTCTACCAATTCCGCCACAGCCCCATTTTCGTTACTCTATCATCAAAAGCAGTTAAATTCAAATGCTATCTAGACAGTTAACTGATTCGGTAGTGCGTCTCAGTGGTTGGCTATTATATAGAGTTTGAATGTTTTGGCAAGCCCTTTTCGTCATTATTTTTAATTATTTGATGATTATTTTTTCTGTCTGTTATAAGTAGATGATATTACTAAATTTTTCATCTGACGTTTTTAGCTCTTTTATCACTATTTATTTCTTCATTATGAAGAGACGTCTAATTGCTGCAACTTACGTGTCAGTGTATTGCGTCCCCAGCCAAGTAAGTTGGCGGCTTCTATCTTTTTGCCACCACTATGTTTAAGCGCGGCTATGAGTAGGACTCGTTCAAACTCAGGCGCTGCCATTTGCAAAATATCGGTTTCCCCTTTTTGTAGCGATTGTTCAGCCCAGATCGCCAATGCTTGCTGCCAACTTGAGCTATCAGAAATGGTATGAGCTTGGCTATCTTGACGGTGATTATTGATGGCATCACTGTTTTGCTGTGGATAATTCGAAGGAGTATTTTCGAGTAGCTCTGGTGGTAGGTCTTCAACCATGACGGTATCGCCAGTAGCCATCACGGTTAGCCATAGGCAAACGTTCTCCAGCTGGCGTACATTACCACGCCACTCAAAAGCCTGCATCATTTGTAGTGCCGTAGGATGTAGCGCCTTTGGTGCGGTATCCATTTGCTCTGCAGCGCGCTGCATAAAGTAGATGGTCAATGCAGGAATGTCCTCAGGCCGCGTCCGCAGCGGCGGCAGTGGCAGACGAATGACATTTAGACGATAGAATAGATCCTCACGGAATCGGCCCAGTTTTACCAGCTCTTCTAAATTTTGATGAGTGGCAGCAATGATGCGCACATTTACTTTGACCGGCTGCTGCCCACCCACACGATAAAATTCCCCATTAGCGAGTACTCGTAGCAGACGGGTTTGGGTGCTAAATGGCATGTCACCGATTTCGTCCAAAAACAACGTCCCGCCATCTGCTTGCTCAAAACGACCTTGCCGTGTCGTTGTCGCTCCAGTGAAAGCGCCTTTTTCGTGACCGAATAACTCAGACTCAATCAAATCATGCGGAATGGCGGCCATGTTTAGGGCAATAAAAGACTGCTGTTTACGAGGAGAGTGCTGATGTAAAGCGCTGGCGACCAGCTCTTTACCTGTCCCTGACTCTCCTGTGATTAGCACGGTAATAGGTGAGTGAGCCAGTCTGCCAATAGCACGAAATACGGTCTGCATGGCTTGTGATTGACCAATGATGCCACTGGGATTATCGTTAGCTTTGCTTTCGGTTTTAATGGCAGCTTTATTATTGTTAGGCTTACTGGTCGGTTTGTTGGTAGTAGATTTATGGGTTTTGCTTACTGGATTGGCTTTGCTGATAGGTGTGGTTTTGGTGTTATTTAATGTCGAATTATTGTCAGATGACATATTGGTGGTTATATGAGTTTTAGGCTCAGCTATGTCATTTTTCACAACCATATTTGGCTGATAATTAATGGCTTTATAAATGGTTGCGACCGCATCATCCAAATCAAAGGGTTTCGGCAGATATTCGAATGCGCCCGTCTGATAGCTATTAATAGCAGAGGTGAGGTCAGAATGCGCGGTCATGATGACAATTGGCAGCTTAGGGAAATGCTGATTTACCCAATCACTAAAGGACAAACCATCCATCATCGGCATACGAATATCGGTCAATATCACATCTGGTAATCGTTCGGCTGACTCTTGCTGTTGTAAAATGTCATTGAGGCGCGTCCATGCTGCCTGCGCTTGCGCAAAACTAATAACGGTCAATCCCGCATCTTCAAAAGTATCAGCCAGTACCATTCGTAATGCAGCGTCATCATCGATGAGCCACAAAGTAGCCGAGCTATCATTAGGGTCATTATTAACCGTTACTTTTATGGTCGGGTCAGTTAGTGTGTGACCGTTCGATACTTGATGATCGCTTTTAGGATTATTCTTGTCGTTATATTGAGTCATGTATCAGGCCTAATGAGCAATGAGTTGGTTCAGGTTTATGAGGTAGAAATTTACGGCTTAGCAATTTTACATATCCACATTGTTTATGATTCAATGACTGGCTGGTTAAACGGCAGATATAGCGTAAAACGTGTCTGATTATGATTAAGGTTGTCTTTGACACTGTGGCTAGGGTTTTGCGATTGAGTGGAGCTGACATCAATCATACCATGATGATGGCTAATGATATCTTGCACAATGGATAATCCAAGGCCAGTCCCTGCCGCACGACTGGTCACCATGGGAAAAAATATTTGTCCGATGAGGGCAGGATCAATCCCTGAGCCATTATCGGTAATATTAACTTGCAGGACTTGTTTGTGTTGTTGCCCACTGATGGTGTGTTGAAAAGCCACTCGTGTTTGAATATGTAGCGTCGGCTGGTAGTTGGAGTCGCCGTCATCACCCTCACTGTCCGTCTGTGATATAGCAAATTGTACCGTATTAGATTCGGATAATTCTTTTTGTTTGAGCATTTGTGCAAACTCAGTCATCGATTCACAAGCGTTATTAATGAGGTTCAAAAACACTTGAATCAATTGGTCTTTGTCTGCACTTAGCTCCGGCAACGACAAATCATAATCGCGCTGTAACGTCACTTGTGGATGCTGATTAAGTACCAAGGTTAGCACATGCTCCAGTGGCTCATGAATATTAAGCGTTTGCCAATTTGGCAGTTGGTTGGAGCCAAGGAATTGTCCAATAAGATGGGTTAAGCGATCCGTCTCTGAGATTATGATATCGGTATAGTTTCGGAGTTTTATAGCGATTTTTTGCGGGCTTTCATCATTATTCAATACAGATTTTGGATTGGCTATAATTCCAAAAGATTGAGAGTTAAGAGTAGTCGTGTCACTGAATTTGATAAATTTCCGTTGTAATAATTGTGCGGCTCCGCGAATACCAGCCAGCGGATTTTTGATTTCATGAGCGACCGAGCGTAGCATGTGACGGGCGACGCCATATTGTTGCTGCTGACGTTGTTCTTCTGAGATGCGACTTTGGCGATCTTTACCCCACATCTCAATGATAAAATAAGCCTGCTGCTCGTAGATGACAGGCGTCACGCTATAGTCGATTGAGAGAGGCAAATTGCCATTCAATGGCGTATTTATGATGTGATCATGATCAATGAACGGCTGCTGATATTGCTTTGCTTGACTAAAACGTTCAGCCAAAGAATAAGTTTGCTCTTTTTTATCGTCATTATGGGTAGTCGTGCTGTCTTTTAATTCCTCGGGTGCAAGCAGGGTCAATATAGACTGATTGAGTAACCTGCCGCTGCTGATAGCGAGTAATTGTTCAGCTTGGGTGTTCAACCAAGTGATGGAGAGTGAATCATCGACCCATAATATAGCTGTGAACAAATGCTGCGATATAAATGCTAGGTCAGGGGTTGGTTTTTTGGTTATTGAATCAGCTGTCATGAATAATACCTAGAATAAAAAGGTGCTCGATATAATATTTAACCACAAATCAACGCTATAGAGCGGCAAAACTGGCGATTTTTGCAAAAAAAACGTACAATGCGCACAGCCATTTTTCTCTAGCAAGGTCAGCCATGCCTAAAACTTCTATCGAGTCGATCAATACGACTGTTACCACCTCACCGTCAGTTTCTACGCCAACAGCTTCTATGTCAAAAAACACTGCCACTATTTTTAATCCTGCCAAACCGACAGTAACGCCTGTGCAAAGCTCGGCGGATAGTGCCCAGCCTTATCATCATAAAGCCAATCATAACCAAAACCGTAGCATTGAACAAAGCAGCAATGTGGTTTCAGCCACTTCAGCAGCGACTGCTAATGCACCCGTTAACACAGCGCCAAAGATTGGTTTTGTGTCATTAGGTTGTCCAAAAGCATTGGTGGATAGTGAGCGTATTATCACGGAACTCAGCCGTGATGGCTATCAAGTTGCTAGCGATTATGAAGGCGCAGACCTTGTCGTGGTCAACACCTGCGGTTTTATTGAGTCAGCGGTACAAGAGTCGCTCGATGCAATCGGTGAGGCTATTAGCAAAAACGGTAAAGTGATTGTCACCGGTTGTTTGGGTAAAGAAGCGGACAAAATCCGTGCGATGCACCCAGCAGTGCTCGCAGTGACTGGCGCTCATGCTTATGATGAAGTAATTACGGCGGTTGCGCAGCATGTGCCTAAGCCAAACCGCAGTTTGGATGCCAACTACGACCCAAAAATAGACCTGATTAATGAGGCGGGTATTAAATTAACGCCAAGTCATTATGCGTATCTAAAAATCTCTGAAGGTTGTAACCATCGTTGTACTTTTTGCATTATTCCAAGTTTACGCGGTGACTTGGTCTCGCGTCCGATTGATAGTGTCATGAATGAAGCGATGGCGCTCAAAAACGCTGGCGTGAAAGAATTGCTGATTATCTCGCAAGATACTTCTGCTTATGGGCTGGATTTAAAGTATAAAACCAGCTTTTGGAACGGTATGCCGCTGAAGTCGAAGTTTTATGACCTGTGCCAAGCATTGAATGACTTGGGTATTTGGGTGCGTCTACATTATGTTTATCCATATCCGCACGTCGATAAAGTCGTTGAATTGATGGGTGAGAAGAAGCTGCTACCTTATTTGGACATACCATTTCAACATGCCAGCCATCGCATTCTAAAAGCCATGAAGCGTCCGGCACACAGCGAAAACACCTTGGCGCGGATCAAAGCGTGGCGTGAGATTTGCCCTGATATCGTCATTCGTTCGACCTTTGTCGTGGGCTTTCCTGGTGAGACAGAAGAGGATTTCCAGTGCTTGCTAGACTGGTTGGTCGAAGCGCGTCTTGATCGCGTTGGTGCATTTACTTATTCAGAAGTTGAAGGCGCGGTCGCCAATGATTTGCCAGATCATGTCCCTGAAGAGGTCAAGCAAGAACGCTATGAGCGTTTCATGGCGCTACAACAAGAGATCTCAGCGCAAAAACTACAAGAGAAAGTCGGTAAAACCTTAACGGTATTGGTTGACGAAATTGATAGCGATGAAGGTATTGCGATTTGCCGTAGTTACGCGGATGCGCCAGAGATTGACGGTCATGTCTATGTTGATGATATTACCGCTCAAGTAAAAATTGGGCAGTTTTTAACGGTCACTATTGATGATGCTAGCGAATATGATTTATTTGCCAGTTATAAAGGTTAAAAAGCCGTAACGATTTAAGCGTGAAAATTGCCCAACAGCGGGCAGTTTTTGCTACAATTAGCGCAATTTAGCCTTTTTAATACGCCTCATATGCAGTGGGGCGATACGGCCAAACGCTATTTGTGTTTTACCAATGACTTTAATTATAATTTAATGCTAACAAGGTGACCTCATGTCTGACAAAAACCCGCGTTACTCTCGTATCTTGTTGAAACTATCAGGTGAAGCTTTAGCTGGCAGCAAAGACATGGGTATTGATACCGAAGTACTCGATAAAATGAGCTTGTCTATCGCCCACTTGCGCGGTCTTGGTGTGCAAGTCGGTATCGTCGTTGGTGGTGGTAACTTATATCGCGGCGCGCAGTTACAAAAAGAAGGCTTGGTTGGTCGAGTCACTGGCGATCAGATGGGTATGCTTGCAACCGTTATGAACGGGCTTGCCATGCGTGATGCGCTTGAGCGCCGTAATATTAAAACGCGCTTGATGTCAGCATTACCAATCGGTGAGGTGACCGAAAGCTATAGCAGCCGTAACGCGATTCGTTATCTTAAAAACGGTGAAGTGTGTATCTTTGTCGCGGGCACGGGTAACCCATTCTTTACCACAGATACAGCTGCTTGCTTGCGCGGTATCGAAATTGAAGCAGGCTTGATTTTGAAAGCGACCAAAGTAGATGGTGTTTATGACAAAGACCCAAGCCTACATTCTGATGCGGTCAAATATGACGGTTTAACGTTTGATGAAGTCTTAGAGCAAAAACTGGGTGTCATGGATTTAACCGCTATTGCATTATGCCGTGAGCATAATGTACCGCTACAAGTTTTTGATATGACCAAGCCTAACGCCTTACTAAATGTCATTATGGGCGAAAATGAAGGCACGCGCGTTTTTCATTAATATAGCAAGCGTTGGCATAACTATTATATGAAGTGACAATTTATATAATAGTAAATACCTTAATAACTTTTTATAACTAACAATAATGAATGATTTGTCGGTAGCGATAAATAAGGACACATAATGATTACAGAGATTAAGCAAGACGGCGAAGCGCGTATGCAAAAAACGTTGGAAGCGCTTGAGAACACCTTTAGCAAAGTCCGTACAGGACGCGCGCATCCAGGTATGTTGTCGGGTGTGATGGTCAGCTACTACGGTTCTGCTACGCCATTGAACCAAGTGGCCAGTGTGAACGTTGAAGACTCACGTACGCTACTGGTGCAGCCATTTGACCGTACGATGGTTCAAGCAGTTGACAAGGCCATTCGCGAAGCGGATCTGGGTCTGAATCCGATGACTGCTGACGTCATTCGTGTACCGATGCCAGCGTTGACAGAAGAGACGCGTCGCGATATGCAAAAGCTTGCTCGCGGAGAAGCTGAGGGTAGCCGCGTGTCTATCCGTAATATCCGCCGTGATATGATGAATGACATCAAAGAGTTGGCGAAAGAAAAAGAGATATCAGAAGACGATGAGCGCCGTGCCAGCGATGATATTCAAAAAATTACTGACAAGTATATCGAAACCATCGATAGCCGTCTGAGCAAAAAAGAAAGCGATTTGATGAGTGTTTAAACACTGACCATCTTGTCGTTTATGGCAATAACCCGTTAAATCACATCTCTAACGTTAAGCAGCCAATGTGCCAGTGCTATTGGCTGCTTATTATTATGTACACTAGGGTATATCTCATAAACCATATTTTGTAAACGATAGAAAGTCTAACGACGAGTTTATGATAAGTTTGTGAATTAGATGTATTGTGCTTTTTAACCGCCACAGCGCACGTTATTATTACCTTAACTCAACAATAAGCAAGTTTGCCTATGTCCGCTTCAACATTTTTGGCTTCTGATCTTCTTCCGCGTCATATTGCTGTCATTATGGATGGTAATAATCGCTATGGTAAAGCCAATGACTTAGGAAAAGGTCAAGGGCATGTGGCTGGCAAAGAGGCGTTAGACCCTATTGTCGAGTACTGTGTCCATGCCGGTATCGAAGTATTAACAGTTTTTGCTTTTTCTAGTGAAAATTGGCAACGCCCGCCGAGTGAGGTGGCTCTATTGATGCAACTGTTGGCATCGACTATTTATGAGCAAATACCGCGTATGAATGAGTACCGTATTCGCTTGCGTTTTATTGGTGATCGCAGTCAACTTAGTGATGATTTGCAAGCATTGATGATAGATGCAGAAGAGAAAACGGCAACATTTGAAGCCATGACATTGGTCATTGCCATCAGCTACGGTGGACAATGGGACATCGCCCATGCAGCAAAACAATTAGCACAGCAAGTACAAGCAGGGCAATTGCGTGCTGAAGAGATTAATGAGGACATGCTTGGCAAATACGTCCAGTTAGCAGATGCGCCAGCCGTAGATATGTTGATACGTACAGGCGGTGACCATCGAATTTCTAATTTTTTGTTGTGGCAATCAGCCTATGCGGAGCTGTTCTTTACCCAAACGTTATGGCCAAATTTTGGAGCAGATGAGCTGGCAATGATGGTAACGGATTTCGCTCAGCGTCAGCGCCGCTTTGGCAAAACCAGCGAACAGATGGTGACATAGCAGTAGACGCATGAACATAGCGACTGTTTCAGGCGTTTGTTCTATATCTTACAAAGTAAGTATGCTATCAGTAGTTAATACGCCTTGTTTGTGAAATAATTAACCGCTTTAATGAGTGTTAATTGCTATTAGAGAGCTATTGTAGATTGGCTGTTATAATCCACTTTTGGTCATACGTTCTTCATTATTATAAGGCTCAATAAGTATGTGGCAACGAATTAAGACGGCAATTATTCTCGTTATTATCGTTGGTATTGCAATGTTTGCGAGCCAAACTCCTATATTATTTGCACCATTGTTAGCCATTGGTGTCATTATTGCCGCTCATGAATGGACAAAGCTGATGCCAACATGGCGTCAGCCTCCCGTATTTGTATTATTGGTATTGATACTGACATCGGTATCATTACTTTTTAAAGTTACTTGGTTGTTTTGGTGGATTGCTTCAATTGCAATATGGCTAATGGCACTGTCTTGGGTAAATGCTTTTCCAACACATACCAATTGGTATGGTAAAAAACTGGCATTGATGGGCGCGGTAATATTGACGGCATCCATTACCGCTATGTTTTATTTGTGGCAACTATCAGCTTGGTGGTTGTTGTATGTGTTCTTATTGGTCTGGTGTGCTGATAGTGGCGCCTATTTTGTTGGACGTAAATTTGGTCGTCGCAAAATGGCCCCAAATGTCTCACCCAATAAGAGTATGGAAGGATTGGCGGGCGGCTTAGTGACTGGTTTGATAGTGGTTGTCGGCATCAGTGTCTTTAAACTACATCTGACAGGCATGCCTTTGATTGCTTTTGTGGCATTGTCTGTGCTAACCATTTTGGCATCAGTACTTGGCGATCTGTTTGAATCAATGCTTAAACGCCGTGCTAAGGTGAAGGACTCGGGAACTATATTGCCTGGACATGGTGGAATACTTGATCGCATTGATTCGCTTTTATCTGCCACGCCGATATTTGCGCTTGGTTTTTGGGCGATACAGCAACTCGGTCTGATAGTCGTCTAAGCTGGCAAGGTGAGCGCGATTATTTTATAGTAGGTGAACTGAGGTATTAGCTGGTATATGCTGATTATTTAGTCTCATCTATTACTATATATCACTGTTTTTTTTCCTTATTTATCCTCTTGTTATTTGTTTTTTATAATATTACTTACAGGCATTGATTGTTATGACGCAACGCATCGCTGTACTAGGCGCGACAGGCTCGATTGGCGATAGCACGTTAGCAATCTTGGCGGCGCATCCTCAGCACTACGAGGTTTACGCTTTGTCGGGCTATCGCCGTTTAGACAAGCTGTTTGCTCTGTGCAAGCAGTTTTTGCCAAGTCGCGTTAACGTACCGACGGCAGCGATTGATGATTTTGCTCAGCGTCTTAGTGCAGCAGGTCTAAATATTGAGGTAGTAGGCGGCTCAGAAGGTCTGGTAGATATTGCCAGCGACTCGCAAACCGATACGGTGGTGGCAGCGATCGTGGGCGCAGCAGGTCTACCGTCTACCTTGGCCGCAGCCCGTGCAGGCAAGCGTATTTTACTTGCCAATAAAGAAGCGTTGGTGATGGCAGGCCAAGTGATGATTAATACAGTCAAAACGCATAACGCTACTTTGTTGCCTCTGGACTCTGAGCACAATGCTATTTTTCAGTGTTTACCACTGGCTATTCAACAAGACAATACTCAGATTCATCAGTCAGAACACGGTGTGCGTAAGCTTTGGTTAACAGCCTCTGGTGGACCATTTTTGCAGCAATCATTTACTCAGATGCAGCAAGCAAGCGTCGCTGAAGCGGTCAAGCATCCAAATTGGTCAATGGGACAAAAGATATCAGTCGACTCTGCAACGATGATGAATAAAGGCCTAGAGTTAATTGAAGCTTGCCATTTATTTGATTTGCCTGAAGACAGAATAAATGTGGTGATTCATCCACAAAGTATCATTCACTCAATGGTAGAATATAACGATGGCAGCTTCTTAGCGCAGCTCGGCAGCCCAGACATGAAAACTCCCATCGCGCATGCACTCAGCTACCCTAATCGTATTGATAGCGGCTCAAAACCATTAGATTTGTTTGCACTAAGTGGATTGGAGTTTATTGAACCTGACGTACAAAAATTCGCCTGTCTGCACCTTGCTCGTCAAGCAATGAAAGCAGGTACGCAAGCAACGATCGTACTTAATGCCGCCAATGAGATTGCAGTGGCTGCATTTTTGAATGGGCAAATTCGCTTGACTGATATTGCTGATATCAATGAGCAAGCACTAACAGAGATACAGGTACCGTTATTAAATGAGAGTGCTGATATAGAGGATATATTGGCGATTGATAAAATAGCCCGCCGCCATACCGATGCGCTTGTCACAAAGCTGGCGTGATCGTATCAAAAGCAACTTCATAGAGAACATAGCATGACATTTTTATTAACGCTTCTTGCGGCAATATTTGTCTTAGGCCCACTCGTTGCTTTACATGAGTGGGGTCACTATATCGTGGCGCGTCTTTGCGGCGTTAAGGTGCTGACGTACTCTATCGGTTTTGGCCCCAAGCTCTTTGGTTGGACCAGCAAAAAAAGTGGCATTGACTATCGTATATCAGTGTTACCGCTCGGCGGTTATGTCAAAATGCTTGATGAGCGCGAAGGAAATGTCGCAGAACATGAAAAACATTTAGCCTTCAATCATCAGCATCCGCTCAAAAAAATCGCCATTGCGGCTGCGGGTCCTATCATGAACTTTATCATCGCTATTGCGCTATTTTGGGTATTATTTATGACCCCATCTGAGCAGCTGGCGACCAAAATTGGGCAGGTATTGCCTGATACGCCCGCTGCAATCGCGCAGTTACCCATCGGTGATAAGATTGTCGCGATTGATGGCCATAACGTGCAAACGTGGGAAGGCATTAACTATCGCCTTGCTGGACGTATGGGTGAGACAGACAATGTGAGTATTACCTTGCAGTCAGACACACAAGCCAGTCAGTCGACCAAAACGTATCAAGCGCCAGTGACACAGTTTATGCAAGGTGCGTCGCAAGGTAAAGATGCATTGACCAGCTTTGGTATGCTACCGTGGCAACCTCAGATTGCACCAATAATCGGTGATCTGATGGCTGATGGTGCCGCCAGTCGTCAAGGTCTGCAAAAAGGCGATCGCATTACCGCTATTAATGGCGAAGAAATCAAAGATTGGATCACTGCTACCCGTATCATCCGTGACAGTCCTGAAACGCTGCTTAATTTTACTGTATTACGCGGCGATAAACCTATCCAACTACAGATTATGCCACAAGGTAAAAAAGACAATTTGGGTAACGATTATGGTCAAATTGGTGCTATGGTGTCACAGTCTGAGATTGTTATTCCTGACGCCTATAAAACCACAGTGGTCTATGGTCCTGGTGAATCTTTGATTAAATCATTTGAAAAGACTGAGCAGTTAGCGGTAATGACGGTGAGCTCAATGGGAAAAATGCTGTCAGGTATGATTGGTTTGGACAATTTATCAGGCCCTATTACCATTGCCAAGGTTGCCAAACAAAGCTTTGATATCAGTTGGCAGATGGTATTATCTACCGCAGCTTTGATAAGTTTGAGTCTTGCTGTGCTAAATCTTTTGCCTATTCCGGTATTAGATGGTGGTCATATTGTGTATCATCTCATTGAGCTGATTCGTGGTAAACCTCTATCAGAAGGCGTACAAATGGTCGGGTTAAATATCGGTTTACTCTTGCTGGCAGGTTTCATGGTGTTAGCAATTGGTAATGACATCAGTCGTCTGTTTTGATTCACAAATCAATCATATGATCGGTAAAAGACGATATAATAATGGCTCTACGTCAATTATGCGATGATCGTTAGTATAATAGAACGAATGCTTTATATTAAGATCTCTGTACTAATCGTAATTTTTAGTTTATTTTGTGATGCATTTTATATAAAGTGTCCTGAGTCTCCCATGCATAAAGTTGACGTTTATGCAAAACGGGCTAGACAATATGTGCTTTTTAACTTAACTTAAGCAAGTTTTTTATTGACGGATAGTGTTTATGCGTACGCCTTTATTTATGAGCGCGGCAGGGTTGCCGTTAGTTGTAGCGATGATGAGTATGCCCGTGCATGCTGCAGAATTTGTAGTCACTGACATCGGTTTCAACGGCCTACAACGCCTAACCCCCGATAGCCTCTATCCGGTCCTACCCATTACGGTAGGGGATACGGTTAATGACAGTAATTTGGCGGCCAGTATTAAGGCGCTATATGCGACCGAAAACTTTGCCGATATTCAAAGCCGCGTCGAAGGTGGTCAACTACGATTTGATGTCGTTGAGCGTCCAATGATCGCTGAGGTGAATTTTGAAGGCAATAAGCTCATTCCAAAAGAAGGTCTTGAACAAGGCCTAAAGAATGCAGGTTTGGCTGCTGGTAACGTGCTTAAGCAAGCTACGCTACAGGGCGTCGCCAATGAGCTGCAGCAGCAGTATATAAGCCAAGGTTATTACAACAGTA
The DNA here is from genome assembly GCF_904846225.1 of Psychrobacter immobilis. GTDB lineage: Bacteria > Pseudomonadota > Gammaproteobacteria > Pseudomonadales > Moraxellaceae > Psychrobacter > Psychrobacter immobilis_F. The sequence continues at coordinate 261,110 of NZ_CAJGZJ010000003.1, read as the reverse complement.
ATATTGAGGTTGACCAAACTGTACTTGATGGCAATCGCGTCAAGTTAGATGTGCGCTTTATCGAAGGCAAGCCCGCCAAAGTCGTCGATATCAATGTTATTGGTAACAAGCACTTCAGTGACGAAGATATTAAAGATGTCTTTGCCGTCAAAGAATCTTCTTGGACACGTCTGTTGTCTAAGTCTGATCGTTATGCCAAAGAAAAATTGGCTGCCAGTTTAGAAAATCTAAAAGCGCTCTATCAAAACGATGGCTATGTACGTTTTGAAGTAGACAATGCGGTCCTTAATATTAGTGAAGACAAAAAGAATGTCTTTATTGAAGTCAGTCTGAGTGAAGGCGAGCAGTATCAATTTGGTGAAGTAAACTTTTTGGGCAAACCGACATTTGATACAAATGAGCTAAAAGAGCTGGTCACTTTTGCCCCTGATGAAAAGTACTCACAAGCCAAGCTAGATGCTACTACGGCAGCACTCAAGAGTCGTTATGGTAATGAAGGTTATTATTTAGCACAGGTCAGACCGGTACCGCGCATCAATGATGAGACGAAAGTAGTTGATATCGATTATTTTATTGACCCTGCACGTCCTATCTATGTTCGCCGTATTAATTTCACTGGTAATATTAAAACGCAAGATGAAGTACTGCGCCGTGAAATGCGTCAATTAGAAGGTTCGCTAGCATCTAGTGAAAAAATCCAGTTGTCACGTACCCGCTTGATGCGTACTGGCTTCTTCAAAGCCGTCAATGTTGATGTAAAACCAGTACCTAATCAACCAGATCAAGTGGATGTTAGCTATACCGTCGAAGAGCAACCTTCTGGTAGCTCAACAATTGCAGCAGGTTACTCGCAAAGTGGTGGTGTTACCTTCCAGTTAGATCTAACGCAAAACAACTTCATGGGTACTGGTAACCGCGTCAAAGCTGCGCTATCACGCTCAGAAACACGCGACTCTTATAGCTTGGGCTATACTGATCCATACTTTACTGAAAATGGCGTATCACAAGGTCTTAGCGCTTATTATCGTGAGACTAAATTCGATGATAGAAACGTCAGTAACTATGTGACTGACTCTTATGGTGCAACGCTGAATTATAGCTATCCTGTCGATGAAACCAAGCGTGTTAGTGCTGGTCTAAATGTCGATAATACTTCAATACGCGGTGGTCGCTTCCTTGGTGTGTCCAACGTACAGCAAATTATTGATGACGGTGGTACGTTTGAAGACTTCGTTAATGATGACGATTCACTTTCAGGACGTACGGGCTTTAAAAACGATTACAGCACCTATAATTTATTACTTGGCTGGGACTACAGTACGTTGGATCGCCCTGTGTTTCCAACCAAAGGTATGAGCCATACGATAGATGGAACCATCGGTCTTGGTGATGCCAGTTATCAAAAACTCCTTTATACGGGCAACATATATTATCCTTTCTATAAAGATTGGGTTGCTCGTGGTTATACCAAGCTTGGCTATGGTAATGATTTGCCGTTTTATGAAAACTTCTACGCTGGTGGCTATGGTTCGGTACGTGGTTATGAGTCCTCAACGCTTGGGCCAAAATCACAAACCTATTTTGATGCAATCAATGACCCAGCCAATCAAACTTTTTCAGCAGAAGAAGTAGGTGGTAATGCCTTAGTTAGCTTCGGTAGTGAACTCATATTGCCAATGCCATTTAAGGGTGACTGGGCAGATCAAGTCCGTCCAGTGATATTTGCTGAAGGTGGTCAGGTATTTGATACGACTGACAAAGAAGATCGCACCTTTGTTAATCCTAGTACTGGTGTCGATACTGATGTACCATTATTGACGCAAGATAACAAAATGCGCTTTAGTGCAGGGGCAGGCGTGACTTGGTATACACCAATTGGTCCGATCTCACTCAGTTATGCCGTGCCATTTGGTGACAAAGAAGGTGACGAGACTGAAAAAGTGCAGTTCCAGATTGGTAATACTTTCTAATTGAGCCGTCATCGTCCAAATGCATTGCATTAATGATATAAAATTATTTACATGAACGAAGCGTCAATTAAATATCATTGAGTCGCCAAGATGACTTTTCAGCTTGGCGATTGTCTTATTCACCATAATATTAATAGCAACTATGATCACGATTGAGCAACTTATCACTCGAATTGAGCAGCGTCAGCCTATTATTAATAAAGCTGAAATCGATGCTCAACAGTTACGTCAAGAATTTAACAGTGTTGGGAGTTTAATTACTGCCGATCACGAGCAATTAAGCTTTTTAGCGGATCCTCACTATATTTCTAGTCTAGCAAATAGTGATGCAGGAGCCGTGTTGGTCACTGCAGAGTATCGTGACCAAGTACCTGAGGCAGCGGTAGCACTGGTAGTCGCGAACCCGTATTTAGCTTATGCTGGTGCCAGTCAGCTGTTTGCGCGTGAATCATTGTTTAATGGGATTCATCCTAGCGCTGTGATTGCTGATAGTGCAGTGATTGGCGATCAAGTCAATATTGGCCCTTTTTGTGTGATCGGTGATAATGTGCAGATTGGTCCACGAAGCTCACTTGATGCTCACGTGGTTATCGAGGCAAATACTGTCATCGGACATGATTGTGTTATCAAGTCGCAAGTGGTGATTGGGCATGATTGTTTGATCGGTAATCATGTGAGATTGCATGCAGGTGTGAGTGTGGGTGCAGAAGGCTTTGGTTTTGCCCCTACTAGCGATCCTAGCACCACTGGATGGGAACGCATTGCTCAATTAGGACGGGTAGTGATTGGCGACCATGTGCGAATTGGTAGCCAAACCTGTATTGATCGCGGTGCCATTGATGATACAGTCATTGGCAATCATGTGATTATCGATAATTTGGTACAAGTTGCCCACAACGTGCATATCGGTGATGGTACGGCTATCGCTGCCCAAACGGGTATCGCTGGCAGTACTATTATAGGTAAACGTTGTATCATTGGTGGCGCTGTCGGTATTACAGGCCATATCAAAATCACAGATGATGTCATTTTATCTGGGATGACAATGGTAACGAAATCGATTAAAACAGCGGGTTCATACTCCTCTGGTACAGCTGCCATGCCGACTGCTAATTGGCGGCGGGCAGCAGTACGTTTTCGCAAGCTCGGTCAAGATTAGCTCAAACATATATAAAACATAAAGATTTAACATACAGCAAGGAAGTGCCATTATGAGCAGCAATGATATAGATAGCCCTATTGATAAAGATGTTAAAAGCTTGGCTGAGCAAGGTCTCACATTGCCATTAACTTATCATACCCTGAAGCATTACTTGCCACATCGTTATCCTTTTTTATTGGTAGACAAGATCATTGATTGTACGCCGGGTGAGTGTATTACTGGTATTAAGAATGTCACTATCAATGAAGAATTTTTTAATGGTCATTTTCCTGACGAACCAATTATGCCAGGGGTATTGATGGTAGAGTCGATGGCCCAAGTCTCAGGGGTACTAGGGTTTATTAGTGCAGGGTTGACCGCAGAAGATGGTTATTTGTATCTGTTTGCAGGTGTTGATAAAGTTCGTTTTAAGCGCCGAGTTATTCCTGGTGATCAACTAACGATTCGTGCCAAAACAGTCATGCAAAAGCGTGGTATCTATAAGTTTGATTGTACGGTGCATGTTGGAGACGAACTTGCCGCTAGTGCTCAAATAATGATAGCACGTCAAGAACAATAGTAATTGCTTACTGATCTATGCCCATCATTGAATATAACATTGAAAAAGTGTTATTCAAAGTGGGCAACAAAAATGATAATTAATAGTTATATTTGACAGCGGAGCCGTTTTATTTTATCTAATAAGACTAAGCTGGCTGTCTTTGTTTTACTATTTACTTGCATTAAATGATACAAAGGCCCAAATTATGAGTCAGATTCACCCAACAGCACTCATCTCACCGTCCGCTCAGATTGATGAGACTGCTATCATCGGTCCTTATTGCATCGTCGGTGATGAGGTGACCATTGGCGCACATACGGTTTTGCATCGGCATGTTGTTGTAACCAAGTTGACTCGTATTGGCCAATACAATCAGTTCTATCAGTTTGCAAGTATTGGCGAAGACCCGCAGGATTTGAAGTACGCGGGCGAGCGCACGTGGCTTGAAATTGGTGATCATAATACCATTCGCGAGGCCTGTAGCTTACACCGTGGTACAGCACAAGACAGCGAATTGACCAAAATTGGTAGCCATAATTTGCTGATGGTCAATACGCATGTGGCTCATGATTGTGTGATTGGCGATCATAACGTATTGGCCAATAATGTCGGTGTGGCGGGGCATGTTACTATTGGCAATCACACGATTATCGGTGGCAATTCAGGTATTCACCAGTTTTGTACGGTTGATGATTATAGTCTGATTGGTGGTGCAAGTCTTATTCTAAAAGACGTGGCAGCTTTTACTATGGTGTCTGGTAATCCAGCAAAAACGCATGGTCTCAATGTTGAGGGCATGCGTCGCAAAGACTGGACAAAAGAAACTATCGATTTACTGCGTCAAGCTTACCGTACGATTTTTAGATCAGGCTTGACGACTGGCCAAGCGCTTGACGTTCTAAACAATGAGTTGCTACCACAAGAGCCAAAAATTCAATTGCTTATTGATTCACTAGAAAAAAGCGGTCGCGGTGTTGTCCGTTAAAATCATGAAAATATAATATCCAAGGTATATAAATTATTAAAAGTCTATTTGACAAAATTTATTGATTTGAAAATCAAATAACCAAAAGCCATAACCAATCGTTATGGCTTTTTATGTTTATAACTGCTTGACTTTTCTTATCGCTTAGCAGAAACTTCCTAGTTATATACAGTTAGACTCTAGTAACTTATTTTAACCAACCGTCAATTTGTAGTCTTTTTAAGTATCTGTCTTGGTCTGTTGATGGGGCTGATAACTTAAAGGGAATTACCATTAAATTTTAGGAGCGTCGTATGGCAGAGCAAAGGGAAAATTGGTCCAGTAGAACTGGGTTTATTATAGCCGCTGTCGGTTCAGCCGTAGGCTTGGGTAACATATGGCGTTTTCCATATGTGGCTTATGACAACGGTGGTGGGGCATTTATGGTGCCCTACCTTATCGCTTTATTAACCGCAGGTATCCCGCTATTATTTCTAGATTATATTATAGGACATAAATATCGCTCTGCCGCACCTCGTGCTTATAAGAAACTGGCACCTTCTGGTCAATTTGTGGGCTGGTGGCAAACGTTGGTCTCTTTCGTGATTGCGATTTACTACGCAGCTGTCATTGTATGGGCCGGCAGCTACATGTTCTTCTCGTTTGGTCAAAAGTGGGGCGAAGATACCACAAACTTTTTCGTCAGTGACTTCATAAAACATACTGGCGACTTAACGTCGGTATTTGTGCCTCAGATGTTTATAGGTTTGGTCATTGTTTGGGGCGTCTCTATATTGATTATGTTTGGTGGCATCCGTAAAGGTGTTGAACTTGCTAACAAAATTTGTTTGCCATTATTGCTAGTATTATTTGGCGTTATGGTATTTAAAGCAGTTACCCTGCCAGGTGCAGTCATTGGTTTGAACGCCTTCTTTGAGCCAAATTGGACCAAAATGCAAGACCCTAATGTTTGGCTAGCGGCTTATGGTCATGTGTTTTTCTCATTGTCAGTAGGTTTTGGTATCATGGTCACTTATGCCTCATACCTACAGAAAAACACCAATTTAACGGGTGCAGGTTTGGTGGTTGGTTTCGCTAACTCTTCGTTTGAGCTTATTGCTGGTATTGGTATTTTTGCTGCTATTGGTTTCATGGCGATGTCGACAGGTCAGGATGTCTCTGAAGTTGCCAGTGGTGGTGTTGGACTTGCATTCTTTGTCTTCCCTAAAATCATTTCTACCATGGGTGCCAGCGGTGATTTCGTTGGTTTCTTATTCTTTGGCTCGTTAGTCGTGGCTGGTATCAGCTCCTTGATTAGTATTTTAGAAGTACCTATCTCTGCTTTCCAAAGCAAATTCGATTGGTCACGCAAAAAAGCAGTTGGTATCATATGCGGAGCATGTGCGGTCATCTCTATTTCTGCTTTCTCTACTGGTAGCTCATTGGTGCTAGTCGATGTCATTGATCACTTCGCTAATAACATCGGTATCGTTGCTGGTGGTTTGATGTCAATTGTTTTAGTCACTTGGTTTAATCGTCATAAAATTCCAAGCTTACTGGCCCACAGCAATCGTATTTCTAGCGTTAAGTTAGGCGGCGCATGGATATTTATGTTGACCGTTATTACGCCAACTGTACTTACTATCGCTCTAGGTCTTAAGTTTATTGACTTGGTTAAAACACCTTATGAAGGTTACTCTTCAACTATTTTATTATTATTTGGTTGGGGTATCGTCGTATTCTTTGGCTTAGGTGCCTTTATATTAAGTCGTTTGAAGGGTGTCCATGATGAAGAAGATGATAAAGCCCGTGCCATTGCTGATGCGCGCTAGTCGTCAAACCAGATAGTTAGCAGATAGATTAACATTTCAATAGGAATTTATTATGAGCACTTCGGCGATTATTTTTATGATTATCTCAATGGTCCTGATATGGGGTGGCTTGATTGCTGCTATCATACATCTGCGAAACAATCCTGATATTCCAATGGATCAAGTACCAGATGATAACTTTTAAGTTTTAAAGCATTAGATTATTAAAACTTTAGAGTATTGAAGATATTTAGAATATTGAAGACTTTAACGATTATAAAAAAATACCAGTCAGTGAAAACTGACTGGTATTTTTAGGTTTAAATAATCTGAACAAAAAGCAAAATTAATACAGCCTAACGCAAATTAAGCTCAGGAACAGTTTGTCCACGTTTGCTATAAAAATCACTTACAAAGCTATCAAAGTTGTCTTGTTCAATGGCGTCTCTCATACCCTGCATCAAGCGCTGGTAATAACGTAAGTTATGAATGGTCGCCAACTGTGCACCAAGCATCTCTTTACACTTATTAAGATGATATAAATAGGCACGGCTAAAGTTTTGGCAAGTATAACAATCACACTCTGGGTCCAGCGTCCCTTCATCGTTGCGATATTGGCTATTGCGTATGCGTACCACGCCCGCGTTGTCTGTATCGCCTGTGACGAAGTAATGACCATTACGCGCATTACGTGTTGGCATGACACAATCGAACATATCGACACCACGTCGCACCCCTTCAACGAGGTCTTCAGGCTTACCAACACCCATCAGATAGCGTGGCTTATCGGCTGGCATATCATCTGCGATGTAGTCTAGGACATCCATCATCTCATCTTTTGGCTCGCCAACAGACAGGCCACCAATCGCATACCCGTCAAAGCCAATCTCCAGCAGACCTTCAAGTGATTGCTTGCGCAAATCAGGATACATACTGCCTTGAATGATGCCGAATAAGGCATTGGTGCTGCCCAGTTTTTGATGCTCGTCAACACAGCGTTGTCCCCAACGTAGTGATAATTCTAAAGACTTTTTGGCTTCATCATGAGTCGCTGGATAAGGCGTACACTCATCAAATTGCATCACGATGTCAGAGTTGAGACTATACTGAATCTGCATGGATTTTTCTGGTGATAAAAAAACTTTGGCACCATCAATCGGAGATTTGAAATCAACACCTTCTTCGGTGATTTTACGCATCGCGCCAAGACTGAATACTTGGAAACCACCTGAATCGGTCAAGATTGGCTTATCCCAATGCATGAATTTATGCAGACCACCGAATTTATCGATAACTTCTGTACCTGGACGCAACCATAAATGAAAGGTATTGCCTAAAATGATATCAGCGCCGATGGCTTCAATATCACGTGGCAGCATACCTTTGACCGTACCGTAAGTACCGACAGGCATAAAGGCAGGCGTTTGCACGTCGCCATGATTGAGATGAACGGTACCGCGACGTGCACGCGTTTCGCCGCTGGCCGTTTTATGTAAGACAAATTGCATATGATAACCGCTATCTAAGCTATGAAAATGGCGCTAATTATAGCATTATTAGGGATTTTTTTGGACATGGATATTTAATGTCATCGATATATCTGGTCAATGTGCTTTTTATTAATATCACTTTGCCACAACCAAAAGACACAGACAGCACTGGTGACTAGTTGGTAAAGTAGTAACTATGTCGTTGGTAGAATAGAAAGTATGCTAGTGAATTATTGAAGGTTGCTGGATCGCATTTGTAGATGTTGGAGTAATAATATGACCAAAATAATCTACTTATTAATGAGTGGTTTATTCTTTATATCAGGAGCAGCCATGGCTATCGAAGAACCAAACTATAGCGTTTTATCGCAAGTAAATGACTTTGAGTTACGTCGTTATGATGAGCAAATTGTGGCGCAAACTTGGGTAACAGGTGATCAAAAATCTGCCAGTCGCGAAGGATTCAAAATTTTAGCAGACTATATCTTTGGTAATAATACAGCGGCAATTGGCGAGAGTAGTAAGATCAGCATGACGGCGCCTGTGACGATGCAATCTGAAGCAACGCAGCCTGAAAGTAAGAAGGGCAGTGATGATAAATCACAAAAAATTGCAATGACTGCGCCAGTGAGTATACAACAAGCTGATAATAAATGGCTTGTACAGTTCACCATGCCTCACCAATATACGATGGAGACACTGCCTAAACCAAATAACGCGGCGATCACCATCAAAAAAGTGCCGGCGCAAAATTATGGCGTTATAAAATTCTCGGGATTGGCAGGTAGCAAAAAGGTAGCAGAGAATACGAAGAAATTGCAATCTTGGATGCAAGAGCAACAATTAGCAATGACGAGCGCAGCTGAGTTGGCACGTTATAATCCACCATGGACACTACCTTTTATGCGCCGAAATGAAATGATGATTGCCTATCAGCCAAAATAATATCATTGCCAAAACTAAGTCGGCGCTGTCAAACTGACTGAGCTGATGGCTAGGGCGTGTCGTCAATCTGAAAATGGTGATAAAAATAAGATAAATGGCAGCCAAACAAGGAAAATAGTGCAGATAATATCGAGATATTGACTAGCTATTTGACATAGTTTGGCAAGATTTAGCTATTTTTAGCCCATTTAGTCGCTTTTGTTTAGATTAAGGACACGCCCTAATATAGTCGATTCACTTTAAATCGGATACAGTGATGCTGGGGTAGATTTTTTGCAGCCTCTGTCATGCTTGCAAGCAGCACGCCAGAAAGATTTATCTCAGTAGCACATAGCTACTAACGTATCGATTTTATTTCGAGCTGACTATATATCTAAGATTCACCCGCATTTCTTATCTTTGGTTTTACTCAGCCAATAAAAAAGACAGCGATTGCTGTCTTTTTTATATTAAGTCTTAAAAGGTCTAAGGTTAGCTATTTTGCTTACGGATGATATTTAGCATACGGCGTAATGGCTCAGCTGCACCCCACAGTAACTGATCGCCAACGGTAAATGCGCCTAAATATTCAGGCCCCATATTAAGCTTACGCAAGCGCCCTAGTGCAACCGTCAGAGTACCTGTCACGGCCACTGGTGTTAAGCGGTTTATGGCAGCTTCTTTGTCATCTTCGACCAGATCTAACCATTCGTTACCGCTGTTTTTAAGGGCAGCCTCGATTTCCTCTAAAGGAATGTCTTTTTTTAGCTTGATGGTTAGACCTTGAGCATGACAGCGCATCGCTCCAATGCGTACACACATGCCGTCGATAGGAATCGTATTGGCTTCGGAGTTACCTAAGATTTTGTTGGTTTCAACGCCGCCTTTCCATTCCTCTTTTGACTGTTTATTTTCTAATTGTGCGTCGATATAAGGGATTAAACTACCAGCCAATGGCACGCCAAAGTATTGCGTAGGAAAGTCAGCTGAGCGCTGGGTTTGAGCAATTTTTTTGTCAATATCTAGGATAGCGCTAGCAGGATCAGCCAGCTCATCTCGGACAGCGTCATGCAATACACCCATACCACTGATCAACTCACGCATATTGTTGGCACCAGAGCCGCTTGCTGCTTGATAAGTCATTACGCTGACCCATTCTACCCAGCCTCTATTAAATAGCTCACCAATTGCCATTAGCATCAATGACACAGTACAGTTGCCACCGATAAAGTCTTTTTTGCCATTGGCTAGAGCATCATCGATGACTGTGCGATTGACTGGATCAAGAATGATGATGCTTTCATCTTCCATACGTAAAGTGCTTGCTGCATCAATCCAATAGCCATGCCAACCACTATCACGTAGTGGCTGATGAACTTTTGAGGTATAGTCGCCACCTTGGCAAGTAATAATCACATCGCAAGCAGCGAGTGCGTCAATATCATGAGCGTCTTTTAGTTGGCTGGTCTGAATACCATCAAAGTTTGGGGCATTACCACCTGCGTTGCTGGTCGAAAAAAACACGGGTGTGATACCCTCGAAGTCTTTTTCTTCAATCATACGTTGTATCAATACTGAGCCAACCATGCCGCGCCAGCCTACCAAGCCTACTGTTAAATCACTCATGAAATCTAATCCTATTTACCATTATTTATTGCATTGCCAGCCGATAACAATGCCGTGAATGGCTATAAAAAGCAAGACGTTTCGACTGTTTTTAGTCTTTTTTTATACAATAATAACTGTGTTCATTATAACTTTAAGTTATTAACATTCTGCCGATACTTGATATGCTTAGATATGGATATCTTATAGCGTTTGACATAAAGAGGTATTGGGCGAGGTCCTGGCTATGATAAATGGGATAGAATTGTAACGTTTTACCGAACTTATCGCATAATTAATACTCAATTGGTAGGCGAAAATCTCACTAAATGCTAAAGTAAGCACTAATTTTAGCTCAGCGAATAGCATCCTAGCCCTTATCATTAGGCTTAAGATGAATGTCTTTATTGGTTCAATTATTATTTTAATAAACGGTTAATACATACTATGGATCTCTCACTATTATATGACAGCGTACAGTGGCTAGCAGGATTCATCGCATTTGTAACGATTTGGGGCTGGATACCACTCGATAATTGGTGGGTACGCGGTGTTGAGTTTCCACGCATTCAGATAATGGTGCTTGGGATCATTGCTTGGATTGGCATGGTTGTATTTTGGTCAGAGTGGCAGTTAGGGCAGTGGCTATTGTTTGTATTGTTGAGCATTGCTTTGGCGTTCCAACTTAGAATGATATTGCCTTATACCAAGCTGTGGAAAAAAGAAGTTCAACAAGCAAAAAATACGCCAGACGCAAAGTCACATCAGCTCAAAATTATGGTCTCAAATGTTTTGACACCCAATGATGAGACACAGAAACTGGTCGATTTGGTTGAGCAAAGACAGCCTGATATTTTAATTACTTTGGAAAGTGATAAAAAATGGGAAGCAGCCCTGCATCAAATAGAACCTGATTATCCCTATACTGTAAAAGTGCCATTGGATAATTTGTATGGCATGCATTTATACTCTAAGCTTGAGTTGATTGATCCTGAAGTCAAATATTTGATGATTGACGACATACCCTCTATTCATACGCAATTACGTCTGCAAAGTGGCCGTGTGATTTGGTTATACTGCTTACATCCCATGCCGCCCAGTCCGACAGAAGCGGACAAGTCGACGACCCGTGATGCCGAGTTATTGTTGGTTGGTAAACATATAAAAGAGAGTGATCAAACAGCAATATTGGCAGGTGATCTCAATGATGTGGCATGGTCGAAGACAACCCGTCGTTTTCAACGTATTTCAGGATTATTAGATCCACGTATTGGTCGGCATTTTATCAATACCTTCCATGCCAAGTATCCATTTTTACGCTGGGCATTGGATCATATTTTCCATAGCGCTTGCTTTACTGTGGTTGATATTCGACGTATGCCTTCTGTCGGTTCAGATCATTTTCCTGTCATGACTACCTTGCAATACGAGCCAGAAGCCGCGAGTGATCAAGAGCAAAATGCGCCGACCGCTGAAGCAGAAGATATCAACGAGACGAACAACAAAATAGAAGAGGGTAAAAAAGAGGGAGAGAAAGTCTCAAAAGAGCGTGCAGAAGATCGTGCAAAAGCGCGTGTAAAAGAGCAAAGAAGTCTGGGTAGTGAGGTGCTAAAGCAATGACTTATAACATTATGAAACTCTCTACAGAGATGTAAGCATATGCTTACGTTAAATAAGGTCTTTAGCCTCTAGTCGCATCAAAGTGATTGCCCTACAATAAGGCCATCAACACAAGGTTAGGCAAGGATGTAGTGTTGAAATAGTATTATAAAAGTTCAGATAAGCCCACTGTCCTATATATTACTGTTTATGACTTAGGATGAGTCAATACGGAAAAAATAATAACAACAACACGAAGTATCATGGCCCTGAACCAATCGCCCTAGGTTCGGGGCTTTTCTTTGTGTGTAGGTTTCTCACTTTACATCCAATTCCAGCATCAAACCAAAGATCAGTGCCCAATAAAAAGGGCACACGAATTGACATGTACCCTTTGTTTATAAAACTATTTTAGCTTTTATTCGTACTATTAATGAATGGATAAATTATCCAAGCACTTGGATATAGGCACCAGCACGCAGCTCTTGTAGCCAGTCTTCTTTAGCTTGTGGCGCTAGACGTTGGTATAGTGCTTGACGTGCCATATTACGACGATATTCTGTACTAACGTCTTGCTGACGCTTGCCTTCAATCTTTAATATATGCCAGCCAAACTGGGTCTTGAAAGGAGCGGAATAATCACCAACTGCCGTGTTTTTCATCGTGGCTTCGAATGGGGCAATCATATCTTGTTCACTCACCCAATCAAGGTCACCACCGCGGCCCGCTGAGCCTGGATCGTCTGAATAAGTTGATGCCAAACTATTAAAATCAGCACCGTTACGTAGCTGTGCATATAGATCATTGATCTTTTGCTCAGCAAGCGCGTCTGTCTGTAATTCATCGACTTTGACTAAGATGTGACGTGTGTGCCATTGCGGTATAAGCATCTTGTCGCTGTCTTTTTTGTCAGCAAGCTTGATGATGTCAATGCCCTCAGGCGTCACTAATGGTTCACTAACCGCGCCAACATCAAGCTTGGTAATCTCGCTCGATAGTTCTGTTGGTAGCGCCGCTGATTTGTGAAAGCCCATATCGCCACCCTGTAACGGGATAGGATAATTGCCTTGGCTAGCAGCAACGGCTTCTGCAACATCGACATTTGGTACGAGCAGACGAGTACGCAAGGCTTCTGCCACTTTTAAGGCTTCTGCACGCTGAGCTTCTGATAGTCGGCTATAGTCATCAATGTAAGGCACTCGTACATGAATCGTTTGATATTCACTTTGGTTTAAGCGCTTGGCTTCAGGAGAGGCCAAAAATGCATCAATATCCTGTTCACTAATGCGGACACGGCTGCTGATTTGGCGTTGTTGTAACGATTGAATGGCGGCATCTTCAATTAATTGAGCACGTAAAGTAGCATAACTACCAGGTTGTGCTGCATCTAAACGTTGTTGCAATGCTGCGAGGCTGTCAAGCCCTTGTGATTGTGCGATTTGAGCAAGGCGCTGATTGATAGCCGCTTCATCAGGGTTCAGGCCGACGCGCTTGACCATAGACAGCTGCAATTCACGCAAAATAAGCGAATTTAATACTTCAGACTGTAATTGTGGCGAGTTCGCAATGGGTTCACCAGCAGCCTGTGCACGGGCTTGGGTTTGTGTGATAGCATCGACCAGCTCACTTTTTAGAATAGCATTTTCATTGACCAAAGCAATAATGCCATCTGTGCTATTGGCTGGTGTCAAACGATTGACGCTGCTTTGATCGGCAGTGGTCGTCGCTTTTGCTGCTGCAGACTCAACGGTCGCAGCTTGAGCACTTAATGTAAGCGCAAGGCTGGCACTCATAGATAGCAGTACAGCGCGGCTGGTTTGACGTAAAGAAAAAAATCTCATGATGCTCCTCATCAGTGTCATCACATCGGATGGTAGTCGGTCAACGCTATCCAATGCTTTTGATAGGCAAATATTGGATAGCGTTTTCCATAATAGGGTTACGAACGGGGTCGTGAAAAATGTTATATCAATGTCTATAAAAGACATTTTCTGATCTAGGCAAAAGACAGCTTATTAATCTTTCCATGCAGTCTGGACCGGCTCAAAGCCCAAAACTTTATCAGAGAGCAAACGTGTCAAACGACTGCTACCACTACCAAGACCGTTCAGTCTAATCTCAGCCATAATCGCTTGCGTCGGTTTGTCTCTAACATTTAGGTCATTATAGTAACGACGACCATAAACTGCAAAACCAAAACAGCAATCTTCATAATCAACGCCGACCAATGCATCTAACGTTTTGTTGCGATTATAGTCATATTGACCTTGAGCCAATATCCGCCAGCTGTTATTAATAGGGAATACGGCAGATGCTGTAAAAGCAGAAAGCGGTAGCTGGTTTGTGTTTTCATCACGTTGACGCTTAATATATCCCACGTTAAATAAGCTGTTGTCTGAGGGCTGATAACGCAGTTCGGTCGTAATATAATTTAAATCATAATCATTGGTCATTGCACCGCTGACATCAACCCAGAAGTTATTGTAGGGCTGCGTACTGGTATCCCAGACCATCCCCGAAGAAGAAGAAGTAAAGACTGGTTGCTCATTTTCAAGCGTTACACGTCCATCATCGATATAAAACTGCTCTGCTATGCTACCATCAAAACGTGTCACACCCGTTGCGTCGATGTAACGATAGTTGACACCAGGCGTGATTGAATGCAAATCTTGCAAGCGATCATGACCTAAAAACCAACTGTCCGAAAACAGCTGCTCATAGTTGATAGAGGCAATGCGTGTGTTAAAGTTAGGAAGCTCATTTTGATTTTTGTAAGGCGAATAAGTGTATTTTAATCGCGGGCTAAGCAAGCGATATCCACCCAGCGTATCGTCAAAAGCACCAAAAGGTGAGCCAGCTTGATAGAAGTTCAGTCCAGCATCGATACTAGCTTGCGGCACAAATACAGATTGGCTTCCGTCCGCATCATCCAGCTGATTGTCGGCTAAGCTGTCCTCATCAAATGATGTATAAAGATGCTGCAAGCTTAATTCAGGTCTAATATAACCCCAAGATTTCTCTATTGGATAAGCAGCACTGAGTTTATTATAAATACGGGCGCCACTTTTTTCATTTTCAGAACCATCATCGATGGATTTTTTGAAGTAAGCGGAATCGTGTACGCCAGTGATGTCAAAGTTCTTTGCCCAAGGCAAACGATAATCAAGTTTGAGCTGTGGTAAACGCGAGTAAGGCTTATCTTTGTCTTGTAAAGGCTGACCACTGTCAGTAAAAGCATCTAGTGTCTGAAAGGTTTCTACTTTTAATTCACCATCCACATAATCATTATAATAATTAACTCGAGCACGGCGTGGTAAGTTGATGGTATTGTCTGATAAACCCAAGGTATCGAAATCGTTTAGATAGTCTGCATCTGACACATAGCTGTATTTGGCATCACCACTTAAACGTGGAATGCTGCTAGACGACCAATAATGATCATAAAAAAAGCTGGTACGATCTTCGTCATTATATTCTTTATCATTGGGTAGATATGAGCCGTTAAAGATACCTTCGCCATAATTTTCGGTCAGGTAGCGGAACTCACCTGATAGCATGGGATTACGATTGGTATAAACACGGGTATTAAGTGTGGCATCATAGTTGGGTGCTAAATTAAGATAGTAGGGTACGTCAAGTTCAATACCGCTTTCACTACCAACGCTCGCACTCGGCAACAAGAATCCACTACTGCGACGACTGTCAATCGGGAAGTTAAAATAAGGCAGATAAAACACGGGCACATCAGCGATACGGAAGGTTGTATTATAGGCTTTACCGCGACCCGTATCGGTATCTAAATCAATGCTTTTGGCATCGAACTGCCATTTGCGATTGGTGGGCGGACAAGTGCTAAACATCACCTCATCTAACTCATATTGACTGTCATTGGGTTTGTTTAAACGTTTGGCGTAACCGTGTGCTTGCAGTCCCACACTAGCAAATGCCACATCATTGGCCGTTGATTGTCCCGTTTCAGTATTATAATTTAAGCTGTCTGCGACACCAATAAGACCACCTTTTGACCCTTTAAAATCAGAGTTAGGTTGAGTGTTATTTGGAGAGCTGCTCGAAGCATTGCTACCTTGTGATTGTTGACCTATCGCTTTATCAGTAAACATGACATTGCCTTGAGCCGCAGCAATGCTATTACTCAAATCTAGCACGACTTTTTCTGCTTCTATCTGCTGAGTACCTTGATTAATAATGACGTTGCCTGATAGCTCGGCATAGTCAACATTATCGTAATAACCATAGTCTGACTCTGTGAACAGAGGTGCTTGATTGTTTGGAATGCCATTTAAGTTTGGTGTTGGCTGGCCATTGGCTGCTCCAGTTTCATTCACCGCGCGCTGATAATTAGGGTTGCTTTTTGGGTATACCCATTGACCTTCACAGCGCTGTGCGCTATCTATCGCACTAGGCAATAGACGTAGATTGTTACCCACTTTTGGAATAGTTTGTGACGCAGGCGCTAACGCATTTTGCATGTCGTCTGGTTTAGTGTTGCCAGTCTTATTGGTACTGTCTAATGTCGGCGTTTCAGTATCTGGTGTCAGCTCATAGAATTCTGCCAAACGCATTAAACTGTCTTGGATGCTCTCATCATTAACATTAAGTTTGCTAGTATCTGTCACAGGTTTAGGGGTAATCGTTCCACTAGCCTGTGTATTGCTATCTATTTGATTATTACTAATGGTATTTGAGGGTTTGATAGAGGTTGTATCATTGCTCTCATTAATTTCAGTAACATCTAAAGAACCATTGTCTAAGTCATTGTTACTGATATTATTGCTATCAAAGTCACCGTTATCTAAACGGCTGTTATCAAGATTATCATCATCAAAATTGCTATTATCAAAACGGTTAGCTGAAGTAGCGTTGTCAGTCGCAGCACCTACTTTTTGATCCTTATTTTTTGGTAAGGTAGTCTCTTGGCTATTGCTGTTTTGATTGATGCTATTGCTGTTGGCCTCAGGCGTTACGCCTGCGACATTACGGGCACTGCTGTTAGTGATTCGCGGCTCAGTTTGCTGCGTGTCAGCATCGCTGGGCGCCGCGCTAACAGTTAGGCTGGACAAACCTAGGGCACCAAATAAGATCAAACGAATGCTTTGGTAAAGCGGAGAATATAACAAGGGCACACCTATGATTGCAGAGCCTATTGGATTGCGATACTGAATTTGTTAGCCGTACTATTTAATGGTATATAGCAGTTCATAAATGGCTAACAAATCAATAATGTAATGTTAAAAATTTGGGTATTTTACATATAATGACGACTAATCATAGTCAAAAAAAACCAAATCAGCTACACTATTTATCAAAATTTATAATATAGCCAAGCGGTTTTTTAAATGAGCGTTGAGATTATCATTAGCACTATATATTGAATGTGCTATCAATACGAATATTTATAGCGGCTATGGCTCAAGACATGACTATTTTAGCAAGTATTTGCTCGACTTATCACTACTTTAATTGTTTAAGACCAATATTTAACCTGTGATACCTTTTATGACTGATAAAATAACTTTAGAGCCAAATATGACCGAGACCAACACGAATAACCGTTTAGAGCAATTAGAACGCTGGTTGCAGCAAGTATTTGCAGGGCAAGTATTTAATCTTGACAGCTTACCGGGGGATGCAAGCGCGCGCCAATACCATCGTCTCCAACTGTCAGCAGCTAATGATACGAAAGAATCGCGTTATATTGTCATGGATTCTGCTGATGAACAAGACGCTTTGCGCCAGTTCATTAGTGTCGCCAAGCTAATGTCACCAGCGATTAATGTACCGACGCTTATCGCACAAGATGTCGCAAAAGGGTTCTTGGTATTACAAGATTTTGGTACGGTGGAGTTTGCCCATTTGCTCGTTAATGCAACGCCCGCCCAAGTCAATGAACATTATCAGTTAGCAATGCAGACGTTGGTAGCACTACAAACCGTGCCAGTTGAGACGGCAAAATCTCAATACCAGTTGCCAGATTATGATACTGCATTATTAGATCGTGAAATGGATTTGTTTAGTGACTGGTTTATACCTTATGTTGGTGTAGCACTTGATAAAACATTATGGAAAAATTTAAAAGCGGCACTAACTAAAGAGATTTTGCTACAGCCACAGGTCATCGTCCATCGTGATTATCACAGTCGCAATCTAATGCAAGACCAAGCGAACAATGCGCGCCTAGGTGTGATTGACTTTCAAGATGCGGTCATCGGTTCATATACTTATGATTTGGTATCGTTGGTACGTGATGCTTATGTTGAATGGCCAGAGCGTCAAATATCTGAATGGATTAATGATTTTTGGCAATTGCAACAGCAGGCGGCATTAACCACAGCGGATAGCGTAGAGCAGCTTGAGAACGATGTAAATGTAATGGGTGTGCAGCGACATTTAAAAGTATTGGGGATTTTTATTCGCTTGTCTGAACGTGATGGCAAAGACCGCTATTTGGCTGATATTCCCAAAGTCATGCATGATATGCTTACTGAATTGAACTGGCTTGCTGAGCAGGGTAGTGATGAGATGAAGCAAGCTGTTATGCCTTTTAATCAATGGCTGCAAGATACCGTCCTACCTGCTTATCAGAATACATTTGTTTCAAGATAAAAACTCCTGGCAAGATAGAGGTTTTTTTAAGATAAATAGCACCGATCAATTATTCTGCGAATTTACATCATCATATTAAAAGGAGCCTGCATGACAACATCTACGTCTAATATCACGCAAGCAATGATTTTGGCTGCGGGCAAAGGAACACGTTTGCGCCCACTAACACTGAAAACGCCAAAGCCGTTGGTTGAAGTAGGTGGACAGCCGCTTATCGTGTGGCATATCAAAGCGCTACAGGCAGCTGGTATCACTGATATTACTATCAATGCGTCATGGCTGGCTGATAAGTTAATGGAGGCATTGGGTGATGGTTCGCAATATGGGGTCAAACTGCATTGGTCGATCGAAGGTGATGAGCCTCTTGAAACAGCAGGCGGCATTTTTCAGGCATTGCAAACAAGTAAATTGCGAGATGAGCCGTTTATTTTAGTTAATTCTGATATTTGGACGACTTATGATTTTTCCCAATTACGCGCTTATAGCTTGAGTGCCGATCAGCGTGCTCATCTATTATTAATTGATAATCCAGAGCACAACGATGGTGGTGATTTTGCCATCAATAATGGTCTTGCCAGTGAGCAGCCCATTGGCGATGCAGACAAATATACCTTTGCAGGTATCAGTGTCATATCTCCTAGATTGGTAGAAGGTTTAGTGTCAGGACAACCAGCACCGTTGGGACCTTTGCTAAGGCAAGCGATGATAAAATTTCAGATCACGGCTGAGGTGATGACTGATAATTGGATAGATGTCGGTACGCCTGAGCGCTTGACACAGGTGAATGCGTTTATTGAAAGTAAGGGCGCTGACAATCATTTGGGCATATAAAGTACAAAATCAGTATCATAAAAAAGCAGCGTTGATTCATCAACGCTGCTTTTTTATATAAATTTAGAGGTTGGGGTTAAACGCCCATAGCCAGTTTGATTAATTGTGCAATGGTAAAAACAACTAAAAAACCTCCCAAATACAAGCCAAAGAACCATAACCATTGTGATCGTTTCTTACTGAGCTTCTTCATAAATATCTCCTGACTAGCTTATGAATTGTGACTACCATGAATCAGTCATGGCAATCACAGTTTCTGGCTGATCCTATATCCCGCTATTAGCGATTAATACATAGGATTGTGATCAGTTTTGCCTTTGAAAGTATAATATGCAAAAGCGGTATAACTTAAAATAATCGGTAGCATAATAACGGCCCCAATTAACATAAAGGATAACGACGTGTCAGCAGCGGCCGCCTCATAAATAGTCATTTGGTACGGTACGATATAGGGGAACAAGGCAAAGCACACACCAATGTAACCCATCAAAAACAGCGCAACCGTCAATAAGAATGGACGGTACTCACGCTCCGTTGTTAAGTCTTTACGCATAATAAAAAATAATATTAGGGCGATAACTGGCATAGGAGCGAGATAAAGTAGACTTGGGAGGCGGAACCAGCCTTCGAGTGCATCGATATCTGAAAAATACATAAATATTGTGACGATTATCATTGCGACCACTAAAGCAGACAGCATCCAACCTGAGACTTTGCGCGCCCAAACTTGTAACGTGTGTTCGGTTTTTATAATCAGCCAAGTAGAGCCAAGTAAAGCATAGCCAATGATTAAAGCGAAACCACAGACGATAGAGAAAGGCGTTAGCCAATCAAATGGGCCACCAGTATATAGACGATTGCTCGCCTCTAGACCTTGTACCAGTGCGCCGAGCATAATCCCTTGAGAGAACGTCGCAACGACAGAACCGATAAAAAAGAAAGTGTCCCACACATGGCGACGAGTAGAGGCTTTAAAGCGAAACTCAAATGCCACACCGCGCATGATAAGACCAAAAAGCATCGCTGTTACGGGTAAATAAAGCCCCGTCATAATGATACCGTAAGCGACTGGGAAAGCGGCAAACAGACCGCCACCACCCAATACCAGCCAAGTCTCGTTACCATCCCAAAATGGCGCAATCGAGTTCATGATCCGACTACGGTTTTTATCTGAACCCGCAAATGGGAACAAAATACCACAACCCAAATCAAAGCCATCAAGCAGTACATAAACAAAGACAGCAAGAACGATCAGGCCGCCCCAGATCAAAGGTAAGTCTAATACATCACCGAAATTAAACATTAGCGTAACCCTCCATCTTCGACGTCGTTAGCAGGTTTGCTCATGTCTGTGTCATCTTCCTTTGTATGATCGGCGGCATGCTTATCGCCACTTAAAGTACGACCTTGTGATTCGGTAATAGAGTGATCATAAAAATGATCTGCTGCCGGATCTAGATAAGGTTTAGGCCCTTGGGCGATGAGGCGCAAAATATAAAAACTACCCGCACCAAATACGAAAATATATAATATGATAAAGCCAATCAGCGTCGTAGCAACTTGCTGTGCAGCGACTGGTGACATACTTTCAGCGGTGCGAATCACACCATAAACGGTCCAAGGCTGACGTCCTGTTTCGGTCACAAACCAGCCAGACAGTAACGCAATAAAACCAAGCGGTGTCATCATCATCCACGCACGGTGGAACCAAATACTTTCACGATCAAATTGTTGTTTTTTGAAGTATTTGTAGATACTAAATAAACCCACTAGTACCATCAACATACCAATAGCGACCATAATACGGAACGCCCAAAACACAATAATAACGTGTGGTTGGTCTTCTGGTGCCCAGTTTTTGAGGCCTTTGACTTCCTTATCTAAAGAATGGGTCAAGATTAGTCCCGACACATAAGGAATTTTGACTTCATATTTATTGGTTTGGTTTTCCTGATCAGGAATCGCAAATAAGCGTAACGCCGCACCACGTTCATCCTCCCAAATACCTTCCATCGCCGCCACTTTGGCTGGCTGATGTTCTAACGTATTTAGACCATGCTCATCGCCAATCAACACTTGAGCTGGTGCCACAAATATGGCCATAATCATCGCCATACCTAACATGACACGACCATGCTGGCGGTGTTCAACGTGTTTTTTCGATTGAAGATAATAAGCACCGATACCACCAATGACAAAGGCAGTCGTCAAGAACGCGGCTGTCATCATATGAGCGTAGCGGTAAGGGAATGAGGGATTGAAGATAATTTCGAGCCAATTAGTAGGATATAGTAGCCCGTCTGCGCCCATCATAAAGCCTTGCGGCGTTTGCATAAAGCTGTTGGCAGCCAAAATCCAAAAACCTGAGATTAATGTACCGATGGCGACAATAGCCGTTGCGGTAAAATGCATGCGTTTGCTGACACGGCCCCAACCAAATAGCATAATACCCAGAAAAGACGCTTCTAAGAAAAATGCGGTTAAGACTTCATAGGCGAGTAGTGGGCCTAAGACATTACCCGCTTTATCAGAAAAGACGGCCCAGTTAGTGCCGAACTGGTAAGACATGACCACACCGGATACGACGCCCAAACCAAACACAACGGCAAATATCTTGACCCATTGTTTATAAACTTCGGCGTAAATAGGCTTACCCGTTCTTAACCAACGGAATTCTAGAACCGTCAGCCAGCTGGCAAGCCCGATAGAAAAAGCGGGGAAGACAATATGGAAAGAAATAACAAAGGCGAATTGGATACGCGCAAGTGTGAGCGCATCGAGCTGGTCAATCATAAATGTAGCGAACATAAACGGTTACTCTTATGTATTAGCTGAATGGCGCTAGCTTCCATAAAACGCTCAAGTAACTGTCCATAACTATCCACATATTAAAATGGCAAATATTACGGGCAATTGATCAGTGTTGATTGGCGAGCAGCATCAAAGAAAAATTGACGCCAATCTAACGACTGTTTAGCTGGATTGAATAACTTACATCCTTATAAATTAATATATTGCTGTGAACATATTATGCACCTACTTACATACACACGCAAGCTGCTCAACGTCTTGGTAACATATCTAAATAGCCACAAATAATTTTCAGAAGCCTAAACAGCTAGAGTGTGTCGGACATGCTTTAGTAAGTACTGCTTTTAAATTGAGCCTGAGATTCAATTTTTCATTGTTCCTGTAACTGTTTATGCAAAATACGTCGTAACGTCAAAATAGTTTGTGGATTGGCTTGAATACTATGACCACCATTAATAACAGTTTCAGAAGCAGCACCATCTAGATGGGCACTGGTATAAGGCACTATGCCGTCTGATAAGCGTTCCGTCAGTGCTTGGCTGATGTCGTCATCGACAGTCACGGCAGCAATGAGAGGTTCTGCTGGTATATTTGGTGTATCGGATGGCTTGCTTTTAGAGTCTTCTTCAACCGCTTGCGACAAGTCAATTTTTACCCCACCAGACTGCATTTGCGCCAGTCCTTTAGTGATGTCAGCATCGTTATTGGCAATAATTGAATGATAGGTAATGCGATCATTCATGGTGATATCTTTGGTCAATTGTATAAAGGATGATTTATCACTGAGCTGGCTGGCACCATTTTGTAAATATAAAGCGCCCAACGGGTTTTGCGCCAAATCACCTTGTGTTGCAATCGTTGCTAAATTATCAGTCACTGTTTTAATCAAACCTACTGGTAAATAAACGATACGTCGCAGTGCTCGTGTGAACCAACGGTCTGCATAATCTGTGCCGCGAAAAGGGGCAGATAAAAAGACAACGGTGTCTACTTGTGGTAGAGCCTTTAGCTTGAAACGCTCTTTTAGCGCATCTTCAGCAAATGATTCTTCAAGCGCATCACGAATTTTACGTTTTTCATTATTAGACAGGATATTTTGATCATCAAGCCTATCTAGGTCGTCAGTCAAGTTCTCATCGGACAGCATCATGCGAGCGATAATGGCACCCATACTATGACTGATAATCACGCTGTTTTTACTGGCGCGATTTTTTCCTTCGGGGTCAGTTTGTTGGTAAGTGCGGTCAATCAAGCGCTGAATTTGATAGCGATTTTCTAAGATGGGCAAATTGGTTGGATAAAATATTTGCCAAACCTGATAATTATCACGTAATTTATCATCATTAAAAATATCGTTGGTTAAATTTACCCACGTTGCTGGGCTAGAGGCCAAGCCATGTACCATGATTATTACGCGCTTATCAGGATCATAAGGCTCAAGCATAAAGAGTTTCGGCAGGTTTGCTTCTGGCTGGCGAGTAATTAAATTTAAATAACCCACACCATCTAGCTGGTTCTCTGACAGCCACAAGCCATAGCCAGCAGAAAAGTTAGCAGCCAGTGGATAATCATTATTAAGAATATTAATGGTTTCACTTTGATACGGATTATATAGATGAATATCGAGCTTGCGACTGCTTAATGTATCCAACACGCTATCGCCACTTGGCTTAATTAGTCCAGTTAATAGTAGGTGACCCGTAGGATAGATGCGCGAACTTGGCTTGCTATCATCTGCACTGTCATCGTCTTTGTCATTGGACAATCGACCTGATAATGATGACTCTAATAATTGGCGAATGGTGGTGGTATAACGGTCATCTAGGGAGGCTACCAAGCTGATACCTAAGCCTGGACGTTTGCTGATTGAGTTGAGGCCAGAGAGGCGCAGCTCATAAGTGGACACTAAATCTGCTAGAGCAGACGTTTGCTTATGTGCATTTTGCAGATAGTTGTTTTCATTTGGCAAATAAATACCGAGATCATAATCGTTGACTTGTACCTTCATGACTTTGATTTGGTCAGTAGGTTTTCCTTTTAGCGTTGTCAGGTTGGCAATAGATGCTTGCTTGCTGCTGTTGAGATGGTTATCGGCCGTTGGTAGGTATTCTACTTTTACGCCACCCATCATTTTACCTGAGCCATTGGTCGATCTATAAAGCTGGGTAATGACATCGTTACTGGCGGCGTTATAGATATCTTGAGTTTGAATATCGACGTCACTAGGAATACGATTTTGTGCATTAGAGCGATCATTATCTTGATCGGCACCCTCAAAATCATGCGCCAAACTGTCATAAAATAAATAAGTATAACTAGATTTGATCGCATCAAACAAACGCCCTTGATAACCCGTCAGGCAGCTATTGGCGTTTTCTTTTTGGGTCTCAACTTCCGCCTCCTTTAAAGGAGCATTGGCATAGTAAGGGTCGAGTGGTGGGCGAGCAAGAGCATCGCGACAATCTTGAGAGTCGGCAAGCTGACGCGCTTTTGCATAATGCAATTCTGCAAAAATTGCCAATGAAGGACGGTAGTGCTCATTCAGAATACTATCAGTAAGCTGAGTCAAGCATAAGTCAAATTGTTGCATGCAGGCTTGCTCATTGAGGCCCGCTGATAGTAATGCCGATGCTGTATCGCTGCTTAGTTTTTTAGTGGTGACGATATTGCCACGCTGCGCAGTAATGGTTTTCGCTGATGCTTGTTTATTCACTGATACCACACTACACGCAGGTAGCAGCGCTACAACTGCCATCAATGCTAGTGAAATGATAGGAAGGGAGTTTTTGTGAGCGGGCACCACCATAGTTTTGATAGAACTAGCAAAGGTCATAGGTCAGTCCAGTAAATGGTAGTCATAATGATAGGATCAGTGAGATTGGTAAGAGTGAGTGTAGCGTAACTTTTCGCATT
Organism: Psychrobacter immobilis; assembly: GCF_904846225.1. Taxonomy (GTDB): domain Bacteria; phylum Pseudomonadota; class Gammaproteobacteria; order Pseudomonadales; family Moraxellaceae; genus Psychrobacter; species Psychrobacter immobilis_F. Next base: position 235,865 of record NZ_CAJGZJ010000003.1, on the reverse strand, counting down.
AGACTATTTTATTTAAGGCTCAATAACTAAGTTTTATCCATCGAATTATAGGATCAAATTATCGTTATCACTTTGCTCGCGTTAAATTTGAATAAATGAATACAATCATCATTTAGATGAAGCAATAAGTAAAGTAAATTTAGATAAAAAGGCTTTTAGTAGGCATAAAAAAGCGCCCGCATTTTATATTGAAATAATATCGATATAAAATGAAAGCGCTTAGTGTTGAGCTTTGATTATTTAATACATGAGATAAATTTAGATACCTGATTTAATATCGATATTTGGAGCGGGTATATCCCAAATATAGAATTTACCTTCTTCTACAAGTTTGATTTGCTCACGAATAATGGCATTGTTTGGATTTTTGGCTTGAAGACGACGCAAACGCTCTAGCGCGTTATCACGACGATCACTCAACACATCTGACTGTGCCAAGCTTTGCTCGGCTTCGGTGTAGCCTAGAGATACTGCTCGGTCTAAGTATTTTTGACCTTCTTTAAAGCCACCGCCTTCTGATAACATCATGCCGTATAAGAAATTGGCTTCACCGCTATCATTTTGAATCTTGATGGCGCGATCAACATACTGCCCGCCGCGTACCGTATAGTCTGAACCCAAGTCTAGATTACGTCCCATGCCGTTAAGTTTGGCGGCACGAATTAACACATCATAAGAGGCGTTTGGTGACTTAGCATAAGGCTCGATCCATTCTGTCAATACTTTAATTTTTTCACGCGTGTAATAGCGCTGTGTGCGGTTTGGGAAGTTTGGTGGGTAATGGCGTGCGTTAGGTGATGCCTCGGTAATAAAGGCATCAAGCAGGCTCACGTCTAGTTTGTCGGTGCCAAGTCCTTTTTGCTGCGGTATTAATACTGTTTTTACAAAACTCACGTCTGACAATTGTACTTGCGGCGTTGGGATATTAGAAAGTTGACCGCTGCGTAGGTCAATGCCGGTCGCGGTCATTGGACTAGGCGTATATACACGAGTAGTGCCTGTCAACTCAGGCGTTGCTACCATTGGAGCTGCTTGTGGTGTAGCACTCATCGGCGCACTGTTTTGTTGAGCATTGTTTTGTTGAGCATTGTTTTGTTGAGCACTGTTTTGCTGAGCATTGTTTTGCTGATTGCTGGTTGCTGCTGTGCTGGCTTGTGAGTTCGGCTGTGAGGCTAATGGCGAATTCGGTTGAGCAGTTGTGGCAGCGTTAGGGCTAGCAAGACGAATGACGCGTTTGCTTGAATCCATAGCACTAGGCACAGACGTAGTAGGTGCAGCTGTGGCAGCCGCATCCGCTTCAGCAGCATTGGCTGGCGCAGATAATATAATCGCACATGCGGTGGCTAGTGCTGTCAGTGTGGCAAGCTTAGGCGACTTAGCAGATAAACTGCTTGAAAAAATCGATGGGTTAATGGCTTTCATAAAAATCGTTACCTTATTTATTCGTTATCTAAAATGGATGGCAATCAGGTCATGTCTTTGGTGCAAAATCGTACAAATTTTTTATACCGTAGCAAATTAAGCCAAGCGCTATCAGTAGTAGGATTGTTAATAGTAAAAATTAGAACAGTCAGCTTATATCGGTCAGATCATTGACCATATCAATGATAAAGCTAACTGTATTCATCATAATTATACTTGCCGTTATAAATGGTAAGCCGTGGCTTTCATACGATTGGCCATCCAGCGCATGGTGTGACGGATAGGTGGTGGCAATGCTGCGCCGCCACTGGTCAGCGCTAGTTCACGATGATGCAATTCTTCGATATCCATTTGTGCCAATATCTCTTTTGAGCGTTGGTCGTGTTCAGGCAGCTGATTGATATGATCTTGCAGATGCTCACTGACTTGTGCTTCTGTCTCCGCGACAAACCCCAAGCTAAACTCGTTAGAGATAGCACCCGCTACTGCGCCAAGGCCGAAAGACATGCCATACCATAATGGCGTGAAGACGCTGGCATGGCTGCCAAGCTCATTTAAACGAGTCTCGCACCAAACCAGATGATCGACTTCTTCTTCGGCAGAGTGTTGCATGGCTTGTTTAACGCCTTCATCTTTTGCGGCAAACGCTTGACCGTGATATAGCCCTTGCGCACATACTTCACCAGTATGATTGATACGCATCAAGCCTGCGACATGCCTCGCTTCAGTGATGGTTAGCTCAGGAATATCGTCACTACTCACGGGTAATGGGCGAGTACTGGGGTTTGAATGTGGTACGACAGCTCGTAATGCCTTATCGACGCCAAGTAACAGATGGTCGACTTTAGACAATGGACGCAGGGCCATGATTCACTCCTGATGGCTTAATATAGTATCAATAAAAACAACAATAAAATAAAGTTATCTATTCTTTTAAGGCAATTATAGCCATGTCTTCATGCACATTGCTATAGTAAATAATCCAAATTATCAGCACGAATATAAGTGGCTCAATAACTCATGCATCATTATATAACGCATTTTTGCCTATATGATTCGTCACTATCATTTTCTCATGGCTTTAGTTGTTCTAGCTAAAGTCATTTCAACTAAAGCCGTCTTAACTAAAGTTATCTTAACTAAAAGCCGTTTTAACTACAACCATCGCAACTACAGCCATCTTATTTTTCATTTAATCTGGTAGATTGACATCATCATTTGTTTGGATGACGGCATTTTTAATATGCTTATTGAGCTTAATGTATAAAAAGGCACCAAATGCAATATTGAGTAATCCTGTCACTAAAAACAGCTGCGGTAATGTCAAACCCAACGTATTCAAAATAACAATCGCAAAAATCGCTGAGGTGACCATAAATATCGCATTGAAAATATTATTGGCACCGATGATCCGAGCTCGATGACTCTTAGGTGCATACGCCTGCATAGACGCGTATAGAGGCACGATATACAAACCGCCACTAAAACCCAAAAAGAACAGATCAGCAAACACGCGCCAGCTACCATTGATACCAAATAAATCACTGATACCGAGTAGTGTCTCATTATCCACATTAATGTTGAGGCCTGAAAGTGAAAAGTACAAATCAATAGCAAAGATACTTAAACCAGCAATACCAAAAGGCAATAGACGTAGGCTGACTTGGTTTTTGGTAAAGGTTTTACATAATAAAGAACCAATCGACACACCAACAGAAAATAAGGTTAATAGAAAAATGACCACTGACTCATCGCCATGCAAGATAACTTTGCTGAATTCTGGCGTTTGAGTCAAAAATGTCGCGCCATAAAACCAAAACCAGCTGTTGCCTAAGATGACAAAGAATAAAAATGGCAGTGAATATAAATAGCGTACTGTCGCCACACTGGTGGTAAAAATGTTCCAGTCGATGTCTAGGTGAGGTTGCATCGCTGGCATGGTAGGAATATAACGAGCCGCTAAATAACCTAGAACCGCGACAACCAATACCGCCACACTAATCCAATAGAACGATTGCGATAACTGTGTTAAAACGCCAGCGATAATCATACCAAGCAAGATAGCAAGCGAAGTCCCCATTTGAAACAGACCGTTAGCACCCACCAATTCATTTTCGTTCATCGCTTGTGGTAAGTAGGCGTACTTAATCGGTCCAAAAAAGGTCGAGTGCGTACCCATTAAAAACAATGCTACAAATAGTAAGGCATACCACTCAAAGACGAAGCCAACAGCGGCAATCGCCATAATAACCAGCTCAAGCAGTTTAATAAGACGCGTTAGCTTTGATTTTTCAAATTTATCAGCAATTTGTCCAGCTAATGCCGAAAACAAGAAATAGGGCAAGATAAATAACATTGCCGCCAAATTGTTCAAGATACTAACTTCCATTCCCAATTGACTAGCAGCAGTGTAGGTCAGTACTAATATCAGTGCTTGCTTAAAGATATTGTCATTAAATGCACCCAAGAACTGGGTAAAAAACATGGCGCTAAATCGGCGATGCTTAAATAACTGAAACTGGTTGGCCATGAAAGTTCCTACAGATGAGTCGTGGCTGATAAAGTAAAGAAAAGCGCTGAACACAGTTTTAAAGTAATGGTAATTATCAATAGTATCAAAAACTTATTGAAATATAGCATAGGTTTTATCGATATTAGACCGTATAATAGCAAGGCTTTGATAAAAATACATGCGACCAATGCTATGATTTCATAATTAACTAAGTTATGATTTGTAAATTTTGCATGGTTGCATTATAAATTGTGAGTGATGATAAAAGATTACTATTTTCTATCACTCAATTTTGCCCATTGGTTGATACAAATGTAGTGTGAAAATAGGCATTATAAACTGTCAGTATCAAAAGCAAGATAGTAAACCCTCATTTCAGCCAACTGCTATTAGTTTATCCACCGGTAAGACTTAACGATTGTTATCGTTAATCATATTGTGCCGCGTGAGGTGATAGGAAATAAACATGGAACACCAGCCTTCAACGCTAGCGCGCAATATACCGGTTAAGCAGCGTGATACTATCAATATTCAGGATGATATTATTAATCAAGATCTTCGAAAAAACACTCGCACTGCTATCGTTGATACTCATAGTAATGTCCCGCGTATTCATTTTAGGCGCTCAACGCTTTTTACGGCTTTAGCGACTAGCTTAGTGGGTTTTGGCATTGCTCCTGCGGCTTTGGCTGATACGGTCAACACGCCAAATATTCCTAACCAATCTGTTAACAATTCAGTCGTGACCGATCAATCAGACATGCTTTTAGAGGATGATACCCAGCTTGATAAGGCCTTGGACGCATTGCGCCTAAAAAAGGCAGTAGAGCAAGGTATCATTGATCAGTCGGTGCTTGATGACTATACCGAGCAAACCCTAGGTATGAAGAAGTCTGGCTCTGAGCGTTCTGATTCGAAAAATAACAGCACTCAAAATTCAGCTACTCAGCCTCGGAACACCGCTTCATCTCAGACGAATGGCAACGATGCATTCACTGCCATTGATGATATAAATAGTGCTCAGCTCAATCTTGCTGATAATGCCAATGATGACTTGTTGCAAAAAGCGGCAGCGATACAACAGCAGGGCTATCAGATGATGACGCCTGAGCAGATTGATCGTGAGCTGGCTGCGATGGATCTACAGAACACCCAAGACATTGATAGTATTAACAACAATAATAACGTTGATAACAGTGGTTTTGATAACAGTGGTTTTGATAACAGTTTTGCCAACAACATTAGTAGTAACGATAGCGATTTTGATGGGCCAATTGCGACGTTGAATGATACGACGCCACCCATTGGTTTGGATCTGGCGCTAGATTCGAATACTCTGCCATTACCTAGCAACCTTGATACATTAGGTAGGACTGAGGTGGAAACTGAAACAGCCGCTGAAGCTGCTGGGGTTATACCGCGTCCGATCAAGGTGAGCGATTCTGTGAGTAGTGGACGCGTGGATGGAGCAGATGACAATGTCTCCACAAGTGGTAGTGTCGCCACAAATGCCAATGCTGAAACCAATGCAGAGGATAAGCCATCAGAAATTATCAATCCTGATGACTATTTGCCAGATTATCAAGCAGCCACTCAGACAGCCGATGAAAGTATCGAACAAACCAATAAGCCCAAGCCCTCGGCTCGTAGCAAAGGTAGTATCGTTAAGCGCCTTTATAATCGCTTATTTAACAGCGGTTCGATGTCATTACCACATGTAGAAACCACCATTTATCTACAGCAAGCGGACTCTGAAAATACCGCCAATAGTCAGCCAAAAATAATTGAGGCGGATGATGATATTCAGCCGATGAAGAACATTAAAGCGGCTCTTGATGACACGACCGTTCAATCGGTCGTCGATTTTACGGCTGCTTTGCCGCGGCTGCGTGAAACGGCATTAAATGCGGCCAAAGCCGTTGGTTATTATGAAACCAGCTTGCGTCTGCGCCAGCCTAGTCCTGATACGATAGAGGTTGTGATTGAAGAGCTGGGCGAGCCTGTCATCGTGGATAGCCGTATTATCGAGATTCGCGGTGAAGGTAGTGAGCAAGAAGAGTTCGCAACATTTGAAAAAGAATTGCCGCCACAAGAAGGTGATGTCTTTAATCACCGTGTTTATCAAAGTAGTAAAGCGGCACTTGAGTCACTGAGTAATACGTATGGTTACTTCGATCAGTATTGGTTAAACAAATCAGTCGATATCATCTTGCCAGATAACACAGCGGACGTCTCTTTAATCTATAACACTGGCGATCGTTATGAGTTTGATGATGTTGTGTTCTTTACGTATGATGCAGAAACCAACACCCTAACCCAAGACCCTGACAAGCTGCCTGTTGAGTTACCTTTGCTACGGCAGTTATTTGACTTTAAGAAAGGTGATCCGTTTTATCGTCCAGACGTTACCAAATTTAGTAATGATTTATCAGCGACTCGTTATTTTAATACGGTCAACGTCGAATCGATATTGCCACCAAATGATCGCAGTGAAGCCAGCACACTGGCTTTTGATAATTCACCCATCAATAATAACGGCACGCTAGATGGTGACATCAATAACGGCGGCGCATCGAACGTTGTTAATGATAATAAGGGGATAGTAGCCGCCTCCAACGATCCTCGTAACATCAGCCAAGACAATGCTGCTAACAATAATGCTGCTGCGGCTGATACAGGCGAAGAAAAAAATCTTGATGCTAATAATCTTGGTGCTAGCAATCCTGAAACTAATACTGGCGAAACTGTTAATGCAGCCGACATTGCCGCTATTGACTTTTCAGCTGATGAAGAAACATTAGATAAACTGCAAGCCATCAGGCAAAAGGCGGATCGTTTAAGCCGTTTGCCGGATAATCGTGTACTGGATGAAAAAGATCAAGAAGCAAGTAATCTTTTAGGTAAGATTAGCGACTCAATCAGTAATGTTGCTCAAAAAATATTCCCAGATGAAAAAAGCATACTTGCTGACGAAAACTTTGTACCACCAACGCTAGCAGGGCGCAAAACCCCGCAAGAAGTGGCAGAAAATAAAAAAGTGCCATTGTATGTTTTTGTGTCTTCCAGTAAGCCACGCGATGCCGAAGTTGGTCTTGGTTATGGAACAGATACGGGCGTACGAGCCACCGCAAAGATAGATTATAATCTGCTAAATCGTAAAGGTTACCAAGCAGGGGCTGAAACTGAAGTCTCAAGAATTAGTAAAAACGTCGCTGTTTACGCCAGCCGACCTTGGAAGCATCCGCTCAATGATAAATTAGACGCACGTCTGACCTATGAAGAGGAAGTGATCGATCAAGGTAAAGGTAACTTCGATTTGTCTACCAAAACGTTAAAAGCCGCGTTGGCACGTAATATTCGTAGTGACAAGGGCTGGAATCGCAGCTATTCTTTGCGCTACCGTTTGGATGAGCTTGAAACAGGTGTCGATGATACAAAGATTGACGATCTTCCTATACGCTTTACGTCGTCGAGTCCGAAGCAGCAAGCGCTTTTATTGGGTTACGGTATCAACAAAACCAGTGTAGATAATGCGACCAATCCAACGCGCGGTATACGTCAGTATTATTCGATAGAAGCGGGTGCTGATAAAGCGTTTAGTGACACTAACTTGGCAATCGCGCGTGCGGGCGTCAGCGGTATTTATAGCTTTGGTGATGATAAAAAACATCAAGTATTGGGTTCTGTGAATACGGGTTATATTTGGGCAGATGACTTTTATGAAGTCCCTTACAAGTTACGCTTCTTTGCTGGTGGCGATCAAAGTATTCGCGGTTATGATTATGAGAGTTTATCGCCATTAGATAAAGGTTATCTGACTGGTGGGCAAATCCTCGCAGTGGGTAGCGCTGAATACAATTATGAGTTTAAACCAGGTTTCCGTGGGGCATTCTTCACTGATGTGGGTAATGCTTACGACAAAAATTTTGATACTGAGACAAAAGTCGGCGTTGGTGTTGGTATCCGCTGGGCATCGCCTGTCGGTGTGGTACGAGTCGATGTTGCCGCTGGTGTGACAGAAGACAGTATTCCGATTAGACTACATTTCTTTATTGGTTCGCCTTTGTAGTCATTTAATCCAATCGTGTAATTCGTTATATTTAATATTTATCGTGCCAATTGCTGGTAATCATTCTTTAACGTAGTTGAGTGTCATGTTGACAAAAAATACCCCGCCTAGTAACTCACCAGATGAAGATCCAGCACAGCGCGATGCCCGTGCAGTCAAACGTTGGTATCCGCTGTCCTTTTTACTCAAGCTACTGGTACTTATCTTAATCGTACTAGTAATTATGTTTGCGGTGTTTTTTTATGCCGTGGGTACCGACTCAGGTACTAAGTTTGTATTAGACAAAATCAGTGCTGAGACAGGCATCAAGTTTAAGTATGGAAAAGGAAATTTACGTGACGGTATTTGGGTTACTGACATCGATATCGAAGCGACCGAGGATCTTGAGATATTGGTTGATAAAGCTTATGTGAAGATAGGCTGGCGTGCTGTATTTGCCAAAGAAGTGCATTTACGTGATGCAGATATACAAACGATTGAGATCATCAATAATAAGCCACCAACAGGTGAGCCATTCGATTATAAAACCCTACAGTTACCCGTTAATATACGTTTCGATCAAGCCAATATTAAAAAAGTTATTTATAAACAAGTCACCAAAGATCCTATTATCGTTCATGATATTGTGGCTCGTGATTTGACATGGGTCGGGACGATGGTAACGGTCGGTCGTGGCGATTTACAGTATGCTGATATTGTAAAAATCAGTGCCTTACAAGGTGAGATTGATCTACAAGGCGATTATCCGCTAGATTTAAGCGCGATTGCAGAAGTCGGCGCGCTAGAAAAAGCCTATATCGATCCATTAAATATTACCGCAACAGGGACGCTAAAACGCACAATTGGCAAAGTACGCAGTCGTTACAATGACAGCGATGTCAGCGGTGATTTCGTCGTACAGGGATTGGATAGTGATTCGCCGTTTCAGGCCAAATTGCAATGGGATGATATTTTGCTTCCATATGCTGACAGTCAAAATATTCATCTAAAAAGTGGTACTGCGATTGCGTCAGGGGTGATCTCTGAGATACGTCTGCGCATCAATACCGAACTGACGGCCAAAGACATTCCATCAGGTCATTATCAAGGTCGTGCGGTCATTGCAAACAGTCAATTACGCATCGATCGTTTAGATGCTGAGGTTCCCGCTGGTCGTTTGATTTTGCAGGGTATTTTAGATTGGCAAAATAGCTTTGATGCAAAAATACGAGCAACGGGCAGTAATTTTGACATTCGCCGCGCTATTCCTGATGACTATGCTGATTTTAAAGCGTACGCGCCAAAAAAACTCGATGGTAGATTGTCAGTGCATTATCAGCAGCAAAACATCGCTGGTAATACAGAGATTGATGCAGATTTGCGCCAACGTGATGGCGAGCACGTCAATGCCAACATCGTCAGTGGTAAAACCTCTGCAAAGTCTAAACAGGTAGCCCCTTGGTATATTGATGCCAAATGGCAAAATCTCACTCGTCGAGATGTGCCTAACATTGGCAATATTGACAGTCCAAGTGGACAAGCGAATGTTATCGTCCAAGGATCAAAACTATCAGTTGATGCCAATGCCGTTATTAATGAGCTGAATGCTGCCCCTAAAGGTAACTATGATGTGCGCATGCGTAAAGAGGGTGATGTCATCGATATTAACCGTCTTAACTATAAAGGTATCGTAGGTGATTTATCGGGTACAGGGCAGATCCAACTGGCGAACAAGAAGCGTCCATTAACGTGGCAAATTGATGCTAGCACCAATGGATTATTACCCAAAAAATATCGCAGTGATTTACCGCTTGAGCGTCTAACAGGTAATATCAGCGCACGCGGTCGTTTATTAAATATTACCAAAGGTGGTGTTAGTGGCCAGCGTCACATTATTACCTTGAACAAAACCGATTTGCAGGCGCAGCTTGATGCCACACAAGAGGGACGTAATATTGGCATAGCCGGTAGCGGTGATGCCAGCGTCGATATCGTTGGTGGTGAGCTGTCTGTGTTTGATGCGCGTTTTGATGGTCAGATTGATACGGCGGATGTACCAAAAGGACGTCTGTCTATCGATGCGGCTGGTACGCCAAAGCTTATTAGTATTCGTAAAGTAAATTATAGCGGTGAGGCGGGCGCAGTGAATGCGAAGGGCGCTATCGATTTGCGTAAAAATATCGGTTGGACCATCGATGGGCGCTTTGATAAATTTAACTTGGGTTACTTTTTACCCAATAACCCAGCCATCATCACAGGTGATCTCAAAACCAGTGGCGAGTGGCAAACTGCGCCCAAAAACACTAAAAATACGGCAGGCAAGCTGCAACGTTTTGCGGTGAATTTTGATGGTGTACTAGATGCAGAGCAACTACCAGCAGGCAAGTTGACCATTGACGCCAGTGGTGACTCTCAGCTGATTCGTATCAAACGCTTCCGTCATGTGGGCGCGGCAGGCAGTATCGATGCTAAAGGTACGGTCGATGTGCGTCAAGGCATTGCTTGGGATATCGATGCCGTAATGAATCGTTTTAACGTCGGGTATTTCTTAAAGGATACGCCAAGTCTTATCACTGGTACTATCAATACTGATGGACGTTGGAGTGATTCGCAGCAAATTATTAATATCGATAAAATTGATTTAAAAGGTATGTTGAAAGGTCAGCCGCTTAGCGCTAAAGGCAGTTTGGCGGCAAAAATGCGTTTGCCAAAAGATTTGGCAAGCTATTTTAAACGTCTACAAACACAAGATGCGCAAGCACAATATAAACAAGTAAACGCTTTAATCGACAGTTTAAATGCGAACAATCTAGTGCTGCGTTGGGGCGATAACTACATCACGGCGAATGGCAATGCCAAGCAGCTACAAACTAAAATCAATATTACCAGTTTGGATCAACTCTCAGACAAGTTGACTGGTAAAGTCACTGGCGGTGCAACTTTAGCTCAGCCAGCGGGACAGGCATTGCCAACCATTTATATTGATTTGGTTGGTGAGCGTATTGCGTTGCCAGGCTTTGTTTTGCGCCAAGGCCGTGTGCGCGGCAAACTGGTCAATTTAGCAAATAGCCCAAGTCAGCTTATCGTTACTGCTGAAGGCTTAGATGCCGCCGGACAAAGTTTTAAAAGTATTAATGTCTCGTTTAATGGTACTGAACAGGCGCATTTGGTCAACCTCAACGTTGCCAATGAGCAGCTTGATATTAGTGCAAGACTTAAAGGCGGCTTCAATCGAGACAAATTTAGTTGGTCGGGCGTGATTGGTAAGGGCCGTGTTAAATCCAAATACGCGACCTTAAATCAATTGCAGCCCGCGCAATTGATTGTTAATTTGCCTAATAACAATAATGGCAAGAATAATGATTTAAAGGTTCAGTTGGCAGCGCATTGCTGGCAAGCCTCTGACCAAACGGGCAAGCTGTGTTTACGCGAAAACTTAGTGGCATCGCCAGACAAGGGTGAGGTTAATGTCGCTCTACAAAATCTAGATACCTCTTTATTCTCAGTCTTTTTACCTAAAGACATCGAGTGGAAAGCCAAGATTAATGGTAAAGCCATTGTCGGTTGGCAAAGTGGTCGTCCGCCAACCATCAATACCACACTATACTCGGATAATGGCAAAATCGGCTTGACCCAAGATGGCGATAGTACACCTGTCTCCTTGCCTTACAAGCGTGTGTCACTGATTGCGGTATCAGTCCCTGAAGGTATCAAGCTACGTACGGATATCAATACTGGTCGCGGTGCTCGCGGCTACGCTGAAGTCGTTGTTGACCCTTATAAAGCGCCTAAGCCAATCTCTGGTGCATTGGTGCTAAATGAGCTTAACTTAGCGGTATTTAAGCCTTTCTTACCCGGTATGCGAGTACTTGAAGGGAATATCACGATGGCAGGTGGGCTTGGTGGTACGTTAGATACACCGCAGTTTTACGGTGACGTAAAACTTGCCAATGGTCGTATCGCGATGCTCGATTTGCCAGTGAATTTAACCAATATCAATACTGAGGCCAAAATCCGCGGCACACAGGCCACCATTGATGGTAAGTTTAAGAGTGGTACCGGTAATGGTACTTTGACGGGTACCGTTAATTGGCAACAGAAGCTACAGGCCAAACTTAGTATCGTCGGCGAAAACTTGGTAATTACACAACCGCCATTATTAGTGGCTAATATCAATCCTGATATTGATATCATCGTGCGTCCAGGTGATCGTTATGTCGATATTAAAGGCGCAGTCAGTGTGCCCTCGGCCACCATTCGTCCACCAGAAGCCAGCGAAGATATCATTACGCAAACTGAAGATGCAGTCGTGCTTGATCGTCGTCTGATTGGTAATATTAATGACGTATTGGCTGTCTCAAAACCTTGGTCTATCAATGCTGATGTTGGTGTCGATTTGGGCGATGATATCAATTTCCGTGGTTTTGGTGCGGTCATTCCATTGGCAGGCGCGATTAACATCACTCAAGCTGGTACGGGTGTCATGCGTGCTCGAGGTGTGGTGCAAGTATCACGTCGTACCAGCGTTGGTATCTTTGGTCAGAATTTAGACCTTAACTACGGCCAAGTACGCTTCGATGGCGATGTTATGAAGCCAAATCTTAGTATTGAAGCCGTTAAAGAGATCAGTGGTAAGACAGTAGGCGTACGTGTGAAGGGTACGACTGAAAGTCCAAATATTGTTGTCTTTAATAATGCGGGTTTGACTCAGCAGCAAGCCATGAACGCTCTAGTGACCGGTCGAATTGATAATAGAAGCGCCACACAAATCAGCGAACAAGGATTTAAGTCGCAGGTTACCAACAATCTGGCAGCAGCTGGGTTGAACTTTGGCTTGGGTAGTACGCGTAACTTAACCAATCAGATTGGTCAAGCTTTTGGCTTCCAAAGTCTGACGGTCGATGCTTCAGGCAGTAGTGAGGATACCAATGTCAACGTGACAGGTTACGTGTCTCCTGACTTATATATTCGCTATGGCGTAGGCGTTTTTAATGCGCAAAACAGCCTTTCAGCTCGATATCAGCTCACACGCCGTATCTATGTTGAAGCAACCTCAGCCATAGAAAACGCGGTGGACGTGGTTTATAGTTGGCAGTTTTAATAGGTGTATTGAGTCAAAAAATAGTTAGATATAGTCAGTAAAAAGTAATATCGATACATTACGCACTGCGGCTATCAACTTTTTTTGCTTGCTGCGTTTGCGCAGACAGAGGCTGCAAAAGATTGATAGCCGCAGTACCGTATCGTTTTTAGGGTGTTTTGACTATACTCAACACGCCCTAATCTTAAATAGAGTAAATTTCCACAATTTTTTTCCAATAAAAAACGCCTTTTAATGAAGGCGTTTTTTTATGAGTATACTGACGTTATATTTTATTTATTTGGTCAGAATTAAGCGATTATTACGTGTTAGGCGTAGACGGTACTCTTCACCTTCATGTTCGATACGCACTTCTTTAGTGAGGGCAAACAGATGCTGTGACTGTAAAGTAGGTAAACGGTTTTCACGGCAATTCAAATAACGAGAGATGACCATGCTCATAGTAAATTCCTTTTGATAAAAAGTGGCTGGATAATGTAGTAGTAGCATAACTGCCTTTTAACGATAATAATTATCATTTACATTGGATGTTTTTGCAAGTGATTAATAAAATAAAATGCAGTCATTATGTAAACTTATCTAACTCCATCTTTATTAACAACTGAATTAACGACCAATAAAAAACTTTAATTTGTATAAATATTTATATTAATCAATGCATTAAGAAAAATTTAATAGGTCTTATTAGTATATAAAGTGATAAGGCAGAAAAATAATAAAACCAGCCATAAAGGACATTTTTATGCCGAGCACGTCAAATCATCCAACCGAAAATGAAAAAACTGCCATCGTAAACGTTGCCGTGGCAGTTATTCATCATAAAGAACAGTATTTGCTTGGATTTAGAAGCGCTGCCCAACATCAGGGTAATCGCTATGAATTCGTCGGCGGCAAGATAGATGCTGATGAAAGCGCAGAGCAGGCCATTATTCGAGAAGTCGCTGAAGAAACAGGGGTTGCCATTCATGACAACATCATCGTCAAACTTGGCCGTCTGCATCATGATTATGGCGATAAACAGGTTAGCTTACAGATTTACAAGATTGAGCTGACAGCAGCGCAGTACGAGCAGCACAAGCACTGTGAATATGGGTTAGAAGGTCAGGCGCTGACATGGGTTGATAAATCTGATTTATTAATAGGCAAATATCATTTGCCAGCGGCCAATAAAACAATTCTTGAGTGGCTAAGATTGCCCACGAAGATTGCAATTACCTATCCGATGTCACATTTTCACTTTCATTCTGACCCAGTGGCAGCATGGCTACAATATCATCAAGAAAAATTAGCAGCAGAAGCTTGGGTATATATTCGAGTAAAAGAAGCGGAATCTAACAATATAGCCACCCAATTGATGCGAGTGCGTCCAGATATTCATGCCATTGTGCCTTATGAGGCTGATAGCCAGTCCTTAGCCTCTGAACAATCGATAGTAGCCAAAGAAATAAGCGCTCATGATAAAGTCGTTGCGCATCACTTGACGCATGCCTCATTGATGTACTGGTTTAATAATGTTCAAGATGCTTCTGCACCTGACCAAGGATTAACGACCACTCATCCATTGATCGTCAGTTGTCATGATGCCGCCAGTATTGCTGCTGCCAATAAACTCGCCAGCGCTCGCATACAGCAGCAATTACCACCTTTGATTGGTGCTTTCTTATCGCCTGTATTAGCGACCCAAACGCACTCTGATACTGCACCACTTGGCTGGGAGGCATGGTCTGAATTGGCACAGCTGGCTGACATGCCTGTCATAGGTTTAGGTGGATTATCGCCAGCTATGATTGACGAAGTTTTAGAGCATGGTGGCGTCAGTCTTGCGGGTATTCGCCAGTTTCACTAGTACCCGTTTTTCTATCGATAAAAACCAAGCCAATAGCCTTTGATTCAAATAGGTAGACAACATGCTTTAGTGTTATCAAACCGCATCATTTATCAGGACAAACACCTGATTTTCAATGTATTTATTCAGTGAGTAACTATGTATTTATCCAGTGAGTAACTATGTGTTTATTGAACCACATATGCACATAGTTACTTACAAACCGTTGCGTTTCCCTACATTGCGACACTGTTTTAATATTCGATTTGCTTTTAATATATATTACTCAATTAGAGAGCTTTTACCCTATTGTTTATGAGTGAATTGCTTATAAAAATATTTCACTACCGTTCAAATATAATTTAATTTTGGTAGCGCCAGATCTTGTATCGTAGACATTTCTTGAAGTTATCGATGTAAAAAAATTAGATCAGATTGAGGGTATATAAGTTTTAACCGTCACTATTAATAATGGTACTTCTTATGAAAACCAATAAATTACCTAAATCAGCATGGTCTGATTCACAGGAATCTGGTTCTCAGTCTCAGCAGACTAGCCAGCAGAATAGCTATTATCTGGATGGCAATAATGGTCCAGAGACAAGCTGTGCCAGCAACGATTCAAGCTATAATCAGAGCGATAAAAATTCTAACGATTTAGCAAAAAATATCTCTTCGAATAACAGCTATTTTGGATATAAAAGCGCCACTAAAAACCTCAAGCAGGTAAGAGATTCCAACATGGTTGATATCGCTAATACAGAAAATGATGATTTGGGCAATATAAATTCAGGCAATGTAAGCAGTGAGAGTTTTGACATCTCTAATGGTTATAAGAAGCCACAAAAGCTGAATGAGAAAGAGCCACTGTTGGCAGATTTTTTAGAGAATGAGTTAGAGGGTTCAAATTTGAATACTTTGAATAATCAGTCTGAGCTAAATAGCGATCCATCTACTATTACCCCTTCATATACAGAAATACCGGAGCGTATATTTATGAATGGACTTATCAAGCACACCGCTATTGCTTTGGCAATTATTATACCGTTGGCGGCATTTTCAGCTTATGCTGCGACGCCAGAAATTAACACAGCCGCCAAAGCGGATATGGCTGCTCCTGCAACGATTGACAAAACGATGACCGAAACAATATCCATCAAGCCAAGTGCTATCATACATAAATCTGCCACTTCTCCGACTACTGTCGATAGTGTCGATCTTAAAAAGTATGCAGGAACGTGGTATGAGATAGGGCGCTTGCCCATGTATTTCCAACGCAATTGCGCTGGCGATGTTACCGCCAATTACACCGAAAAGACCGATGGTTCAGGTATCATTGTCACCAATAAATGTGTAGATGAAAAAGGCTCTAGTATCGTTGCTGAAGGTTTAGCCAAGCCTGCGGATGGCACTGGCAGTAAATTAAAAGTCACGTTTTTGCCATCTTGGATTCGTTGGTTGCCAGTAGGTCGTGCTGATTATTGGGTACTAGCACGTGATAATGACTATAAAACAGCTTTGGTAGGGACACCTGATAAGGATTATTTGTGGTTGCTGGCTCGTTCGCCAAATGTCAGTCAGGAAACTTACGCTAAGTATCGTCAGATTGCGCAGCAGCAAGGTTATGATTTGAAAGAGTTTAAATTAACGCCGCAAACCAATCAAACGGTTAGCTTAGAGCCATAATTACTTAGATGCTGAATTAAACCATAGATTGGTTTTATGAGGTTATATTTAATATTTTAGACTTGAGACAGCATAATTGGCTGTCTTTATTTTTATGATAACCAGTATATGTCAATAAAATGCCTTATAAGTTCTAGCATATCGGTTATCGCTGGCAAAATAAGGCGTTTTAGGCTAAAATCTATGCCATCTAAATACTCTGAGGTCAATAACTTACACCAATCGTGTTTGGTTGCCCAATATTAGAGTAATGGCTTATAAATATATATCAACCATCTAATCTATATTTTTCTATACTTTACTGATCATACATTACTGACCATAAGGATGTTTCTCGTGAGCAACGCTGATACCTTACGCCAATTACATCAAGACCACTTAAGCAACTATAACAATCAAGAGCAACAAGCCATTGAGCTGATGGGGCTATTGAATAAGCTCTATAATGAGCAAGACGTGCAAGTGACCTTGTTCGGTGACACGCTAAATACTACCTCAGTTGGTCAAATACTGGGATTGCATCAAAAAGTAGCTCTGCGTAACCAAGATGCTAAATCTATCGATATTTCTGATACGTTGGCGATGGTCAAAACATTGGCAGCTAACAGCAACCTTCACTCTGCACAGGTCGATGTTGGACAATTAATCGCCAATGATAGTGACTTACAAGCAGCACTTCAGGCTATTAATACTGCTGACAGTAATATAAATTCTGCCGCTGATGTTGTGCTATACGGTTTTGGTCGTATTGGGCGTATTTTAACGCGCCTACTATTGTCACAAGCGTCAAGCGCGAAAGGTTTACAGTTAAAAGCCATCGTTGTACGTCCTGCTGCTGCTGGTGATTTAGCGAAACGTGCCTCATTATTAGAGCGTGACTCAATTCATGGTAGCTTCGCTGGTGGTGTAGTGGTCGATGATGAAAATAATGGTTTGATCATCAACGGTCGCTTTGTACAAATTATCTATGCCAATGATCCAAGTGATATCGATTACACTACTTATGGAATCGACAATGCGTTAGTGATCGATAACACCGGTATTTGGAAAGATGAGGCAGGTCTTGGCAAGCATTTACAATCTACAGGCGTGAAAAAAGTACTATTGACTGCGCCTGCTGGTGGTGAGATTAAAAACGTTGTTTATAATGTAAATAACGACACTATTGGTGATGATACTATTGTAAGTGCGGCAAGCTGTACCACTAACGCTATTACCCCTACGTTAAAAGTACTGAATGATGAGTACGGTATCGAAAACGGTCATGTCGAAACCATTCATTCATTTACGAATGATCAAAACTTAATTGATAACTATCATAAAGCAGATCGCCGCGGTCGTAGTGCGGTACTCAATATGGTTATCACCAGTACTGGTGCCGCAAAAGCAGTTGGTAAAGCCTTACCAGAGCTGAGTGGAAAACTGACTGGCAACTCTATTCGTGTGCCGACCCCAAATGTTAGCCTAGCGATTTTGAACCTAAATCTTAAAACTGCGCCAGCAAGTGTGGATGCGTTAAACGAGTTTATGTACAAGATTTCTAATAGCAACGCTTGGCAGACACAGATTGCGTATACGGATTCTACGGAAGCTGTATCGACTGACTTCATTGGTGATACTCACGTAGGTATTGTTGATGCCCAAGCCACTATTTTGACTGATAATCACGCTATTGTTTATATTTGGTATGACAACGAAGTAGGCTATAGTACTCAAGTATTACGTTTAGCGACGCAAATGGCAGGCATCAGCTACACTCAGATTCCAGCATAAAACGTCTGTACCTATCAGTGATACGGTGAGAACAGTTATACCGCAGTCCATTGTATATTTGATAAGTCGGTATAATCTTAAATGCCCTACTTAAGCACCCGATAGTCCGATTGGTTATCGGGTGTTGTTGTCATAATAGACGCTGAGTACGAACACAAAATGTGCTGCAAGAATTTTATCCAAATAATATAGTTAAAACCTAAAATACAGTCGTTGGCTGTAACCAGTTTATAAACTGGATTGTAAATTAAGGAACGTAAGATGCGATTTATTGATGAAGCCGTCGTAACGGTAAAAGCAGGTGACGGTGGTAACGGAATCGCCAGTTTTCGCCGAGAAAAGTATGTCCCACGTGGTGGCCCTGATGGTGGCGATGGCGGTAAGGGCGGAGATGTTTATGTCATTGCAGAGGATAATACCAATACTCTAGTTGACTATCGTTATACTCGTCGTCACGACGCCATGCGAGCGGAGAATGGCCATAGCAGAAACTGTTCAGGCAAGGGTTCTGATGACCTTTTTCTACCAGTGCCTATTGGTACTACAGTCGTTGATACCGAAACAGATGAAGTGTTGGGTGATTTGATTGAAATTGGTCAGACTTTACTGATTGCCAAAGGCGGTGATGGTGGTTTGGGTAATACCCATTTCAAAAGCTCTACCAACCAAGCACCGCGCAAATCCACATCAGGTTTTGAAGGTGAGCTAAAAGTTCTTAAGTTCGAGCTAAAAGTAGTGGCTGATGTTGGTTTGATTGGTTTACCTAATGCAGGTAAATCTACTTTTATCCGCCAAGTCTCTGCTGCTAGACCAAAAGTTGCTGACTATCCATTTACCACGCTGGTTCCTAATTTGGGTGTCGTCGATATTGGTCGTCATCGCTCTTTTGTTATGGCTGATATTCCGGGTTTAATTGAAGGCGCATCAGAAGGTGCTGGACTTGGCATTCGTTTCTTAAAACATGTGGCTCGTACACGCCGTTTGCTACACGTGGTTGATATAAAGCCAATTGATGGCAGCGATCCGGTAGAAAATGCTCGTGTTATCTTAAATGAACTTGAGCGTTTTTCGCCTGAATTGTCTAATTTACCGCAGATTTTGGTATTAAACAAAATCGATCAGGTGCCTGAAGAAGAGTTAAATGAGCTCTGCACCCATATTGTCGCCGAGCTTGGTTGGACAGGAGATGTATTTCGCACGTCAACCCTAATGGGTGAAGGGACTGATGCTGTTAAATATCATTTAATGAATGAGATTGAACTTGAGCGTGAGCGCGAAATAGAAGAGCCTATCTTTGCCCAATCACAAAGAGAGCGTTTTGAGCGTCTAGAAATAGAAGTGCGACTCAACACTGAAGCACAGCGTGAAGCGTATCGCGCGGCTCGTAAAGCAGCACGTGAAGGGTTGGAGTTGAATGATGACGATGACGACTTTGATGATGAAGACGGTGTCGAAGTAGTTTACGTTCCGTAAGCTAACAAGCTTGAACTGATATACCTGAATTTTTTAAATCAATCCCCTAATCAATTCACAAGAGAAGCAGGAGTTTATATGGCAGATGGCATAGAAAACACGATCGAAGAAGCAAGATTTGTTAAGCAAAATCGCAACTTTGATATTCAGCGCGTTATTGTCAAGATTGGCTCATCGTTGTTAACCAATAACGGTCGAGGGCTGGATCGAACTGCCATATACGAGTGGGCTAAACAGATTGCCAAGCTGCATAAGCAAGGCGTTGAAGTACTGCTAGTATCGTCAGGTGCTGTTGCTGAAGGTGTCGTACGAATGAACCTTGAGGAACGTCCCAAAAAACTAGCAGCACTACAGGCTTGTGCTTCTATCGGACAAATGGGTTTGATCGAAACGTGGTGGTCAGCACTGATCCAACATGGTATCCAAAGCTCGCAGTTGCTACTAACTCATGATGATTTATCCAATCGTAGCCGTTACCTCAACACGACGGGTGCGCTGACACAACTATTAGAATGGCACGTACTACCCGTTATCAATGAGAACGACACCATTACCATTGATGAAATTAAATTTGGTGATAATGATACTTTAGGGGCAATGGCAGCGGCGATGGTCAATGCCGATTTGTATATTATCTTAACAGATCAAGAAGGCGTCTTCACTGATAACCCGCGAGACAATCCTAATGCCAAAATGATTCGCCAAGAGCGTGCCATGGCTGATTATTTGTTTGATATCGCAGGAGATGGCGGCAAGCTTGGACGCGGTGGTATGTTGACTAAAATTCGTGCTGGTCGCCTTGCTGCAATGGGTGGCTGTCCGACCGTCATCGTGAGCGGCGCTATCGATGATGTCATCACTCGCGTGGTTTCAGGTGAGGCGGTTGGTACGCTGTTGACAACCAATGATGAAGATAAAATCATCGCTCGTAAGCAATGGCTGGCGGCGCATTTACGCATGTCAGGCAGCTTGGTTGTCGATGCTGGGGCTGCAAAAGCATTAACTGAACACAATAGAAGTCTACTACCCGTTGGTGTGGTAGAAGTACATGGTGGATTTGATGAAGGTGATGTCGTAGAGATTATCCATCAAGATACAGGCGAGCGTATTGCAGTTGGACAAGTGAACTTCTCATCGCATGATGCGCGGCGAGTGGCTCGTGAGCGTACCGAAAAGTTTGACAAAATTTTTGGTAGTAGTGAAGAGCGCGTCGTCATGGTACACCGCGATAACTTGGCTTTAACCGTATAATATATAGTCGATACTGAATAAAATGGATACACGACACTATATTTTATGACTGGGACAAATTTTTCTTGCTTGCTGTGCCTGCACAGACAGAGGCGACAAAAAATTCATCCCATTATCTCATTTTAAGCCTCACAATCTAAATGATGACACGCCCTAGTAAGTTATAAGCGTTTATTATTCTTTTATTCAACTTATTTTATCCGGCACAGTGTTCATTAATAATAATGAATACGGTGTTGTTTTGGAGATTTGTACATGAGTGCTTCAGACAAGAATAACTCGATTCAGCAAGCATTTGCGCCTTTAAAAAACGATAGATTGCTGCGGGCATTACGCTTTGAGACGATAGATACCACGCCAGTCTGGATGATGCGTCAAGCGGGTCGTTATTTACCAGAATATAAAGCGACTCGTGCAGAAGCGGGCGACTTTATGAGCTTATGTAGAGATACAGATCGCGCGACTGAAGTGACGTTGCAGCCACTCCGCCGTTATGATTTGGATGCTGCCATTTTGTTTAGTGATATTTTGACCATTCCTGATGCAATGGGACTGGGCTTATATTTTGAGACTGGTGAAGGTCCTAAATTTAAATATCCTATTCGCCAGCAGGCAGATCTTGATAGATTGCCAGTGCTGGATGCTAATGACTCTCTAGATTATGTCATGCGTGCGGTGACGAGTATCCGTAAAGCCTTAAACGGTCAAGTGCCATTATTCGGTTTTTCTGGTAGCCCGTGGACGTTGGCTACTTATATGATTGAAGGTGGCAGCTCAAAAGATTATCGCTATACCAAAGGTTTCTTATATAGTAATCCTGAGTTTTTACATCAATTATTAGATAAACTAGCGACATCTGTGATTGATTATTTAGACGCGCAAGTAGTGGCTGGTGCTCAAATTTTACAAATATTTGATAGCTGGGGCGGGGCGCTGGGACATCGTCAGTTTATCGATTTTTCTCACGCTTATAATAAACGTATTGTCGCTGAGCTAAAAGTACGTCATCCGCAAATACCAGTGGTATTATTTACTAAGGGCGGCGGACTATGGCTCGATGTTCAAGCTGATAGCGAAGCGGATGTTTTAGGTCTAGACTGGACAATGCCGATTGATCGTGCACGTCAAGTATTGACTGAAAGCCAGCGCCAATTGACCAAACAGCATAAAAAACTGCAAAGTAGCAAAGCCATTCAAGGTAACTTGGATCCAGCAACATTGTACGGCTCACCTGAGACGATACGCAGTGAAGTCAATGCAATGCTTGATAGTGCTTATGCTAGTGGCGAAAAGACAGGTTACATCGCAAACTTGGGTCATGGTATCACTCAGTGGGTTAACCCTGATAATGCCAAAGTATTCATTGATGCGGTACATGAATATAAGCTTTAACAACGCTAATATTTAGATGTGTTCAATATTTGACAGTGGCATTAACAGCAATTGCTTTGGTAATCGTTATGCCTATTTTGAATGTATAGCATCCCTTAATATTTACTAGGTAAAAAAAGGATATCTTATGATTTCAGCAGCGATTGTTGGTGGTACAGGTTATACGGGGATTGAGTTGATTCGCTTATTGTCCGCGCATCCTAACGTATCTATTGATTTGCTAACCTCGCGTAGCGAAGCTGGCACACGAGCTGATGAGATATTCCCAAGCTTACGCGGTATATCGGATATCGTCTTTAGTGACCTAGGCGATGACACGCTTGCTACGCTACAAAAGTGCGATGTGGTATTTTTTGCGACGCCGCACGGTGTTGCAATGAAACAAGCTGAAGCGCTCACGGCAGCAGGCGTAAAAGTGATTGATTTGGCTGCCGACTTCCGTTTGCAGTCATTGCCTGAGTTTGAGCATTGGTATCAACAGTCGCATGCTTGTCCTGAACTGCTAAAAACAGCCGTTTATGGATTGCCTGAAGTCAATCGCGATAAACTCGCAAAGGCTTTAGTGGTTGGTAATCCAGGTTGTTATCCAACCACGGCCATTTTGGGTTTGAAACCAATCATTGAGGCACAAAATAAGCAAGCAGAGAGATTGGTTGAATCTCGTATTGTGATTGATGCAAAATCTGGTGTTTCAGGCGCTGGACGTCAAGCAAAGCTTGCGCTTAATTATGCTGAAACCACGGATAACTTTAAAGCGTATAGCGTTGAAGGGCATCGTCATTTGCCAGAGATTGAGCAAGGCGTTGCACAATTACTAGACAGTCAGTTTACCCATCGTATTCGTTTTTTACCGCATCTTGTACCGATGATACGTGGCATGCTTAGCTCTATCCATATGGAGCTTACCGATGCTGGGGCTGCTATTGACTGGCAGCAAGTATTTGAAAAATGTTATGAGTCAGAAGTATTTATTGATGTGATGCCACAAGGGGTTTATCCAGATACTCGTAGCGTGCGTGCCAGTAATCGTTTACGCATGGCTGTGCATCAAGACAATGAACGTGCTGAGCTAACCGTTATTGTCGTTCAGGATAATTTAGTTAAAGGCGCAGCAGGACAAGCGGTACAGAACATGAATGTTATGTTTGGCTTTGAGGAAACAATGGGACTTAATTTTGCGCCTATCGTTCCTTAATAATGTCTTTTGTATGATTAAGTTATCTATATTTATGGTGCTAGGTATTGATTATAAATTCCGCTATAATAGCTTGCCTTTACTGTTAAGAGATACCATCTAAATGCGTGTTAAGCTTATACTACGCTTTTTGTCACAGCCTGCACCTTCGTTGTGCAAAGATTCTTCTTTATATCATTTGGAGCGTGAACTACCTTCTGTTAAGAGTAGGGACTGCATAAATGCTATCGGTAATACACAGCAAGGCGCATCTACGCTGGTGTTGGCGTTATTTGTCATTGTCATACTGGTGACTGCCACGGTTGGTTTGTTATTCGGCCATAAACTCGGCTATCAGCAAGGTTTCTATTCTATGGAAACTGAGACCAAGCAAGCGATGATTGATAGTACCGAGGCCACCAAAGAGCTCAAAAACCTACGCCTCAGTAATAAAATAGCGACCAATCAAGCCGCTACTACCAAGCAAGAACTGGCGATAAGTTTGGCTAACATAAAAGAGCTTCGCGAAAATCAGCAAGCATTGACGGTCGAAAACAAACAAGTGGCACAGCTTAATGAAATCTATGCGGATGTTATTAGCGATAAAGGCGGTATGCCCTTACAAATACTTGGCGCTAAGATTGATCCATTGCCTGAAAACGCCTTTGAATATGGCTTCGATATCGGAATGCTGGCGAGTGATGGACAGGCCAAGCGTCTAAAGCCGACATTGACGTTGCTCAATGACAATGATCTTGTAGAATTGCCGCTTGATCCATCGACTTATACGATTGAAGGTATCGTTCGTATTCGTGGTCGCTTCACGATGCCAGCTGGCTTTAAGCCGTTACAAATAAAGCTTAGTTTACAAGCTGGTGGCCAAAAAGTAGAACAGCTTTATGATTGGAAGCTTGGAGCTCGATTGGATAGCATGCCATTATCGCTGTCCGACTTGCCAGAAGTGGACGATAGCCCGATTGAGCCTTAATCCAACTTCCTTCTTTTATACCTCTCTTACTTAACACTCACCTTATAATTATATTTTATTATGATAAAAAAAATGATACTACAAGACACGCCAAGCGTTTCTGACTGGCATTTTCCAAATCTGCCTGCTCATCGTGCGCAAGAAGGTGATACGGATGGTGAAACCTCACCGCAGGCAGATGTGTTGGTAGCAGAGCCAGAAGTGGCTAAGCCGCCAATGTATGCCGTCGTTATGTATAATGATAACTATACACCCATGGAATTTGTTGTCTATGTCTTACAGTCAGAATTCCGTCATAGTACGGACTCTGCCGTTGAGATTATGTTGACGATTCACAATAATAGCAAAGGCATCGCTGGCATTTATCCTAAAGATATTGCCGAGACCAAAGCCAAAAAAGTAAACAGTCTTGCGCATCGTGAAGGCTATCCGCTATTGACTCAAATAGAGCCGCATCAAGGCGAATAAAAATACTGTATGAATATTGATAATATTAATGTAGTGTTTTAACCTTCCTTTATTTTTTAAATTTCCCTCTTCAAACCATGCTAAATTACTGGCTATATTGCTGTTATAATCTTGATTTTTCCCAATATGGCCTTATATATTAAAGCATACTGTTCAATAGTTTTTTAAAGCCTGCACAGTCAGAGTCTTCAAGCCGTTGTCGTCTAATAGCAATATTATGTTAGTTCTATGTGATGTTTATTCAGCTAATTCTTTAAATAAACACCATTCAAATTTTACATACTTTCTTTTGTTCTCTAACTACTGTGTTATCTAAACAGCAATGCCTCATTTATCTGCCTAGCTGTCGAGTTTTATGACTTAGCTATCTGCCTACCTGTCAATGCGCAGTATACTTCGATACACTTTAGTCTGCGTTAATAGATTGACTCTGCTGAATTATCGTGTTGAGATAAAGAAAAGCGAATATAAATTATCAAAGCTATTAATCTATAATAAGTAGGTAGCAACGCTATTTAAATAGTGTAAAGCCAATCTCATTTAGCGATACTTTTAATAATACAGATATTGCCCTTGAACAATCCACCTATTGCCCTGATTTACTTACTAACTCATTCATAAAGCTATCAATTATAAAGATAGGTATAACCGTAGGAAGTCATTATGTTAAGTCGTCATCTTGAAGTTTCTTTGCGTTTAGCAATGACACTTGCGCGCCAAAAATCGCATGAGTATCTCACTGTTGAACATTTATTATTGGCGTTATTAGAAAACACGCACGCTGCCAATACGTTAACAGCGTGTAATGCCAATGTCTCAACGCTGCGTACTGAGCTTGAAGCTTATATCAATAAGCACACGCCAACAGTCGATGCCGATACAGAACAATCACCTCAACCGACTCAAAGCTTTGATCGTATTCTGCAACGTGCTATTTTTCATGTGCAGTCTATTGGTGGTGGTCGCCTCGTTGAAGGCTCAGATATTTTGGTATCTATGTTTTCAGAGCATGATACTTATGCGGTATATTTGCTTAAAAAACAGGGCATCAGTCGTCTTGAGCTGACTCAGTACTTGTCACATGGTCAAGATAAAGACGAGCCTTCTGAGCCGCGTGCTTCTATGACAGGTGAGCGTCGTAGTGCGTCAGAGAAAACCAGTAAAGATCCATTGGTTGAATTTGCCACTAACTTGAACCAACGTGCTGCTGAAGGCAAAACGGATCCATTGATTGGGCGTTCTTCTGAGATTGAGCGTGCCGCGCAAGTACTCTGTCGCCGCCGCAAAAATAATCCGTTGTTGGTTGGTGAGCCAGGCGTTGGTAAAACCTCTATTGCTGAAGGTTTGGCTTGGTTAATTATCAATGATAAGGCACCAAAGCCGCTGAATGGCTGCGTCATTTATAGTCTTGATATCGGTTCATTAATTGCCGGTACTAAGTATCGCGGTGACTTTGAAAAACGTATGAAATCGCTGCTTGATGCGCTCAAGAACAAACCAAATGCCATCTTGTTTATCGATGAGATTCATATGATTATTGGCGCAGGTTCGTCAATGAGTAGCAATATGGATGTGTCGAATTTGATCAAACCAGCGCTTGCTAATGGCGAGCTACGTTGTATTGGTTCAACGACCTTTACCGAGTACCGTCAGGTATTTGAAAAAGATCATGCATTGTCTCGTCGTTTCCAAAAAATCGATGTGAAAGAGCCAAGTGTCGATGACAGTATCGATATTTTGCGTGGTCTCAAGCCGCGTTACGAAGAGTTTCATAATGTTATATATACCGATGAAGCATTGGTCACGGCAGTACAATTATCTGCCAAGCACATTCATGAGCGCTTTTTACCTGATAAGGCGATTGACGTAATTGATGAAGCGGGTGCGTATAAGCGTTTAGGTGTGATTCCTGATGCAGATGATATTGATGCCGAAGAAAGCTTCATTGCTGATATAGAACAAGACTTCGATTCGCAGATTGACGCTGATAGTGAGGGTCTTGACGGTGATGTTCACGGTGACAAGGCTCATGATGCTATTGATAATGAGATGCAAGAGGAAGCAAATACCGCAAAAGCCAATGATCGTGCCAAATCAGCCGATGATAAAAAATCTGCTAAGGACAAGAAGAGACCACCGATGAAAATCGATGTGGCTGATATCGAAGCCATTGTCGCAAAGCTTGCACGTATTCCACCCAAATCAGTATCGAGTGATGACAAGAGTATTCTTGAGCACTTAGATCGCGATCTTAAGCACTTGGTGTTTGGTCAAGATGAAGCCATTGCAACCTTGGCTGATGCAATCAAGTTGTCACGCGCAGGTCTCAAAGCACCAGACAAGCCCATTGGCTCGTTTATGTTTGCGGGTCCAACAGGGGTTGGTAAGACAGAAGTATCACGTCAATTGGCAAATCTATTAGGCGTGGAGTTGGTGCGATTTGATATGTCAGAATATATGGAAGCTCATACGGCTTCACGTTTGATTGGCGCGCCTCCAGGCTATGTCGGATTTGATCAAGGTGGTTTGCTGACCGAAAAAATTAATCAGCATCCGCATTGTGTGTTGTTGCTTGATGAGATCGAAAAAGCGCACCCTGATGTCTTTAACTTGTTATTGCAAGTGATGGATCATGGTACATTGACGGACAATAACGGTCGTGTGGCTATCTTTAAGCAAGTCATTGTTATTATGACCACGAACGTTGGTGCTGATAGTATTAGCCGCTCTTCTATGGGCTTTACCCAGCAAGATCATAGCCGTGATAATACTGAGTCACTGAAACGCGTCTTTACGCCTGAGTTCCGCAACCGTTTGGATGCGATTATTCAGTTTAATCCATTGGATACGTCAGTGGTGGTATCAGTGGTCGATAAGTTCTTGGTTGAGCTACAGGTACAGCTTGATGACAAAAAAGTGACGTTAGAGATTGATGATGAAGTACGCGATTATCTGGCCAAAAAAGGCTACGATCGCTTAATGGGCGCACGTCCAATGCAGCGTTTGATTCAAGATGAGATCAAAAAACCATTGGCCAGTATGATTTTGTTTGGTGACTTGGTTAATGGCGGGGTAGTACATCTAACCTTAGAGCCTGAAGAAACTGATGCGCAAGAGGATGATACTGTGAAGCTTGACAAAAGCAGTGGCAAGACATCAGATAAAGGGTCAGCGGATAGCCGTATTATTTTGACGGTTGTTGAGACGCATGAGCCACGTTCAGACTCTGAATCAATAGCCAGCTAAATCATTCATTACTAATATTATAAAAACGGTTACTGAGGTAGCCGTTTTTTTATTGCTATAATTTATAATAAAATCTATATGACATTTTATCAGTGTTTATTTTAAGGGTTGTCATAAAGTGTTTATACACTTTTCTCTATATCTCATAACTAATAAAAAGGACGTATTATGGAACTGTTTGATGATCAGACGGCAAAAACTCCAGAACAAAAGCAGGTGATTTTAGACAATGTACGCCTGCCAGAGGATTGGAAGACCGCATTAGCAGAAGAATTAACGTCTGATAATATGGACAATCTACGCGCGTTTTTAAAGGAAGCGTATCAGTCGACGGAGAGTATTTATCCACCTGCACCGCTGATATTTAACGCATTGAACTTGACGCCTTTGTCACAAGTAAAAGTGGTTATCTTAGGACAGGATCCTTATCATGGTCCGGGCCAAGCGATGGGATTGTCGTTTTCTGTGCCCAAAGCCATTCCGAAACCACCGTCATTGAATAATCTATTGAAAGAGATGGCCGCTGATATTGGTATTCATCCTTCAGCACATGGTGATTTGACTTACTGGGCGCAGCAAGGTGTCTTGCTATTGAATAGCTCATTGACTGTGAGAGAAGGCGAGCCGAACAGCCATCAAAACAAAGGTTGGGAGCAGTTTACCGACGCGGTAATTGATGCGGTCAACGAACAAACAAAGCATACCGTGTTTATTTTGTGGGGTAGTAAAGCGCAAAAGAAAGGCAAGTATATCGATACCGATAAACATCTGATTTTGACTGCTGTACATCCTTCACCACTGGCTGCCAACCGTGGTGGCTTTTTTGGGTCGAAGCCATTTTC
Source organism: Psychrobacter immobilis (assembly GCF_904846225.1). GTDB lineage: Bacteria > Pseudomonadota > Gammaproteobacteria > Pseudomonadales > Moraxellaceae > Psychrobacter > Psychrobacter immobilis_F. Next base: position 206,664 of record NZ_CAJGZJ010000003.1, on the reverse strand, counting down.
TAAAGCAAATGATTATTTAAAACAATATGATCAAACCCCCATTGATTGGCAATTACCACAATAAATGATACATACTTACTCATTTAATTTACAGCCGCATTCATCAGTAGCTGACCAGTTGACAATCCTAAAGCTTGCCAATTGTACATTTTGGTCACCTCAAGATTTGAAGTGGATGCAAGAAGCAATCAAGCTTGCAAAGCAAGGTGCAGCGCTCGGAGAGGTGCCAGTTGGCGCGATACTGGTACATGATCAGCAAATTATTGGTCAAGGATTTAATGAGCCGATTGGACGCCACGATGCCACTGCCCACGCCGAGATCGTCGCATTAAGAGATGCTTGTGCTCGTTTAAAAAACTATCGTTTGCCATTGAAGACGACTTTGTATGTGACTTTAGAACCCTGCACTATGTGTATCGGTGCGCTGATTCACGCACGTGTTGATAAGCTAATATATGCGGCAAGCGAGCCACGGGCAGGTATGGTTGGTAGTCAAATGAATTTGTCGATACAGCCTTTTTATAATCATAATATCCAAGTCAGTCATGGCCTGTGTAGTATGCATAGTAGCCAAATGCTTAAAGCGTTTTTTCGTGAGCGACGAAATGCGACAAAAAAGAAAGACAATATGAACCAGTAACAAGATATCAGTCTTGCTGCTAGTGATAGTGAAGTTTCTTTGTTATAATATTGCCCTATTTGATAGCGAACCTCTTGATATGCTGTCAAGCGTTTGATAAATAAGTAAATATTTCGCTATTTGTAGCATAAGAAAAGCCCTATAAATATCGTCAATTATTAAGTGAGTATTATGACCGTTTCTACACCTGATAATGAGCTGCTCAATAGAGACGATAGCCAAGTCAAAACGGCGCGCTACCCCGTTATTTGTATCGATGGGCCTAGTGGGGCGGGTAAAGGCACAGTCACATGGCGCTTATCACAAGTATTAGATTATCAGTTATTAGATTCTGGTGCATTGTACAGAATCGTAGGACTCAAAGCGTTCGAAGCTGGACTGATAGCCGAGGATGCGAGTCAAGCTATTGACGAAGCAGCTGTATTGGCGTTAACACAACGTTTAGAGATTGCTTTCGTGCCTAATAATGAGTCAGGTCGTGTCGATATTCTTGTAGATGGTGAAGCGGTCGGCGAGCAAGTTCGTAACGAAACAATTGGCGGCTATGCATCACAGATAGCGATATTCCCGACAGTTCGCAAAGCATTACTTAAACTGCAAAAGGATATGGCAACTCGCTCAGGACTGGTTGCTGATGGTCGTGATATGGGTACGGTTGTTTTTCCAGACGCTGATGTAAAAGTGTTTCTGACGGCGAGTGCGGAAGCCCGTGCTGAACGCCGTGTTACTCAGCTGATCAACGCTGGGCAAACAGCGGATTTTGACGCGATTTTGGCAACGATTAAAGCCCGTGATGATCGTGATGAAAATCGAACGACGGCACCATCTAAACCAGCAGAAGACGCATTATTACTTGATAGCTCAACATTAGATGCTGATGCCGTTTATGAGTACGTTAAAAAACATTGTCAAGATCAAGGTATTTGTTTTAATAGTTAGTAAAAACAACATATTGAGTACTAAAAACTTAACCACGAGCTTTGATTTTAGTATAAAATAGTTCAGTTAAAAGTGAGACTTTGTTAAACAACATAATGAATGCTCAGTTTGAGTCATAAAAAACATTTGAAGTAAGACAGTTGTTGCTAATAAGTTTGATTAATTGCGCTTATTATCAACAAACGTTTTTATATATGATTGTATGAGATATAAAACCAGTATTCTCGTTTTATGCAATCATACATTTGATCCGTACTGTGCTGGACAGGATACGGCTATACAAAGGTAGACATAATGGAATCATTTGCTGAACTATTTGAAGCGAGCATCGAAGAAACAGGTCTGGATATCGAGCGTGGCTCGGTTATTAACGGTACTGTTGTCGCCATCGATAACGATTGGATCACTGTCGACACTGGTCTTAAATCTGAAGGTATCGTCGCTCGTGAAGAGTTTTTAAGCGAAGAAGGCGAACTTGAAGTTGAAGTTGGCGACACAGTAGACGTAGTGGTTGAAGCCGTTGATAATGGTATGGGTCAAACCTTGCTGTCACGCGAAAAAGCCAAACGTGTTGAAACTTGGAATTTCCTTGAAAAAATTGCTGACAATGATGAAATCGTAAAAGGTATTATCTCAAGCAAAGTTAAAGGCGGTTTCACGGTAGATATCGGTTCAGTACGCGCGTTTTTACCAGGTTCATTGGTAGATGTACGTCCTATCCGTGATACGACGCATCTTGAAGGCAAAGAGCTAGAATTCAAAGTCATCAAACTTGATCAAAAACGTAACAACGTTGTTGTTAGTCGCCGTGCCGTTATGGAAGCTGAAAACTCAGCTGAGCGCGAAGAGTTATTGAACAAGCTTGAAGAAGGCATCGAGATCGAAGGTATCGTTAAAAACCTTACTGATTACGGCGCGTTCGTTGATCTAGGTGGTATCGATGGTCTATTGCACATCACTGACATGGCATGGCGCCGTATCAAGCACCCATCTGAGGTTGTTGAAGTTGGCCAAGACCTAAAAGTTAAAGTATTGAAGTTTGACCGTGAGCGCAACCGCGTTAGCCTAGGTCTAAAACAACTTGGTACTGATCCTTGGGACAACGTCGGCGGCACTTACCCAGTAGGTAGTGTAGTAAAAGCACGCGTTACTAACTTGACCGATTATGGTTGTTTTGCTGAGATTTCTGAAGGCATCGAAGGTCTAGTACACGTATCAGAGATGGATCATACTAACAAAAACATCCACCCATCAAAAGTAGTTCAAGTGGGCGATGAAATTGAAGTAATGATTCTTGATATCGACGAAGAACGTCGTCGTATTAGCCTAGGTATCAAACAAACTCTAGCCAATCCATGGGATGAGTTTGATAAGAAACATGAGCGCGGTGATAAAATCACTGGTACGATCAAATCAATCACTGACTTCGGTATCTTTATCGGTCTAGACGGTGGTATTGATGGTTTGGTTCATCTATCTGATATCTCTTGGAACGAAACTGGCGAAGATGCTATTCGTAACTACAACAAAGGCGACACCGTAGAAGCTATGGTACTGTCTGTAGATGCAGAAGCAAACCGTATTAGCCTAGGCGTTAAGCAGTTAAGCTCTGACCCATTCAACGAATACCTAGTCAACAATGACCGTGGTGCTATCGTTAATGGTAAAGTGAAAGAAGTAGACGCTAAAGGTGCTACTATCGAACTTGCTGACGAAGTTGAAGCTTATCTACGCGCTTCTGAGATCCAACGTGACCGCGTTGAAGATGCCACTAAGCATCTAACTGTTGGTGATGATGTTGAAGCGAAAATCATCAGTGTTGATCGTAAAACACGCAACATCAACTTGTCTATCAAAGCGAAAGACGAAGCTGAAGAGCGTCAAGCGATTAAAGATCTTGGTAGCACAACCACAACTGCTGCTCCAGGTTCTGATGCACAACCAAAAACTATTGGTGACTTGATCAAAGAGCAAATGCAGTAAGCTGAAGATTATTGATATAGAAGTAATATAAAAAAAGCGACTCCGGTCGCTTTTTTTTATGACTAAACTTTGAGTTTGCTATCAATCAATAAAGTTTGTGCCAAAAGAGGCAAACTCTTGTTTTCATTTACTATAATATCCGCTATCATTTGCAACATTGAGTAACGAGATGTGAATTATGGCTTATTCAAGACAACGATATGGACTTAATCATTGGGTTTTTTACCCTAATGAATATAGTGCCTTAAAAGTAACGGTCTAATTCATGCTCATCTTATCCATTAATCAATAAGGCAAGCGTAATAATGCAGCAAGCAATTAACAAGTCTGAATTTATTAGTAATTTGAGTGCGAACTGTGACACTATGACTGATACCGTGGTCGATGACGCAGTGCGTGAAATATTAACTCTCATGACCCATACTTTAGCCAATGATGGTCGGGTAGAGGTTCGTGGATTTGGCAGTTTTTGTTTACATCATCGCCGTGCTCGCACGGGGCGCAATCCTAAAACGGGGGAAAGCGTACCAGTACCTGCCAAGGCAATTCCACATTTTAAGCCCGGTAAAGCGCTCCGTGAAGCAGTTAATGATAAAGTTGCAAACAATTAATAGCCGTTCTTAAATATTGCTCAAATAATCTTTTCAATGACATAATTTACGAGCTACGTTCTAATAGCATGTTGTCGCTAACGACACTCCAAATCGAGGTATACCGCTCATGAGATTTTTACTTTTTGTCCTATTGTTCTTAAGTTTTGCTTATGCGCTTGGTTTAGTACTGGCCAACAATACCGAAGTTGGAGTGAATTTATTATTCTCGCAAGCCCCAACAATGAATTTAGGGCTGCTGCTGATTCTCTGCCTCGTACTTGGTATTGTTATTGGTATTTTATTGGCCTTGCTGATATTCCGTGTGTTACAGAATAAGTGGGAAATTTCGAGCCTAAAAAAAGCAAATGCCAATTTGCAACAACAATTAACACAAGCCAACGTCGTCATTGATCGTCAAGCGAATTCACCGACGATAGAAGAATCCGTTTATGGTTCTACAGTCCCTACTGTACAAGATACAGCAGCGGTGAATGTGCAAAAAGAAGGGGTTCTCTCTAAGCACAAGCGAGACTAGAGTAGCAATCAATAGGTTTGCGACCGACCAAGCTATTTACTTACTGTTTTAATAATTTTAATCTCAAAATGGCAAAACCATGAATAACGTAACGAATTCTCCTGTTATAGTCGCTTTAGATAATATGACTATGAACGCTTCTCTAGCACTGGCTGATCAATTAGATCCATCGTCGTGTCGATTAAAAGTGGGTAAAGAGCTATTTACTCGCTGTGGACCTGAGATCGTCAAGGCGTTGCATCAGCGTAATTTTGATGTATTTCTGGACTTAAAATTCCATGATATTCCTAATACAACCGCGCAAGCTGTCTTAGCTGCGGCTGAGCTTGGTGTATGGATGGTTAACGTCCATGCAAGCGCAGGTTTGGAGGCGATGTCGTTATCAAAACAGCGCTTATTAGATAGCAATTTTGAGACGTTACTGATAGCAGTGACTGTATTAACCTCTATGGATAATGAGGCACTGATGCAAACGGGTATTACTGATGGTCTAGATACCCAAGTCAGTCGATTGGCACAATTAACCAAGCAAGCAGGCCTTGATGGCGTCGTTTGCTCAGCCAAAGAAGCCAAAGCACTTAAATCATTATGCGGTCAAGACTTCAAGCTCGTAACCCCAGGCATTCGATTGTTAGAAGACAATGTTGATGATCAAAAGCGTATTTGTACTCCCAAGCAGGCATTGAAGGATGGCTCTGATTATTTGGTGATTGGCCGTTCGATTACGCAAGCCTCAGACCCTGCTGCTAAATTACAGAACATACTTCAAAGTATCTGAAACCTATCTAGGTTCTCATAGCGATATAATGATAAAAAGACAGCCTAGCGCGCTGTCTTTTTACTTTTTGTGGGCAGCAAAAAAAGTGCTACACTATTTAAACTTGTGTTTATACCCAACACAAAAATTACGATTGGGTTTGTCAAACCTGCTTGGTCTACTAGAGATAGTACTTCCGCTTAGTTTTTAGGCGACTCAGGTTTTTTAAAACAGTATGATTGGACAATATTGGATAATATGAAATTACAGATTTTAAGTGACTTACACATCGATAGCTACGCCCGTCAATCACATCCTATAGGACATATCCCTAAAACTGACGCAGACGTGGTGTTGGTAGCAGGAGACACTGCCAACAGTGATATGGGTATGCCTTGGCTGCAAGAACAAGCAGCGCGTCTACAAGTACCTTTGATTACTATATCAGGCAATCATGAGTACTTTAACGAAAATGTGCTGGATTTTGATAAGCAATTAGCAACTTGGGATAATTATGATGAAGCGTCAAAGCAAGGCGTTAAAGTACTACAGTGTCGACATATTGATATTGGTGACGTACGAATTTTAGGCTGTACACTGTGGACGGATTATCAGTATCAAGCCAATGATGACACTATGGCTGTTGCCGGACGTTTTATGCGTGACTATCAGCAAATCTATGCAGGTAGCGAGCTGTTCTCACCTGAGGTATCGATGAAAATCCATACTCAGCAGCGACAATGGCTTCAGCAGGCATTAATAAGTGCAAAAGAGCTGGGCAAAAAAACCATCGTGATGAGCCATCATAGTATCAGCCCGTTATCCGTGTCTGAGAAATATGCTGATCTGCCAAGTAATGCCGCTTTTGTCAGTGATTTGTCTGGATGGATGCATGAGGATTGGGCACCGACACTTTGGGTACATGGCCATACCCACGAAGCGTTTGATTATCGTATTGGAAACACCCGTGTGATTGTCAACCCTCGCGCTTATCCCAATGAGGTAAGCAGTACGTCTTTAGCGTTTGCATGGGATAAAGTGATTGAGATTGATTAGATGAGCTTGATCAATGTAAATATCTTTGCTATTAGCATCATAAAGTTTCTGGTAATAATCACTCTTTTTTAGCAGACTAAGCTTTCAACAAACTAGCTCATATAGTCGATCCACTATAAAATAGATACAGTGCTACTAATGCTACTCGGGTAAATTTTGCGCCGCCTCTGTCTGCTAGCTACAGCAAGCAAGCAAAATTTATCTCAGTAGCGCGTGATAATAGTGGTATCTCTTTTATCTAAAACCAATTATAGCTATATTGCAACTGAATTTATATTTTGTCCATTCCTACTAAAAAATCTGCTACGCTGATTGCTATGAGCCAAGATCCTAACAATACCTTATCAAAAACATCTGCTGAAAAGCGTGCAAGTCATCTTTCAAGTATGCCAGCACCCTCACACCTGCCCGATAGTATGATTTCATCAGTCAACTTATTGCCCGAAAATAAACGGTTGATTCTATTTACCAGACATTCTTTACGTGAGCGATCTGATGGTAATGGTTTTGCCAGTTATCAGTTACCCCTGACACCCAAAGGTCGGATACTGGCGAAATCTTGGGGACGTTGGCTGGCAGAATATTTACCATATTCGCTCGATGTCGATAGTATCTCAAGTCCGATTATGCGCTGTATCGATACTGCGCAGCTGATGCAGGAAGGGGCCGGGCTGCAACGTGATATCGCACACCAATCGTTGTTGGTTGAGCCTGGTAGCTTGGTCATTGAACCGGAAATTGCTAACCCAATATTCAAAGAAATTGGTGTCCTCAATTTTATCAATCGATTCTTACAAGGCAATCTTGAAGGCACTAAAAACGCTTATCAAGGTGGCCTCGATATTTTAGCGCTTTTTTATCAACATCAGCCCCAGCATGGTCACTTAATGCTCGCTGTCAGCCATGATACTTTACTGTCTGCATTTCTAGCGGTGATGTTTGATGTGGTTGAGATTGATTGGAATGATTGGCCAAAGATGATGGAAGGGGTGTTTTTATGGTTTGATGATAAGCCTTTTGAGCAGGCTAACGCACATTTTGTATGGCGCGGTGAGGTATACATTCGTCCGATAAGCTCCTTATTAGACGGTTACCGTGCAGCGGGCTTTCATACCAGTAAACTGTTATTACCGACAGACATAAAATGGTTGTAACGCCAATTTTAAGAGACTTAGATTAGGGACACGCCCTAACATACGAAGTGTCATTACTGTTTCACTATTCCTTTTTTGAACACATAAAAAAACCTTGCCCTAGTATTAGAACCAGTGACAAGGTTTTAGTCATCACGCTATAAAGGCGGGATGCGGTCTAAACGTTACCAATCTTAAGCTTGTAAGCCTTTGATTGTTTTGTTTAGGCGGCTCTTACGACGAGCAGCTTTATTCTTATGAATAATACCTTTGTCAGCCATACGATCAAGAACTGGTACCGCTTTTTTGTAAGCTTCGGTAGCCGCGTCATAATCTTTAGCTGCGATAGCCGCATCAACACGTTTTAAGTAAGTACGAACCATAGAGCGTTGTGACGCAGAGTTCTGACGACGTTTGGTGTTTTGACGGGCGCGTTTACGAGCTTGTGCAGTATTAGCCACGCGTATCTCCTTGATAAAGACAGATAAAAATATGAATGTTGATTTCAACAATAAAGGGTTTAACCATCATGTTTAATGAGTAGCCGTCTCATCAAACATGATGTCGATGTCTAATATTAAAGCCTCTAATACTAACAGATCATCGCAAGCGCCAAAGCCATTTGGAATAATTAAACAGCATTGACGTATGAAGCCGGTTATCTTAGCAAATTATTACGCTCAGGACAATATATTTGACAGTTAATGCTCAAAGAAGTTATTTTTTATGATAAATTTTGGTCTATTAAAGTACTAAAGTCATCTCTCATTATCCTAGCAAGTGTGCCATTGATAAAATCTCTTACAATAAATCAGATAGAATAACGTCAGTTAGTCATTAATTTAGGTATGATACTAAAGCGATGGTCTTCTAATAACACCATTTTTTATCATCATAAATTTTCCAACAGTATATAAGTGGATAGGATATGCAGCGAAAAGCAATTATAATTGGTGCGACAGGATTGGTAGGGCAACATCTTGTTAAGCAGCTGAGCGAGCTTTATGACACGTTGATTGTGATTGCACGGCGTCCACCGCGCTATATTAATACCAGTATGCGTTTTTATCAGGTCAATGATTTTGACAACTTAACTGAAATATTTGCAAGCGTTGGCGTTGATAAAAAGACAGATGCTTTTAGTTGTCTTGGTACCACAAAAAAGCAGGCGGGTAGTAGTGAGGCGTTTCGAAAAATTGATCATGATTATAATGTAAATTTTGCCAAACTTTGTCAGGACAAAGGTGTTGAAAACTTCTTTTTATTGTCCTCAATGAATGCCGATATTGACAGTCGATTTTTATATAATCGGGTAAAAGCAGAAACTGAGCAATCTATTTTGGCACTGGATTTTATGCAGCTCGTTATTTTCCGTCCTTCATTATTATTGGGTAAGCATAAAGGTCGTCCACTTGAGAGTATTGGTCAAAAAGCGTTTCAGCTTATCTCACCTTTAGTATCAGAGTCATTATCGTTGCATCCTATTTCTGCCAAGCGTGTGGCCATTGCCATGGCGATGAGTGCTCATGATATCTATGAGCGTAGCAAGTATCGTACGGAGCCTATGAATAAAAAGGCGAATATTATAGAAAATAAGCAGATGCTTACGATGACTAGAGTAAAAAATTAAGTGGTGCATTGACTGTCATCCGTGATAATTTTTAATTATTAAATAGCCTAAGCAATAATTGATAAGCAATATAAAGCTGAAATAAACATTCAATAATAAAAAACAAGGAATCTAATCATGCCAGAATCAGCAACGATGACTAAAGAGCGCTTTATAACGTGTGATTTATTGGATGCCAATCCTGAATCGCAGGTATGTTTGCCCAATATTGAAGGAAAATCGTTTTATAGCTTTGGTGGTAAAGACAGTTTTTGCGGCGAAATTGTGACAGTGAAATGCTTTGAAGATAATAGCTGCGTCAAGTCCTTGCTAAATAGCAATGGCAAAGATAAAAATGATAATGGCAAGGTACTGGTGGTCGATGGCGGTGGTTCTATGCGTTGTGCGCTCTTAGGCGATATGATTGCGCAGTCAGCCGTAGATAATGGCTGGGCAGGAGTCATCATTTATGGTTGTGTTCGTGATGTCGATGATATGGCAAAAATGGATATTGGAGTGAAAGCATTAGGCTGTATCCCGCGCAAGTCAAATCGTCGTGATGAAGGACAAACAGATATCGAAATCAGCTTTGGTGATTTAACGTTAATCTCAGGCATGTTTGTCTACGCAGACAATAACGGCATTATCGCTAGTGGCAATCCATTAATCTAAAATCGACTTAATGAATAGAAATCAAAAACCTCAGCTTAATCGTTGGGGTTTTTGTATTTTGTAAAGTGGTTTATATCGCTTTTATTGCTTATGTCTTTTCAAAAACGCCAGAGATAGCATTAAGTGACAAACCGTTACGGCATAAATTTTGGTAATTGCTGAAATATTCGTATAATAGTCATCTGACTCTTAACGTTGATCCTATCCTTTATGCCTATCACTGCTCTGACTGACGCGTTTGACCCTATTAACCAGCAGTTATTTCCTATCCAAAATGCACAGAGGCGTTGGCTTGCCCCTGTGCACGGTGCGGTCAGTAGTTTGTGGCTGGCAAGTTTGATGCAAGCCCCAATATGGGAGGTGGCTGACCGTCTCAAAGTCGTAGTGACGCGCGACCAAAATCAGCTTAATCAGATAGAGACAGAATTGGCGTTTTGCGGTGTGGATGCCTATGTGTTTCCTGATTGGGAGACACTGACTTATGATGAGCTGTCACCGCATCAAGATATCGTCAGCGAGCGTATCAATCTATTAACGGATATGCCAACGTCTGGCGTACTGCTAATCTCGGTACAGGCATTGATGCATCGTGTAGCACCGCCAAGCTGGTTGATTGGGCAACATTTTGATTTAAGCGTTGGTGATCGGTTCGATATCAATCCGCAGCGTGAGCTACTGGCAAAGGCAGGTTACCGAGCCGTAGAAAATGTTTTTGAGCCAGGTGAATTTGCCGTACGTGGTAGCATCATTGACATCTTTGCAATGGGTCAACCATTTCCGCTGCGTCTAGATTTGTTCGATGACGAAATTGAAACGATTCGATTTTTCAATCCTCAGACCCAGCGTACCTTGACCGTTGATGATCTCAAGACAATGATGACTGGTAATGACAGTAGTATGGCAAAAGAGTCGCTATCGTTACTGCATAAACTGCCTGATATCTCAAAGCCAATTCAGCAGTTTCAAATACTACCCGCAAAAGAGTTTCCACTTGATGAAGGCCGTGAGACTTTCCGTACCAATTTTGCAACGATGTTCCCTAATGTCAGTAGTCGTAAATTCGAGCTGCACAAAGATGTGATGGCAGGTATTGCTAGCAGTGGACTTGAGTACTATCAGCCTCTGTTTTTTGATTCAAAAGATTGGGAAACTGAAAGTAGTCTATTTTCCTATTTACCAAGTGATGCATTATTCATTACTGATGAATTGATTCATGAAAAGCAGGCCGATTATTGGTCACAAATCCAGCGCCGCTATGAAGAGCGCCGCCACGATATTGATAAGCCTATCGTCGCTCCCGAGCTGCTATATCTATTATCAAATATCCTTAACGAGCATTTAAACCATTATCCACGCATTATACTAAGTGCTCGTAATGAATTGAGCACCATGAATGACGTTGCAGCAATGGATAGTGAAGATGCCTCATTAGCACATCTGACACCCAATAAACAACAAGGGCTAGTCACTTTAAGCGCTCAAGAACCACCGCAACTGGCAGTGAACCATCAAAAATCTGAGCCTTTAACCGAATTGCTGGACTTTTTAAATATACAAGCGCAAACAGCGACCCCCGTATTGGTGGTGGCAGAAACAGCGGGTCGACGTGAGATTCTGATAGAGCTGTTTAAAGGTAAAATCGATGTCAAAGCTTATGATAGCTTTGAAGAGTTTTTAGCAGCAGATAAAACATATGGTTTTAACGATAATAATTTACCACAAGTCGGTTTAACAGTTGCTCCTATCGAACGTGGCGTTTATGTACCTGAACGTTTGGTACTGATTAGTGAGACGCAGTTATTTGGTAGGCAGGTACTACAAACGCGCCGTCATCGTCAAAGTGGTGTGTCAGAAGAGTTCTTGGTCAAGAGCGTTACTGAAATAACGGAAGGTAGTCCAGTTGTCCATATTGAGCATGGTATCGGTCGCTATCATGGCCTAATTACTTTGGACGTTGGTGATGGCGAGCAAGAATTCATTCACTTAAAATATGCGGATGATGCCAGTATTTATGTACCGGTAGCCAACTTGCAAATGATTAATCGTTACAGTGGCGGAGATCCAGCGCTTGCGCCATTGCACAAGATTGGTAGTGGAAAGTGGGACAGGGCTAAGCAAAAAGCGTTAGAGCAAATCCACGATGTTGCCGCTGAGCTTTTGAATATGCAGGCACGGCGAGAAGCCAAGGTTGGCATTCACTTTAAAATAGACAGCTCACAATATGAGCTATTTTCTAGCCAATTTGCTTTTGAAGAAACGCCCGACCAAGCCAATGCTATCCATGCGGTTATGGCGGATATGAGACAGAACCAGCCGATGGATCGTCTCATTTGTGGGGACGTAGGTTTTGGTAAAACAGAAGTTGCCATGCGAGCGGCTTTTATTGCCGTTAGTGCTGGCTACCAAGTTGCCGTACTGGTACCGACGACATTGCTGGCAGGTCAGCATGAAGACAATTTCCGTGATCGCTTTGCTGATTGGCCAGTACGTGTTGAGACGTTATCGCGATTCGGCGGTAAAAAGCATCAAGATACGGTATTGGCTGATTTGGCTGCTGGTAAGGTTGATATTGTCATTGGTACTCATAAATTGTTGCAACCAGATGTAAAATTTTCTAACTTAGGTTTAATGATTGTCGATGAAGAGCATCGCTTTGGTGTGCGCCATAAGGAGCGTATCAAGGCCATTCAGACCGATGTGGATAGCATGTCGATGACAGCAACGCCAATCCCTAGAACGCTCAATATGGCGTTGTCAGGGATGCGTGATATGTCTATTATTGCTACGCCGCCTGCTCGTCGTTTGGCGATTAAAACCTTTGTGATGCAAAAAACAGAAGCATTGATGAAAGAAGCTATCTTGCGCGAGTTACTGCGTGGGGGGCAGGTTTATCTATTGCATAATGATGTGGCCAGCATTGAGCGTATGGCAGAGACCATTCGTGAACTGGTTCCTGAGGCACGTGTGGGTGTCGCTCATGGGCAAATGCATGAGCGCCAACTTGAACAGGTGATGCAGCAGTTTTATCATAAAAAATTCAACGTGTTGATTTGTTCGACCATTATCGAAACTGGTATTGATGTTCCTAACGCCAATACGATTATTATTGAGCGCGCTGATAAATTTGGTCTGGCTCAATTACATCAGCTGCGTGGTCGCGTTGGTCGTAGCCATCATCAGGCTTATTGTTACTTACTCGTACCGTCTATTAAAGGTCTCAAAGGAGATGCCAAGCGCCGATTGCATGCCATTGAGCGAGCCAATACACTGGGTGCCGGTTTTATGCTGGCGAGTGAGGATTTAGAAATCCGCGGTGCTGGTGAGATATTAGGGAAACAGCAAAGCGGTAATATGCAGGCCATTGGTTTTAGCTTATATATGGATATGCTAGAGCGCGCGACTAAAGCAATCAAAGCGGGTAAAGAACCTGATTTAAGTACGCCATTGTCACTAACTAGCGAGATTAATCTGCATAGCTCCGCGCTGATCCCAGAGGAGTATTTGCACGACGTACATCAGCGTTTGTTGTTTTATAAACGCATTAGTAATGCCGATGATAAAGAAGCGCTGACAGACATTCGTACCGAGATGATTGATAGATTTGGGACACTGCCAGATCAAACCAAGCAATTATTTGCCATTCATGGGATACGCTTACAAGCAGAACCGCTGAAAATTAATAAAATTGATGCCAATACCAGTAGTATGACGCTTGAATTTGCTCCGGATACACCAGTTGATGCGTTGGCGATTATTAAATTGATTCAAACGGATGGTCAGCGCTATCGGATGAATGGGGCATCTGGCATTCGATATCAGGATGCTACTAAACTGGCCACATCGCAACAGCGCGTTAGTGTGATTCAAGAGCTATTACGCTATTTTAGTGAGCATATGGTAAAAGAGTTGGCATAGTTTAATTCGATAGCTTCATTTGATAACGACATGCTGGTGAGAGTGGCTAAATGAGGTAGCGCAGTAACGCCAAGGTAAAATATTAAGGTGATAAGTGATGGTGCTATTTTATCGGATGGATAACTGATAAAATAGCCAAACTCTATATTTAGCCTATTATGGTTTTAACTCCTCATATTGTTAATTTATTGAATGTTGCCTTTTTATATTTTTCTTTTCTTCAAGCTTCATAACAAGAGAACCGTCATTATGTTCCAACTTCATCATAAACTTGCTGCTGATAGTTTTTTAGTGGGTGATTTTCCATTATCTACTTGTCGTTTAATCAATGATTGCCAGTTTCCGTGGTTGATATTAGTGCCGCGTGTATCTGGTATCAAAGAGTTGTATGAGTTGTCTGAGGCAGACCAAGCACAGTTTTTGCGCGAGTCGAGCTGGTTATCAAGCCAACTTGCCAAGACCTTTCAAGCGGACAAAATGAATGTAGCAGCACTTGGTAATCAAGTGTCGCAGCTACATTTTCATCATATTGTCCGTTATCAGAACGATATGCAATGGCCAAATCCAGTATGGGGCGTGCCAGCCATTCCTTATACCAAAGAAGTGTTGGCGCAGATGCAGCAGACTTTGATGATGGCGCTACGTGGTCATCATCAAATGCCGTTCGATTGGCAAATGTAGTAAAGCCATTAAGCAAAAAAGCAATATTTTAAGGGCAAGCACTGGAATAATAGAAAGCGTAGGAGCTATTGACGCTACATCAATCTCGATGCTGACTATATTTGGATGTTTTTTCCGAAAATAGATTGAGTTTTTATGAGCAGCCAGATACTACCAGTATCTGGCTTTTTTTATTATTGCGTTTGCATAAATTGAAATAGGTGCTTGATCAAACCGTGGTTTATTCAAACGATAGATAGAAGGTGCTATTTTGGTTTTAAATACCCTAGGGTTTGTTTTATTTAAGAGATATAATATATTGTTAGGTAATGTTGTATACAACTTATTGTGATGACAAACGATCGATTTAAACTATTTTTGGGCGTCTTAACCTTTTTGATTAAGTGAATACTTCATATGCCTTTTTTAGACAAGCTGAAACCGCCGGTTCCATCAAAAAAAGAAGGGTTATGTCGATTTGATTACCCAGAAGTTCTTGTTTTAATTCTTACTGTGATATTGCTTGCGGTGCATTTTGATTTTCGTCCTACCTCAATGGCATTACTGGTTGTGATTACGATACCAAGTATCATGATCTTTATTTATAACTGTCGACATAACATGAGCTTTTGGACGTCTAATATTGTCATTATTTTATTGTCCGTAGTCATTGGATCATTACAGTTTTGCACAGTAATTTCCCTTAGTTTGGCATTTCTAATTGGCATACGTATCATCGTAAGTGGACCTGATAATTACCTAAAACTGATTACGGTAGCATTGGTAACGGCCGTTATCTTTTTTTATGTGAGTACCATTTTAGAAGACGCTGATATGAACTGCGGTGATGGTTGGCTACCAAATACAGTATTATTAGCAAGCATAGTCGTTATCTTATATCGGTTTAGGCGTATTTACCAAGAATATGTCAGTTATAACACACGTGCTCAGCAGGCAACAGAACGTTTAAGCACCATGGTTTCGGTCATTAATAAGTTGACTCGCTTTGTACCACCACAAATTTGGGAGCCGATTGTAAGAACCAACAGTCCGGTTAGTGTATCCAATAAGCGCGCAAAGCTGACAATTATGTTTTCAGACATTGTAGGTTTTACCGAGCTATCTGATAGTTTAAGTGCTGATAATTTGGCCGATATTTTAAATACCTATATGCACTATATGACCTTAATTGCCAATAAACATGGCGCGGTGCTTGATAAGTTCATTGGCGATGGCATGGTATGTTTTTTTGGTGAGCCTAATAGTCGTGGTCCGCGCCAAGACGCTCTAGACTGTGTGGCGATGGCAATAGATATGCGCCGTGAAATGCGTATTCTAAGACAAAAATGGCGGCTAATGGGCTTTGAGGGATTATACATACGCATGGGTATTACGACAGGTTATTGCCATGTTGGTAATTTTGGTAGTAACAACCGTCTCAGTTATACCTTGATTGGTAAAGAGGCAAATCTCGCAGCAAGACTTGAGTCGAGCGCTGGTAAAAGTGAGATATTGGTCAGCGAGAGTACCTACGATTATATCTGTCATAATTATGAGTGTCATCATGCTGGCGCGTTTCAGCTAAAAGGCTTTGATGAGAAAGTGGATGCGTGGCAAGTATTGGATCCGGATGCAAATAAAGGCCATCAATCTAAATGGGTTGATCACACCTTACCGGGTTTTAACTTACATCTCAATTTTAAAGATATGAAAGACCATGATTATCAAGACATTATGGCACGCTTAAATTTTGCGCTTGAACGCATTGAGCAAGAGCAAGAAAAAGTGGCAATAAGCATAGCAGCAGAAAGTAAACGTAATGATAATAACTACAAGTAGACGTTTAAAAGATGACTTCCTCTAAGCTCAGATACGAAAAAGCCAGCTATTATTGTAATAGCTGGCTTTTTTAACACCACAATAAATCAGAGCCTGCCACTAGGGCGTGTCTTCATTTCAAAAATGGTCATAAAAATGAGATAAATTGCCGTCAAACGAGGAAAATAGCGCAAATAATATCGGGATATTAATGAGCTGTTTAACGATGTTTGGCAAAATTTAGCCACTTTTAGCTCATTTAGATAGTATCGTTTGAATTGAGGACATGCCCTAATATCTAATGGTTTTCTTTTGCATGATTAAGGGTATATTTAGGAACCTCGATGATTAAATCTTCGTCATCAAGCATGACCTGACATGATAGGCGTGAGTCAGGCTCTAGTCCCCAAGCACGATCCAATAAGTCAGCTTCGATATCATCCATCTCTTCTAAACTATCAAAGCCTTTACGCACGACCACATGACAAGTGGTACATGCTTTTGACATCTCGCACGCATGCTCAATATTGATACCTTTTTCTAAAAGAGCTTTACATAAGTTTTTGCCAGCTTCTAGTTCGACTTCAGCGCCTTCAGGGCAAATATCGTGATGGGGTAATAGGGTAATTTTTGGCATAAATCGTTTGTCCGATGCTAATCAATTTAAAGAAATAAAAAATATAAGAGATCTACTTGATATAATTTTTAAGCGGTAATACTAAAGATATTTGCTACCAATCTTGGGCACTAGTGCCTGCCATGCTGGCTTTAACACTCTGATTCATAATGCGAGCCGCAAAAGCGTCACTATGCGGCTTGAGCTTGGCTTGCTGTGTTTCGATAAGTGCTAAGTCATCAGTGCCAAGTACGGTTTGTAATTTTTGGATGTGCTCAGCCAATGACTGTTGCTCATCAGAAGACAATAAGCTCGCAAACTCGTTAAGCGCAGATTGCAAAGCGAGCACTTCACGCTCAGCTTCCACTTTAGTTTCAATTAAAGAGCGCGCGTTTTTATCTTCTTCTGCGTGCTTGAATCCAGCAACCAGCAATTGCTCTTTTTGTTCATCTGATAGCCCATAAGAAGGCACAATCTCAATCTTACTTTCTGTCTTGGTTGTGGTTTCTTGGGCACTGACGGTCAGCTGTCCATTGGCATCAATACTAAAGGTGACTTCGATACGCCCAAACCCAGCTTTCATCGAAGGAATACCATATAATTCAAAGCGACCAAGTGAGCGGCAGTTTTCTACTGTTTCGCGCTCACCTTGGACCACATGAATAACCATGCCGGTTTGACCGTCTTGATAAGTGGTAAATACTTGGCGTTTTTTGACAGGAATAGGCGTATTACGCGGAATAAGCACTTCAACCAGACCACCCATGGTCTCAAGGCCAAGTGATAAAGGTGTCACATCCAATAGTAATAGATTGTTGTCACTATCACCGTTGACCAATTGATGCGCTGTTTGTGCCGCGCCTAAAGCCACGACTTCATCTGGATTTAAACGGCACAGCGGCTGCTTGGCAAAGAACTCAGTCACGACTTGCTGCACAGCAGGCATACGTGTAGAGCCACCGACCAAGATAACTTCGTCCAAATCAGCACTCGATAACTTAGCATCACGCATCACTTGCTCGCATACATTTAAGGTACGGCGGCTGACAGGTTCTGCAATAACGAGCATGTCTTCACGGCGTAATACACCTTGATAAGACTGCTGATTAACAGTGATATCGATATCGATGTGCTCAGCGTCAGTCAGTGCTTGCTTATAAGTTTTGGCTTGTTGCGCAAGTATCGATTTATCATGACGACTCACGTCTTTAGGATCGATACCTAATTGTTTGATAAGCCAGTTGGTGATTAAACGGTCAATATCATCGCCACCTAGCGCGCTGTTACCACCAGTGGCCAATACTTCAAACACACCATCAGTCAATTTTAAAATAGAGACATCAAAGGTGCCGCCACCTAGATCATAAATAAGGTAATAACTTTCTTTGTCATCATCTTGAGTGGCACGATCAAGACCATAGGCGACTGCGGCGGCGGTAGGCTCATTTAGTAGACGTAATACATTGATACCGGCGGCTTGTGCGGCATCTTTGGTTGCTTGACGCTGAGCTTCATCAAAGTAGGCTGGAACAGTAATCACTGCGCCCTCGATACTATCATTAGGTAACGCGCTCGCTGCTCGTTGCTCAAGTGCTGCTAAAATACGTGCTGAAACCTCAACAGGAGAGACTTCGCCTTGGGCCGTCACAAACGTCGGCATATCATCCTTTTCACCACTTAACTCATAAGGATGAGAGAATTTGATATCCGCTTGGCTACGTCCCATAAAACGCTTAGCCGAAACAATCGTATTTTTTGGATCATTTGCCAAGTTAGCTAGGGCATCATAACCGACAACTGGGTTGCCTGTGCTTGGATAATATACAACAGAAGGAAGTAGGGTATCGGCACTCGAATTTGCTTCTAAGACTTGCGCCTTGCCTGACCTTACCACCGCGACCAATGAGCGTGTGGTACCAAGATCAATTCCTAGGCCAAAACGATGCTGATGAGGTTGGGCACTTTGATTGGGTTCGGCAATTTGCAATAAAGACATAAGATAACTCAGAGATAAAATGAATAAGTGAAATAAAGCCAATACAATATAAGCACTATGACCATTTAATGGCGGTAAGACCACTCTAAAAACAGAGAAGCATAGCGGTTAAGAGTGCTTAAAATAAGTGATTATACGGTATAGTTGGTACTATTTTAACCTTGATGCTGAAATAAGCGTCATAAGGTAAAGGCGTATCATATATAGATACTTGCATATAAAAAAAGTGATGCAAACTTACCTGACAGAGATCTAGACGTATAGATCGTCATCATCTAAATGTTCAGAAGTCACTACTTGATCAAGACCAGTAGTAACGTCCGCATTTAATTTTACTAAGAATTTTAATTTTTGCGTGGCGTCAATTGCCGTTTGCCACTCTTTATTTTGGTAAGCGTTACTAAAGCGCTCAGACTGTTTTGCTAAGCGTTCTGTAATCTGCGGATGTAACTGTTGTAATGTCTGACGATCTTTATCTTGAATAGCATCATCCAAGTCCATGCGCATCTGCATAGCGTCTTCTAAGAAATCTAAGTCTGCGATTGAATGCTCTACATTCTGTGCTTGATCTGCCATATCGAGCAAATAGCTGGCGCGACTGTCAGGCGCGCTTAATGCTTGATAGGCTTGGTTTATTAGGGCTGAAGCTTGATCAGAATGATGTTGAGCTTGGGCAGTATCTGTCAGATCTTTGGCAACATTATCAGGGTGATAACGCTTTTGAAGCAGGCGTAAACGTTGATCGAGACTGTCTTGATTGACTTCAAATTGTACAGGTTGCTCAAATAGGGCAAAGAAGTTATCAAACTGTGCTTCTGAAGTAATGTCTGTCATATCATACGCCTTACTTTTTTATTTATTTTTAAGTTTTCTCTTTAGCTGAGAACGGCTTTACCATACTGACTATAATGACAACGATAATATCTTATCACTGCATTAAACCAATTTAAGAGACTTAAACCTAGTAGCCTCAAACTCGGTAGCTTTAAACGGTAAAGGATTCGCCGCAGCCACATTCACCTTTTTGATTGGGGTTACTGAATTTGAAACCTTCGTTTAACCCTTCTTTTTCGTAATCCATCAACAAGCCATCCAAATAGACCAAGCTTTTAGGATCAATAAAGATGCTGACATCACGGCTTTCATAGCGTGTGTCATTCTCGTCAGGCGTATCAACAAACTCTAAAACGTAAGCCAAACCCGAGCAACCCGCTGTACGGATACCAACTCGAATGCCTTCACCTTTACCGCGATTGTCCAAAAAATCTCGAACATGCTGAGCGGCGCGTTCTGTCATTTCAATCATGCCAACTCCCATTGACTATCAATAATACATATCAATAAAACGTTAAAACTTTATATATTGGCAACCAAAATGATGAGCTTGCCAAAACATTATGCTAATAATGTCTAGAAAATAAAAGGTGACAATTACATAAGCGTCATTGTCACCTCTTTAGCGTTAGTAGCGGCTAAACGTACGGCTACCAAAGCATTGCTAATAAAATAATAGCGCAGACGCTACTAGCTTTAGCTGACGGCTTCTTCTGTTACTGCGGCGGCGCTGTGCTTGCCTTTATAATCGCTAATAGCAGCTTTGATGGCATCTTCTGCAAGAACAGAGCAATGCACTTTTACTGGTGGCAGTGCCAATTCTTCAGCAATGTGACTATTCTTAATTTCACCAGCTTGATCCAAGCTTTTGCCTTTTAGCCACTCAGTAACAAGTGAGCTTGAAGCAATTGCTGAACCGCAGCCATAAGTTTTAAAGCGTGCATCTTCGATAATACCATTATCATCGACTTGGATTTGCAGACGCATCACATCGCCACATGCTGGGGCACCAACCATACCGGTACCGACATTTTTGGCATTTTTATCAAGATTGCCAACGTTGCGTGGATTTTCGTAATGATCAATAACTTGGTCGCTATAGGCCATGGGGTTTTCTCCTAGTTAGATGATGAGTGGTAGATTATCTGTCTTTAAAACACTACCCACTCATCGATAATTGGGGTCAAACACTTAACTGTAATTGTCTGATCAATCGTTTAATGAATGTATTTGATAACGGTATCGTTATCCAAGTTTAATTTTAGTGCTCAGCCCATTCGACTGAATTTAAATCAACACCTTCTTGATACATGTCCCAAAGCGGTGATAAAGCACGTAATTTATCAACGGCTTCATGCATTTGCTTGATGACTGTGTCAATATCTTCTTCAGTCGTATAACGACCAAAACTAAAGCGGATTGAGCTGTGTGCCAATTCGTCTGGGCGACCAATAGCGCGCAATACATATGATGGCTCAAGCGTCGCTGAGGTACAGGCTGAACCTGATGAAACCGCTAAGTCTTTTAGCGACATCATGAGAGATTCGCCTTCAACGAAGTTAAAGCTGATATTTACAATGTTAGGTACGCTGTTCTCAAGATCACCGTTTAAATAAATCTCTTCGATATCTTGCAGACCATCCCATAGTTTTTGGCGTAGTTTTGCGGCATGAGCATTGTCTTCTTTATAACTGTCATTGGCGAGCGCGAATGCCGCTCCAAGACCAACGATTTGATGCGTCGGTAATGTACCTGAACGCATACCGCGCTCATGACCACCGCCATGCTGTTCTGCTTTTAAACGGATACGTGGTTTACGACGAACGAACAAAGCGCCAATACCTTTAGGGCCATAGGCTTTATGACCTGAGAAACTCATCAAATCGATTTTCATCTCTTCAAGATCAATCAGTACTTTACCAACAGACTGCGCGCCATCGACATGGAATACCACACCCGCTTCACGAGTGATTTCACCAATAGCAGCGACATCAGTAATCGTACCAAGCTCGTTATTCACCATCATGAGTGATACTAAGATTGTGTCGTCACGTAAGGCTTCTTTAACTTGTTCAGGCAAAATAAGACCTGTACTTGGCTTCGGCTCAAGATAAGTAATCTCAAAGCCTTCTTGCTCAAGCTCACGGCAAGTATCAAGTACAGCTTTGTGTTCAATTTTACTAGTGATAATGTGCTTACCACGAGACTGATAAAAATGTGCAGCGCCTTTGATGGCTAAGTTGTCAGATTCAGTGGCACCAGAGGTAAAGACGATTTCGCGTGGATCAGCGTTAACCACATCAGCGACTTGCTGACGAGCGGTTTCTACTGCTTCTTCTGCTTGCCAGCCGTAACCATGCGAGCGCGAGGCTGGATTACCAAAGATGCCATCTACCGTCAGATATTCGCTCATTTTGGCAGCTACTGATTTAGCAACTGGCGTGGTGGCGGCGTAATCTAAGTATATAAGGTTGTTATGTTGGCTCATGCTGGGTTTGCCTCGCTGTTCGATAGGGTAATAGTATTGATGTCTTTTATGGAAATCTCTTTAGTAGCTGTGTGCTGGCGTTCTGAAACTGCTGGCACGTTTTCCATGTCTAATAATTGCGCTAAAGTTATATTTTTCAAGTAGTGTTCAATATGATTGGATAATGCACACCATAAGTCATGGGTTAAGCACATTGTACCATCTTGACAGTCACCGCGTCCTTCACACTGCATCGCATTTACTGATTCATCAACAGCAGATATGATGCTCATCACATCTATTTCATGCAATGGTTTGGCTAGATGATAGCCACCTGCTGCACCACGAATACTAGTGACAAGGCCACGTTTACGAAGTTTTGAGAATAACTGTTCAAGGTAGGAGATAGAAATCGATTGCCGCTTGGCGATGTCAGATAGGGATACAGCACTGTCTTGTTGGCTGGTTTGTAATGCCAAATCTAATAATGCAGTAACGGCATATCTGCCTCGGGTAGTCAAACGCATATGTTATCTCCAAACTTTATATATCATTTCTATTTAACAACGAGCTTAGTGAAATGAGACTTATTATTGGCTAATACTGTTGGAGCTATTGCCTGAATCCTGTATCTGCTAAGTGGTGTCTTATCGTTATTAAACAGCAGATGATTAACCTGATGTGTACAACGATTAGGCCAATTATACTTAATCCCGAGTAATTTAGTCAAGATTAAAGTGTGGTTAAATGGTTAATCTAGCTTATGGCTATTATTGATAAAAACAATGATATTAAAGGAAGTTAAAAATCAGGATAGGCACATTAATATCGAGGGTTTAATTAATGCTAAGTGTTTAAATAGAGAAAAGTTAGTTAGTATTTCGAGCATCTCAAGTAAAGGTGAAAAATAAAAAAAGCGTTCAATGCTTTTTTATCAGCAGCAAACGCTTAACTTACTTAATTGTACAGGACGGCATGATCGAAATTAATTCATAAATAGCGCTATGATTGAGCCAATCATAATAACGATGGCAATGACGGTTACGATCATTAGGGTTTTTTGTTTGCTTTGCGACTCTTTTAAAGTGGTTTCAAGTTCGCGGTTCTTGATAGTTAGCGTATTTATTTGAGTTTGTTGTTCTTTGATACGTAACTTGTAGCTTTCCTTTTTTTCTTCGATGTCAGCTTCAGTTGCATGGCTCTTGTCTTTGCCGCCTTTAAACTTCTTCATCAAACCTCGAATTAAGCCGCCAAGACCGAGCTGCATTATAAATTGCTTCACCAATTGCACTTGAACCGACTCACCGCGCATTTGCAGTTTTTCAGTGGTTTCGCTATCGTGAGTGGTAATCGCATTGAGAATTTGGATACTGTAGGCATTGATAATCACGTCAGGCTCACTACGATCAGCAGGTAATTGCGCATCTAATAAGACACCTTTGGTACTAAAAGTAGCAAAAACCTCGACATGCGGCAAATACAAGCGTAGTGCTACAACAGTACCTTGCTTGGCAAGCGGATAAGCCGCTTTACGCAGTTCTGGATCTAAACGCAACAATAGTGTCAGCGCTGACTCGATGAACACCAGAATGATATTAAGAAGAGAGTGAGACAACGTAGAACGCTTCATGTAAATAATCCGTTTTTTTTATTTAGCAAATCAGAGGCAAAAGATAAGTAATCGTTAAAATTTACCAAATGACTGCGGTGATATTTTGATTATAGTAACGTCTTTATAATAAAAAGTAACGATAGTTTCTGTCAGTTGATAAGTTATTACCTTACAATCGGGGAGTCAATGACAACACTGTTATTTATAGCCAGCAATGTGGCCTAGTAATGTATCGATAGAACGTAACAATCGTTCTAAAATATAGCTCGGCCTAGCTTTCAGCTAAAATATCGGGCAAATAACTGAGTTTCAAAAGCTTTGCGTAACATTGGGTGTCAAATACGTAGTTCAGTGGACAAAAATATGTAAAATTGCTTGCGCTCCTTATGCTGCCTTGATATAAAGACGATAACAAAGCGAGACCTGTTAATACGCCAGTCAGGTATTTTTTATTGCTTAAATGCTATGAGAGCGTTACAATGCTTGGCGTGAGCGTTTATTATCCCCCTTAAACTTGAAGGAAATTTTATGAATAAGTCAGAATTAATTGATAGCATCGCGGACAAAAGTGGTCTAAACAAAACTCAAGCTGGTGATGCATTGAATGCTGTTATGGAAAGTGTTGGCGAAGCATTAGAAGCTGGTGATAGCATTTCACTTGTTGGCTTTGGTACTTTTAGCGTAAAAGACCGTAAAGCCCGCACTGGTCGTAATCCTAAGACTGGCGAAGAGCTTAGCATTCCAGCAAGCAAAGTACCTAGCTTCAAAGCTGGTAAAAACTTAAAAGAGCGCTTAAACTAAGCCATTCTTTTAAAGCAGACGCTGTATAACGATGTAATACACGGATAAAACAGCGTTTGCTAGCAGTAAAGTACTAGATGGTCGTTCATAGCTTAAGTGATAAATTAGGCGAAAATTTGAACGAATAAAAAGCACCTAATCATTAGGTGCTTTTTTTATCGCTATAGTTTGTATTATGCAACGTGAATATTTTGAGTCTGCATCAAAAATCACGTATCATAGGGCGCGCGATAGATGCGTTGTTTAAACAAGGCTACTTTGATTGGCCTTATGATTCTCTATTAAATGCACACGTTCTTACTTTTACCATTGCCTGCTTAGATAGCATTGATATTAATAATAGTATTACAATGGTTTTTCATCAATATAGGTTAATAAAGCAGAGATAACTATGGATAAATTGCGCGATTTCTTAAAAAGCTGGCCAGGTCGCATTTTATTGATTTTATGCCTATCGCCGCTCGCTCTATTGGGTGTCGAAAGCTATTTTGGAGGTGGGGTTGATCCCAACCAAATCGCTCAGGTAGGTGAAGCAAGCGTAGGGTCGTCCGAGTATCAGACTGCCGTAAATAACCGTCGTGCTGAAGTCTTAGATCAAGTTGATGATGCAAGCTTATTAAATGAAGATGTGCTGCATGAGCAGGTTCTAAAGGGCCTTATTGATCGTACATTACTAGAGCAGCAAGCTGGCAAGCTTGGCATGACTGTCTCTGATGACACTATTAATCGTTTATTGCGTCAAGAGGAAGTTTTTAAAGGCGCAGACGGTAATTTCTCTAATGATCAATTTGCGAACTTTTTGCGTCAGCGCGGTATGACTAAAGATCAGCTGTTTGCAGAGTTTCGCAATCAGCTAAGTCTTGATCAGCTCAATGCCAGTATCGTTGGTACCGCAGTATATCCAATGAAAGCGGTTAGCCAATTGATTGACTTGCAGCTTGAGTCACGTAATATTTGGCTGCATCGATTTAAGTGGCAAGATTATGCCGATCAGGTTAAGTTGAGTAAGAACGACATACAGATCTACTATGATGGCAATAAGGATTCATTAAAAAGCGCTGCCATGGTGGATTTGGCTTATCTACAACTTAGCCCGCAAACCATTCAGATGAATGACGTGACCGAAGAAGATGTGCAGCAGCAATATGACGCTTACAAACAAGGTCTCGCCGTCGTCGATGAACGTAAAATCAGTCAAATTCTCTTCACAGGTGACAATGCTAAAGCGAAAGCAGATAAAGTTAAAGCTCGTCTAAATAAAGGTGAAGCTTTTGCCGCATTGGCTAAAACAGAATCTGATGATCCATCAGGAGAGACTGGTGGCGATATTGGTCGTTTTAATCCAACGGTATTTGGCAACGATGCTACAGTGGTGCAAAAGGCTTTAGAAGGACTGAGTGTTGGCGATGTAACAGCGCCTATCAAGACCAGTTTTGGTTATCAGATATTTACGGTAACCGAAGATAATGGCAGCAAAACGCCAAGTCTAGAGAGCATGCGAGATGAATTAACCGCCAAAGCAAAAGAGTATAAGCGTCAGGGAACGTATGCAGATAAAGTGACCGCGATTAATGACTTGGCAGCAGATGGTTTTAGTATCGAAGACATTGCTCAGCAAGAGAACGTGACGTTAAAACGTATCAAAGATTATCGTAAAAATAATAACCAATCGGTACTGGCTCAACCAGTAGTGATCAAACAAGCCTTTGATGAATTCACTATTCAAGATCAGGCAGTGACAGCCGCCATCGAAGTAGGTAATAGTACGGTATGGGTGCAACCAAGCAACTACCGTCCTACTAAGACGCTTAGCTTAGCTGCTGCTACACCAAGAGTCACGCAGATATTACGTCAGCAAAAAGCCACGGCACTGGCGCTAAAAGAAGCCAAAGCATTGGCTGCTGGTATTAAGACACCTGCTGATATGACTAAGCAATCGATACGTTTTCAGGCATTAGGTGAAGTCAATCGTCAAACGACTCGGTTGACAGACAAAGAACGCGGATTGGCCTTTAGTCAGCAAGCCGCTAATAATGGCGTTGTGGCTATCGCCAGTGAAACTGAGACGGGTGTGACTTTATTGGTCGGCGATCGTATCAAAACCGAGCAGCAGTCGCCATTGTCTGATGAGCAGCGAGCGCAAACAGCGGCAATTATTCGTGATAATTTAGGACAAGATCAGCTACAGGATTACTTAGATTATCTACGTTTGGTTTATAAAGTTGAAATCAACGAAGCTAATATGGCAAGTGCACAGGGGCGTTAAGCGTTTGATTGCTTATTAATCCTATACTGCCATAAGAGCAGAACATAAAAAGGCCACTGTATCGTTACAGTGGCCTTTTTTGTGGATGATGCTGATGGTATATATACCATCAGCACTTTAGATTTTTCTATTATCATCCATTAATCGTAACTTATTAATGGCGGAAATGACGCATACCGGTAAATACCATCGCGATACCATGCTCGTTTGCCGCAGCAATGGTTTCATCATCACGCATAGAGCCGCCTGGCTGAATAATAGCAGAAATACCGACTTGGGCCGCGTTATCAATGCCATCACGGAACGGGAAAAAGGCGTCCGAAGCCATAACAGCGCCTTCAGTGGCCAATCCAGCGTGTTCCGCTTTGATAGCGGCAATACGTGCTGAATTGACACGGCTCATTTGTCCTGCGCCCACACCTATAGTGCGTTGACCTTTCGCGTAAACGATAGCGTTAGATTTGACGTATTTTGCCACGTTCCAACTGAACAGTAGATCCGCAATTTGCGCTTCAGTCGGCTGTACGTCAGTGACGATTTTTAAATCTTTAGCCGTGATTAACCCAAGATCTTGCTCCTGTACCAACAGGCCGCCATTGACACGCTTATAGTCAAGTTGAGTATCACGCTGATCGGGGGCTGGTAGCTCGCCACATACCAATACGCGTACATTTTTCTTAGTAGCAGTCGCTTCAAGCACGCCATCTTCAATACTAGGCGCGATAATAACTTCTACAAACTGATTGTCGATAATGGCTTTAGCGGCAGCGACTGTCAGTGGACGGTTAAAAGCAATGATGCCACCAAAAGAAGATTCAGGATCGGTACTAAAAGCAGTGTGATAAGCCGCTACTTGATCGCTATCGACAGCAACACCGCAAGGGTTAGCGTGCTTAACGATAACGCAAGCAGGTGCATTAAACGCTTTAACACACTCAAGGGCCGCATCAGTATCAGCGATATTATTATAAGATAACGCCTTACCTTGTAACTGCTTAGCAGTGGCAATAGAGGCCTGTTGGCTTTTTAGTGGGTGATTTTCGGTATAAAAAGCTGCATTTTGATGTGGGTTTTCGCCATAGCGTAGGTCTTGCGCTTTCTCAAGCTGTACATTGAACGTACGTGAAAAATGCTCAGGCTGCTGGCTTTCATTGACACGGCTGCCTAAAAAGTTGGCAATCATACCATCGTATTGTGCAGTATGTTCAAACGCTTTAACCGCTAAGTCGTAGCGTAGCGCAGTGGTCAATTCAGTGCCACTACCTAAAGCGGCAAGTATACGCTCATAATCTGCTGGATCAGTAACGATACCTACGTGAGCATGGTTTTTTGCCGCTGAACGCACCATAGTAGGACCACCGATATCGATATTTTCGATGGCATCGTTCATGGTTACATCCGCACGAGCAATGGTTTCAGCAAAAGGATATAAGTTGACGACCACCAAATCAATGCGTTCAATTGCGTGGTCACTCATCACGGCATCATCTGTACCACGACGTCCCAAGATACCACCATGAATTTTAGGGTGTAGCGTTTTAACACGGCCATCCATCATCTCAGGAAAACCTGTGTAATCTGATACTTCGGTCACAGCGACATTGTTTTCTGTGAGTAACCGATAGGTACCACCAGTAGATAGTAAGCCAAAACCTGCGTTAATAAGGCCTTGAGCAAACTCAACGATATTAGATTTATCGGAGACCGACAATAGGGCAAGTGGGGTTGTACTCATAAAAAAACTTCCATAAAAAAAGCCTGACGTAAACGTCTGGCAAGGTGATAACGACAATTATTGTAGACAGTATCACAATGGATAAAGTCATGAACGTTCAATTGCCATGCATAATGCTTATCAATGAAGATAGGTGCGGTCATATGGCTGGTGCTACATTAATCCATAGGTTTTGAGTTTTTTGCGTAAAGTACCGCGATTCAGACCGAGGATTTGTGCACATTTGGTTTGATTACCTCGAGAGTGTTCAAGGACAACCGTTAAAAGCGGCTCTTCGACTTGCTTTAAAATAAGCTCATATAAGTCGGTAGGTATATCATCACCCAGCATTGCAAAATACTGTCTTACCACCCGCTCTACATGCACACGCAGTGGCTCGTGCGTATAGTTTGCATAGTTTTCTAGAGAGGAGCTGGAACCATAAGCCGGATGTTGATAATCACTTTTATTATAGTCGATAGGATACTCAGGGCTTTTGGCAAAATGATTGGCATTATGCTGTGCATGAGGTGCCATAAGATAATATCCTTGAGATTAGAGGAAATCAAACCATAAGATGTTAGGGTATTATATCAAATTAATATTGTCTAGCACTGATATATTGGTCGTTATCTTGCCAGCACTATTATTAATTAGCGTTCATATCGATGATATTTATAACATATCGATTCTATCTATAAAAAGCTACCTTACTTAAAAAGTGTGCTCAATACATAGGGAGCAAGGTAACTTCTCGAATTTGTGCGTTGGCAATAGGTATCGTGAGTAGTAATTGTCGGTCACTTTCAGCGGCTAATTGGCTTTGCTTACTCAAAAGATAGTCATTCGGTGCTGCGATAAACTCGCCAATCAGATTATCTGCGCCATAAACGCTGACTTTAACATTAGGATAGAGCTGCGATTTTGCGCTTTGGTTGTTTAATGTAGCACTCACATCACTAAATGCACCAGTCGTTTGAACTTGACTGGCTTTGTGACTGGCGTTGGTAATGGCGAATGCGCTTAGATCTGCACTAGGCAAACTACAAGCCGCGATCGAACATATCGCCTGAAGGCGCTGAGCATAAACAGGATTTTTGACCAAATTATCTAGGTTAAAAATGACATATTGTGCAAAAAGTAGCAGTGCTAATACCAAGCATCCAAGTGCCCACAGTAGCGATGCGATCGAATGTTTTTCTGACGTTGGTGCAAACCTTTTTTGTGCTTGCGCTTTTCTGATACGCTCTTCAGAGAGGTTATCTTCATCTTTGAGAGAAACACCCATATCGATCAATAATTGCGATAAATCTGTGTCATCTTGCGGCATACTTTCACTTTTATTTTGTTCTATAAGAAGCTTTTCGAGCCATGAATTGTCAGCGAAGTTGTCAACATTTGCATAAAGATCATTAGCCTCTGTTGAGCTAAGTGCAGACTGTTGTGATGATGTATGCTTTGTTACAGCGGGAGAGGGCGATAATTTCACGGACGAACGGCTATTTTTATTGATTGTTTTAGGAGTATTATTTGATGGTTCGTCAATCGATGTATCGGTATGACTGGTTTGAGTCAACCACGCATCCATGCTGTCTAATGAGTCATAATCTGACGTCGTTTCTGCTGGCCCATCGGTATCCATATCATCATAAATCATGTCATCATGAATTAAGTCGTCATGGATTAAAGTATCAGAGAAAAATTCTTTTGAAGGTTGACCATTCAGATTGGATTGACCACTTATATTGGTCTTTATTGTATCGGCTTCAGTAGTAGCAGTATTAAAAGCATCAGGAGTGACAATAAGATGTTTGTTGACCAAAAATCTCTGGTGGCAGTGATCACATTCGACAGTCGCTTTTGCTTGATTTAACTGAGATTTTTGTATTTTCAAGCAGGCATGACAATGAGGACACTGAGTTTTTATTGGCGTGGTCATAGAGTCGAATCCAAAAAAGTATGATGATCAATACCGCTTAGCCACTCACTAACAGTTGCCTATCATACTAATAATGCCATTTAGATACTCTACAAATTTATGAGTCACAGGCAACGATAGAGTGGCGTCAAATAGATAACATTTGACCGCCCTCTATCGTAACAGATGTAATTAAATGTTGCTAGCCTGTAAATGTACCAGACAACCGCTGCCAATGTTGTTCTTCTTGTGCCGTAAAAGCATGCTTTGGATCAAGCGCAAAATAGGGCTGATAAGCAGCAGTGACGTCCTCGGTTTGTGATTCGATCAAACCTGCTAATACAATACGGCCTTTAGGTGCCATAAGTGTGGCAAAATAAGGTGCTAAACCAATAAGTGGCTTGGCTAAAATATTGGCGACGATAACGTCTACGGGCAAGATATCATTTTGCGCACAATAATCGGCAAACGCTTCTGGTAAAAATGCTTGTAGGCAATGACCAACATCATTACGTTCTGCATTTTGATTGGTCGCGAGTACTGCTTGTGGGTCGATATCGACTGCATACACTTGGCGCGCCCCTAACAATAAAGCCCCAATGCCCAAAATACCTGAGCCACATCCATAATCAATGACTACTTTATCTGTTAAGTCTTGCTCTGTGAGCCAGTCGAGACATAAACGAGTAGTGGCATGATAGCCTGTACCAAAGGCTAGTCCTGGATCCATGATAATATTGGTCGCATC
Source organism: Psychrobacter immobilis (assembly GCF_904846225.1). Taxonomy (GTDB): domain Bacteria; phylum Pseudomonadota; class Gammaproteobacteria; order Pseudomonadales; family Moraxellaceae; genus Psychrobacter; species Psychrobacter immobilis_F. The sequence goes on along the minus strand of NZ_CAJGZJ010000003.1, from coordinate 175,382 downwards.
AGGATTGGGCGGCGTGAGCCAATTTGGTACAATCCATAAATCATTTGCGCATTGGATAGGGTGGTAGTTGCTCATCCATTCGCGTTCCCAATCTTTATCATCAACGGCGCTTAGCCAGATACGTGTGGCTTGTACTTGCGCTGCGATTTCATGGCTTAACTGCTCGACAGCCTGACGGCTACCCGCAGCGTCGGTCGCATCGAATAATCCAGTCAAGATAACGTCATCCCATAGTGGTGATTCACCAGGTAATGGCTCAAATAGAGGTTGGTCACCTGCGTCGTCTAAAGCGATTGATAATGCGCCTGCTTCGAGTAGTAGTGCCTCAGCCAAATCGACGTTTGCTTTTTCACACTGTAAGTGCAGTTGTTGCCATGCCATAACGATAACCTTAAGCGAAAATAAAATGAATATATGTTGTAGATAAACGATTAGTATTGGATAACTTATAAATATATAGAGTACAAAAATTATTGGAAAATAACTTTTATACTTAGTACTTCAAATATACTTAGTACTTCAAAAGTTAAGGATGCAAAATCTAAAAATATTAGCGTAAAGCTTGCTTCGCTTCACTAATGACGCGTGAATTGCTTTGGGCTTGCCCTGATTGCAAAATTATTTGCCACAGCGCTCGCCTGCGACCCGTATCTTGAGAAAAACTTAAACCGCGTCGTGCCATTGCTTCTGCTTTGCGAGGTTGGTTCTTTTTTAATGCCACTTGTGCCAAATAAAAGTAAACTGCAGAGGATTTAGGTGCGAGACGCTGGGCGCGAGTAAAGCTATTTTCGGCATTGGTCAGTTTGCCTGTTTTTAGCTGACTGATACCCGCTTGCATCAAATTGCGAAACGCTGGCAAATTGCTATTATTACTGGCAGCCTTTTGCGTCCGCTGCTGGGAGTTTTTTCTGGCCTGCTCTAATAGCTCATTATGTGAGGGCACCGATGGCTCAGAAATCATGTAGTCATTACGAGAAGGCGGGGTAACCACTGTATTAGATTGATCTGCTGCTGAGCTAGATGGCGTAAAGATAGGGGTTTCTTGCGTCAACGGATTAAATGGCTCTGATGAGTCGGAGGTGCTATAAGGATCAATTGTATTATCGATTTCGTCATCGGTTCTGACAATAGGTGCTTGAGTAACCGTAGTTACTACTGTGGTAGCCGCTGTTTTTGGCATTTGCGACGATGAGTCAGTTTGAATGGGTATGGTTTGCCTCGTAGCAGCCGTACCAGTCGTACTGGGCGCAGTCTGACAGGCACTCAAACTCAGCATGGCGATAAAGGCACCGACTGCCAATACTGTGTTGGCAAGTGCAGTCCTTTTAAGCGGCATAATAACGCCTTGCTTGGCTGAGACTGTTTGCGTGATATTTGACACCATGTTGAGACCCTTTATAAGTTTTAAAGTTTTTTTAGAACCATTCAACAGCACGATCATACCAAGTATCTGCACGACTTTCTGCGTCATTCTCTGTTTGGCCGTCATTATCAACCGCTTCGCCATCTGGAATCTCTAAACCTTCACGGCGGCGTTGCTGGTTGATAGCACCTTGCTCGCTTTGCACTTGCTCACGATCTTGCTGATACAAGCCTATAGCGCAACTGCTGGCCTCTTCTGGTAGATGCGCTGACAGCACTGGTAAGTAGCGAGCATCGGCACAGCGTTCATTAGACAATTTACCTGAGTTATTTTCAAGCCATAGCCACTCGATACCTTCAGGCTCTGGTAATGCCACAGGCGTGAGTTTCAATTGTTTCATATAATCAACCCAGACTGGTAATGCCCCAGTACCACCGCTCAACCCAATCGGCTTATTGTCGTCACGACCAACCCAAACCACACTGACATAGTTACCACTATAGCCTGCAAACCAAGCGTCGCGGAAATCATTCGTCGTGCCTGTTTTGCCCGCCAGATTTAAATTGCTACCAAGCGATTGCGCACGTTTACCTGAACCCGTTGCAACCACTTGCTGTAAAGCATAATTGGTCAAAAAATTGGTCTCAGGTGGAATGCTACGCTGAGTATTAAGGCCAGTACGTTGTAAGATACGACCACGATCATCAATGACACTACGAATACTATGAATAGGCGTGCGAAAGCCACCAGTTGCAAAAACTTGGTAAACGCCAAGCATATCCATTGGGCTAAGATTGACCGAACCTAACAAAGCAGAAGGATAAGGCGGTATTTTTTCTTTAACACCCATACGCTGTAATTGTTTGGCAAATGTGCTTACCCCAAACTCCATACCCAAGCGTACCGCGCTATGATTATAAGATTGCGATAAAGCTGTGGTAAGAGGAACATAACCATGATCGCGATTGTCATAGTTTTTAGGGTTCCACTTGGTACCGTCGTTTAGATTGACAGTAATGGGTGAGTCATCTATGGAGCTGGCGAGGTTATATCGGCCACTTTCAAGCGCTGTCATATAAATAATGGGCTTTAATAACGATCCTACTTGACGCTTGGCATCGACAGCACGGTTAAAGCCTGTAAATTCACTGCCACTGCCTACCACAGAAACAAGCTCGCCTGTCTCAGGATTGGCACTCACTAACGCGCCTTGCAGGTTTTTGGTTTTGCTATTATTACGACGTAGCTCACCCAGCTTTTTATCAACGGCTTTGTCTGCGGCTAACTGAGCAATAGGGTCTAAGGTACTAATAATAATCAGACCTTCATTTTTGAGATCATCAGAGTAGTATACGGTATTGAGTTCACGCTTAACGATATCCAAAAAGTCAGGAAATTGACTCTTACCTTCAACAGGCTTATCAACGACACCAAGCGGTCTCTCTAACGCTTTATCATAATCTTCTTGATTGATTGAGCCTACTGCCAGCATATTGCTGAGCACAATATCACGGCGCGCTTTTGAATCGTTTGGATTGCGGCGTGGATTATAAATACTCGGGCCTTTTGCCATACCGACGAGCAAGGCTTGTTGATCTAAACGCAGCTCTTTAAGTGGTTTGTCAAAATAAAACTGCGAAGCCAAGCCAAAACCATTGATAGAACGGTTGCCGTTTTGACCTAAGTAAATCTCATTCAGATAAGTTTGCAAAATTTCATCTTTGCTATAATGCAGCTCTAGCAGCACAGCCATCAATGCCTCATTGGCTTTGCGTTTTAGGGTACGGTCTGAATTGAGATAGAAGTTTTTGATAAGCTGCTGAGTAATAGTCGAGCCGCCTTGTCTAGAGCCGCCAGAAAAGTTGTTCAGTACAGCACGAGCGATACCGCGTATAGATACCCCTTTGTGCTCATAAAATGCGCGATCCTCAGTGGCTATCAAAGCATCAATTAATGGTTGTGGCACCTCATCTAAAGACACAACCAAACGATCTTCATTACTGTCTGGATAAATACCACCGATATTCACAGGCTCTAAGCGAATGATGCCGCTTTTGGCAGGCACCGTACTTTGAACTGAATCAATTTTATTACCAGCAATCGTCATTTTGATGACTTGTTCGCTGTCTTTATCGCTTGCGCTATAAGTAAAACCGCGCGTATGAATAAAGTAGGTATTGCCTGCTTTATGATAAGTACCAGTGCGATCATAAGCTTTGTCGCTTTGATAATTAAGCAACTCCAGCCACTTCTTCATGGTATCGGTATCGACATTAGCGCCCTGATATAATTCAAGCGGCTGAGAATATACTTTGGCAGGAATATCCCAGCGCTTGCCCTCAAACTTGTGAGTAATGGTGCGGTCAAGTTTGATTAAATATAGTGCCAATAACACCATGCCAGCGATGATGACGATTAATATAATACTACTAAACACCAAGCCGCGCTGCTGTGAGGGTAGCGTATGCCGAGCATGCTTAGATGACTGTGGTAGCTTGAAATTGGATTTTTGCACTGATGTCGCACCATTTTTGGATAAAAAACTGCCTCATAATGACGCAAATTGACAAATTTTTCAATCTATCATCGTCAATGCAAGTATTCATTGCTAATAGGCGATGGGCAGTTATACTGCTCAAAGCCGTTGCTTATAGTATAATCTCTATTGAAACATAGATATCTACAGTAAAGCGTTGGCAGCTTTTAATTGAGTTTATATTTGCTATATAAGATAGCAATTTACGACTGCTATCACGATGTATTTTGTATGAATCCGCTTTTGGTGCTTATTTTTTGACAGCTAATAGTGCTTATGCTTAGTAGTGGTTATGCTTAGTGGTACTTATGCTTAGTAGTGCTTATGCTGTGCCAAATAGCTGAAGCCGAGATTATTGAAAACCGCTATTTTGTACGATGTTGAACACAATTAATGATAGCAAGTTTACTTAGAGCAAATAGGGTTCGAGCAAACCTATATAAAGGAAGTAAGCGCGATTATGTCTAGTACTCCATCACCAGTGGCATCCACCACTCATTATCATGAAGACAATTCTATCACTGAAGGGTTAGTGCTGCCACTTGCAGGTCACTGCTTTCATTGCGGTGATCCTGTGCCGCAGCCACCATTTTATGCTGAAATACTAGGCAAGTCGCGTGAGATGTGTTGTATGGGCTGTCAACTGGCGTCACAAAGCATCGTAGAGGCTGGACTTGAGCAATATTATTTGGACCGCTCAGAGATTAACCGCACGGCAAGTCTGCCAACCCAGTTAACGCGCCTCGAAGTTTACGATCATGATGAGATAAAATCTCAGTTTGTTTATGCGCAAGATGGTCTGTCAGTGGCAGAATTGTCTGTCAATAATCTACGCTGCGCGGCTTGCACTTGGTTGATTGAGTCGCGTTTAGCTGAGTTAGAGGGTATTGATAAATGTCAGGTTAACTTGACCAATCAGCGTATGCGGGTAACTTGGAATGAAGAAAAACTACCCATTAGTCGCATTTTAGCCGTTATCAACGAAATCGGCTACGAAGCCAAGCCTTATCGGCAAGATACTCATGAAGCCATGCTGGCACGTCATAACAATAAGATGCTATTGCGTCTAGGTATCGCAGCTTTGGGGGCGATGCAAGCCATGATGTATGCCGTTGCCCTTTACTTTGGTGAATATAGCGATATGTTGATATTTCAGCGAGATTTTTTGCGCTGGGTCTCTCTATTTGTTAGTACGCCTGTTTTCTTTTATGCGGGCATGCCTTTTTTTACCTCAGCATGGTCAGCGGTTCGCGCCCGTCAAGTCAATATGGATGTGCCCGTCAGTCTTGCTTTGATTATTACTTTTTTTGCCAGTCTCTATGCCACTATCACAGGACAAGGAGAGACATACTATGATTCAGTCAGTATGTTTATTTTATTCTTGTTGGCTGGGCGTTATATTGAGCATAATGCGCGTTTAAAAGCCGCTACCATGGCCAATGATTTGGTGGTAATTGAACCTGTACTGGTTCAAAAGATTGCTGAAGATAAAGAGGCTGCTAAACGCATTTTGCAGCAGTTAGAGCAAAATAGTCTCAAAAAAACAATGGTTAATAAGGAAAGTGAGGATCCTGCTACTCAGGTCAGTGATGGAGATGTGCATGAGAGCAGCGACCAAAATGTGTCCAGTTTTATGCCTAACTTTATGCAGAGCATGGATGCCAATGTTCATCAGTTAACGTCACATATTGCACAAGGATGGCAGCAGACACGCAATCAATTACTAGGTCTATCATTACCTAAAGATCATACAGAAGAAAAACAGATGGTGACCACCCACAGCTTACAAGTGGGTGATATCGTCATGGTTGAGGCAGGTTCTGAGATCATCAGTGATGGTATTTTGCTCAGTCCAACCGCAACGGTGTCGCAAAGCTTGCTAACGGGTGAGGGCGACTTGATTATCAAGACTCAGGGCGATTATATCGTTGGCGGTGCACAAAATGATAGTCAACCATTTGAGATGCTAGTCACAGCGCTGCCAAAAGACAGCCAAATTGGCTTGATTGATCGGCTAATGAATCGTGCCATGAGTGAAAAGCCAAAGCTGGCACAGCAAGCCGATAAATTGGCGCGTTGGTTTGTCGCGCGGATTTTAGTATTGTCAGTCTTGGTCTTTATTGGATGGTACATGGTCGATCCAAGCCAAGCTATTTGGGCGACGGTAGCGGTTTTGGTTGCGACGTGTCCTTGTGCGCTATCTTTAGCGACCCCCATTGCCTTAACGGTGGCAACAAATCGATTGGCCAGCTATGGTTTTTTAACGACGCGTGGACATACGCTACAAACGCTGGCTGAGATCACCCATGTGGCTTTTGACAAAACAGGTACGCTGACTTATGGCAAGCCAAACTTACTCAATATTGAGCTAATAGCGCCTATAAACTTAGCGCCTGTAAACTCAGTGTCTATAAACTCAGTGTCTATAAACTCAGTGTCTATAAACTCAGCGTCTATAAATCATAATGAAAATGATGCCTTAGCGTTATCTGAACAAAAAGACAAAGTATTGTCCATCGCGGCAGCTCTAGAGGTGGGAAGTCGTCACCCCATTGCTCATGCTTTACTGACCGCTGCTTATCAATTGCATCTGCCAGCGACACAAGAGTTGCATCATTATCCCGCAGGCGGCGTAGAAGCGGTGATTGATGGAGTGTCATACCGAATTGGTCATGTCGATTTTGCCTTAGATAAAATGAATACTAATTCTGATGTAAATCCTGAATTTACCATTGATTTGACGACACACCGTGCCAGCTCAGCGGTAGTCTTGTCTCGTCAGCAAAGTGAGTCAAAGGATTGGCAAGCGCTTTCGTGTTTTTACTTTAATGATAAAGTACGTGACAGTGTCAAACCCATGATTGATATGCTCAAAGGACAAGGTATTGAACCGATCATGCTGACAGGAGATCCAAGTCCACAAGCACTAGTGATGGCTAAAAACTTAGGTCTGCCATTTGCCTATAACGGCCTATCGCCAATGGATAAGGTCAATCATATTCAAAAATTGCAGGCTGAAGGTGCGGTAGTACTAATGGTCGGAGATGGTATCAATGATGCACCAGTATTGGCGGCGGCAGATGTGTCGACCTCAATTGCTGGGGCAGCAGATTTGGCCCAAGTATCAAGTGATAGCATTATTTTAAATGGACAAATCGAATCCATTACTGCCGCTAAGCGTATCGCTAATAAAACGGAACGTATCATCAAACAAAATTTTCGCTGGGCACTTATTTATAATAGTAGTGTATTGATACCAGCCGCTTTGGGTTACGTCCCGCCTTGGCTTGCTGCTATTGGCATGTCATTAAGCTCATTGTTCGTCGTATTGAATGCGCTGCGTTTAAAACGCGCTTAGTCTGAATCAGACTTGAATTTAATCCATAAAAAACCGCCTTAGATGAGAGGCGGTTTTTTATTTACAGTATAGCTAGACAGCTTTTATATCAGTCTTGTAGATAGCTTAGCAGACGCATAAATTCGATGTACATCCACACTAGCGTTGCAAGGATACCGATACTGAATAACCATTCATAGTCTTCAGAGATACCCATTGCCACACCGCGATCAATATTATCAAAGTCCAGTAACAACGTAAAAGAAGCGATAACAATCACGAATAAGCTAAAGCCAATAGCGATAACGCCGCCTTCAAATAAAAATGGCAAGCTTGAACCAAACGCTAAAGAAAGAACCCACTGCGCGACGTAAACGAGCATAATAGCGATTAGCGCTGAAGTCACAATTGAGCGAAACTTCTGAGTGACTTTAATCAAACCTGAGCGATATAGACCTAGCATAACCGCTGCTGTCACAAACGTTGCACACATGGCAGTGACTGGCACGCTGGGATACATTCTCATGAAAAACAGCGAGATACCACCTAGAAATATACCTTCTAAGAGAGCATAAGGAACGGCAAAGGTTTTGGCTTTTTGTGGTTTAAAGGTGATGAAAAGGGCAAGACCAAAAGCGGCAAACATGCTACCAAAGGCTGCCATCGTAATAAAACCTTGCGATAAACCAGCCATCAGCGCGTAAAAGAAAAAGCCCACACCAGTGATGGCTGATAACCCAAGTAGGAGACTGGTCTTTTGAATCACACCCTTGACCGTCATGGGATTACCGCCGATCGCAAGTTCTGCGCGACTGACAATAGGATTGGCCATAAATATGTCCTTAATAAAGTAAAAATAATATAGATATTAGCTACTTTAGCAAAACCGCCATTATTGTCAACGGTGTTTACGTGACAACTGTCAATGCTTTACAACACGTTAGAGAGGGTTGTTAATTCATAAAAGTAATACGTCACTAAACACTAAACAGGCGCGTCTAAAGATAACCTGTGACTGCTTTTATATGGCATTGATTACGACAGTTAACAACGATAATTCATAAACATGCTAGTCTAAGCGTGTATTTACCGCTATCATTCCCCTGTACTTTATCGTTATACCGAGTCGTTTTATGGAAAACTCAGCGCAGTCAGCAAGATTACCGCACTTACATGAATCAGAGCTGTTCCACGCGATCAAAAATCCTGCTTTTAGGCGCATTGGTTTGATGGGCCGCGCGGGTAAGCGTAGCGTCACCCAAAGTCTAGTACAGATTGCTCAAACCATCAATGATATGAATCTTACATTGATTATGGATATGCAAACGGCGAATTTGCCGACATTAGATCTGACCGAGATTGAAAAAGTCAAAATTGTTAAGCGTGGCTTGATTGGTGAGATTTGTGATTTGGTTATCGTGGTTGGTGGTGATGGTTCGATATTGCACGCCGCTGAGGCGCTGGCGCGTTATCGTGTGCCTGTATTAGGTATCAATCGTGGCCGTTTGGGTTTTTTAGCCGACGTAAAACCTGATGAAGCCGCCTTTAAACTACGCCAAGTATTGATGGGCGACTATCAATTGGATCATCGGTTTCTATTAACCATGGAGATACGAGAAGGGCGCAATATCATTCATGAGGACATGGCGCTCAATGATGTGGTGTTGCATGCAGGAAAATCGGTACATATGATTGACTTTCAGATGAAAATTGATGGTCAGGATGTTTATAGACAGCATAGCGATGGCTTGATAGCGGCGACACCGACTGGCTCAACTGCTTATGCGCTATCTGGTGGCGGCCCCATCATTCATCCGAGCATGGATGCCATCTGTCTGGTACCTATGCATCCACATACGTTATCTAGTCGACCGATTGTGGTGAGTGGTAACAGCGAGATTTGTATCCGCATCCATGAAGACAATCGTACTCAACCGATGGTTAGTGCAGATGGCAAGCCAAGCGTCCCACTTGAACAAGAGCAACGGCTTTATATTCGTAAGCATCCTGATAAATTGACCCTATTACATCCGCCAGGGTTTGACTTCTATGAAGCATGTCGCACGAAGTTGCACTGGAACGTCCATGCAGAAGAATTCAGTCTTGACGTTGATGATGATATTATAGACGATGAATAATAGCGTCTATAGTATAAAAATAGCAGTATAAAAAACAGTAGTGGAGAGTAGGTAAGATGGATAAACAAACAATATTAGCAAGTTTAACGCCAGAAGTGGTTGATAAATTTCGTATGGCGATTGAGCTGGGTAAATGGCCTGATGGTCGCAAGCTGAGTGCTGAGCAGCGCGAGACGTGTATGCAAGCGGTAATGGTTTGGGAGCATGAACATCTGTCACCTGCCGAGCGCACGGGCTACATTCACAAACCAGTCAAAGAAGATGGTTCTATTGCTGGTGCTGAATGCGATGTCGAGCATGAGCATCACTATCCTAATATGCCCAATCCTAAAGGCGCGGTACAACCTATTAAATTTCGTGATAAATAGGCTCAATCATCGATAATGACACATAATAAAAAAGCCACGCTAGTTAGCGTGGCTTTTTTATTGCTGAATAAATTAATTATTAAAGCGCAGACGTATCAACACTAGGACGTACCGTTAATGGATTCTTTTGCATTAAGAATCCTTGCCAGCCCCAATGGAGAAAATTGCGAATATTAGCATGATCTGTACCGTTAGGCGTTGCTTGAACGTTGGCATAATGCTCACCGAACAGTTTTAGCGTATCCAATTGATTCAGACCGTGGTGCTTGGCAAAACCAAAAATCTTCGCACTACCTTCATTTTCACCAGCTGCATTATGTACCATGCCATTAACGAAAGGCGCAGGTACATACCGGTAAAAATCATCAATAAAACTGATGACATCATTGAATCCAATGGCTTTTTTGTTCAAGCCATTAAGTAAAGCCGATACATCTGATTGGCGGATACTCATAAATAAATGACCTTAGAGCAGATTAAAAAAGCAGCGTTTATAGATACTGCTTATGAAAATGTAATACCTGTGCGCTCGAGGATTATTAGTCACTAAACTTTAAATGTCGTTAAACCTTAAATATTGTAGCTTGGCTTAACGATTAAAATAATCTTCGTCATCAAATGAAGGCGCAAAACTGCCTTGCTCAAGATGCTGCATTTGCGACTGTACAGAACGCTCATGCTGAATACGCTGGTAAATCTCTTCGCGATGTACGGCAATATCTTTAGGTGCGTTTACACCAATACGTACTTGATTGCCTTTAACACCTAGGACAGTCACACTGACCTCATCACCAATCATTAGCGTTTCGCCCACGCGGCGTGTCAAAATTAACATGCGTCACACTCCTTATGTCGCATCAACAAATTATTACTCATTGTATTATTACTCAATTGCAGAACATCACCGCAGCACTAAATATGCAGTGTATAAATGACAACCACAATACTTAACATCGTGCCAATAGCGGCAATGATAGGTGAATTCATTTAGCCCAAATGAAAGCCCCATTATAGGGGGCATAACAGATAGTGTCACGGATTTTCACAAAACTATTAGATAAAGATTAACCTTAGCAATAATAAAAAATAAAAATAGGATCTAAATAGATCCTATTTTGCTTAAATACTATCAATATTTGCTTATTATGTGACCGTAACCACTAAAACCATATTTTAATAGCTAGGGCGTGTCTTCAATCTGAACAAAAACGACTAAATGGGTTAAAAATAGCTAAATCTTGCCAAACATCGTCAAATAGCTAGTCAATATCTCGATATTATCTGCACTATTTTCCTTGTTTGGCTGCCATTTATCTTATTTTTATCACCATTTTCAGATTGAGGACACGCCCTAGTAAATATCACAGTCCAGCGATTTTACTTTCGCCATCTTCACGGTCAAGACCAAATGCGGTATGTAATGACTTAACGGCTTTTTCTAAATACTGATCTTGAATCAGAACAGATACTTTGATTTCACTGGTCGATATCATTTGAATATTGATATTGTTTTCAGCCAGTGTTTGGAACATTAGGCTTGCGACACCGGCGTGTGAGCGCATACCGACACCAACCAAAGACACTTTGACAACTTCGCTATTGCCTAGTATTTCTTTGGCACCAATCTCGTCTTTGACTTCTTCGTTAAGCACTTTCATGGTTTTGTCTAAATCAGAGCGATTGACCGTAAAAGTAAAATCTGTCGTACCATTGACCGAAAGATTTTGCACAATCATATCGATTTCGATATTGGCGCGACCAATCGGGCTTAAGATAGCAGAAGCGATACCAGGATGGTCAGGTACACCGCGCACTACAATTTTTGCTTCGTCTCTGTTAAAGGCGATACCTGAAATGATTGCCTGTTCCATATTGTCTCCTTCGTCTATCGTAATTAGGGTGCCGACGTTGTCTTGAAACTCTTGGTCAAAACTGCCGTCGGTATTTTCATCAAAGCTAGATAGCACACGCAAAGGCACACCGTACTTGCCAGCGAACTCTACTGAGCGGATTTGTAGAATTTTAGAGCCAAGACTTGCCATTTCAAGCATTTCTTCAAAGGTGATTTTTTCAAGCTTTTTGGCTTTTGAAGTCACGCGCGGGTCAGTGGTATAGACGCCATCGACATCAGTGTAGATTTGACATTCATCAGCACCTAGTGCGGCGGCAATAGCGACGCCTGTGGTATCAGAACCACCGCGGCCTAACGTGGTTGCGTTGCCTTCTTCGTCAATACCTTGAAAGCCTGCAACGATGACGATATTGCCAGCATCTAACTGCTCACGAATATTTTTATCATCGATACTTTCAATACGCGCTTTATTGTGGGCGCTGTCGGTTTTGATGGCAACTTGACGACCCGTAAATGAGCGCGCCCCAATACCAAGCTCTTTAATCGCCATGGCGAGCAAGGAGATAGAAACCTGCTCACCCGTTGAGACCATTTGATCGTATTCGCGAGGATCAGGCTGATTGCTGATTTGGCGCGCCAGATCAATTAAACGGTTGGTTTCGCCACTCATGGCAGATACCACAACGACTATTTGATGGCCATTATCATGCCAGCGTTTGACTCGTTTGGCGACGTTTTTAATGCGGTCGATACTACCCATCGAGGTGCCGCCGTATTTCTGTACTATTAACGCCATAAAAACCTACCTATTATTCATTAATGGCCTTTTTTATCATCGATGAGAGCCAATGTGACTGTCGATCAATGCTTGCATAGATAAAGCCGTATTATAAGGGTTGCGTCCTATGCTTTTTATTTTTTCAATGTTACTTATTTGATACTTAATAAATGAGCGATATGTTCAGACGTTGACCTTTATAGCATATTTGCGTCACAACGTTAAGTGTCAGCGTGGTCTATATACATGGCGATTGGTTATAGTGGTTATAACCAATCGCATACTCTGCGGGCAATTTAGCAGAATTGTACTTGACTTAATGCTTAGCCGAGCTGGGTTTCAATCCAAGCAGGTAGCGCATTAACAACGGCTGTGCTGTTGCTAGACTTTGGTGCGCCGCCTTGTGCATAGTCAGGTTTACCACCGCCTTTACCGCCAAGCTCACCTGCCAAGTGACGAATAATATCACCCGCTTTTACTTTAGCGGTGAGAGATTTTGCCACATTGGCTGCTAGTGCTAATTGGTTGTCTTTATCCCCAATCAAGACAATGACGCTATCAGGCAGTTTGGATTTAATATCGTCCATAAGCGTACGAATAGATTTGCCATCGATACCACTTAGCATACTGATAAGAACCGGCGTGCCTGCGATGGTCTGAACGTCATCTAATAAATTGGCTGCTTGCGCGCTGGCTATCTTCTGCTGTAAACGCTCTAACTGCTTTTCTAAGTCGCGCTGCTTGTCCGCCATAGTGCGCACACGCTGCGCCACTTCGGGACGTTTTACTTTTAGCTGACTGGCCAATTCACTGAGTTGTTGTTCGTTTTGCTGAATGTTTTTGACCGCATTCATGCCAGTGACGGCTTCGATACGACGAATACCGGCAGCAATGCCTGATTCGCTAGTGATTTTTAAGACGCCAATATCACCAGTGCGTTGTACATGCAAACCACCGCATAGCTCGATAGAGAAAGGCTTGCGCTGACCGTCTACGATACTATCTGTACCCATAGTAAGGACACGAACCTCGCTGCCATATTTTTCGCCAAACAGCGCCATGGCACCTTGTTTCATTGCTTCATCAATAGACATATTCTCAATGCGGGCAGGCGTATTTGCTTGGATTTGCTCGTTGACGAGACATTCTACACGCGTAATCTCGGCGTTACTGACAGGCTTGTCATATGAGAAATCAAAACGTAGCACTTCGCTTGAAACCAGTGAGCCTTTTTGCGTGACTTCTGCGCCCAATACTTCTCTTAGTGCCGCGTGCAATAGGTGAGTGGCAGAGTGGTTTTTGGCACTTGCCGCACGGATACTAGAGAGAACTTGAGCATCTGCCGTTTGCTTAGTGCTGATATCACCCATGGTAACCACACCATAATGGATAATCGCCTGACCAGATTTTTTGGTATCTTGAACGTCAAAGACGCCTGTCGCGGTACGGATTTCACCCAGCTCACCAACCTGACCACCACCTTCGGCATAAAACGGTGTACGGTTAAGTACCACTACGCCTTCCGTGCCTTCGGTCAAACTGTTTGCTGGATTGCCGTCTTGGTAAAGAGCGTCAACAGTCACGCCATCTTCTTCAAGTTGCTCATAACCGATAAAGGTCGTCGGCGCCTCTACTTGAATGACGCTGCTATAATCGACGTCGAATTTGCCTGCATCACGAGCACGCTCACGCTGTGCTTGCATATGCTCATCGAACTCAGCTTCATCAATGGCAATACCGCGTTCACGAGTGATATCCGCAGTTAAATCGATTGGAAAACCATAAGTGTCATAAAGCTTGAACGCCGCCTCTCCAGATAGCGTGTCACCATCTTGTAAACCTTCAAGTTCGCTGGCAAGCAAGCGTAAACCTTGCGCCAATGTCTTGGCAAACTGTGTTTCTTCTTTTTGAATGGCGTTTTCGATGACGCTTTGCTTGTCTGCTAGCTCAGGATAGGCGGTGCCCATTTCAGCCACCAGTGGCGCGACCATTTTATAAAAGAAATCACTGTCTGCGCCAAGCTTATTACCATGACGAACGGCACGACGAATCACACGGCGCAGTACATAGCCGCGACCTTCGTTACTTGGCGTGACACCATCAGCGATCAAAAACGATACAGCACGAATGTGATCAGCGATGACTTTTAGTGATGACTGTTTTTCATTGTCAATCTCTAAAATATCAGCTGCTGCATCCATCAAATGAGTAAATAGATCTATCTCATAGTTGCCATGAACGCCTTGCATGATGGCACTAATACGCTCAAGTCCCATACCAGTATCAACACTTGGCGCAGGTAACGGTAGTAGCGTACCGTCTTTTTGACGATTGAACTGCATGAACACGCAGTTCCAAATCTCGATATAGCGATCGCCATCTTCTTCAGGTGTACCCGGTAGACCGCCTTCGATATCGGCGCCATGGTCATAAAAAACCTCGGTACAAGGGCCACAAGGACCAGTATCGCCCATGGTCCAAAAATTATCTGATGCGTAAGGCGCGCCTTTATTATCACCGATACGAATAATGCGTTCACTTGGAATACCAATGTTTTTATTCCAAATATCAAACGCTTCATCGTCGGTTTCGTAAATGGTGACATACAAACGATTTTTATCAATCGCTAGCCACTCATCTGAGGTTAAAAACTCCCAAATGTATTCGATACCTGCTTGCTTGAAGTAATCACCAAATGAGAAGTTACCTAGCATCTCAAAAAAAGTATGATGACGCGCGGTATAACCGACATTATCCAAGTCGTTATGCTTACCACCAGCACGTACACATTTTTGTGAGGTCACGGCACGTGTATAGTCACGCGGCTCCATACCCAAAAATGTCTCTTTAAATTGATTCATACCCGCATTGGTAAATAGCAATGTTGGGTCATTGTGCGGAATCAAACTAGACGATGGGACTGGGGTATGCTGCTTGCTTATAAAAAAATCGATAAAGGCTTGGCGAATATCGGCTGAGCGAAATGGCTGGCTCACAGCGGCTCCTTACTGACAGATAGAATTGAGTAAAATAATTTTGCATGCGATTTTAGCACAAACGCCCAAGCTCTTGGTATAAGAGTTATAACCGCTAGGATATTCTATGAATAAAACCAGCATTTTGGTCAACCAAAAGTAGCTGGCTAAAATAGATGTTAATTGGTCAAAATTGCAGCATCGGTTTCATTAAGCTTGTCTTTTATTAAAGGATTAGACTCAATGACTTGTACTGGTAGGTATCGTAATTGCAATTTAATAGGCAAATAATCTGGGAAATTTTTTGCCATGTCTTTTGTAATTATATCTTCTATCTGTTGTACATCTTGCGAGCTTGGGCTGGTCTCACCACGGATTACTGCACGAATGATTTGAAAGTTGTCATTTTTATCAAATTGAGTATTGGTCAGTACATTACCTTGATCGATAAAGTACATATTGATTGTTTGTTTAACATTATTCTCAAAGGCTTGTTTTTTGGCATTGGTATTTAGGTTGATGGTCAGATAAATCCCTAAACCGACCAATAATAAAAGTGTGACGGCATTGCGGCGCAAAAATATCAAAGAAGCACCAGTTTTATAATCATCATCTACTAGTCGACGGAATCCCAAAAACCACAGCACCATGGCGTTGGTGAACTGAATAGCAATGATGTTAGTCAAGGCTAATAAGGCAGCGCCAAGCCCCATCTGCATCTCACCATTAGCAAATAAAATACCACTGGCAGCTAAGGGCGGCACTAAGGCTGTGGCAACGGCGACTCCGACGACAGCCACAGATAAGTGCGGTGATACCATCGCATATGCACCCGCAGTACCACCAGCCAAGGCAATCATTAAATCCATAGAGGTAGGCTGAGTGCGAGATAAAATCTCATTCGTCAATGGCTGACCTTGATGCAATAGGCCAACCACAAATCCGACCAAAATAACCAAAGATACACCCGCCAAGACAGTGAGCAAAGACTTACGCAGTAGCGGCATACGATAGTCAATGATCGCCAATGCTACCCCCGTAATAGGGCCTAACATCATTGCAACTAACATGGCGCCAATGACCACGGCTGCTGAATTGGTCACTAGCCCATAGCTTGCGATGATGGCAGAAAGCGTATTCATAATAAAATACATTTTACTGGGCAAAGCGTTGGCTTCAATAGTGACCCTGACTTCTGGGTAATCGACTTTTTTATTATTAAATTGTTCTGCGACAAATTGCTTATAAGACTCGAGCTTGGCTTCTTTCTTTTCTTTGACTTTGTCCTCTTCTTTCTCTTTTTCCTTATCCTCTTCTGGCAGTTCACTATCGTTATTTGCCGTTAACTCCTCGCTTTCGGGTTCTAGCTGGCTTGAATCCTGTGCTGAAAATTTTTCTGCCTCGGTGTCCTCTACTGCTATACATTCTGGCTTTATAGTTTCTTCTTCTGATGCTACTTGTGATTGGTCTTCATCTGAGTGGACGTTTGCCTCAGAATCTTCTAATGACGCAACCACCACGTCAGGCGAAAGGGATTCCATTTTTACTTTTGCTTCAGTTTTAGGTGCCTGCTCACAAGCCATGTCCTTACCAAGTTCGTCTGACTCAGTATCATCTGGCCTCTCATTTGTTATAGAAGCTTCAGTCGCGGTTTGAGTTAAAGATTTTGGTTTGGCCATAATATCAGCAGGGTCTGTTAAATCCTGAGTCATCGGTGACTCGTTAGATACGTTTTTTTTAGGTTTAGTCATAACAGGTAGCTTTATTGAGAGGTAAATGAGAGGTCAAAGAAAGCCATTATTGTAATAATAAATCGTTAAAAGTATATGAGTTTTATGCGTCTGACTAAAAGGAGGAGGTCACAAGTAATAAGTGTTCAAAAAATAATAGTTAAACTATCTGAGCTACTGAATAAAATGGATACGCAACACTATACTGCGTGACTGGGACAAATTTTTCTTGCTTGCTGTGCCTTCGCAGACAGAGGCAACAAAAAATTCATCCCAGCCCCGTTGTCTCTTTTTTATATCGACCCAACTATATCTGAATAGTATTGAGACCTAAACGATAACAAGGTTCTCATGTGTAGTCACTTCATATAGATAGTCTAAGGGGTTACAATAAATACTTACTTTTTTTGTGGATTTAAAGTATAAATATATTATATCCACAATATTAATGAGGAGTAATTTATGAACTGGTTATTATTTTGCGTTGTATATTTAATAGCAGCAACCGTTACCATGGGGCTTTTTATAATTGGAGTCTTAATTATGGGCTTTAATGAGATATCTCATGTCTAAATAGCGATAGCGCTAGGCGCTTTGGTTTCGATCCCAGCCGCTATGTTTTTTGCCAAAAAAATTGGCAGTCTTACTGGCAACGAAAACAGTTATAAGGTATAAAGTTAGAGAATATAGTCGATATTGAATAAAATGGATACACGACACTATATCCGTGATTGACGTCAACCAAGCCTTATCAGCAAGCATAAAAAAAGACCTCAATATCGAGGTCTTTTTGATCATCATTACTAAAAACTATTGAAGCTCAACGGTTGCGCCATTTTCGATATTGGCATAAACCTCTAATACATCCCAGTTGGTCAAGCGAATACAGCCGTGTGATGCTTGACGACTGATTCCTTCAGGCTGCGGTGAGCCATGCAGACCGTAAGAAGGTTTAGACAAGCCCATCCATACGACACCGACAGGATTGTTTGGCCCTGGTGGTAACATATAAACTTTTTTCTGAGCGCCATCACCGACCGTGGCTTTATACCAAGGCATTTTTACTTTATTAACGATCTTAAAAGTACCATGTGGCGATGGTGTGTCATCACTACCAATCGTCGTTGGGTAGGTGGCAACCAGTTTTTTATCATTGTAAGCATAAAGCGTTTTTTCTGCTTTATTGGCGATAACGCGGTTAATACGCTGATCAAGTGGACCACGTGTATTGAGGACAGTGATGGTCTCGCCCGCTTTGTATCCTTTGTTCTGATTTAGCTTGTCTAAGTAGCGCACATCCATATGGAAACGCTCGCCAAACATCTCTTTGATGTCTTGATAATAAAGACCTTTCATTTTTGACTTGGCTTCTGCGCCCGCAGGTGTGTTCGTAAAATTGGTCTTGATATCATCGTCAGTGATGGTATAAGTGACCAGTACAGGCTTAGTGGGTGAGATGTTTTTGATCAAAGCATCCCATGTTTTTTGATCCATTTTACCGGTTGCTGACAAGCCTTTCATAGTTTGAAAGTTGATAAGGGCTTTTTTACTATTCATACCCCAACCACCATCGATAGGGCCAGGAGAAGCATGGTTCCAATCGAGTAACGCTTGAATTTTAATAGTCATCGCTGAGTTGACTTTCATATTGGATGACCAAGTAGACTCATTCACTTGTTTGGCATAGTTTGACAAGTTCAGCGTGGTGTATCTTTTACCATCTTTATCTTCGATATTTTTGATGGTAGGGTCGTCGCTAAAATCTTGACGTTTTTCGTTTTCAGGCAGCTCAAAAGCCATTGGGTCAGATGAGTCAATAGAGGCTACGTCGCTAGGGGCAGCAACGGCTTGACCTTCACTGATATCATCAGTGCTATCAGAGCGTTCATCCTTAAGCGTCAACTCGGCGGCGCTCATGTTGTCTGCTGGGGCTGCTTTTGGCTGCGCAGATGTCTCTGCTCTCTTTTTTGAATCAATCAGTTGCGTCATACGATCAGATTCGGCAACTGAGCTGCTACGATTTTCTTGCACATCGAGGCTAACTTTTTGAGCGAGACTAGGTGCTGAATTCATCGTACGTACTGGCAATGTGCGAGTACTATCAGTGGTGGCGGCAAGTGCGCTAACACTGGCACCAACGACAGCGATAGATATAGCAGTAATAATAGGCTTTATTTTCATAATGTTGAGTCACTTGTAGTTGCTACTAATGCGGCTATTATGCGCATAATTTGATTGCTTCGCAAACTTTTGATACATCTTTTTGCATTTAGCTGTTGTTAAACGTCAACTGTTGACGTATTCACTACAGTTGGGCAAGAACATAGCACGGATGTTTATAAGGTAAGGTTAGATTATTATCCAAAACTCTCATTATTTGCGCCATTTGTATAAATGTAAAAAGGGCAGCAGAGAGGCAAATATTGGCGCTACTTAGTGTTTGTGTCTATAATGCATAATTAGATTTTCATTTAATAGATTAGCTTTTCACAAAAAGCGATTTAACCCACACACATGTAGTCCGTGAGCATGTAATCAGCAAGGTGCGATATGTCAGAAGACCAAACAATGAGCGCAGAAGAGTTTCAAAATCAATATTTCAATGAAGATGGCTCTGAAGCTTTAGCAGGTGAGCTGGAGTATGATTTGGAAACTGGGCTTGTCGGTGAACACGATCAATTTGCCAACTTGCCTGCAGAATTAGAAGAAGCGCGCGAGCAGCTAGTGAGTATTCGTGATTTCATTCGTTTTTCGGTCACGCAGCTCCGTAATTATGATGTGGTCGTCGCTCAAGGTACCACGGATGAATTTGCCGAAGCATCGGCCATTGTATTGCACACGCTCTCTTTAGATTGGTCAGCGAATGAGCAGATTCTTGACTGCCGCTTGACCACATCAGAGAAGCAGCAGGTATTGGACTTATTAGAAGAACGTATCGCTGAGCGTAAGCCACTAAGCTATTTGATCAATTTATCGTATTTCTGTGATTTGCCTTTTTATGTCGATGAACGTGTTTTGATCCCGCGCTCACCGATAGCAGAGTTGATTCGTCAGCAGTTTCACCCGTATTTTGAAGTCAGTGAGCTGGCCAAACCGCTTGGTGTTAGCGTCAATGAACAAACCTCCATATTTTATGATCATGGTTTAGACGTTAAACAGTTGTCGCAGCCTGAACGCATCTTAGATTTATGTACGGGCTCAGGTTGTATTGCGATTGCTCTTGCGACACGTTTCATCGATGCGCTCGTTGATGCCGTTGATATTGATAAAGGGGCGTTAGAGGTGGCAATGGTCAACGTCGATCATCATGATCTTGGCCATCAAGTGAATGTGATTGAATCAGATCTATTTGCTAAGATTCCGACAGAAAATCAGTACGAGCTAATCGTTACAAATCCGCCATATGTCGATGCCGCTATCATGGCAGATTTACCACCTGAGTTTTTACACGAGCCTGAACACGCGTTAGCAGCGGGTCAAGATGGATTGGATTTGGTACATCGCATCCTATTTGAAGCAGCAGATTATCTTAGCCCAGAAGGCTTGCTTGTCTGTGAAGTGGGCGATAGTGAATGGGCATTAAAACAAGCCTATCCTGAAATTCAGTTCGATTGGCTGAAGTTTGCCCACGGCGGTCATGGCGTTTTTGCTATTACCTATGATGAGCTCATGGCAAATCGTCAGCTATTTGCCGCTTATGTGCAGCTATTGGACGGCATTCAGTAGTATGTGTGCATCGTAAATACATATTAATAGTATCAATCAAAAGTAGTGCTAATCAAAAATAGTGTCAATTAAAAATAGTACCAGTTCAACGCACAAATGATTGATCAAATAACCAGCAATCGCGTTTACTTGTTTAAGGATAAATATGGCAGGCAATAGTATCGGACAGGTTTTTACGGTGACCACTTGTGGCGAGTCGCATGGTGCAGGTCTCATGGCAATCGTCGATGGTATACCGCCAGGTCTAGCGTTATCAGAGGATGATTTGCAAGTGGATTTGGATCGACGCAAACCGGGTACGTCTAAGTATTCGACCCAGCGCCGTGAATCTGATGAAGTTGAAATTATCTCTGGCGTATTTGAAGGTAAAACAACGGGTACGTCTATTGGTCTACTGATTCGCAACACCAATCAGAAATCAAAAGATTATAGCGAAATCAAAGATACCTTCCGTCCGGGTCATGCTGATTACACTTATAGTATGAAGTATGGCTTTCGCGATTATCGTGGTGGTGGGCGCTCGTCAGCGCGCGAGACGGCGATGCGAGTGGCAGCTGGCGCTATTGCCAAAAAATATCTACAAGATCGCTTAGGGGTACAAATACGTGGTCACGTTACCCAAATCGGTAATGAATACAGTCACGTACTCGAGCCCAGTCAAATTGATTGGGAATTCGTGAATAGCAATCCGTTTTTTTGTGCGGATGCGGATGCAGTGACGCGTTTTGAGGCATTGATAGACAGTTTACGCCGTGAAGGCACCAGTTGCGGTGCTCGTCTTGAAGTGATTGCCAGTGGCGTGCCAGTTGGACTTGGTGAGCCGGTGTTTGACCGCTTAGATGCCGATATTGCTCATGCTATGATGAGTATCAACGCCGTAAAAGGGGTTGAGATTGGTGACGGCATGGCGGTAGCAGGACAGTTTGGTCATCGTTCTCGTGATGAGATGACGCCAAATGGCTTTACGGCCAATCACGCGGGCGGTATATTGGGCGGTATCTCGTCAGGACAAGATATTCGAGTCAGTATCGCCCTTAAGCCTACGTCTAGTATCACTACTGCTGGCAAGAGTATTAATACTCAAGGTGAGTCGGTGGACATGTTGACCAAAGGTCGTCATGACCCTTGCGTGGGTGTACGCGCAACGCCCATTGCCGAGGCCATGCTAGCGATTGTATTGCTCGATCATTATCTGCGTCATCGTGGTCAAAACGCTGATGTTCAGCCGCCAGTACAGTCTATTACTTAAACAACTCGTTATAACGTTATTCGCCCTTTATTTTTTTAATAAAATTTTATTAGAAAAATAAAGGGCTTTTTTATGGAAGTTTATAAGACATTTACTGGGCTTATGAATTGTAATCGATTTAATAATAAAAGATATAGTCGGTGAAAATTTAAATCGATACATCAATCGTCAGATACTACTGGTATAGATTTTTCTCGCTTGCTGTGCCGTTGCGGACAGAGGCTTCAAAAAATTTATGCCAGCAGTACTGTCGCGCTTTTATTGTTTTTTGGCTGTATTAAGCAGCCTGCTGATAATCATCAATCGCCACACATTGTTGATGTCGAAACACCAAAAGTAATTGCTGACTGGGAATGGCTAGCCAATGGCCAAAAGTAATGTTATCGATCCCTTCGCGCGATAAGGCTTGTAGACAATAATGGCGACTACGACCCAAGCAGTTTTCTATAATTTGATTTTGATGAATGAGATTTTGCATTGCTTTGTCTACCTTAAATTTAGCTTACGAATATGAATAACGCTATCGTAAAATAAAAAGATAGAAATCACGTGTAGGAATGATGGAAAGTTAATGAATTGTCACTAAGAATAAAGCTTTGAAAGAAGGGCAAGATATTTATTGGAGTAGGCAAGTATTGATTTTCTCTAAAACGGTTAGCCTTTAGCCAAAGGTAGCGTAATACTAACCATTACGCCAGAAAGCTGATTGGTAGCGACATTATCTTTACCATTGTTGGCAATAATATTATTAATAGCAACATGACCGCCATGATGTTCAATGACTTGTTTGACTAAGGTTAAGCCAAGACCCGTCCCTTTTTTGATTGTGCTGCGTGCCATGCTAGGAGATTCTGGTTCGAGGTTGTGGGAAGCCTCCTTATCTGACGAATGGCTTGTTGAATGATGAGCAGGCTGACTGTGATGCGATAGACTAAAGTAACGGTCAAAGGCTTTATTTACCGCGTACTCAGGTAGCAATTTACCATCATTAAATATATCAATAGTCACGGTGTTCAGTGTGTTGTGTATATAAATAATGACCGTGCTTTCGGCGAAATGAATGGCGTTATCTAGTACATTTTGTAGCACTTGTACCAACCAAAATTGGTCAGCAAAAACACTGGTGTGTGCCAACATATTTGGCTGTAAAACGGTCGTTTCAGTAAAGCATTGATCATCAATATAGATTTCGATAGGGGGCAGATGCTGCTGTTGCAACTTAGCTGCATTGTCTTTTGCTAGACTGTGTAGTAATGGCAGCAGAGGCGTTAGCTTTTGATTCAGCTTAAAGGTGGGTTGCTCAATCTTGGCAAGTAACAGGAGGCGATCGATCAGATGCTGCATTTTGATGCTTTGCTCACCAATGGTTTGTATGAGCATTTGCCGATCATCTGCATCGAGCCCATCGTCCTCTAATAACTCGCTGCTGGCGCGAATTGCTGTTAAGGGGCTTTTGAGCTCGTGAGTAAGCGTATGAACATAATCTGTGACGTAAGCTCGATTTTCTAATTGATGTTTCATAGATTCAATCGTATCTGTCAGGCTATTGAGTTCATGCCCTAAGTAGAAATACGGTTTTTTGGTATTCTCCGCCAGCGCACTGGTATATTGGGTCACCAAGGTGATGCTTTGTTTGAGCCACCATGCCACCAGTCCTGCTAAAATAAGAGCCGCAACGCTCATAAACAACGCTGTTATAAACATACGACTGCGGGTATTGTCCAAGTAAGGCAGGACGCTAGAGACCGGTTTGCCAACGCTGACTATACCGATTAGCTTGCCTTGATCGTCTTTTATGGCCTGCGCCACATACATAATCGTACCATCGCGCTGATTGTGGTTTTGCGTTGTACTTCTTGCGCCATATTGACCATTCAAGGTTAAATACACATCATTCCAGCGACTATAGTCTTGCCCTTCGTCATTATCAGGTTTGGGTAGTGAATCGTAAATGACCATGCCTCTATTATCTGTCACGTATACCCGAAAACTGCTATAGTTTTTGTTTTTATAGTTTGGCTCTGTGGCTTGATAAGTCGTTGGTATGCCAATAAAGGCAGTATCAAGTTTTGCTTGATAAGCATCGTCGTATAACTGACCTGAGGATAATGGCAACTGCAAATTTGCCGCGAGAAATTTACTGGTATCCAATAACGTGTCTTCGATGACCTGCTGCGCTGTTGGTTTGACATAACCAAATAGTTGAGTAAACGCGACCACACCGCAAATGATCAGTACCAAAGCAACCGCCAACCAAATCCTGAAAAAAATACTCAAATTCAGTACTCGTTTAGGTTCAGTGGTTTGCTGCGCGGTTCCGATCGGATGCAGTTTTGCATACCAGTTACTTTGGCTAGTAGGAATATCGTCACTGGCTTTATGATTGTCACTAGTCGTATGCTTCATGGCTTTAAAAGCGATTTGACGTTATTAAATAACAGTACTAAGCAGGACATAACGCATATCCCAATCCACGATGCGTATGAATGACATCAATGCTAGCGTCGACCGTCGCCAACTGCTTACGAATTGACTTGATATGGCTGTCTATCGTCCGCGCCAAACGATGATCTGGATAGTCGCTCACCGCATTCAAAAGTTGCTCTCGGCTAAAGACTTGATTGGGAGCTTGCAATAAGGTTAATAAAATTTTGCGCTCTGTGTTACTCAGCTCAAGCTTTTGTTCTTGCCACATCAAAGAGTAATTGAGCGGTTGATAATGCCAAATACCAGATTGACAATTAAATGTTAAGGCTTGACCTGACATATTATTAGAGAAAGTTTCATTAACGTTATTATCCGTTGATGTTGCTTGAATAGCAGACTGCTGCGACAATAATTGCTCACGTCGCCAAATGGCTTTTAGACGAGCGACCAGTTCTCGCGGGCTAAACGGCTTGGCACAATAATCATCACCGCCCATCTCTAAACCTAAGATGCGATCGACTTCATCACTACGAGCCGTCAAAAACACGATAGGAATATCTTTTAGCGCATCAATGTCAGTGGTATGGCGTATTTGTTGACATAAACTCAACCCGTCACCATCTGGCAACCCCACATCCAAAATAATCGCGGATAGATCTCTTGCCTCATCAGTGTGTAGCATCGGTAGCACGCTACTGGCATTGTCTAGCCACGTAATGTCCCAGCCTTCACGCTTGCAAGTAACTTTCAGCGACATGGCAATAGCAGGATCGTCTTCTACCAATAAAATATGAGTCATAAGCGCTACATCGTTATATAAGAAAATCGGTTAAGATAAATTATTTATTCAAATTCATATATATACGAACATTGAAAAATAATAGTAGGACGTCATACAGTAGCTATAGTACTAAGTATACGTCTATTAAATGATCGTAGCACAAAAGCGGTTTTAGATTTTGCTCCCAGACCTCAAAAGATGTGAAAAGTTAATGGAAATTAGGATGATGAGTGAGTATTTTTTGAGTAGCAGTTTTGGTTAAAAGCTGTAAAATAATCAGCGTTTTTATAAAAAAGACTAAAATATGCGGTAAAGATTGGCTTCATTGGAAATAAAAGCGTATCTACGTATCATTTTTATTTAAAGGAATTCAAAGAATATGAGTAATTATTTAGATGCTGTCATTGTTGAGCATAACCCATCACAAAAAAAGATAGATAGAGCCGTCATTTGGCTTCATGGCTTGGGTGCAAGTGGTCATGATTTTGAGCCAGTCGTACCGCAGCTCGGATTGGCTAATGATATGGCCGTACGTTTTGTCTTTCCGCATGCGCCTAAGCGTGCAGTCACTGTCAATGGTGGGATGGTAATGCCAGCATGGTATGACATCTTAGAGATGAGTCTTGAACGCAAAGTTGATACCGCTCAGATTGAAGAGTCCTCTCAGAAAATACAGGATTTGATTCGTCGTGAAATTGATCGCGGCGTCGCGCCTGAACATATCGTCATCGCAGGATTTTCACAGGGCGGGGCAGTGGCGTATCATGTGGCCTTGGGCTACCCAGAGCGCTTGGCAGGATTAATGACACTCTCTACTTATTTGGCAACCAATGACAATATCGACTATAGCGCTGCCAATAAAAACATGCCGATTTTGATTGAACATGGCACTCACGATCCAGTCGTTCCTGTGATTTTGGGTGAGCAAGCGCATCAGTTACTTTCTGAGAAAGGATATGAGGTTAAATATAATACTTATCCGATGGCGCATCAGGTCTGTATGCCACAAATTCAAAATATCGGTAAATGGCTGAATACCGTTTTGGCTTAAATCATTAAGCTGTAACGTAATGTAATGGCGATGTTTTATAGGTTGAAAGTCGGCACATAAATCCTATATAATAGTCGACCTTATTGGGGATGTTCTGGCTTCGACGCTGGTGATGAAACTCAATGATGCATGTCGAGAGTATATGTCCTCTCGTTAATCAAACATATATTGTTATAGTCGCAAACGACGAAAATTACGCTCTAGCAGCTTAAACCCTGTTTACATGGTTTAAACCCTGCTTACCTAGTTGCTGATCACCTACAGTTGGTCAACTAAGTTGAAGCGTCCGCATGTAGGCTCGCCACAAGGGATTGTCTCAATCGCTTGGGTTCAAAAGTAGAGAATCGGCTAATCCATCCTGACTGTCGGATCGGTGCAGACTAAAATTAAAGACAGAAACTAAACATGTAGATTCATGAGCGTAATGCTGGCGGACGCGGGTTCAACTCCCGCCATCTCCACCAAATATTAAAAATCCGATCACTTAATGTGGTCGGATTTTTTTTGGTTTGGTTTTCCACATGATTGACAGTATCGTTTATTTTAGGCATATACTGCTAACATTTTACTGTGTACTTAATTAGTCTTCTATTCAAATCGGAGTTGAAAGGTGAAGAAGTTCGAAGAGATATGTCTGTTAGTTATTGATGATATTAAGTCCGGTAGAAAAAAGATTGGGGATAAAATACCTTCAATTCGAGCGATGTCAAAAAAATATAACGTTTCAAAAAATACAATAGTGACTGCTTATAATATTTTATTAGAACAGCATTGGATCAAGGCGTTACCGAAGTCAGGATTTTATATTAGTGAAGATTTATCCAACAAAGAAACGCATAGTGCAATGTTGGATTTAACCAATTTTTATAATGGAGTCGACTTACTAGAACAACAGTTAGTCAACGAGTATAGCCATAAACCTGGTGAAGGACGATATCCTAGAGAGTATATGGATAAACTCAAGCTGGATAGTTATTTGGGGCATCCAAATGATGGAGACAAACCTTTATATCTCGACTATGGTTATGGCGACCCCGCTGGAAACAGCGTTCTTCGAGGTCTTATTACCGACATACTTAAAAACCACGCCCTCAGCGTTGAACCTCAAAATCTACTAATGACCTATGGAACCAACCACAGTTTGGATTTGATAATCAGGCACTTTTTAATAGAAGGTGATAATGCGATAGTAGAGTCTCCAGGGTATTATCCTTTGTTTAGTAAACTTAAGTTAAATAAAGTCAATATGATACCTATAAAAAGAACCAAGTTTGGGTTAGATGTCAATAACTTAGAAGCCATTATTCAAAAAAATCATCCTAAGATTTTGTTTTTGCAGCCCTTTGCGCATAATCCAACAGGGACAGACCTAACCGTAGAAAACCTCAATGCTATCAAGTCACTCTGTATGAAGAACAATGTTCTTATTGTCGAAGATGATCCTTTTTTGCTCATTAGAGACAAACCTGCCAGCTATCTTTTCGGTGAAGACTGTCCTGTCATTTACTTAAGCAGCTTTTCAAAGACAGTGTCAGCCTCGTTGAGATGTGGCTTTATAGTTGCATCAAAGCCATTGATTAAATTACTGACACGGCTAAAAATGATCACGATTATTAATACCTCGTCAATCACTGAAAATATCCTTAATCACATGATAACTAGCGGTACGTTAAATAATCATCTACAAACATTTAAAAGTCTCTCGTATGAGAAATCGGCTGACTCGATAAAGAAGTTAAGTAAAGTCGAAGGCTTAAAGCTTTATCCTCATAATCCAAGCGGTCACTTTTTATGGTTTCGTATTCCAATGGATGACAAAAAAGTCGTTAATTCCGCAAGAAGTAACAATATTTTCATGGCGCCAGGCAGTCTGTTTTTTCCTGCTAAAAGTACTTACTTCGCCTTAAGAATCAATAAGTTTTATATAGATCAAACCACGGTTAAATTTATTGAGAATGAGGTATTTAATAGGCATTAGAGTGAAGCTTTTATTATTACTTATCTGCAAGTCGATATAGTCGATACACTATAAAATAACTACTGTGCTACCGGGATAAATTTTGCGCCGCCTCTGTCTGCAACGGCGCAGCAAGCAAGGAACATTTATCCCATTAGCGCCTGATAGTATTTATACTTATTTTATTTAGGACTGACTATATTTATTTTTCTTCAACAATATTGAAAGATATCTGATTTAGATCTCTTCAACTTTATGTCTCTTTTATACTCAATCAACTACCTTTATTAGAACAATCACGTTCTATAAAATGGGTACAGTTTCAAGTGAAAAAGCATTTCTGTACCCTTGGAAGAATGCTCAGCTCATGGTATTTCTATCTTCTAGGAATTATTTTACAGGATGTATACCCATGAAAGAATCAACTTCTTCTTCAAGACTCTCTAGCTTTTATAAACTTGAACACCTGCAACGTTTAGACAAAATCGCTGAATTTTTAGGCGAAAGCGCATTCAATCAAGAGCACTTTTTGGACACAGGTAATACTGATTTCAAAACCGTCGATAACATGATCGAGAACGCAATTGGAACTATGAATATACCCATCGGCGTTGCGACTAATATGATCGTCGATGGTAAAGACAAGCTCGTTCCTATGGCAACGGAAGAGTCTTCAGTGGTTGCTGCTGTTTGTAATGCGGCCAGACAGTGCCGAGCGACTGGCGGTTTTTATACTCACACCTCTGAACATATAATGATTGGTCAGATTCAACTAATTCATGTCATTAATCCCATGGTTACCAAACAAATCATTCTTGAACGTGAGCATGAGATTAAAAGCATTTGCAACGACGTAGATCCGCTTTTAGTGAAATTAGGAGGCGGATTTAAAGGCATGGAAGTAAGGGTCTTGGATGATGGTCATGAATACAACGTTATCGTACATATTTTGGTAAATACCTGTGATGCGATGGGCGCAAATGCGGTTAATTCTATGGTCGAAGCATTATCACCTGTATTGGAGAGCTGGACAGACACCAAGGCCAATATGAGGATTTTATCGAACCTTGCAGACAAACGACTGTCTATGGCGAGAGCGACTTGGAATACTGAAGAGATAGGGGGAGAAGTGGTTAGAGATGCCATGTTGTCAGCATTTAGATTTGCAGATGCTGATCCATATCGAGCAGCCACCCACAACAAAGGCATTATGAATGGCATATCAGCCGTTATCCTGGCAACAGGAAATGATACGAGAGCGATAGAAGCGGGCGCTCATGCTTATGCCTGTCAGACGGGTCGATATCGTAGTTTGTCTCGTTGGGGTATCGATAAAGACGGTAATTTATGCGGCAGTTTAGAGCTACCAATGGCTGTAGGATTGATTGGCGGCGCGACCAAAGTACATCCGACGGCTCAGCAGAATCTAGAGATTCTTAATATTGATTCTGCAGACGAACTGGCTAGGATTACCTGTGCGGTCGGACTGGCACAAAACTTTGCTGCTATGAAAGCATTGGTCACGACAGGTATTCAAAAAGGTCACATGTCACTACATGCAAAAAATATAGCCGTTATGGCTGGCGCTAAGGCGAACGAAGTCGATAAGGTCACTGAGCTGTTGGTTCAGAGCGGTAAAATACGGATAGATGTGGCTGAAGAGATTCTGACAAATTTGCGCAGTAACGGTAATAGGGACAATACGTAAATAATGACAGTACGTAAATAGTGATAGTACGTAAAATCTAAGATTAACAGGAATTTGAGTGTTTAATTTGGTCTGAAATGCGTATCTATGGTGAATTAACGATAAGTTTCTGATTTTAGGTAGGCATTTCTAAACTGCATATGATGACAAGGATGATCATGAATATGGAAATCTCAAAAAACAACTTGGTAGAGGTATGGGGAGACACGGTTAATTTTAGGTCCATGCTATTCGCTATCGTGATAGGCAGCGTCGTGAGTACAGGCACTTTTTTATTGGCCAAGCTTTATATGTCCTCGTTATCTGGAGACGCAACCCTTCTTAATGGGTATGCCATGCTGATTGGTTTAGGAGGCTGTCTACTATCTGGCTTTATTTGTTCAATTATGTTTAAACCTGCTAGAACCGTCATCGCCAGTAGTGAAGATAATAGCGAAAACGTCAAAGAGTTTATCGTTGAATTAATAAAAGACGATCCTAATTATACCAGTGTCAATGATTTACCTTCTGAAGTTAAAGAGGAGCTTGAATTATTACAGCTTATGTCGGTATTTCAGGAAGCTGAAGTAATAGCGAAGAAAAATAATAGCTGATACATGAATCTACTTAGATAAGCATTTATTAAATAAGCACTTACTAGACAGGCACTTACTGGCTAAGCATTTACGTCAGACCAATGTTTGACACAGACTTCAAGGAAGAAGGTGATGTTACATGAGATTTTGATTCAGTTTTGGCCAGCGCTTATGTATGGCGTTATTGGCGCTATTATTTTTTCGTTGATTGGCATGGTTTCTGGGACAGACGAGACCGCAACCATGGTGCCACTTACCTTAATGGTGATCATAATTGGAGCGCCGCCCGCCGCAGTTTTTACCTTTTGGATGGCAGGAGCGGTGTCTAAACATATGACTCATGCTATACCCACGGCGCTTTTAGGTATTCCTGGCGATACGATGGCGACTCCTATGTTGGAGGAAGCTGATCTTTTGAGGAAGCTCGGCATACCACATATCGCCCTCAAAAAGATGATTTCAAGCTCGATCATCTCTGCTTTTATCGCGGTCGTTGCCGCCGTCGGTTTTGCCTTGATTTTGGCACCATTTGGCGATGTTATTACTAAATTTGCACCATGGATATTTTTGGCAGCGGCGATATCTATCGCTTATTTTTCGAAAGGTAAATGGGCATCGGTACTTTTACTTATCCCTTTTGTGACTTTTATCTTGGCTCTCAAAGCTTTTACAGGACAATATGATACTAAGCTTGGTGTGACTTATTTTTTAGCCATCGCTATTGGTCCGTTAATAGCAGATTTATTTACTGTGATGAGTCCGTCAGGAAGAAAAGCACAATCTAGAGAGAAGGAAAATGTGGTTCAAGTAGCGCCAGATTTGAAATTATGGCAGGGTTATTTTCCCAACCCTTTTAAGATTTTGAACAAGACACAGATTAAGTTCACGGTTATCACTTCTCTCATATCCAGTGCAACTTTTGTCTTTAGCCCTGTGGCTATGACCGTCATATTGGGAGAGTTCGTCGGTTCACGTATCAAAAATACGTATCATAGACTGACTACAGTACTGTCTTCTAAAAATGGCGTGACAGAGTCCACTTATATTGCAGAAGCGCTGATTCCATTAATTGCTTTTGGTCTACCACTCAGTCCAGTAGCTGCCGGCCCCGCCGCTCCTTTGTTTAACGCACCGCCTGTTTTTAATGTTGAGACGGCTGAGATGGCGGGCAATAACCTACATCATCTACTCAGTCCGATGGATTTTCTTTTTTACGGCCTACTATCCGTCATACTCGCCGCTGTCATTGCCTATCCTTTCTCAATGAACTACGCAAGAAATGCGGCATTATTTGTCGTGCAAAAAATCAGCCATGAAGCGATCATTGCCACCTTTATTGGTTTGATTTTGGTCATCAGTATTTGGGAAGGTGGTTTAGTCGGGGTGTTTACCGTTATAGGTTTGGGCTTATTGGGTGGTCTCTTATCAAAACACTTTTCGTTTAACACGGGCTGTCAGTTCATGGGTTACTATGTTGCCGTATTATCGATACCTGCTATCATGTGAAGTTAGACTAATGGCACGTTGTAAGAACGGAAAACAGTTTCTATTATGAAATTCATAGAACTTAGCTTTTCAAAAGAGTGCCTTTACTCAAAGGTACTCTTTTTTATTGAAAATCTATTTGATAAAAATTGCCCCAGCCGATGTTTAGGAGTTGCCAATACTGGTCAAGCTCCCCAAAGGTTTTTTTGCAGAACAATAAGAATGAGTTGGAAGACCAATGCCATAACAAAAAAGCGAATTTCTGCTAAATGAATGGATATAAAAAGGAGGAATGAGGTAGCATTGAGATTAGGGACGAAGTATATATTTAAATAAAAAGGGAGTAAGAAAATGAAAGGAATCACACGTTTTTCGAATAGTTTGATGGAAAAATATTTACCAGATCCGTTTTTATTCGTAATTATCTTAACCATCGTCATTTTTGGGCTGGGTTTAGGATTAACCGACTCTTCACCTGTGCAGATGGTAGCATTTTGGGGTGAAGGTTTTTGGGCATTACTCGCGTTTTCAATGCAAATGGTGCTCGTGCTAGTAACGGGTTTTGTATTGGCAAGCAGTCCGATATTTAAAAAAGGGTTAGGCAAGCTGGCGAGTTTCGCAAGCTCACCAGGAAGTGCCATTATATGGGTGACGTTAGTCTCACTTGCAGCCAGCTGGATCAACTGGGGGTTTGGCTTAGTTATTGGCGCATTGTTCGCGAAAGAGTTGGCAAAGCGTGTCGAAGGTGTTGATTATCGTCTACTCATTGCCAGTGCTTATTCTGGATTTATCATTTGGCATGCTGGATTCTCTGGGTCAATTCCGTTATCAATTGCGACGGAAGGGCATCCATTCGCTGACAAAATTGGTATTATCCCAACGAGTGCAACGATTTTTGCCAGTTATAACTTAATTATCGTAGCAGCATTGGTTATTATTGTGCCTTTATTAAATCGCTTGATGATGCCGAAAAAAGAAGATACGGTTGTCGTGGATCCCAAACTTTTAGTGGATCCAATCATTGAAGCAATTCCAGAAAAATCCGATATGACACCAGCAGAACGCTTAGAAAATAGCTGGGTTTTATCGATGGTCATCGGTGCGATGGGCATTGCTTTTATCGTTTATTACTTTGTACAAAATGGATTTGCGTTAACGCTCGATTTGGTCAACTTTATGTTCTTATTCCTTGGCATTCTATTTCATGGGACACCTCGCAATTATTTGATTTCCGTGCAAGAAGCTGTCAAAGGGGCGGGGGCGATCATCGTTCAATTTCCATTTTATGCAGGCATCATGGGAATGATGACAGCATCTGGTTTAGCAGGCGTTATGTCAGATGCATTCGTCAGTGTTTCGACAGCCGACACGCTACCGCTTTTCGCCTTTCTCAGTGCCGGACTGGTTAACTTCTTTGTCCCTTCAGGTGGTGGACAATGGGCCGTTCAAGCCCCCATTATGTTGGAAGCGGCAGAAATGCTTGGCAGTGATCCCGCTAAAGTTGCGATGGCGGTCGCGTGGGGCGATGCGTGGACAAACATGATCCAGCCATTTTGGGCGTTGCCAGCCTTGGCAATCGCTGGACTAAAAGCCAAAGATATCATGGGGTTTTGTGTGATTGTATTGGTTGTCAGTGGCGTTGTGATTGGTTTAGGGTTGTTGTTTTTATAAATAATGCTTGAGCTGGCGGCTAGAGTGATTTATTTGCCAGTTCAAATATACCGACTTGTTTGTTTAAGTAAGGATCAAGTAAGTTTAGCCAAATCAGCTCATATTTTTTAGATGGAAAGGTTGGTTTGGGTAGTGATCAATTAATTGACCCATTTAGAGATTACCGCTTGAATTGAGGGCACGTCAATAGTCCACATAATATACACAGACACAAAAAAGCCCAAACGCTTATAACGTATGGGCTAATCTGATTATTCTTACTACTATATGGTACCCGGAGCCGGACTTGAACCGGCACGCTATTACTAGCGAGGGATTTTAAATCCCTTGTGTCTACCAATTTCACCACCCGGGCAAAACTTGTTTTATCTTTAACGCAAGCTAGTTGATAGACCATCTAGCTACTAGATAAGTGCTGGCTATTATAAGCGGTTATACTAATAATGCAAGCTAAAATTAACGTAACGTTAATAAATAATTGGAGGCTGGAGTCGGAATCGAACCGGCGTTAACGGAGTTGCAGTCCGCTGCATGACCACTCTGCCATCCAGCCAATCAAGGTGGACTATATTAGCAAAAATATAATAAATTACAAGCGATTTTTTAGATAAACATCCGTTATTTGCTAGGTTACGAGTATTTAAGCCTAATTAATGACTATTTCAACCATTTCACCAACTATATGCATCCCTCAATAAGCCAATGCTTCGTGAGGAATACACAAAAAAATATAAATACTAAGCACCTAAATGATGTCTTTATTATCGCGTTGGGCCTTTTTGATGTCACGATAGGTGGCAGTGCAAATCAGTATCAGCACTCCCAATGTAATCGCTGGCCAAATTAAAATATATAATCCGTAGATAAAGGTATTGTCCATGTCGTCTCCCTATATGTTTATTAGCAGATAACATATAGCTAGTGATTTGCTAAGTATTACCTGATATCCGTTAAGGTTATTATTTTTAGCTCTTTGATACTGGTGCTACTTTGGGAGATTTATCGTAGTCACCAACGCGTTGCTTGATTAGATCGAAGTCGAAATGCTCGTCACCCATGAGACTGACGACCACACAAACGATAGTACTGGCACCGTAAGCGGTCAGTGAAGCGAGTAATACCATGTACTGGCGTAGGAACCCAGTGGCAAAGATCAACATCAGCACCAGCGTAATTGCAGCCGCTCCCATGCCTATCTTACGACCCAAGAAACCGAATACCATGAGACCGATGACCACTGCGCCACCAACACTGGCTAATATCTCAAAAAATAGTGCTGAGATGCCAACAATGGGTATCAATTCAAAGCGCGCCACACAGAATAATAGCAACCCTACTATTACTGCTGAGGTAAAGGCCACGTTGGTCACACGATTCCAAAATACACTGGCGATGACAGGGAAGACAATCGCTCCCCACAAGGCGCCAACGAATACTAGCATTACCAAAATATCAAGCTTAAAGCTGGCAAAAATAAGTCCCGCTGCCGTTGCTACAATCATCGTCCCACGACCGACGAGCATCATGGTTTTTGGTTTGATGCCGCCTTTTTTGGCGATGTTTTTGGCGTAGACATCGGCCATCATAATGGTTGATAGCGCAGACAAATCTGAGTCAGCCGTTGAAGATAGTGAGCCAATGACCAAAATAAAGAATAACGCAATAAAGACGGGATGTAGATACATACTGACCATTTGCGGAATCAGGTTATTCATATTGCCATCAAGTGGTTCGATGCCAATGGTCAAAGCCATCAAGCCAATCATACCAAGCCCAATAACGATACCAGCATAGCCGACTGTGGCGGTAATAAATGTCGCCTTAATCTTAGTTTTATCAATCGCAAATAAGCGTTGGGTAATGGTCTGATTACCGATAGCATAGGCCAATACTGCGACAAAATAAGGTGCACCTTGTTGAAAGAATGCTTCAGAGGAAAAGAAATCCTGCTGCTCCAAGGTTAAGTTCGATAGTCCGCTGACCATCACTTCAGGACCACCCATGGAGAATAACACCGCCGGAATAATGATGACACCAATCGCCATCAACGCGACCAATTGGGCAAAATCGGTGAATACCGAAGCACGAAATCCCGAGGTTAAGGTATAGCTAAGTACACCAACACCCGCGATGATTACCCCTGTTTGGAACGATAACGGTGACAATACTGACACCAATGCACCAGCAGCGGTAAAGTTGACCATCAAGCTAATTAAGCTGCCCATAAGGTTGGATATGGCTAAAATTAATTGGCTTGATGAGCCGTGGCGGGCGTGGATAAGCTCGCCCAAGGTGTGGCCATTAGGCGCAAGCTCACGAAAGCGCATGCCAAAAGGGTAGATGAATAAAATCATCAGCGCACCCCAAAAGCCGTAATGTATCGGCCCTGATATGCCGTATTTGTAGCCAGACGTGGCAGCGGCATAAAATGAGGCGGCCCAAATCCAGGTGGCCGTCATACTTGCTGCACCCATACCAAAGCCAACACCATGACCTGCCACCATAAAGCCGGTGGTAGATTCCTTGTCTTTTTTGATTAATAAAGACAGCAAATAGGTACCGCCGTAAAACGCTACTAATAATAAAATAACAGTCAGTGACGAAAATTGGAACAATGACTCAGTTTTCAAATTCATACCTCGCAATTGTTTTAAATGTATAAAATTTAGGCGGCATTAATTACCCCCTAAGCATCAAGAATATATTTGAGACCATTACAATTTGTATCATGAAAATGTGACTTATAAATCATATTGATAGAGCGCATACGATTCGCGCATATCAATAGCGATGAGGCAAACTGTCATGACAGATTAATAGTAAAGTGATGTGCAGCCGCGCTATTTTAGGGTGTGTCCTCATTTTAAAAATGGTCATAAAGATGAGATAAATTGCCGTCAAACGAGAAAAATAGCGCCGATAATATCGGGATATTAACCAGCTATTTGACGATGTTTGGCAAAATTTAGCCATTTTTAGTCCATTTAGATAGGATCAATTGAATTGAGGACATGCCCTAGTAAGGATGATTAACCATACTAGGCATAAATAAAATAATAGCGGCAACTCTCAATATGCGTCTGTTAATGGCTTAGCCATTACGCTGTCAAGTATGGATACTCGATAGTAGCTGGATGCTAAAAGACTTATGTAACAAGTTCTTTTAGCAAAATACAGATAAGCTCTAAACCATGAACTCATGGCTCAAGCTAAATTTAGACAGCTTTATCAGCTGAAATAAGCAACGTTTAGGATAGCGTTTTATCAGTCGTCGCATGTGACGCATTGTCCGTGTTTATCATCTCAAGTAAGAATTGATAGCTATTGTTAACTAAATTTACTCACTATTGATAAATAAAACTACAGCCATGTTAAATATATGTAACATGTTCGTGGGCCAAGAGTAACCTATTATTTACATAATCTCAAATTTATCCCTACATAAATCTTTGCTAGCCATCGTTAAACGTTGACTAACAGATCGTATTTATGTAGTAGTAGCATGAATAAGAATCTGATTTTAATAGATAAATAATTGATTTTTATGGAAATAAATAAGGTGAGGTGATATTAGTGATGGAAAAGGAGTGACTAGAGAAATTAATAGGATGAGGTTTACAGAGTCGGGAAGACCGAGAATAGCAGTGTTTTAAAAGCCTGAGTAATAGGTCACTCTATTGTCACGCAAAAATCCTGCCAATCCTAGACCATAGCGCTCTGCAACACGTACGGCCGTACTGGTAGGCGCGGACATACCGACCAACCAAGGTATTTGGCTACGAATAGATTTTTGTACCAGCTCGATAGATAGGCGCGAGGTCATCACCACGCAGTCGACATCTACTTTGTGCCGTAGTTGCCAGCCAATGAGCTTATCAAGGGCGTTATGACGGCCTACATCTTCGAAGAGATGCAGTTGGGTTCCCTGCATCGTTGCGGCAGCATGGACAGCGCCTGTCAGTTGATGGGTGTGCTGAGTCGCGTCTACTTGTGCGCGTATTTGCAATAGGTAGTCAAAACTTGGTATCGCACTTTTATTGCTAACACTGTCTTCGGGTTTGTTTTGACTTTTATCCTGAAATTTACTTTCTAAGTTATTCTCTAAGTCACCTTGCCAACGGTCTTGTGAATAGGCGCTTAGGTCGGGTAGTGCTTGTGTCAATCCAGTAATGCCGCACATACCGCATCCTGTACGCCCAGCAAGCTGCCGCCGTTGGGCTTGAATACGCTGATGACTGCGCTGATTTAACGTCAATTCCACCACATAAATATCGTAGTCTTGCAGCTGCGCCAAAGTTTGCTCAAATGAATCTAACGTATCCGTCTCGTCGTTTGAATCTTGAGTGAACCTTTGATAGCTGGCAATATCTGTCAGTTGGGTGACGTCCCAATCTAATAAGTCATGGCTGTGTTGAATCAAACCTTCACTGAACAAAAAGCCTATTGCTAAGTATTCTAGCTGATAAGGACTTGCCATCAATACCGCATAATGAATACCATTAATAATGATAGAAATCGCTGCTTCTACCACTAAATTTGCCGATTGGTCTTCAATATATGCTTGCTGGCGATCACTAGAATCCTTGGGTACATAATAGTGTTTTTGCACTATATGCGCGCGAGACAATGGTGTCACATTAGATTTTGCATTGGCTTCAGGCATATCGATGCCTGAAGTTTGAGTGTTTAATTTAGCCATTGTAGATGCTAACTGCCTTTTATCATTTCAATGTTCAACAGAGCCTAATATAATTAACCCTTTAACTTATAGAGGCTCATTATGCAGAAGCCGCAAGCTCGCTTGTATTGACGCGTTCTAAAATAACAGTAGCGGACTTGTAGGCAGGAATATGAGAGTCTGGCGCATGCGCGTCCAAATCAAACAGGTCATTACACTCAGGATAGTAGGTCGCAACGGCATTGGCAGCGATGTCCATGTCGGTAAGTACCAACGGTCCTAAAGTACGTTGCTCGCCATGACTGTCTTGACGTGAGATCATGACATTATCGCCTTTTTGCCAACCCAACCGCATCATTTCATCAGGATGCATGAATAAAACATCACGACGATCGGTGTGACGATAACGGTCTTTAAACCCGAATATCATGGTATTAAATTGGTCATGACTGCGCACACTGGTTAACTGCCAGACTTTTTGTCCTGTGTTTTGACTGTCATCAATATTTTGTGCATCATTTTTAAATGCGGTTGTTTTTTCTGCCATTTGACTTGCTACATAAGTAATCGGATACGTTGGCACTTCAAATTGTGCTTTACCGCTATCAGTATTCCACACACGGTGACGCGCCGCATGATAAAGATGAAAACCACGTTCGCTCGTACGAATACGCTCGTTGAAATCCTCAAATCCATCAATGGCTTGAGCGACATAATCACGAACGATATCGAAGTCTTCGCTCATCATTTGCCAAGGAATTAACGAATCAGCGCCAAATACCTGAGTTGCGATATCTGCGACAATTTGAGCCTCAGACTTTAGAGTATCACTGACAGGTTTAAGGTTACCTTGAGTCGGTACAATCTGACACATGGAATCTTCAATAGTCGCAAATTGCTCACCTTTCGCAGTAATAATGCGCTCGGTACGACCCAAGCAAGGCAGAATGAGATTGTTTGCACCCGGATATAGCATGGTCTCATTAAGCTTGGTACCCACAAAAATATTAAGCTGGGTCGTGGTTAAAGCTTGTTGAATCGCTTTGGTATCAGGCGCTGCAACCGCATAATTACCGCCCATACCCATAAAGACTTTCAGCTTTCCAGCAATCAGTGCTTTTGCACCTGTAACCACATCAAAACCGTGTTCTTGTGGCATCGGATGCTCAAAAACTCGCTCAAGACTATCAAGTAATTTTTGTGCGGGACGTTCATGGATGCCCATGGTACGATCGCCTTGCACATTGGAATGTCCACGGACTGGAGAGGCACCTGCGCCATTAATACCAATCATGCCCATCAACAATAACAAATTGGTAATCATCGCCACATTGTCATCGCCTTGCACATGCTGGGTGATGCCCATACCCCACGTACAAATCGTTGCTGAACTGTTGGCAACCAGATCAGCAAGATTAATGATTTCTGCTTGAGGAATACCGCAACCAAGTTCAATATCTGCCCATGATTGCTCAGTTAGCCACTGTTTCAATGGCTCAAAACCTGAGGTATGAGTTGTAATAAAGTCGTTATTAATTTTATTATTCTGAATCAGCCATTTGGCCATACCCGTGAGTAGGGCCGCATCACCGCCGATTTGGATTTGAATGACCTCATCGACCATGTCATCGCTCTGTCCTGCCGCCATATGAGTCGGCTTTTGCGGATTTCTAAATTTACTTAAGCCTTGTTCGCGCATAGGATTTATCGAGATAATCCGACATCCTTGCTCGTGAGAATGGGCAAGCATTTCAAGCATACGTGGATGATTGGTCGCAGGGTTTTGTCCAAACATCAATATCAGTTTGGCCAGCTCAAAATCTTCCAATTTTACTGTCGCTTTACCGATACCTAATTGCTTACCAAGCATGACCGAGGTTGGCTCGTGACACATGTTCGAGCAATCTGGCAAATTATTGGTCCCAAAACAACGTACGAATAATTGATACATGAAGGCCGGCTCGTTAGTAACGCGGCCTGAGGTATAAAATAGCGCCTCATCTGGTGAGTCAAGCTGTCCTAGTTGTTCAGCGATACACTGATAAGCCGCTTCCCAAGAAATCGCTACATAGCGGTCTTGCGTTGCATCATAATATACAGGTTCTGATAGGCGACCAATATGTTCAAGCTCGTAGCCCGACCATTTTTGCAGCTCAGTGACCGTATGTGCTAAAAAGAATTTGGCGTCGGCCTTTGTGGTCATGGTTTCGCTGGCAAGTACTTTGATACCATTTTCACAGACATCGATCATCTTGTGCGATTTATGATCAGGCCATGCGCAACCCGGACAATCAAATCCACCTTGAGGCTGATTGCTCTTTAGTACACTCACGCCACCGCGCAAAAAAGTCTGATAGTCCATTAGCTTACGAGTGGAGGAGAATAGGGCTGGCCAACCGGCAGCAGGATGAGTATAAACAGGAATTTTGCGCATGACAGATCTCATAAATTGATGGAGATAGGTAAGATTTAATGTATAAAGGTAAAGAACATAAGTTGCCACAATACGACTGTTAAGAATTTTTCTCGCTTGCTGTGTCGTTGCTGACAGAGGCTTCGAAAAATTCATACCAGTCGTATCTGACTATAGATTCATCGATATATCGATGTAACTTTTCGTCGGCTACAACAACTATATCCTTACAAGCAAAAATTTTATAGGATGATTAACCATAGATAACAAAAAAACCTCCAAGAAAAATAAATTTCCTTGAAGGTTTATAATGTGGTTGTGAGCTGGTACAAAGTGGTAGGACGCTGCTTTTTTAGTACAGATCAATAGCGAGGATTTTTTATTGGAGTTAACTTAAAATCAAACTGTCATCTTCGACCTTTTCACCACGAGTTTGTTCAAACATATCCAGCAAGTCGTGTACTGTCATGCCTTTACGAATATCACCAGAAACATCTAATACGACTTGACCTTGGTGCAGCATCACGGTTCTAGTGCCATGCGCCAATGCTTGCTGCATTGAGTGTGTGACCA
This sequence comes from Psychrobacter immobilis, assembly GCF_904846225.1. Classification (GTDB taxonomy): domain Bacteria; phylum Pseudomonadota; class Gammaproteobacteria; order Pseudomonadales; family Moraxellaceae; genus Psychrobacter; species Psychrobacter immobilis_F. The sequence continues at coordinate 134,011 of NZ_CAJGZJ010000003.1, read as the reverse complement.
TCATGGTAGTAAGCTTATTATCCGTGACGATTTTATCCGTTAATTCTAAAACAAAGGCCGCTGTCTTAGGGTCAAGGGCCGCAGTATGCTCATCCAGCAATAGAATCTTGGAGGGCTGTAACGATGCCATTAGCAAACTGACGGCTTGACGCTGACCACCAGATAATAATCCCATACGATCGGTTAGACGGTTTTCTAACCCTAATTTTAGTACTGACAGTTTCTCTCGAAATAAGTCACGGTTATTTTGGTTTAGTGCAAAGCTTAAACCACGTTTGCCACCGCGCTTATAAGCCAGTGCCATGTTTTCTTCAATGGTAAGCGCCTCACAAGTCCCAGCCATCGGGTCTTGGAATACACGAGCGACCCAGTGGGCGCGTTGGTGCGCAGTCTTTTTAGTGACATCAATACCATTTAATAAGATTGAGCCACTATCGACGCGAGTAGTACCACTGACCGCATTAAGAAAAGTCGATTTACCAGCACCATTGGTGCCGATAACAGTCACAAACTCGCCATCCGCAATGTTCAGATCGATACCGAGTAGTGCAGGATTTTCAATGGGCGTTCCAGGATTAAAGGTCAACCGCAAATCTGTAGCTTGCATCATAATTATTATTCCTTATGGTTGCATATTGACATTAAGCCCGAACTTTACGACTTAAAAATTTATTTTTAGCTTTGGGCAAGACCAAGGCCAATACCACGAGTAGCGCTGTAATCAAATTCAAATCTTGCGGGCCAAAGCCAATACTACGTAGCGTATCGCTTGACAGGGCAACCTGAATAAATAGCTTGTACAATACTGCACCGACCACCACAGCAAAGGTAATTAGCCAAATTCGCTTGGCAGGAATGATCGTTTCACCGATGATAACCGCCGCTAAACCAATGACAATCGTACCGATACCAATCGAGATATCTGCGCCACCTTGCGTCTGCACAAACAGCGCACCAGCTAATGCAATTAAACCGTTTGAAATCGCCATACCGATGATGGTCATCCACGAGGTATTGATGCCTTGCGCCTGAGCCATTCTTAGGTTTGAGCCAGTAGCACGCATGGATAATCCAGTTTCTGTGCTATAGAACCAATCTAAAAATAACATGGCAAGTACCACGACGATACCAATGATAAGACAGCGCATCCAATAACCGTTACCATCAGTCACCAAGCTACTAAATACCGTGGTTTCACCCAATAATGGCAAGTTTGGTGCACCCATAATCCGCAAATTGACGGAATACAGCGCGACCATGACTAAGATACTGGCCAGCAGTTGTAGGATACCAAGCTTGACGTGCAACCATGCAGTGACGATACCGGCGACTGATCCTGCCAGCATACCAAAGACACAAGCAAGCCAAGGATTGATGCCAGCGATAATAGAGATGCCAGCGATGGCACCACCTAATGGAAAGCTACCATCAGCAGTCAGATCAGGAAAGTCAAGAGTACGAAATGATATCAGCACACCAAGTGCGACTAGGCCATAAATCAGACCACTTTCAAGCGCACCAAAAAAAGCAATTAAGGACATAAGAGATCAGCAAGTCATAACCAAGCGTTTAGCAACTCACATTTTAATCGTTGATCCACAGAATAATTCGCGTACGAACACGTGCTTATCTATAAATCTAACAGTCAGTTTTTGCTAAATGGCTAAGCGGTGAATTTAACAGATTAAGTCATCTGCGGTTAGGGTAAACCAAAACATGTCACGATCAACAACTATCATAAGCGACTTTGGTTCAAAGCTTTGCTTAAAAACATGGCAAATCTAGAAACGGCGCAAAGACTTTATACTTAATAAAAGGCCTATAAGCAATGCGTTGCGTTAAAATATTTTAGCAACAGCATTTAAATAATAGCCGCTTAAATAAGAAGCCCAGCCTACTGATTCATAGCTGGGTTTCTTGTGCTAAATATCCTTGCACTAAGTATCATTTCACTAAGTATCATTTCACTTGTCAGTGCTATTAATCGTCAAATATAAAAGTGCGTTATTCTACCACTTCTTTTGCTTTATCGATAACTGCTTGTGGCAAAGTAACGCCTTGTTCTTTGGCATGTTTTGGACTGACGTATAAATCCAGCACTTTTGGTGTATAGACAGGGATAGCGCCTGCTTTTTCACCATTTAAGATACGTACTACGATTTTGCCAGTTTCGCGGCCAAGATCGTAATAGTTCACCCCTAATGCCGCAATTGCACCACGCTCAACTGAGCTGGTATCTGAAGCAATGAGTGGGATTTTACTTTGCTTAGCGACTTGATATAGTGATTCATAGGCCGATACGACGTTGTTATCGGTTGAGGTATAGATCATATCGACCTTGCCTTCGAGGCTACGTGCTGCCATCGCAATATCAGTACTACGCTGGGCAGGCGCTTCGAGTACATTGATACCTAGTGGTGTCAATTTTTCTTTTAGGTTTTTCAATATGGTCGTTGAGTTGACTTCACCTGGGCTATAAACGTAGCCGACATTTTTTAAGCTAGGAATGATTTGACGCATCAATTCGATTTGTGGCTCATAAGGTAGTGCATCAGAACCACCAGTGACATTGGTACCAGAGCCATCTAATTTTGTGACTAGTTTGGCTGCAACTGGATCAGTGACTGCGGAAAATACTAAAGGAATACTGCTAGTCGCCGCCGCTACTGACTGTGCTGATGGCGTGCCAATCGCGATGATAACGTCTGAATTATCTGCGACGAATTGCTTAGCAATCTGTCCTGCCGTGGCCGTGTTACCCTGTGCACTTTGGAAGTTAACGGTTAAGTTTTCACCTTCCTTAAAACCCGCTTCATTTAGCTCATCGATGACACCTTTACGTACTTCATCAAGCGCTGGATGTTCAACAATAGCGGTAATAGCAACCGTTTTCATCGCTGTTGCAGTGTCGCCAGTTGCAGAAGTATCAGTGGTGCTGGCATCTTGTGCCGGTTGATTACAGCCCGTCAAGATAGCGGTACAAACCCCGCCTAATAATAGTGCCTTACTAAAATTTAAATGACCAAAACGATTTTGATACAACATGGGTTTCACTCCTGAAAGTAATAATGTGTCCGTACATTATTTAATAGATAAAGGATAAAGCGAGCCATTTGTGTCGATGGCTCAACATGGTTTGTCAGTGTTATTTATCAGTACTACTTGTAAAAATTATTTTTTGGCACTCTGCGCCTGTTTGTCGACATTGATGGCATTTTTTAACAAGTCATCTGTCAAGCTCGCGCCTTGCTCAGCCGCGTGTTTTGGGCTGGCGTACAAGGTTAAGGTGTTCATCACTTCAGGCTTAATGGTATTGATCGCCTCACCACTTAATACCCGATAAACCATTTTTCCTGTGGTACGACCAAAGTCATAATCATTGACACCAAGCGCCGCCGTAGCACCGCGTCTCACACTAAACTCGTCTGAGGCAATAATCGGAATATCAAGTTCATTCGCAGCGCCTGCCATTGCTTCAAATCCTGATACGACGTTATTGTCTAACGAGGTATAAATGACATCTACGCGACCAGCCAGACTGCGGGTTGCCATCGCAACGTCGGTTGGACGATTGGCGGTAACCTCTAATATTTTTAGTCCACGCGCTGGTGCGAGTTTTTTAAGCTGATTGAGTACCACCACAGAGTTGATTTCACCTGGGCTATAGACGTAACCAATAGTTTTGGCATCCGGCACAATTTTTAGAATATTGTCTAACTGCGGCTCAATCGGTAATTCACTAGACAAGCCTGTGACATTAGATTGGATAGGGACATCGTTTTCATCGATAAGCTTCGCTGCCACAGGGTCTGAGATGGCAGTATAAATCACCGGAATCGTTTTGGTTGAAGCAACGATAGATTGAGCAGAGGGCGTTGAGATTGCCACGATAGCATCTGGATTGTCTCCTGCGAATTGCTTGGCAATCTGACCTGCTGTTGCTGTATTGCCTTGGGCGCTTTGAAAATTGATAGTTAGATTTTGACCATCGACATAACCATTGTCGGCCAGCTCATCAATAATACCGCGGCGCATCTCATCTAATGAAGGATGTTCGACAATTTGAGTGATGGCTAATGATTTGGCAGGTTTGTCGGCATCAGTCGCTGCGCTTTCATCGGTCGTTGCGGCAGTGTCTGTCGTATTTGAGCAACCGATCAATCCAAGGGTAGCGCTGATAGCAGCACCGTATAGGCTTAGGCGTAAGGTAGAAGCAATAGTCATTATTGGGTTAACTCATAGGTTATATCAGTCTCAAAAACCAAGCTAACAACAATGCTGAACCCGTTAAGCTTAATTATTGCTCACGCTCGTTTTTGTTAGCTTGAATGTTTAAAAATGATATTGGAAAATGCAGGTTAGCCGAGTCAATGCTATGTTGATGCCAAGATAGCAGGCTAACAATAAAATAATCATTCCGTCGATCAGTATGTTCATATTATGACAGTAATGTAACTTATCGCAATAAGAAATTAAAGCGTATTCTTCATAGAAGTTTAAAGACAATAAATTAGGTGCCTTCTTATGAATGTTCAATGCGCTCTAAAGAGTCATTCAGGATATATCTTGTATCAAAGTATAGGGCAGACAAAAAGCATTGTCTTGTTTGATTGGCTTAAAACAATAGAGCGTATCTGAAAAATCAGGGTCTGCTGTTTCATAACGCTTATTTATTTCAGCTTGAGAGACGCGTTTCAATGTAGGTAAACGAAGCATTATGACCTCGGCGGGTTGGTCATCAAGCGTCGTAGTGTCACTCAAAATATTCATCTCGCCTGTATCATTGAAGCTAAAGCTGGCGCTATTATCAGTTGAGATGGTTTCACCGTTTGCTATCTGAAAACTCAGTTGCTGAATCGCGTAGGTCATGCTGCCGCCCATTGAACCATCATAGTGACAAGACATGTCTACCGTTACTTTTTTATTAAGCGACGATATAATCGTACAAGTAGTGTCACCCGTAACCTCGCTTACTGCGGCCAAGGCGTTAGCAGATAACAGAGATAAAGGAAGCAATAGGCATAGCTTGTTAATTGCCATCAGGAAATCCTCATTATCAATTTTTAGCGTTTTTAAGGTATGTTGACTACAGAATACATCAAACCGTAAGGCTTATATCCTTGGCGACAAAAAAAAGATGCCTTCATGGCATCTTTTTTATGATTTTTAAACGTTTAAAGTGAATGCGTCATATCGGTTAAGCCAATACGTCACCAACGACACAGCCATCAGGTAACGTCACAACCGTTAAGCCTGTTTTTGGATTGCCAGTTGATAAAACCATACCTTCTGATACGCCAAATTTCATCTTGCGCGGCGCAAGGTTGGTCACGCAAACCACTTTTTTATCGAGCAATTGCTCAGGCTCATAAAACTTACGAATACCGCTGAATACATTGCGCGGCTTGTCTTCGCCAACATCTAGGGTGAACTGTAATAGCTTGTCCGCGCCTTCGACATGATTACATGCTAAGACGTGTGCCACTTTCATCTCAACCTTAGCAAAGTCCTCAATACCAATGTAGTCAGTTTGCTCAGCATCTGTTGCTGCGGCAGGCTCGTTTTTCTCGACTGGTTTGCTGTCTTTATTAGCAACTGACGTCTCTGTTTGCGTTAACGACGCTTTTGAGTCTTCAACCATCGCGGCGATGTCTTTTTCTTCGATACGCTGCATTAAAGGTTTAAATTTATTGATTTTATGACCAAGCAACCACTCATTACGACTGGCAAAACTCAAATCATCAATATTTAAAAACTCTTTGGCATTGGCAGTCAGCTCAGGTAATACGGGCGCAAGATAAACCATCAATTGACGGAAAATGTTAACCGCTACCGAGCAAACGTTTTGTACTTCTTGCTCTGACCCTTCTTGCTTAGCGAGTGACCAAGGTTTTTTCTCGTCAATATATTCGTTAGCCTTATCCGCACATTGCATGATTAAACGCATCGCACGTGAGAACTCACGGTTTTCATAAGCGGCAGCAATTTCATCGCCCGTTTTGGTGATATCTTCTAATAATTCAGACTCTACGCAAACCTCTGAAAGCATACCGTCGTATTTCTTAACCAAGAATCCAGCACTACGGCTGGCGATATTCACCACTTTGCCGACCAAGTCAGAGTTAACCTTTTGCATGAAATCTTCTAAATCAAAATTGATATCTTCAACTTTATTAGAGAGTTTAGTGGCGAAGTAATAACGCAGATACTCAGGATGTAAATGTTTAGCATAAGTGCTGGCATTAATAAAAGTGCCACGCGACTTGCTCATTTTCGCACCATTGACCATCAAGAAGCCGTGAGCAAAGACACCCGTTGGTGTACGAAGCTCACTACCGGCAAGCATGGCTGGCCAAAATAGCGCATGGAAATATACGATATCTTTACCGATAAAGTGATAAACCTCGGTTTTATGCTCGTTTTCTTGCATCCAATAACGGTCAAAATCAAGCGCATTCTCAGTACCCTCGCGCTTATCGCACAAGTTTTTAAAACTGGCCATGTAACCGACAGGAGCGTCGAGCCACACATAAAAATATTTATCTGGCTCATCGCTTGGCGTGTCCGGAATTTGGAAACCGAAGTAGGGCGCATCACGTGAGATATCCCAGCTGGCAAGTCCAGAATCGAACCACTCTTGCAGTTTATTAGCGACCGATACTTGCAGGCGATTGTCACTACGTGTCCAATCTTTTAAGAACTGCTCAAATTCTGGCAAATCAAAGAAATAATGTTTAGATGTTCTTAGTATCGGTGTTGCACCCGAAACAGTTGAGCGTGGGTTTATTAATTCTACGGCATTATAAGTAGTGCTACAAACTTCACAGGTATCACCGTATTGATCTGGCGCACCGCATTCAGGGCAGGTACCTTTAACAAAACGATCTGCTAAAAACAATTGCTTTTCAGGGTCAAATAACTGTTCAACGTCTTTGGTACTGATATGTCCAGCACTATTAAGACGACGATAAATCAGTTCAGAAAAATGTTTATTCTCTTCTGAGTGAGTGGTGTGATAATTATCATAATTAATGAGAAACTTTGAAAAATCGGCTTCATGCGAGGCTTTAACTGCCGCAATTTGTTCCTCAGCTGTGATTCCATTGGCTTCCGCTTTGAGCATAATACCAGTGCCATGAGCATCGTCTGCGCAGACATAGGTGACTTTGTGGTTTTGTGCTTTCATAGCACGTACCCAAATGTCAGTTTGAATATGCTCTAAAAGATGCCCCAAATGGATGTCACCATTGGCGTAGGGTAAGGCACTGGTTACTAGAATCTCACGCACAAAATCACCTATATTTTTATATAAACGGGTTGGTTATCAAACGTCTTAAGCGGTTTATGGCTATTGGACGCGATGTTATCAAGGCTAAAAACTTCCATAAATGATGAAAATTTAAAAGTGTGCCTATAATACCGTAATTCGGCAAAATTTGTGGCATTCCTCCATAATTAATACGGTAATTAACGCTATATGGCAGGTAGATCATGGGCAATTCTAAGTAAAATCGATGTCTTAGTAGCCACTTGCGACTGATATAGTTTTTTCTAGCTTACTGATAATACAGAGGCTGCCAAAAATTTATTCCAGTCACCCTGTATCGATTTTAGCGTTCACTTATTGGCCATCAATACCAGTCTCTAGTTATATTTAAGCGCTATAAAATTGCTATAAAAACCCCACCAAGCTATTTGCTCAATGAGGTTTTTATTTAGATATGAGACTTTGATAATAAAAAATAATTGAAGGTGTCAATGCTCTTTAAAAAGAGCCAAACATGGTGCCCAAGATAATAATAGCAACCACTGCTATCAGTGGAATGATAATGGTGACCATCGCCAAATTCAAATAAGACTGCTTGTGCGTCAGGCCGCAGATAGCCAATAAGGTAATGACAGCGCCACTATGCGGCAGTGTATCCAAACCACCAGCTGCCATGACAGCGACACGGTGCATCAGCTCTGGATCAATACCGGCACTGACCGCCATTCTTAGATAGTCTTCGCCCAAAGTGGACAACGCAATACTCAAACCACCAGATGATGACCCTGTAATACCTGCGAGCGTGGTCATAGCGACAGCTTCTGAGATGAGAGGATTATCGGGCGTTAGATTGAGAATGCTATCACGAATGATGAGAAAACCTGCCAGTGAGGCGATGACCGCGCCATAGCCAACTTCTGATGCCGTATTAAAAATAGGCAACATAGAATCATAAGTACCACGGTTGATGGTTTTTTGCAGATTGTTCCAGTGACCGATACGGAGCAAAATTAACACCACACAAGCCACAACCAAGGAGATGATAATCGACCATAATCCGAGAGAACCTGCGATATTTAGATCCGGGAACTGAGCTTGTAGATTGCTAAAATCTATTGAAGGAAACACTGCATAGGTTAATAAAGCGTTTAAGGCAATAACCAATACCAGCGGAATCATCGCCACAGTAAATGAGGTTTGATGCGTATTTAATATCTCAACTTTTTCGGCTTCTTTTACGGTGCCTCCAATACTGCCTGTGTCTTCTTCGTCATGCTGTCCATAGCCTTCACCTGCCGCATTGGCTTTTTTGGCTCGTGCTTGTAACCATAACCAACCGCCGATAAACATGATTGTGCCACCGATTATGCCCAAAATAGGGGCGGCAAACACGTTGGTATTATAATAAGGAATAGGAATAGCATTTTGAATGGCTGGAGTGCCCGGCAATGCGGTCATCGTAAAAGTAAAAGATCCTAAGGCAATAGCCGCTGGAATCAAGCGCTTGGGAATATCTGCCGCTTTGAATAAGTCTTTGGCAATTGGATAGATCGCAAATGCGACGACAAATAACGACACACCGCCGTAGGTCAAAATGGCACACACTAAGATAATGGCTAGAATGGCCTTGCTGGCACCCAGTTTTTCAACCACCGTATTGGCAATGGCTGTCGCTGCTCCAGAGTCTGCCATCAAACGCCCAAATAGCGCACCCAGTAAGAAAATAGGAAAGAACTTGAGCAAGAATCCACTCAATGCGCCCATAAAAACATCGGTATAAGCGGGAATACTACTTAAAAAATCACCTGACAGTAATACTGCTAATATCGCCATAATCGGTGCCAAAATCAGCACGGAATACCCGCGATAAGCAAAGAACATCAATAGTAATAAAGTAATGACAATAGCAAATGTGCTAAACATAATCGCCCTCCTTGGCAAAATTAAAGTAGTGAGTACACAGAGCACCGAGGTATCAATCAAAAAAATGCATCATAAAGCGTGGATTTAGGATGCTTTGTTAAATGTAAATTGATATGGTATTGATCTACCATCTACTAAGCAATTTTTTGGCTCGTATGCACTTAATGTTATTTTCTAGTCGCTGCGGGCATAATATGGTAAGTTAGCATAAATACCTTATGTATGATATATCGATAGATAATGTATTAATATGATAGATAATAACGACGAATAATCAGTGTAAATAACAAAAAATAGACTTGCAAGGAGATAAGCATGAGTCAGTCAAAAGTATATAGCAGCGCTGAAGAAGCACTAAAAGGTGTCGTAAGTGATGGTCAAATGCTCGCTATTGGCGGTTTTGGTCTGTGCGGTATTCCTGAGGTATTAATCGAAGCGCTACGTGATAGCGGCGTCAAAGATTTAACTTGTATCAGTAATAATGCAGGTGTCGATGGCTTTGGCTTAGGATTACTATTACAAACTCGCCAAATCAAAAAAATGATCTCCTCTTATGTGGGTGAAAACAAAGAATTTGAGCGTCAATACTTGGCAGGCGAGTTAGAAGTTGAACTGACGCCGCAAGGCACCTTGGCAGAAAAGCTACGGTCGGGTGGCGCTGGCATTCCTGCGTTTTATACGGCAACTGGCGTTGGTACACTCGTCGCTGAGGGTAAAGAGACCCGTGATTTTGATGGGCGTACTTATGTACTTGAGCACTCATTGCGTGCGGATGTGTCATTGATCAAGGCACAAAAAGCGGATAAAGCAGGCAATTTAATATTCAATAAAACCGCGCGAAACTTCAATCCAGACTGCGCGATGGCTGGCAAAATCACCATCGTTGAAGTAGAGGAAATCGTAGAAATTGGCGCGCTTGATCCTGATGAGATTCATTTACCGGGTATCTTTGTGCAGCGCATCGTATTAAACAGCACCCCTGAAAAGCGTATCGAAAAAACCACAACCAAAGCCGTCGAAGGCGCTTAGACCAATAGCGTCATCGGGCAAAATATTGTTAAATTAATAATAGAACATTGTAAAAATAAGGAAGTTACCATGGCATGGACAAGAGAACAGATGGCACAGCGTGCCGCAAAAGAGCTACAAGACGGTTATTATGTGAATTTGGGCATTGGTCTACCAACGCTTGTGGCCAATTACATTCCTAAAGATGTGGATGTATGGTTGCAGTCAGAAAATGGCCTACTGGGTATAGGTGAGTTCCCAACCGCAGAAAACGTCGATGCTGACTTGATTAACGCGGGCAAGCAAACCGTCACAGCAAAGTCAGGTGCCAGTTATTTTGGTAGCTCAGAATCCTTTGCGATGATTCGTGGCGGGCATGTGAATTTAGCCATACTAGGCGCGATGGAAGTGTCAGAACATGGCGATTTAGCCAACTGGATGATTCCCAAAAAAATGGTCAAAGGCATGGGTGGCGCGATGGATTTGGTTGCAGGCGTGCAGCGAGTCATTGTACTGATGGAGCAAGTCAATAAACATGGCGATCCAAAAATTCTTGCCAATTGCGAGCTACCATTAACGGGCAAAGGCGTGGTTGATCGTATTATCACTGAGCTTGCTGTACTAGATGTGACTGATAAAGGGTTAAAACTGGTTGAGTTAGCAGAGGGTGTCACTTTTGAAGAACTCCAAGAAAAAACGCCAGTGAATATTGCTCAATAAATCTTATAATGCCAAAATTGCTACTTGTTTTTAGCTGAGCTTATTTTTATTTGGTAGCCATTATGATTTAGTGGCTTATTTTGGTAATTTTATAATTGAGCAAGCGCACATTATTAAGGAAAATATATGGCCACCCAATTACAACAGGATCTGACAGGCAAAGTGGCGCTGGTCACTGGCGCCGCAAGTGGAATCGGACGTGATATCGCTGAAACTTATGCTCAAGCAGGCGCAGCGGTTGGTATTGCTGATATCAATCTTGAAGCGGCGCAGCAAGCCGTTGATGACATCCAAGCAAATGGCGGTAAGGCATTGGCTATTGCCATGGATGTCACGTCCGAGATGGCCGTCAACGAAGGTGTGCAAAAATTAGTTGATACCTTCGGCGGTATTGATATTCTGGTTTCCAACGCAGGCATTCAAATCATCGATCCGATTCACAAAATGGATTTTTCTGACTGGAAAAAAATGCTCGATATTCATTTAGATGGGGCGTTTTTGACCACCAAAGCCGCTTTGCAACATATGTATAAAGACGACAAAGGTGGTACGGTCATCTATATGGGTTCAGTACACTCGCATGAAGCCTCTCTATATAAAGCGCCTTATGTGACGGCAAAGCATGGTTTGCTTGGCTTGTGCCGTGTGCTTGCAAAGGAAGGTGCTGAGCACAATGTACGCGCGCATGTTATTTGTCCAGGCTTTGTCAAAACGCCTTTGGTCGAAAAGCAAATCCCGCAACAAGCAAGCGAGAAGGGTATTAGTGAGGAATCGGTGGTTAACGACATTATGTTGGTCAATACCGTCGACAAAGAATTCACGACTGTCGAAGATATTGCTCAGTTAGCGTTATTTTTAGCCGCGTTTCCAAGCAATGTCTTTACGGGACAATCTATCGTTGCCAGCCACGGTTGGTTTATGAATTAACATTTTATCGTTAAGTGCTATTATGAGTAAAAACCACAGGGTCAGTCCTACTGGCGTTGTGGTTTTTTTATGTCTTCAATTGAGCTACACTGTCACGATAAAAGGTTTGGACAAAAGGCTTGTCGGCTATATGATTGACCATATCCGCTCTAGTAGTAATCGATTTGTCTTGCCATACCAATCCACTGATATAGGTAGTAACGGTAGCTATGTTTAACTTTATGAAGAAAACTCCCACCGCAGCATCTGAAACGCCGCAACAGCGCGCAGAACGTGATAGCGCCGTTGATAAGGTGCTGCTCGGTTATGAAGTCAATACCGTCAGTATCGCCACTATGGTCACAGGTCTTGAACGTGATGGGGGTCAACTTACCTTAGATTTGCGTTTGCCGCAAAACAGTAATCCTGAAACCATTCAACAAGAGCTTGGACAGTTACTTCATCCGCATGGCATCAAAACCATTCATATGAATGTGCGTTTGCCTGCACCAGAGAAGGGAGCGGGCTCAACCTTACCGAAGGCGATGCCAAAGACGACCAACGCCATGGACAGTCAGCCCTCTCCAAGTGCCGATGCCAATGCCAATGCCAATGCTAATGTCGAACCGCCCATTACCAAGTCAGCACCGACACAGGCGTCATTAACAGCGCATCCGCGTATTCGTCATATTATTGTGGTAGCGTCAGGCAAAGGTGGCGTCGGTAAATCAACCACGACAGTCAATATTGCCTTAGCGTTACAAAAGCTTGGCAATCGTGTCGGTGTACTTGATGCAGATATTTACGGGCCCAGCATGCCAACCATGCTAGGTGTGGATAGCGTCAAGCCTGAGCTGGAAAATGAGCAGTTCGTCCCAGTTAATGCTCATGGCATGGCGATGCTGTCAATCGGTAGCTTGCTCGATGGGGATAATACACCTGTTGCGTGGCGCGGTCCCAAAGCGACGGGTGCCTTAATGCAACTGTATAATCAAACCAACTGGCCACAGCTAGATTATTTAGTCATCGATATGCCGCCAGGTACTGGAGACATACAGCTGACGCTCGCACAGCGCATTCCTGTGACTGGTGCTGTGATTGTCACTACGCCGCAGCATATTGCTTTACTTGATGCGCAAAAAGGCATCGAGATGTTTAATAAAACCAATATTCCCGTACTGGGTGTGGTTGAAAATATGGCACTGCATACTTGTAGTAACTGCCATCATACCGAAGCGATTTTTGGTACTGGTGGCGGTGAGCTTATCGCGGAGCAATATCAGGTACCATTATTAGGGCAGCTGCCATTAGCAAGCGGTATCCGTGCGCAAGTGGATAAAGGCGAGCCAAGCGTCTTAGCTGATGATGAGTTTGCGCCATACTATGTAAGCATTGCCAAAAATATCGAAGCCAATATTAATAAATTTGCTAAGCCTATCGATGATAAGCGGATTTTTTGATAGTTGCGGGGGCTGATTAGCCAAACGTGTTTATGTAGAAAGCCACTGCATAGCGTTGTCGGTTTTAAAATGGCTGCTCCCCTATAAATTTAGACATCAATTCCGTATAATCGTCGCTATCGAAATACGCTTTGCTACCAAAATAGCGCTCACTACTAAATATTTGCTAAGGAATAAAAATGTCTATCAAATCTGACCGCTGGATTCGTAAAATGGCCGAAGAACATGGCATGATTGAGCCATTTGAAGCGGGTCAAGTACGATTCAATGATGCAGGCGAGCGTTTGGTCAGCTACGGCACCTCAAGCTATGGTTATGATGTACGATGCGCCCCCGAATTTAAAGTATTTACCAATGTTCATTCAGTGGTGGTTGATCCTAAGAATTTCGACGAAAAAAGCTTTATCGATATTGTAGGGGATGAATGCATCATTCCGCCAAACTCGTTTGCGCTGGCACGTACGATGGAGTATTTCCGCATTCCACGTGACGTATTGACGATTTGTTTGGGCAAATCTACTTATGCGCGCTGCGGTATCATCGTCAACGTCACACCGCTTGAGCCTGAGTGGGAAGGACACGTCACGTTAGAATTTAGTAATACGACCAATCTGCCAGCGCGTATTTATGCTGGGGAAGGGGTTGCACAAATGCTGTTTTTCCAAAGTGATGCCGATGATGTATGCGAAACCAGTTATAAAGATCGCGGCGGTAAATACCAAGGTCAAAAGGGCGTGACATTACCCAGAACGTAATGGGTAAAACAAACGAGACTGGTATCTAAGTTCGTTGAGAATAAAAAAGCGGGGCGTATTCAATACGCCCCGCTTTTTTGTGCCATTATTTTTTATTTTAAAACTTTTAAACCTGCTTTATTATCGCGTTTGGGCTTGGGGGCGGTATCTTCTTTTTTAGAAGTAGTGATTGACTCTTCTTCAGGCTGATAATTGTCATATTCATTAGGGTCAAAAAACATACCTTGTGAGTTTTCTTTCGCATAAATACCTAGCACCGCCGTCAGTGGTACCCAGATATCTTGTGATACGCCACCGAATCTTGCGCTAAAATGAATATAGTCGTTTTCCATACTCATATTGCCAGTCGCACGGCTGGCTATATTTAATACGATACGCCCGTCTTGTACATGTTCCGTTGGAATCTGTACATTCTCAGCAGTGGCATCTACCATCAGATAAGGCGTGAGCTCATTGTCTTCTATCCATTGATACAGTGCGCGCACCATATAGGGACGTGTTGGGGTAATAGAGGTGAGTTCGCTCATTTTTTGGTTTCCTATATTGAAATTATTAAATAGTTATAGTCGATACTGAATAAAAGGGATACACGACACTATACTGCGTGACTGGAACAAATTTTCCTTGCTTGCTGTGCCTGCGCAGACAGAGGCGACAAAAAATTTATCCCAGCTCCGTTGTATCTTCTTTATATTGACCTGACTATATTAATGAGTTATTGGTTTCAGTTTTTATTCATTTATAGACGATACGTTACTCTTGATAGTTTTCTATTTTAGGACAGTGCTATGCCATTGTCTAATTAACGCACACTTTTTTGAAAGCTCGCACGCTCAAAGACACGTGTTTGATAATCAAATAGTGGACGACTAATCGCACGCGGTAATTCGATATTCATCTCCTCTAGCCGCCATAATAAGGGCGCTAATAAAATATCGCACCAGCCAAATTCATCTGCCATAAAATAGGGCTTATGAGCAAATAATGGCGATAGGGTAATTAATGAATCACTCAGCTGTTTTTTAGCAATTGCGGCTTGTCCTTTATTAAAGCTGTCTGGATGCATGAGTAAACGCTTACCGAGTGACAGCCAATCGCGCTGAATGCGCCAAGCCAATTGTCGAAACTGCGCTCGCTCTTGCGGCGTTTCAGGCAGTAATTTGTTTGTATGATAGCGTTCTTCAAGATACTCAAAGATGACGTTAACCTCATAAAGTGCAATTTCACGCTGCTGTAGAACGGGTAAAGTATGATAGGGATTTAGCTCTGTCAAATCTTCAGGACGCTCAGAGTGTAAACGTGATAAATAATAATCGAGCTTTTTTTCTTCAAGTAATAGGCGCACCACATGACTGTCGTAGCCGTCATCAGCGTATAAAATTAGCTGACTACTTGGAATGTCATTTGCATCAATCATGATAGCCTAATGTTAATAGTAAAGGCTGTCATCGTAAACAAAGTCACCTTGTTTATCAAGGTAACGTACGTAAACATTGCGTGTGAGCGCCTTATTTTTCAATGTTAGTCTGATTATCAATTACAGTTATCAAGTGCAAAAAAGGCACTACCAAAGTAGTGCCCAATATCATGCCTGAAATCTATATGCTTAATAATTACTTATTTCACGTCTTTCCAGAACTCTTTATTGAGTAAGTAAACAGGAATCAGTAAGACCAATAAGAATATAATGACAAAGAAACCAATCACTTGACGGTTATGACGTTGAGGTTCTGCCATCCATGCCATAAAATTGACGAGATCACCAACTTCGCTCTCGAATTCTTCTTCACTCAATTGTTCTTGCATGTTATGCAATACATGAGGCATCGCTGCATTTTTTAATACTAAGTTATTAGCACCCCAAGGACGGTTTGGATCTTCATAAAACGATAGTAGATAGGTATAGACCCAATCATCCCCACGTAGTCTGGTTTCTAGCGATAAATCTGGAGGTGCTGCACCAAACCAAGACGCTTGAATATCAGGATCAATCTCAGCCGTGATGTGGTCACCGATTTGATCAGTGGTGACCATCAAATACTTTTCGACCAGCTCAGGTGGTATTTCTAAATCTTTAGCAATGCGAGAGTGACGAACGTACTTTGCTGAGTGGCAACCCGCACAGTAGTTCATAAAGGTTTTCGCACCGTTTTGTAGCGAGCCCTTATTGGTAAAATCAATAGGGGCAGTACTACAAGCCAAATGTTCGTCAACGCCATCGGCATTGGTGAACGTGCCGCATCCACCACCTTCAGCCATTGCGGTGCCAGCAGTCAACGTCAATGCCGCGCCTAAGCCTAGACCCGCTAGGGATTTAATTAGCGTGCTCATTAGTGACCTCCGGTAACGCGTTCTGGTGGCTGTTTACATTTCTCAATGGCAGTGTAGAACGGCATCAGTAAGAAGAACAAGAAATATAGAACTGTAAATATACGTGCCATGAGAGTCGACGTTGGTGTTGCAGGCGTCGCCCCCAAATAGCCGAGTACCACAAAGCTGATGGCAAAGACAGTTAAGGCAATCTTGGACAAAATGCCTTTGTAACGCATAGAGCGTACAGGAGATCTATCAAGCCATGGTATCAAGAATAATACTGCAATCGCAGCACCCATTGCGATAACACCGCCAAGCTTATCAGGGACGGCACGCAAAACAGCATAAAACGGCGTGTAATACCACACTGGTGCAATATGTGCGGGTGTTTTTAGTGAGTTCGCTGTCTCAAAGTTTGGTGGCTCAAGGAAGAAGCCGCCGCCTTCTGGGAAAAAGAAGACCACCGCAAAGAAACAGATAAAGAAGACCACGATGCCAACCATGTCATGCACTGTGTAGTACGGGTGGAACTCGATACCGTCTAGTGGAACGCCATTTTTATCTTTTAGCTTTTTGATATCAATGCCATCAGGGTTGTTTGAACCCACATGATGCAGCGCCACAATGTGCATGAACACTAAGCCCACAAGAACCAGTGGAATAGCGACAACGTGTAGAGCAAAGAAGCGATTTAGCGTGATACCAGAGATGATATAGTCACCTCGCACCCATTCAGCAAGACCGTCACCAATCACTGGTAGCGCAGCAGGAAGGTTCAAAATAACCTGTGCACCCCAAAAGGACATATTGCCCCAAGGTAATAGGTATCCAAAGAAACCTTCTGCCATCAGTGCTAGATAAATGCCCATACCTATGAGCCAAATAAGCTCACGCGGCTTCTGATATGAGCCATATAGTAGTGCTCTAAACATGTGCAGATAAACCACGACAAAGAACGCAGATGCGCCAGTCGAGTGCATATAACGGATGAGCCAGCCGCCTTTTACATCACGCATAATGTATTCAACAGACGCAAATGCCCCTTCGGCACTTGGGTTATACATCATCGTCAACCATATACCAGTTACCAATTGGTTGACCAATACAATCATTGATAGTACGCCAAAGAAGTACCAAAAGTTAAAGTTCTTCGGCGCATAGTACTTTGACATATGGTATTCATAGGTTTCGGTCGCTGGAAAACGCGCATCTACCCAATGCATTAATTTTTTGCCCATACTCATATTAAGCCTCCCCAACCGTCAAAATGGTACCGTCCATACTATAGTCTGGAATAGGTAAGTTAAGCGGTGCAGGAACGCCATTAAAAACGCGACCTGCTAGGTCATATTTAGATCCATGACATGGGCAAAAAAATCCACCATACCAGTCATTACCACCCAAATCAGTCGCACCAACATCAGGGCGATAATTTGGTGCACATCCTAAATGCGTACACACACCTTCAACAACCAATGTTGTTGGTTCTAGAGAGCGTGTGGGATTCGCACAGTATTCAGGCTGTAATGAGGCGATAGAGTCAGGGTCAGATAACAGTGGCTTGACACTTTCTAATCCTGCTAACATATCTTCGGTACGCTTGACCACATAAATGGGTTTACCGCGGTATTTGACAACAATCATCTGTCCTGCTTCGATAGAACCAATATCTTGGGTCACTGCAGCTCCTGCAGCCTCAGCTTTAGCGCTTGGATACCAAGAACGGACAAAAGGTGTTGCCACCGCAGCGACACCAGCTGCACCAATTGCGGCAGTTGAGGCAATAAGAACTCTACGGCGTTGTACATTAACGCCTTCGGCTTGGCTCATCAGTACTTTCTCCAGGTGAATGAAATGGGATTATCCCACACTGGGTTTGTGGCTTAAAAGATACACAGTATCAAGCCACTTTGGCTGTGCCTAGTTTTGCTAATTGTTGCTATTCTAAGCTATTTTGGTGAAAAAATAAATTATTGTGTTAAAAATAGAGCAACATTTATAGGGTATGCTGCAAGGTTACATAAGATAATCACCGTAACAGAGAGCAATTATCGATATTTGACATCCATCTTTATCAAAGATAACAGATGCAATGACCTTATAAGTAATAAGGATATTTGGCAATAGCGAATGATACTTGAAATTAAGGAAATGTTCACTAACTTTTCAGTATCTAACCGTTTTGTAACCACTACAAACAAATAATCACCACTTTATACAATAAAGCGGTGATTATTTGTTTACCTTTAACGGCTTATCAAGACAAAAGTGACAAATGAGTCTTTAACATTTTTTATAATGGTAAAGGTTTAATGACTGATATTAACTCTCAAGCGTGCTCCAACGTTCAAGCTTATGCATCATCTCATCTTCGATAACTAATAAGCGCTCGCTAGCAGCAGTAGCGGCATTAATATCTTGTGTGAACCATGAGCCATCAGCGAGCTTTTCTTCTAGCTGACTTTGCTCTGTTTCTAATGCTGCGATCTCTTTTGGTAAATTATCAAGTTCGCGTTGCTCATTATAATTGAGTTTTTTGGCCACTTTTTCAGGCTTTGTGGTTGTCGTTTTATTAGCGGCTTTATTGTTCGCGCCGCTATTAACTGGATTTCTGACAGCACGCGCCGCTTCTTCACGGTTTTTCTGTACCAAATATTCTTGATAGCCACCGACATACTCTTTAACGATGCCTTTGCCATCTTCATCTTGGTCAAATACCCAAGTCGAGGTGACGACATTATCCATAAATGAGCGGTCATGACTGATAAGTAAAATAGTACCACCAAAGCTGGCTACTGACTCTTCTAATAATTCAAGTGTCGCCATATCCAAGTCGTTGGTTGGCTCATCGAGTACCAGAATATTAGCAGGTTTCAATAATTGCTTGGCGAGTAGTACGCGGTTGCGCTCACCACCTGATAATGCCTTGACTGGCGTACGGGCGCGCTCTGGTGCAAACAAAAAGTCTTGCAAATAGCTCATGATGTGCGTCTTGCGACCACCAACTTCGACGAAATCTGAGCCTTCTGAGACGTTTTGCGCCACGCTGGCTTCAAGGTCTAACTGATCGCGCAACTGGTCGAAAAAGGCGATTTTTAGGTTGGTGCCGAGCTCAACATTACCCGTCTTGGTGACTTCATCATCAGACATATCGAGTAGGGCTTTGATAAGTGTGGTTTTACCAGCACCATTAGGTCCGACAATCCCGATTTTATCGCCACGCATGATAGTCGTAGTAAAGTTATCAACCAATACATTGCCGTCGTATTCCAGATGGAGGTTTTTAACTTTACAGACGAGCTTACCGCTTTTTTCGCCTTGACCCATCGTAATGTTTACATTACCCACTTGTTCACGGCGATCGCTACGCTCCTCACGCAGTGCTTTTAGTTCGCGGACGCGGCCTTCGTTACGGGTACGACGGGCTTTAATACCTTGGCGAATCCATACTTCTTCTTGTGCCAATTTTTTATCAAAGTTGGCGTTATTTTTTTCTTCGGCCAATAACTGTAATTCTTTTAGCTCTTGGTAGCGTGCATAGCCACCTTCACCTTGTGTCACGTCGTAGCTAGTCAATTGACCACGATCAAGCTCGATGATGCGAGTTGATAGTTTGTTCACGAACGCTCTATCATGGGTCACAAACAATAATGTCAGACCTTGCCAGTCGAGCAAAAAGCGCTCTAACCATTCGATACTTTCGACATCTAAATGGTTGGTTGGTTCATCCAGTAGTAGCACGTCAGGCTTGGTAACTAGCGAACGAGCAAGTAGTACACGGCGCTTACGACCGCCCGATAGAGACGATAAATCATCTTCTGGATCAAGCCCCATCGTCGTAATCAGACGCGTGGCGTCACGTTCTAAATCCCAGCCATGAACCGCATCGATATCATGCTGTAAGTCTGCCATACGCTCACAGGCATCCATATCGCCATTGGCGCACATATCGACTTGCTTATTATAGTTAACCAGCAAATCAGCGGTACGGCGACTGCCACCCATCACGATGTCTAATATACGTCCACTGGTTTCAGGAACATCTTGCTCTAACATCGCAACGCGCATACTGCTGTTGGTGATGATCTCGCCACTGTCAGGTTGCAATGTGCCATTAATCAGTTTAAATAATGTGGATTTTCCTTCGCCATTGCGGCCGATTAAGCACACACGCTCACCCGAATTGATAGCAAAATCAATGCCATCAAGAACAGGAGCGACGCCAAATGCTAAGTGAATATCTTTTAAATGTATCAGTGCCATAGGATATCTTAAGCTTATATAATAAAGAGGTAGGGGTTGTTGCAAAATTGCCAGCAGTATAACATGCCACCACATGACTGTAGTGAGCGTAAATGGTTTTATAAGTACTATTTATAGCTTTTATTATTGGCTGCTATCGTTGATTCAATTTGAAAGTGGTACAAGGCAAGCGCGTGTCGATGTATATTTGATACGGCAAGCGAAGTTAACGCTGTCACTCTTTCATAGTGGATTGACTATATTTATTGGTTGCCAATCTTTTTCATTAACAAATCCTACTATTTATATAAACACTATCATTCAGAGAAAAATATGAACCAATCTAATACCCCAAATGATGCGTCAACTACCTCTGACGATCTACAAATGCAACACGTGATTGATTTACAAATGAGCATGGCACATCTTGAAATGACAGTAGAGCGCCTCGACGAAGTGATTGCACGCCAAGACAAAGACATCCAGACGTTACAACGCCAGTTACAGCTTATTTATAAGCAAGTTGAAAGCCAAGATACAGAAGCTGGCATTGCTACTTTTGATGTGATGGCAGATAGGCCGCCGCATTATTAGCATTTAAAAACGAGTGATATAACTTGAAATTAAAAAGAATTATGTTGAAGTTTTTAGATGAGTGTACCAGCTATTGACTGAGCAGTCATAATATAGAAATAATGTATTTTGGCAGTTGTTTTAGCGTTAGAAAATCTTTAATATCTTCTCCCTCGGATGCTGCTCAATTTTCAAAAACGGGTGTAGTAGCAGAACAATGCGGATGTTTGGAGATATATAATGCAGGTTGCTTTTCATTTAAAAACGCTTACAGTGGCTGTCGCTACTCTCTCTATTGCTAGCGTTGCTAGTGCTGCTGGTCTTGATCGTTCAGGTCAAGATATCACCGCATTTTTACAAGACGGTCTCTATGCTGAAGCGGTTTACACTTATATCGATGCCGATGTCAGTGGACATGATAATGCTTATGTTGGTTCAGATAAAAATGCTTACCAACAAGGGAAAAAAATTGACGATATTGCTGAATCATATGACTTTTTCCGTTATGGCGTAAAAGCAGACATCGATGATACATTCAGTGTCGGTATCTTATACGATGAGCCTTTTGGTGCAGCAGCTGATTATGGTGGTGATAATAATTTTGTGGCAAGAGGTGATCTTGATGCATCAGTTAATGCAATTTCGAACGGTAACGCAAGCAGCATAGCAGATGCTGGGGCAAAAATTGGTCAATTGACAAAAGGCGCAAGCCTAGCAGGTGAAGCAGCCGCAAATTTTGCCGCACAAGCACAAGAAGCTACTACTCCGCAAGCAGCGGCAGGGCTTGCACAACAAGCTCAAGCAGCTCAAATCCAAGCCCAAACGCTAGCTGGTCAAGCTCAATCTCTTGGAGCAGCCGTAGCAGCAGCACGTGCAGAAGCAGCGACTGCTGGTGAAGGCACGAATGTTGAAGTTCGTACCAATAGTATTACTGGAATCTTAGGTGCCAAACTTGGTGAAAATAAAAACTTCCAAATATATGGCGGGCCTGTTGCCCAGCGTGTTAAAGCTGATATACAGCTTCGTGGTATTGCATATGGTCCAGCGACTGGCTACACAGCACATATCAGTCCTAGTACAGATTATGGTTATATCGCAGGTATCGCGTACAGCAAACCTGAAATCGCTTTGAAAGCGGCCTTAACGTATCGTTCTGAAATTGATCACAGCTCAAGTATTGATGAGACCTATCCATTGGTTGCAGCCCTAGGTGGAGACGCAACTCAAGGTAATAAAATAGACATCACCACACCTAAATCAGTCAACTTTGACTTTCAGACTGGTATCAACCCAACAACATTAGCAACGGCTAAAGTTCGCTGGGTACCATGGGGTGATTTTTCCATCGTTCCACCACTTTATAATGAAGTAAGCAAGCGATCTACTAAAGATGATAAAGGCTTAGCACTTGTCAGTTATGACGATGACCAATGGCAAGTAGAGCTAGGTCTTGCTAAACGCTTGACGCCAGCATTCGCAGTGACAGGTACGGTCGGCTGGGATAGCGGTGCTGGTAACCCAGTTACTTCTTTAGGTCCTATCGAAGGCTACTATAGTGCTGGTCTTGGTGCGAAATATAACTTTACCGAAAATTGGGCAGTATCGGCTGGTGGTAAATACTTATGGTTCGGTGATGCTAAAGGGCAAATACCAACCAAAACCATCGTTAGTAATTTCGAAGACAATGACGGGTTTATACTTGGTGTAAAGATTTCTTATCAAGCTAAATAATATTTAGAACAATTGTTTTTCAATTTTTCTAACTGGCAGTAGAAGTAAAGCGATTCGTAATGGGTCGCTTTTTTTTATTGTAATTTCTAAATCTAGGAAGATTCGTTTGAAAAATCAGTTCAAAAAAATTATTGTCTATTTTTTATACAAAAATATGTAAAAAACACCTCTTTTACAAAAAAAATTATGAATTTTCCTGTATTTTATGTGTACTGTTCAGTCATATTCTGGAAATAAAGTGTTTTCAGTGTTGTTTTTTTGTCAAAGAGATATTAGTATCTAGGGGAGGATACGGCTTTAATAGAAAACATATGTTAGTCAAAAAACATATTGATGATTAAAGTATTAAAACAATGAGGACGTTTGGAGAGATACAATGCGCACTACCTTTCACTTGAAAACCCTTGCAGTAGCAATTGCCACCCTTTCAGTTGCAAGCGTAACCAACGCTGCTGGTCTTGACCGTTCAGGACAAGACATCACAGCCTTTTTGCAAGATGGTACTTATGCTGAAGCCGTTTATACTTACATTGATGCTGACGTCACTGGTGTGGACAACGATGGAAATAAGAGTGGAGATATTGCAGAATCTTACGATTTTTTTCGCTATGGCGTCAAAACGGATATAAATAATAAATTTAGTGTAGGTGTTCTGTATGACGAACCTTTTGGTGCAGCTGCTAAGTATAGTGGAGATAACAATTTTACAGGCGTTGCAGATATAACAGGAGCAGGGGCTATTCAGCAAGTAGCTAACCAAGCCATTGAAAATACACAGAATAAAATTTCTCAAGTTGAAGCGCTACGAGCAGCAGCACAAACACCAAACGCTAATGCACTTGATGACCTTGTGTATTCTACGGCATTAGAAGGTTTAAATGGAACGTTAGAAAGATATCAAAATTTAGCTCAACAACCTTCTTTGGATGAATATAATAATATTATAAATACTACTAAGGAGACACTTGATAGTACAAAAGAGACGCTTGGCTTCATAGGTACATTTTTGAGTGAAGAAGCACTCAAAAATGCACAGGAGCTTTTAGCTGCCAATCAAAACGATGCTAACTCAGCGGAAGCAGCACGTGATGCAGTGCAGAATTTATTAAGTATTGATGAAGCTACCAATGTAGAAGTACGCTCTAATACACTCACACTTATGGGCGGCATGAAGTTTGGTTCTGAAAATCAATTTCAGATTTATGGTGGGCCAGTTGCTCAGCGTTTAGAAGCGAATGTTAAGTTAAGAGGTAATGCCTATAAAGGGGCAGCTGGATACACTTTGCATAGTGGACCGGATCAGGACTATGGTTGGGTAGCAGGTTTATCTTATAGTAAGCCAGAAATCGCTTTAAAGGCGGCTCTAACATATCGTTCTGAGATTGATCATTCAGTAAAGATTTATGAAAATCTTCCAGCTTTGGCTATTAGAGGACAAGACCCTACTGGCGCAAGTAATTTTGATATAACTACGCCTGAATCCTTAAATTTTGATTTTCAGACTGGGATTAATCCAACAACTTTAGCTACCGCCAAAGTGCGCTGGGTACCATGGAGTGATTTCTCGATTAGTCCAACCAAATATAGCGCAGCCTCGAACTTACCTCTAGTTGATTATAGTGATGATCAATGGCAAGTAGAGCTTGGATTAGGCAAACGGCTTGCACCAAAGTTAGCAGTTTCAGGCTCTGTTGGTTGGGATAGTGGTGCTGGTAATCCGACGACTTCTTTAGGCCCTATTGAAGGTTATTATAGTGTTGGTCTTGGTGCCAAATATAACGTAACGGAAAATTGGGCAGTCTCAGCTGGTGGTAAATACTTATGGTTCGGTGATGCTGAAGGCTCATTACCAGACAGAACAGTTGTGTCTAATTTTGAGGACAATGATGGTTATATTCTTGGTTTGAAACTTTCTTATCAAGACATCTAATAATACAGGTATTGATTATTATTAAATAAAAGAGCGATCCGTAGTGGGTCGCTTTTTTATTATGTCTTTTATAACGAAGCAGTTGCAATTAACAAACCTAGCCAAAGTAGATTACTATTTGTCAGTAAGACTTAATAAAATAAATATAATTAATTATAAGAAACAAGGACTGGTATGTTAATAACATCTCATTTGTACTGTTCAGTCATATTTGAGAAATAAAGTACTTTAATTGTTGTTTTAGTGTCAAAAAGGCATTAGTATTCAGCTTAGGACATCGCTTTAATGATCAGAACATTATGCGCAGCAATGCTGCATATATTTGATTAAAGTGAATTAAACAACGAGGACGTTTGGAGATATACAATGCGCACTACCTTTCACCTAAAAACCCTTGCCGTAGCAATTGCCACTCTTTCCGTCGCTAGCGTAACCAACGCCGCTGGTCTTGATCGTTCGGGTCAAGATGTCACTGCCTTTCTTCAAGATGGTACTTATGCCGAAGCTGTTTATACTTATATCGATGCTGATGTTAGTGGCAAGGATAGTGCCGATAACGTTCCTACTAATAATACCTATGTTAAAGGCGGTAATACTGGCGACATCGCCGAAGCCTATGACTTCTTTCGTTATGGTGTAAAGACTGATATTAACGATACGTTTAGCGTTGGTGTCTTATACGATGAACCTTTTGGTGCTGCTGCCGAGTATAAAGGTGATAGCAATTTTGTATCAAAGGGCGATGTTAATGCTTCTATAACTCAGCTAACTGGTGGACGCTTCAATGCGGCAACTATTGGTGATGAAATTACTAGGTTGACTGGGCTTGCAACCAATGCAAATTTGACTCCACAGCAAAGAGCCGAAGCAGCTGCTGGTGCTACATCGCTTAGTACTGCAGGAGCAATAGCACGGGCAGAAGCGGGAAGTGCAGGCGAAAATACTAAGGTAGAAGTTCGTAGCGAAAATTTAACAGGACTTGTTGGTATGAAGTTTGGTGCCAACAAGCAATTCCAGGTTTATGGTGGTCCAGTAGCACAGCGTATACGAGCTGATGTGCAATTACGTGGACTGGCTTATGGCCCTGCTACTGGTTATACGTCAACCAGTAACCCTGATACGGATTATGGTTATATCGCAGGTTTGTCTTTTAGCAAGCCTGAAATTGCTTTAAAAGCTGCTTTGACTTACCGCTCTGAAATTGATCACGATGTAACAATCGCTGAGACTTATCCGCTAGTAGGTATTAGAACTGCGGCGGGTGCTATCGCTCAAGGCGTTCCTGCAGAACAAGCCGCTGCTTTAGGCGCAGCAGCAGCCAATCGAACCAGTAAATACGAAGTTAGTACTCCTAAATCTGTCAACTTTGATTTTCAAACAGGTATCAATCCAACGATGCTAGCAACGGCTAAAGTTCGCTGGGTACCGTGGAGTGATTTTGTTCTTACACCACCGCTCTATAATGAAGTCAGTAAGCTTAACCCATTATATGCAGAGAATGGCTTAAACATAGTTGATTATGACGACGATCAATGGCAGGTAGAGCTTGGTCTTTCTAAGCGTTTAGCACCAGCATTAGGTGTTAGTGGCACAGTGGGTTGGGACAGTGGCGCTGGTAACCCAACAACTTCATTAGGTCCTATTGAGGGATACTATAGTGTTGGTCTTGGTGCAAAATACAATGTCACTAAAGAGTGGGCTGTATCAGCAGGTGGTAAATACTTGTGGTTCGGTGATGCTAAAGGCCGATTGCCAACAGGTAAAATTGTTGGAGACTTTGAAGATAACAATGGTTATATCCTAGGTCTGAAACTTTCTTATCAAGACATTAAATAATATTTGTATTCTTCAATATTGATAACTAATAAACAAAAAGGCGATCCATAATGGGTCGCTTTTTTACTTTACGCCAAATCATTTACAATATTTTTCAATGCAGCGTTTTGAAGGCCAATTAAATGTAGTCAAAAAATAGTAAAATCACTACAGTAGTATCTGACTATTGATGTATTGATTTAACTTCTCACGAACTATAGATATTCTATTTACTTTAATGAGTGCTTAAAAATTCATTTGCCGCCGGCTAAATCAATAAAGTTACCAGTGACGTATGAAGCATTTTCCGACAATAACCATGCAATAGCTTGAGCCACTTCATTTGGTTGACCACCTCGTTTCATAGGCAGACTGTCTTTTATCCTATCTACTCTATTAGCTTCACCGCCATCAGCATGCATATCAGTATAAATAAATCCAGGGCGTACCGCATTTACTCGAATACCTTGATCTGCAACTTCTAAAGACAAACCGATAGTAAAGGTATCTATTGCACCTTTTGAGGCCGCATAATCCAAGTATTCATGAGGAGAACCCAATCGAGATGCTGCGGATGAAACATTAACGATAGCGCCACCTTGGCCACCATGACGTTTTGACATACGTTTGATGGCTTCCCGTGCACATAGAAAACTACCATTAACATTGGTAGCGAATATTTTTGTCAGTCTCAAAGCGTCCAGTTCTTCAATAGACGCTTGTGGCAACAATATGCCAGCATTATTTACCAAACCTGTGATAGACCCAAGCTCGTTATCTATCAGTAAAAAAGCATCTATAACTTCCGCTTCATTGGAAACATCCGCTTTTACCGCTAGTGCAACGCCGCCCATTTCATAAATGTTAGCAACGACTTCATTTGCACTTTCCTCATTATGTTGATATCCAATACAAATGCTATGACCTTGACCTGCAAGATATAAAGCCGTCGCTCGACCAATTCCTCGGCCTCCACCCGTAATAAAAGTAACTTTTTTCATGGTTTATTGTCCTAAGGTGTCTCCTTAATTCAAACGGAGGACACGCCCTAATATATATCGATTTTCTTTTGATTTTAATCGTTATCGTGATGATATTTAAAATGACCGTATTGTAGTTATAAACATATTACCGTCAAAGCAATTTGTATTCTTTGAAAGTGAAGCAACTATTCGAGTGTTCACAATACAAAAAAACTCGCCACTGATGGCGAGTTTTTTATGAAAACATAATAATTTATAAAGTTACTTATTTAAGTTCAATTCCATCTCTTCAAACTTCGCAGTCACTGAAGGTTTTGGACCGCCAGTCATGATACTTACGGCAAAGATAGCGATAGTACTTAAGATAAAGCCTGGAACAATAGCAAATAACCAGCTGTTTAGTGCCATGCCATTCATTTGGAATGGGCCATAGATCCATAAGATAACGGTTAATGCACCAATTACCATACCAGCAACAGCACCATTACGGTTCATACCGCGCCATATTAGACTGAATATAACCAATGGTCCGAATGCGGCACCGAAACCTGCCCAAGCATTAGAAACCAAGTCCAATACTGAGCTGTCTGGGTCAGAGGCTAGTAAGATAGAGGCGAGAGCAACAGCCACAACTGAAATACGACCAACCAATACCTGACGAGCTTCTGGTGCGTCCTTATCAAGGAATAACTTGTAAACATCTTTGGTTAGTGAACTTGATACCACTAATAGCTGTGATGAAATAGTACTCATAATAGCGGCTAAAATAGCGGCTAATAAGAAACCTGAAACCAGCGGTGTGAATAAGAACTGGGTAAAGACTAAGAATATGGTCTCAGGATCGTCTAAGGTCATTGCTGTCTTTTGTACATAAGCACGACCAGCAAAACCTGTCATCAAAGCACCGATCAAGCTGACAACCATCCAACTCATACCAATATTACGTGCCGTTGGTACGTCTTTGACCGAACGTATCGCCATAAAACGGACGATGATGTGCGGTTGACCAAAATAGCCTAAACCCCACGCTAATAGTGAAATAATACCAATAATAGTCATACCATTAGTAATATTAAGCATACTTGGGTCAATATTTCTGACCGCTTCAGTCGTCGCTGATATGCCACCAAGATCCGTAAAGGCAACAACAGGAACAATCACCATCGCAAATAACATGATGATGCCTTGCACAAAGTCAGTCATCGATACTGCCAAGAAACCACCGAATAAGGTGTAGGCAACAACGACGCCAGCAGTTACCCATAGACCAGTGCTATAAGATAAGTTGAGTGAGCTTTCAAAAAGTTTACCACCACCCACTAAGCTTGCCGCGGTATAAACGGTGAAAAATAAGATAATAACTAATGCTGAGATGACACGCAGCATGTGCGATTTATCTTCAAAGCGGTTGGCGAAATAGTCAGGCAAAGTAATGGCGTTGTCAGCCACTTCAGTATAAACGCGAAGGCGCGGTGCCACGATGATATAGTTAAGTAAAGCACCTAGCGTTAAACCAAGAGCGATCCAGATACTAACGACACCATCAGCGTACATATAACCAGGAAGGCCAAGTAGTAACCAACCTGACATATCTGATGCGCCTGCCGACAATGCAGTTACTGCAGGTCCTAAACTACGTCCTCCTAGCATGTAACCTTCGGTATCATTGGCCTGCTTAAAATAAGCATAGACACCAATACCAATCATAAGTAAAAAATAGAGGCCAAGTGATATCAGCACGCCACTAGAAATTCCGTTCATATAACTTGTCCTTAACCAACATTGTTGGCTGTAATTATTTTTTGACTATAAAATTTCAGTCTTACAAGACGATACCTAAAACAATACCTAAAGACAAAACAAGCCATTAAGTAGGACATAATGGCTTGTTTCAGTACTTGCTGTTAGTTTTACATGACGGCTGCTGTTCTATGGCTAGCACTCATATAGAGATAGAAAGCAACAGAAATTTAACGTTCATTTATCTGCTTTTATTGCTCGCATCTGCTATTTGTATATGAGTATTAGCAACTTACATAACCAATCATTTAAAACCATTGAGCCTACTGTTAATCATCATATCTTACTAGAATTATTCAATATATGATTTTCAGTGTCCTTGTGGTAAATTTTTGTTAGAGAATAACATCAAGCATATTATAACGTATGATAGTCACAAATGCGAATAGCCAAATTTTCTAAATTGTTATGTTGGGTAATTTATTCGATAGGAGCAAGCAAATCTAGTAGGGCAGTCACGCTGCTAGACTGCGTTAGTTTTGGATTAATAACCACGCCCAAGTAACGCTGTAACTCAACATTGTCCGCCATGTCGATACGTTCCAAGTCTTGACTGATCATGGTTTGCGGTAATACTGACCAACCAAGTCCAACAGAAACCAACATACGAATCGACTCAAGTGGATTGGTACTCATGGTGGCATAAGGCTTGAGGTTATGCTTAGCGAATTCAGCCAATGTAATCTGACTGGTAAATGTATTTGCAGATGGCAAAATAGCAGGATATCGTGCTAATTGCTCTAATGTTACCTTGGACTTGGTCGCTAAAGGCGACAGCGTGCCAGTCATGAAGTAGAGAGGATCTGACCATAGTGTGTGATAGCTCAAACGCTTATCGTAAACAGGGGGCAGTGTGACAAAGGCCAGTGATAAATCACCGTCTAACACAGCTTTGTGCGCCTTTTCTGAATCGACAAAGTGCACTTCTAACTGCACCGCTGGATAGGCTTGGATAAAGTGTTTAAGGACGGGCGCTAAATGATGTAAACCGATGTGATGACTGGTACCGATGACGAGCTTTCCAGAGACAACATGCTGAGAGTGTTGCAGGTTGATTTTAAAATTCTCATAATCCTCTAGCCAGCGTTTGGCATGAGGTAACATTTCGCTAGCAGCTTGAGTCGGTACAATCCCGCGCCCAACCGTATCAAACAAAGTAATATTAAACTCATCTTCCAAATTTTTGATGCGCTTACTGACCGCAGGCTGAGTAATAAACAGCTTTTCTGCTGCGCCTGAGATACTGCCCGTATGCATGACGGTGACGAATGTCGTTAAATTTGTGGTATTCAAGCGGATGTCCTTAGCTATTTAGCAAGCTATAAATAAAAGTTGGATGACCCAATCAGAACGTATTAGAAATAAAAGTTTGCATCTGGTCAAAAATCATCAATTATTATTATAGGATTAGCCTGTTATAATCACAAGGCATCAAGTCGTATTGTGGCATATATATTGTATTTACTTGATAATTTGCCGCAGAAAGCTTGTTTTAATAGTCAAATGCAGCAATAAGTATGAAGTTACCAGTAAACGATATTGTAATTTTATAAAATATAGTGGTTCTGGAGTATTGATTTCAAGAATAAAGAGTGAAATTTAGCCTTTACAATCATCAATTTTTATCTAAAAAGAACTGATGATAGAGTACTGATAGCCAAAACATTTAAACTAAGTCCTCGTCTACTACTGTGTAGGCAAGTGAAAAGTTAAGTAATTAGCAACTAATAAAGGATAGCAACATGGCTGGTCAAACGTTATATGACAAACTTTGGAACGCTCACGAAGTCACCAAACGTGATGATGGTTCGAGCCTGATTTACATCGACCGCCATCTGTTGCATGAAGTGACGAGTCCGCAAGCATTTGAAGGTCTAGATTTGGCCAATAGAGCACCATGGCGTTTGTCTGCCAATATTGCCAGTCCTGACCATAACGTGCCAACTGTCACCAAAGAGCGCTTAGAAGGTGTGCCGGGGATTAAAGATAAAGTCTCTCGTTTGCAAGTAGTGACTTTGGATGATAACTGTACCAAATTTGATATCGCTGAATTTACGATCAACGATGCGCGTCAAGGTATTTTGCATGTCGTCGGTCCTGAGCAAGGCTTGGTATTACCTGGTATGACGGTCGTTTGTGGTGATTCGCATACCGCGACACACGGCGCGCTTGGTTGTTTAGCACACGGTATTGGCACATCAGAAGTTGAGCATGTGTTAGCAACGCAGTGCTTGATCCAAAAGAAATCAAAAAACATGCAAATTCGTGTCACTGGCAAGCTTGGGGCTGGCGTAACATCGAAAGACGTGGTGCTGGCTATCATTGCAAAAATTGGTACGGCAGGTGGAACAGGGCATGCCATTGAGTTTGCAGGCCAAGTATTTGAAGACATGAGCATGGAAGGTCGCATGACTGTCTGTAACATGGCGATTGAGGCGGGCGCACGCGTGGGTATGGTTGCTGTCGATGATATCACTATTGATTATGTCAAAGGCCGCCCTTATGCACCAACCGAATCACAGTGGCAACAAGCTGAAACTTACTGGCGTACCTTGTATTCCGATGATGACGCAGTATTTGATACCGTCGTTGAGATTGATGGTAGCCAAATAGCGCCACAAGTGTCTTGGGGAACGTCGCCTGAAATGGTCGTTGATATCACGCAGTCAGTACCGACACCTGATCAAGCGGTTGATGAGGCTCAAGAAGAAGGCTGGTTACGCGCTTACACTTATATGGGTCTAAAAGCTGGGCAGAAAATCACCGACATTCAGCTTGATCGTATATTTATTGGGTCATGTACCAATTCACGTATCGAAGATTTACGTGATGCCGCTGCGGTAATTAAAGGCCGCAAAGTGGCAGACAATATCAAAGAAGCGATAGTCGTTGCAGGTTCTGGGCAAGTGAAATTGCAAGCGGAAGCAGAAGGTTTGAATACCTTATTTACTGATGCCGGATTTGAATGGCGCGAGCCGGGTTGCTCGATGTGTCTGGCGATGAATGCTGACAAACTTGAGCCGCAAGAGCATTGTGCTTCTACGTCCAATCGCAACTTTGAAGGTCGTCAGGGTAATGGTGGTCGCACACATTTAGTCAGTCCAGCAATGGCAGCAGCAGCAGCGCTTGCCGGTCACTTTGTGGATGTAAGAACGTTTTAAGACTGGCGATTAATAGCTGATGAGTGCTAATGACAGTTAATAAAATAGCCGTTAACAATTAGCACTCACCAATGAATATATAATTGATAGGATATTTTATGCAAGCTTATAACTCTCAAACGGGTATCGTTTGCCCACTTGATCGCGCAAACGTTGATACCGACCAAATTATTGCAAAGCAGTTTTTGAAGTCTATTAAACGTACCGGCTTTGGCGTCAATCTATTTGACGATTGGCGTTATCTTGACGAAGGGTATCCGGGTCAAGACAATAGCACACGCGTGATTAATCCCGACTTTGTTTTGAATCAGCCGCGCTATCAAGGCGCTAATATTCTGCTGGCACGTCGCAATTTTGGCTGTGGTTCTAGCCGTGAACATGCTCCTTGGGCACTCTCAGAGTATGGCTTTCGTACAGTAATCGCGCCAAGTTTTGCCGATATTTTTTATAACAATTGTTTCAAAAACGGCATGCTACCAATTGTGCTGGATGAAGCGATTGTCGACACCTTAATGAAAGCCACCCTTGCCAACGAAGGTTATGAGCTTACCGCTGATCTTGAGCGTCAAGTGGTTATCACGCCAACGGGCGAAGAGTATGCGTTTGAAGTGGATGCTTTTCGCAAGCATTGCTTGTTAAATGGACTTGATGATATTGGCTTGACCTTGCAGCAAAGTGATGCGATCAAAGACTATGAACATAAAATGATGCAAAAAACCCCGTGGATATTTAACGAAGTACGAGCCTAAGTGACAAACCCACGAACTATCGTTCTTAAAAAGGCTGAACGGTAGTAAAGTAGCGTTGAGTTATGGCGGTGAACTGGCTAAAATGAAAGGCAGTATCCTACAACATTTTATTATCTCTTTTATAAGTAGTAGCCGCCATTATGAATAAAAAATATTATAGTTTATGGACAAGTGCGATTTTTGCTGCAATCTTACTGTTATCAGGCTGTCAGGGATTAACTGGCTATCAAAAAATAGATGAGGCAAAAAACGCTATGGTATTGACAGGTAAAATCAAACCTATTGATGGCGAAGTGAATATTGCATGCGTGGGTACCTATCACTGCGAAATTGTGCAAATTGACAGAACGCTTATCATTGCGCCTGATAGTCATGAGCCAGTCGATCCAAAGCTTGTGGCGGCGTTACCAATTTATAATGGCACTAAGACTATTGCAAAAGTATCAACGAATACGAACATGGCACCACTCGTCAATAAAAATGCCATCAAAATTGTACCGCTATCTGCCTCTGCTATGCCGGGCTTGACCAATTACTACGCAAGGGTATTGCCTGCAAAGCGCGAAGTACATATCAATTTTTATCCAAAAAATAATAGAGGCTATATCGAGCGTTTTGCGATGATTCATGATTTTGCCAAAGCTGGCACTTATCAGCTACATGCATATCAAATGAAATCTAAAACAACTTCTGGCAGCTTGTTGGAGGCAGCATCACCTGAGCCTCTATGTATTGATCTGTTACAAGACAATAAGGTTCAACGTCGATTCTGCAAACAACTAGATGCTGAGAATCAAGGCGAGTTTGTCGAAACCAAAATGATTGAGCCATTATCAGCGGCTTCTAAAATCAAAAAAGTCGAAGCATAATAAAAGCACATTAAAATTTAAAAAATTATTAACAACTTCTAATATTTAGTCGATTCACTTTAAATCCGATACAGTGCTGCTGGTATGGATTTTTTGCAGCTTCTGTCACGCTTGCGAACAGCACGCTAGAAAAATCTATATCAGTAGTACATAGTTATTAACGTATCGATTTTATTTCGAACTGACTATATAACCGTATTAATTAATAAGAACTTAACCGTTTAAAAGGACTAGTATGGCAACGATTTTAACATTAGCAGGCGATGGTATCGGCCCTGAAATCATGACCCAAGCCATTGATGTGCTCGAGGCCATCAACAAGAAATTTGCATTAGGTTTGACGCTTGAGTCTGGGTTGATCGGCGGTGCGGCGATTGATGCGACCGGAGAACCTTTGCCCGATGAAACGTTGGCACGTGCACGTGCCGTGGATGCCGTATTGCTAGGAGCCGTCGGTGGGCCTAAGTGGGATGGTATTGAACGCAGTAAACGTCCAGAGCGAGGTCTACTCAAAATACGTGGTGAGCTTGGTTTGTTTGCTAACCTACGTGTGGCCAAACTTTATCCGCAGCTTGTCAATGCATCAAGCATCAAACCTGAAATTATTTCAGGCTTAGATTTACTGATTGTTCGTGAGCTGACTGGTGGTATTTATTTTGGTGAGCCGCGTGGTATTCGCACATTGGAGAATGGTGAGCAGCAAGGTTATAACACCATGGTATATAGTACGAGCGAGATTACTCGTATCGGCAAGGTTGCTTTTGAATTGGCAAAAACACGTGCGAAAGCTGCAGGTACGGCTGCAAAAGTCTGTTCGGTGGATAAGGCAAATGTCTTGGAGGTCACTGAATTGTGGAAGCAGACGATGACCCAGCTGCAGCAAGCCGACTATAGCGATGTGGCGTTATCGCACATGTATGCCGATAATGCTTGTATGCAATTGATCAAAGACCCTAAGCAGTTCGATGTTATGGTAACGGGCAATCTGTTCGGTGATATCTTATCTGATGAAGCGGCCATGCTAACAGGCTCTATCGGCATGCTACCATCAGCCAGTCTCGATGAGGCTGGTAAAGGCATGTATGAGCCGTGCCATGGTTCAGCGCCTGATATCGCTGGACAAGATAAGGCCAATCCATTGGCGACTATTTTATCGGTGGCAATGATGCTTCGTTATACGTTTAAGCAAGAAGAGGCAGCACAAGCCATTGAACAAGCAGTAAGCGACGTTTTGGATGATGGTTTACGTACTGTTGATATTTTAGACGGTACTGAATCTGGACTGAAGCAAGTGGGTTGTAACGAGATGGGTCAGGCAGTATTGGCCAAATTGGTATAAACCAAAAAAGCTAACACTCTCAAAAGCTGTATAACACAACCAGATTTTCTATAACGTTATATAACCGTCTGATTTTGTATTTTATTTACCCATAAGTTGCCAAGCAATTTATGGGTTTTTTGCGCTTTATATAGTCGGTAAAAAGTTAAATCGATACATCAATCGTCAGGTACTACTAATATAAATTTTCCTCGCTTGCTGTGGCATGTGCAGACAGAGGCTTCGAAAATTCATTTCAGCAGTACTGTAGCGCTTTTATTATTTTTTGACTATAGACGACATATTGAAACCAATCATCATGAGCTTCAGTATCAAACAATTTATTCTAAAAATTTTTTCAATATTAATATGATTAACAGTTATGCCATAGAAGATAGGTGTTTTTAACATAAAGCTGTTATATGCTCACAGAAGAATGTGTCAATATTAACTGATTGTAAGTGAAGAAAATTAATTGTCATTTCAATAAGATTTTATCTTAGCCGATAATCACACGACTAAATCTCTTACACGATTAAGTCTCTTAATAGCGTTACTCATTGAGTTATTAAAAATTCAA
This sequence comes from Psychrobacter immobilis, assembly GCF_904846225.1. Classification (GTDB taxonomy): domain Bacteria; phylum Pseudomonadota; class Gammaproteobacteria; order Pseudomonadales; family Moraxellaceae; genus Psychrobacter; species Psychrobacter immobilis_F. The sequence goes on along the minus strand of NZ_CAJGZJ010000003.1, from coordinate 97,908 downwards.
AATAATCAATCTTGATGACAACATCACAAAATTAAAATTAGCGTTTGTATAAAAATTTAGGAGCGTTACATGTATCAATTAAAAAAAATGAGTACGGCGATAGCCATGATGGGTCTCTCTACCGCAATTTTTATGGGACAGAGCATTGCAGCGACAACGGGAAATACAAGTAATGTTAGTCAAGCCAGTACGACTGATATAGAGGCCAGCCCAGTGACCAATGGCGTCAGTCAGAAGCTAACAGGAAATAGTAAAACTGCAACGTCACTAAATAAATTGCTCCCCACCATAAAATATACAACAGACGGTTTGCCAGCCATGGCGAAAAAAGTAAATGAAGCCACGTGGAAAAAGGGCGTAAACATTGATCGTACCATTGGTACGAAATTACAGGCTCTATTAAATTGGCATCAAAATGGTGTTGGCTCAGTTGATGGCTACTGGGGTAAAAACACTCGTAAGGCAATGCAAGCATTCCAGAAAGCAAACGGTCTGAGCGTTACTGAGAGCTTAAATAACGAAACATGGCAAGCGTTGACTAAAGACGAGAAGCTTATGAAGCAGCCAGTATTGGTTCGCTATCAATTAAGTGAAGCAGATGTAAATGTCAAAACCACTAAAATCCCAGTCGAAACCACAGAAAAAGCCAAGCTTGAGGGTATGTATTATGAAAGCCTGACTGAAGCGTTGGCAGAAAAATTTCATATCAATGAAAAATACTTAAAAGAGCTGAATCCTAATGCCAAGTTTAGGGCTGGCGAGATGATTACTGTCTATAATCCTAGTAATCCTAATGCTAAACCTGTCAGTCGGGTTGTTGCGGATAAGGCAACTGAAACGTTATACGCCTATGATAAGGATAACAAGTTAATTGCCAGTTATCCGACGACAGTGGGGAGTACGGCAACGCCTTCACCAACAGGCACTCATACAGTGAAAGTAAAAGTACATGAGCCTAACTATACTTATACAGCCGCTGACGGTAGCAAGTCTATCATTCCGCCTGGCCCTAATAACCCAGTTGGTCTGGTTTGGATTGGGCTGAGCAAACCGACTTATGGTATTCATGGATCACCCGATCCTGCTCGCATCAGCCGTCAAGCATCAGCTGGTTGCATACGTTTAACCAACTGGGATGCGCTGGCACTTTTAGGCGTGATTCAAGACGGGGCAACCGTTGAATTTAAATAGTCTTTAGATTTTGATTTGATGGTTTTATTTGAAAACATCATAAAATTTAGCCAAAAAAATACCGCTGATATTAGCGGTATTTTTTATGGTAAAACTAATATTAAGAACTAAAACATTGATAGGCAATAATGAGCAGGTTAGCATTTTCATTATTATTATCAGTTAAACCGCTCAAGCATTTATATCAGCAATAAAGAAGCCATTACCTGTATTTATATAAATGCTTTTATAGCCATTTTAGTTGATAACACCTTGATTTCTATCAAGAGTTAGTTTTTACCACGGTAAGTAATACGACCTTTAGATAGGTCATAAGGCGTCATTTCAACCTTAACCTTATCACCAGTCAAGATGCGGATATAATGCTTACGCATCTTACCAGAGATATGCGCAATGATTTCGTGTCCGTTTTCTAAACGAACTTTAAACAAAGTATTAGGAAGGGTATCAATGACTTCGCCTTCAAATTCGATAATATCGTCTTTTGCCATAATTTGTATCAATCAATTAAAAATAAGCCCATATTATACGTAAGTTAGCGGATTAAAGCAATACAGAACCTGCTTTTGACTTGACAGTCTGTAAGTGATATGTATAGTCAGTATCAATATAAAAAAGATACGATGGGCTGGGATAAATTTTTTCCCCCTCTGTCTGCGCAGACACAGCAAGCAAGGAAAATTGGTCCCAGTCACGCGGTATAGTGCCGTGTATCCATTTTATCCAGTATCGATTATATATCAATCAGGGAGGTTCAGCCAAATGGGAGTTAAAGGAGCCTTTGGCAGTAGTTGTTGGAAGTGCTCAGGGTAGTAGGCATTGATAAAATATAAACCATCACCAGAGGCGGTGGGCGGTGCAATTGTACGGTCTTTTTTATTCAAAATACTCAAAAATTCTTCTGGCGCTAATTCATGTCTGCCGATGGCATATAAGGTACCCATTAAATTACGAACCATGTGATGTAAAAATCCATCTGCTTGAATATCAAAAACGATAAATTGACCATGAGCGAAAAGATTGGCGTGACTCACGGTGCGTACTGGTTGGTTGGATTGACAAGCTGCGGCACGGTAGCTGCTAAAATCATGAATGCCGACTATATCGGCCGCCGCCAGTTGCATCGCTGCTAAGTCGAGAGGTTCGTAGATATGCGTTACTTGGTGATTAAGAATGGCAGGGCGCTGTGGCTGATTCAGCGTGATGTAACGATAACGACGGGCAATCGCACCAAATCGTGCATGGAAATCATCTGGCATCGGTTGTACCCAGCGTAGCGCAATATCGTCAGGGAGTAAGCTGTTGACGCCGCGCAGCCAGTTTTGAGTGGGACGATACGCACGAGTGGTGAAGTGAGCAATCATATTGCTGGCATGCACGCTGGCATCAGTACGCCCAGCGGCGATGACCTCTACTGGCTCGTTAGCGACTTTACCAATAGCAGTCTCTAACGCTTCTTGTACACCCAATACTTCTCGCTGCCGCTGCCAGCCATGGTAATTTGTGCCCAAAAACTCAATAGCAATGGCCAAGGTATAAGTTTGCGGATGCTCAGACTCATTGATTTTACTTTCAGACACTGTGGTTTCAGACATTGTAGTGTTAGACATGATGGTTTCAGACATTGTGGTTTTGGCGCTTATAAAGTGAGAAATAATTAGTAATCTTTTACCGTTTTTTGATAGTTGTGCCAGGCTGAGTGATGTTATTCAACCAGCGCTGTCGGCGTCTTGCTGGAGTGTCATAACGTAGTAGCAACCATAATAATCGCGCATAAATAGCAGGAATGGTCAAACGACCACCAGCGATGACATGATAATCGTATTGCCAACTTCCAGCAGCATAGCTGTCACTAACACCGCCGAACGGACATTGACTGGCACATATCACCAAGTGTCCTTGTTGGTGAGCGAGTTTTAGCGTTTCTGCCAAAGCATCTGAATAAGGGACGTTGCCAGCACCAAAACCTAATAGAATAATGCCACATGGCGGCTGTAATAATAACGCCTGTAATTGATTGTTTATAACCTCAACGTCATTAGGCAAACAATATAAAGCATGGATACGCGCATGCTCAGCGCGATTCTGAATACGACTCAATATTTTCTGCTGGTCATCCATCCAATGCTGCCAGCGAGTATCTGGCAGACTTTTTATATAACTATTGGCCGGATATGCTGCTCGAGAATGACCGGTAAATGCCATCAAATCATGGCTGTGAATTTTTTGTACGGTTTGCGCAGGCCATGACTCGCCGCCAAAATTAATCTTGACACCTGCCTCACCAGCCGATGCCAGTTTTAATGCATCATTAAGATTATCCCACGCATCGCTTTGCTCATCGATATGGTAAGAGTGTAGCACTTCACTGTCTAATAATGGCCGCATACTTCCGGTTACGACGATACAGATATCGCTACCTGCGAAAGCTTCTGCTAAAAACGCGCCCAAATAACTTAAGGTGTCAGTCCCAGTGATTAAGACAAAACGCTTATTATTTTCTGTATAAGCCGCTAATAGAAGTTGATAGAAATGTACAAAATCGCTGGGAGTCAGTTGACTGCTGTCTTTAATCAGCGGATTATCTAACCAAGAGATCTTCGGTAGATTGCTCGTGCTATTTTGATTCGCCAGTAGATTTTGTAAAGTAGGCAAAAATACGTCTGCTGGCAATGGTGCCAAGGGTCGTCCATAGCTACCGAAAGTACCACCAGCATAAATCAGTTGTATAGGGTTGGATATATTTTTTATCATAGCAGGAGATGGCATAGTATTAGCGCCGTAAAAGAATATGAAAGAAACGAGAGACTAATAGTAGATAATATCAAAGTTAAATGCAAAAAAATCAGCAAGCATTCTATGATAATAGAGTGCTTGCTGATGAGAGTAAGAGTGACTTATTATGCTGTGCGTTCAAGCAATGCTTTTGCTTTATTTTGTTGCTCATTATTACCTTGATTCATGACTTCATTCAGTAAGCGTTTTGCACTGTCATATTCACCCAGTTTTATATATTGACTTGCCAAATCGAGAGTCACTTGATTGCTGTCTAATGACTTCACAAAGTCAAAGTCTGCAGAAAAACGTGATGAGAAATCGTCTGCTGATTCAGTTTTACTTTCAGAGTTAATTGAACGTTCAGCTTCGACTGGTGCTACTGAAGTAGGCACCATTGAAGTGTCTGCTTCAAAATCAAAGCCTTCCTCTAATACCGTGTTGTCATCGAATAGCAATGGGGCAGTCTTTGCAGCGCTAGGCTTTTCGATAAGCGTATTTTCTACATCTTTGTCATCGAACGGTTTTTCTTCGAGGTTTAAATCTTCAAAATTGCTGTTTTCAAGATTAATGTTTTCAAAACTACCGTCTTCGAAACTACCATCTTCAAGACTGCTGTCTTCAAGTACAAAATCATTGATATGGCTGTTTTCTTCAAATGTAGGGTTTTTACTTTCTACCATCGTTTCGATTGTATTTGATTCGTCTAGACTGTCTAAAGATAAGGTAAAGTCATCCTCATTGCTTTGAGTGGTATTGAGCGTTAACGCTTCAGCAATCGTTTCTTCACTTTCTTTATCAAAATCAGTCGCTAAATCATCAAAATCTAAAATAAATTCTTCATTATCTAGTGAAAGTTCTTTGACAGCACTATCAGAGGTGTCTGAACTTACAGAGATATCTGTCGGAGAATCGCTTTGTTCAGGAGAGTCAAAATCAAAATCAAAATCAAAGTCAATGATCTCGTTATCTTCTGTGGTGGCCATGCCATCAGTAGGAGAGGTGTCGAGATTTTTATGGTCTGTGATATTTAATGATGTGGCAGGCGTCTCAGTAGTAGCAGGCTCATCGAAGTCATTTTCAAAATCGCTCATGGTAAGATCAAAATCTTCCTCTACGTTTTTAGCGGTAGAGTCAGTCTCAGCGAAATCATTTGAAAAAGTTAGGTTATCGACAGAGTCCTCTACCAAAGCATTGGTGTTGCTCTCAGCGATTGGTTGGTCAGATAGGGTGTTTTTATCGTTGACTTGACTGGTTGGTAAATCAAAATCGATACTTTCAAAATTGGTGTGATCTTCTACTGGCATCTCTTGTAACGCAACCGGAGCTTGCTCTTCAAAAAATAAAGCTTTTAATTCATTGGCCTGAGCGATGGTTTGCGGATCGTTCTGAGTTTTAATATCATTATAAACGTTATTGAAGTTTTCTGGCTGATCAATAGTGGCGTATATGCTTAGCAGTTTGAGAGATAACTGGCTATTATTTGGCTTTTCACTTAGGCCGCGCTCAAGTGTTTCAATCGCTTTATCAAAGCGCTGCTGATCTATAAAACGCTGGGCAATCGTAATATGATCAAATTTGTTTTCAAGGTTGTTGTTGCTTTGAGTAGGAGTGCCATAATCCGGTTTGGTCACCGCAGCTGGAGTAACAGCATTTTTTCCTGACTTTACAGGCGCTTGTACTGAAGGTTGCTGTGCTTTCTTTTTTCGCAAGACCAAAGCAACTACTAATAAGATAAGCACCACTGCGGCGATGATATACAGCATATTGTCCATAATTACTCCCACGCCTATGATCATGGCATACTGCATTGATCAGTCAGGCAATTATTGATTGCGTAGTTTTTTGAGACGAGCTTGCAGCTCAGACAGTTTTCGGTTCTGTAGTTGAATTTTTTTAGTATAGCTATCAAGCGCACTACTGGTCTTTGACAAACTCTGAGATTGCGCCGCGGCACTTTTTCTTGATGATTTGAGCGTTGCTAATATATCCGTGCTCAGACCATTACCTGTTGTCGCGGCTGGCTTGGTTTGTGTGCCATCTGCACTACCGTTATGGTCAGGGGCAAGCACTGAAAACTGTGCTTTTGATAGTGTGTGTGTTTTGGTGATAACGGGTTTCTCAGGCTGTTTTGCCGCTTGAGCCATCTCAGATGGTTTTTTGGGGAGCGTTTTAGTGGTTTTCTTGACCACAGGTGTGTCTGCTCTGCGGCTATATTGTCTCTGTGCGCTGATAGCTGATTCTAATTTTTCTTGTGACGGTATGACATCGTAGCTGGGTAAGCTTAGTTTGGCGTCTGCTTTTAATTGACCCGCGTCTTTATTGATAAAAGCATCTGGGTTTTGTGATTGAATTTGTTTCATCACAGTTGGAATATCTAGATTGTTCTCTTGTGCGATCTGCTGCGCAATTACCCATAAGCTATCGTTACGTTGTACTTGATATTGAGTGATAGCATTATCAGTTGCAGTGTTGCTAGAAATATCAGTATTATTGACTATTTCGGGCGTCGCAGAGGCAACTGTGTTAGAGGGTATATTGCTAGCGGAGACAGCTGTATTATTCGTATCAAGATTTGGCTTTGTAGTATTTGTTTCAAGGTTATTTGGCGTGGTTAGCATGATAGGTGAGTTGGCGGCAATGCCAATATCTGACTTATTACTTGGCTGTATCTGACGAGTGACTTGTATATTTAAAATATCTAACGGTTTGTCAGTATTGACTGTAGTAGCGGCGTCAGCATCCGTTATCATTGCGGATGTCACAGTCGGGGCTTGAATACCGTTTGCTCGAATATTATTTGTTTGAAGACTGGGTACTGGTAATTTAGAGACCACTAATTCTCTCGCGGTTGACTGTGACGCGGATAAATTAGATGTCGACATCAACGGCGGCGGCGCGCCTTTTCTAACAGTTAATGGCTTAGCAGTACTTGCAGAGACACTTGGTAAGTTTGGCTTTTTTGCACCTGTCACAATATTTTTGGACGGGTCAATGGGTAAGCTATTATTGAGTGGCATTAGCAATGTCTTAGGAATGACATTGCTTTGACCTTTGTCATTGATCGCCAATACCACATCAGCAAAAGGCTTAGAGACAGGTTTTGATGTCGTAATAAATACTTGACCACTGGTTGCAGAAGTCGGTCTAAAACTAACCGTCATCGAATCAGTAGGGGTCAGCCCCATTTGCTGATAAATAGTAGGATTTGCCAAACTTGCCGAAAAGTCAGCGGCTCGGATATCAGTGACCAAAATATTTGCAGCTAGCGGTTCATGCTGGGCAGAGGTGACAACTGTCTTACCAAACGTCGCGGCTTGTGCATTCGACATCAAAGTTACCGAACAAAGTAATGCCATTGATACCGCGCGATGTACAGTAGTCAAGCGATGAGATAAATGACAAGACATGAGCCGCCCTTTAGTAGACAAGTTGTTTTTGCTGTTATAACAAAATACCATTTAGTTTACCAGTTTATTTCACAACTGTTGCGACCAATATAAAAAATGTTTTAGTAATGTTGAGGGAGTGTTCAACATTCACAAATAGGCACTGTTGAATGTTAAACACGCCCTAATTGACCTTCTTGTCAAGCAACATCGCGTCTCCATAACTAAAGAAGCGGTATTGCTTTTGAATAGCATGTTGATAAGCCTGTTCAATAGAGGCTTTACCAGAAAACGCCGACACGAGCATCAGTAATGTTGATTTAGGCAAATGGAAATTGGTCAACAGTCGATCTATTACCCCAAACTTGAACCCTGGATAAATAAAGATATCTGTATCACCTGACCAGCTCGAAAGCGCTTGTCCGTCAACGGCTGTTTTTTGATACGCGGTTTCAAGAACACGCGTCACTGTGGTGCCAATGGCGATGACCTTTTTGCCATTATCATGGGTTTGATTGATTAGATCAGCAGTCGCTTGCGGCAGATGTGCATATTCACTATGCATGGTGTGATTAAGCAAATTATCTGTTTTGACGGGCGCAAACGTACCTGCACCGACATGCAAAGTGACAAAAGCGGTATGAATGCCTTTTGCCTTGAGCTTACTTAATACCGTTTCATCGAAATGTAAGCTTGCCGTCGGGGCTGCCACGCTTGCAAGTTTGGCTGGATCATGGAAGACAGTTTGATAGCGAGTATTATCTGTCTCATCAGCATGGCGTTCAAAGTAGGGCGGAATAGGCAACTCACCATACAGCTCTAAATGTGGCAAAATTGGTGCCTTAAACGCTAAAATGAATAAGTTTTCTTGACGGCCAATCATCACCGCATTCATATGACCCTCGCCAAGCTGTAGAGATTGTCCAAGCTTAAGCGCCTTACTGGCTTTAACATGACAAAGCGCGATATGTTCTTGATTGATTGGTTTATCGTTTATAGTCTCTACATGCAGCGTCGCTACATCCAAATCTGAGCGTTCAACCAAACGCTCAATCAATACCTCGATCTTACCGCCTGTGTCCTTTTGACCAAATAGCCGCGCTTTCATGACTTTTGTATCATTAAATACAATCAAATCCCCAGCTTCTAATAAATCGGGCAACTCAGTAAACAGACGGTCTTCAACCAAACTGCTGTCATCGTGGCTAATAGTATCTTGAACGAGGTCATCGGCTTTATGGCTGGCTGGCAGATACAGTAATTTAGAGGAAGAGCGCTGCGCTAATGGATAACGTGCGATTAGGCTGTCTGGTAGCTCGTAATCGTAATCCTCAACGCTTAAATAATCTAAGACATCGTGATCTTTATCAGCGGCAATTAAGGTTTTAGTATTAGTGTCTATAGTGTGAAAATCGGTCATAATGAGTCTTTAAATAAATGTAAATTTTGGCGTAATTGTAGCAGAAACGAGGATAAGAAAGGACAGCTAAATAGGTGCAGATGCGCATAAAAGTCGTTGATATTATTTAAATAGCCTAAGCATATTTTATTAATATCACTAACCAACAAAATCAGGTTTGGCTTAGATTATTCAAACAAGTTTAGCTGGGGCAATAACTGGGTGGCAGGGGTCAACGACGAGTAAGTGACACCGACTAGCCGAATAGGCAGCTGACGCGGTATATCCGAAAACAGTTTATCTAACCAGTAATGCGCGGATTCCGCACTATCAAAAGCAGTCGATAAAGTATGTGAGCGCGTAATTTGAGTAAAATCTGCATATTTTATCTTGAGAGTAATGGTATAAGCGATGAGCTGCTTGCTATTCATTTGATGAAAGGCATCATGATTTTGCTCATATATCTGTACTCGAAGTTCGTTATCATTCCTCAAGTTGTCTCTAAATGTGGTCTCTGAACCAACTGATTTATGGGTACGTTCAGATTTGACAGGGCGATCATCACGACCATGAGCAATGTCATGATAAAACTGTCCACGCTTACCAAACTCCTGCACCAATATAGCGGCTGGCGTGCGACGTAGGTCAGCACCATTATTCACGCCCATGACATGTAGGCGTTTTGCTGTTGCTTTACCGATACCGTGAAAGCGCTCGATGGGTAACGTGCTAATAAAGGCATCGGCATCCGCTGGCGTGATGATTGCCGTACCGTTAGGTTTATTGATGTCAGACGCAATTTTAGCCAGCATTTTGTTAAATGATACGCCAGCAGACGCTGTGAGTCCTGTTTGCTCTAGAATTTGAGCTCGTAGCCAATTCGCCATCAAGGTCGCTGATCCTTTATGGACTTGTAATCCGGTGACATCAAGATAAGCCTCATCTAAAGATAGAGGCTCAACATGAGGCGTTAGACTGTGCATGATACGGCGAATGTCTCTGCTGACGGCTCGATAAACCTCAAAACGTGGTCGCACAAATATGACTTCTGGACAACGCTTGCGTGCTTCATAGCAGGACATAGCGGAACGTACGCCAAATTTTCTTACCTCATAGCTGGCGGCCGCTACTACCCCGCGACCATTAGGATCGCCCCCAACAGCCAATGGTTTACCCCGTAGCTCAGGAAAGTCACGTTGCTCGACACTGGCATAAAAAGCGTCCATGTCGATGTGAATAATTTTGCGGGGATTATTAGTAGGTAAGATAAGCGCTGTCATAATGCCTATCTTACCTGATTTGATGGATTTGTTTTAGTAGGTATTGTTAGATTTTTAGAGAGAGAATTTGAGTCTGTTATCAGATGAAATATGCACATCAACCATGATTACTGACACAAAAAAATCCAAATGAGGACACGTCCTAATAGTGATCCATTCGCTACACTGATAAAAAAAGCTGACTCTGGTATTACCGCCAACTGTTTTTGCTCGTGATTGATAGTAGGGGTCATGCCTATTATAGAGAAGCTAAATGCTACAATAGCGTTTTTTCACCATTTGATAAATTGATATGATAAAAACAAAGTATGCGTTGGGCTCAGCATGGATGATTGTGGCGGCATTTTTATTTGCCTTAATGAATATTTTGGTAAAAAATGCCGCCACACAGCTTGATATGAACCCTTACGAATTGGCGTTTTGGCGTTCTTTGCTGCCTGCATTGATGATTTTTTGTGGGACGCTCGTGCGTCGGCAGACCCTTAAAACCCCATTTTTTTGGGGTCATATGCAGCGTAGCGTCGCAGGCACAACCGCATTGTTACTGGCGTTTTATGGGTTGAGTCAGCTACCTTTGGCAACCTCTGTAACCCTTAACTATACCTCAGTCGTCTTCATTGCCATTTTATCCATTGTCTGGCTAAAAGAAACGCCCTCATTAAAAACATGGGTAGCGCTGTTAATGGGCTTGGGCGGTATTTGTTTGATGTTGAAACCTGCCTTTGAGTCAGACAGGTTGATTCCAACACTGATTACGCTGAGTGGCGGAATTTTCACCGCTTTTGCTCTATTACAAGTTCGAGCGTTGTCGCTGATGGGTGAACCGGCGTGGCGGATTGTGTTTTACTTTTCGGCGGTGGCAGCGGTCATTTCGGCAGTATTGGCAACGTGGGTGGGATGGCATCGTGTGACGCTAGAAAGCCTGCCTTATATCGTCGGTATTGGTGGCGCAGGATTATTGGCACAGCTAGCGATGACCCATGCGTATCATGTGGGACAAAAATTTACGGTGGCAGCATTGTCTTATTTAACCGTGGTATTTGCGTCCATTTATGGGGTAGTTTTTGTGGGGGAAACCATCGGCGCATTAGAGATTTTAGGTATTGTGGCAGTGATTTTGGCAGGGATAGCGAGTAGCTTGCCTGAGAAGAAAACGGGTTAAAAGTGGATTAATCATTATCAACAATTTAATCGATTTTCCGGTAAGGATGCACAACAGGCAACCCTTGGCTACTGGTTAAAATCTCGATGTCTACTCGATACACTTGACGTAAAATTTGAGGCTGTAACACTGCGTGAGGTGTACCTTGTGCTTGAATTTTACCATTTGCCAACAGCAACAATTCATCAGAGAACTGAGCGGCAAGGCTTAAATCATGCAATACCATCAAGCAAATAAGGTGATGTTCTTGAGTATAATGCCTTACCTTTTGTAATAAATTGATTTGATGTGCCATATCCAGTGCCGACACCGGCTCATCAAGTAATAGGATTTTGGGACGACGTAGCAGGGCTTGGGCAAACATAGCGAGCTGACGCTGCCCACCACTTAGCGCACTGATAGGGCGATGTGCCAGTTCGGCAATATTTAATTGCGCCATCAGGTCAATCGCTTCACGCATTAAGTCATCGCTAATATGCCGACCCAACGCGTCCATACGCCCCAAAAGCACTACCTCAAGCGTGTTAAGCTCGGCATCGGTATGGCTGTCTTGGGGCATATAGGCAATGGGCTTACGCCATGCCATCAGATGGGCTTTACGTTGCACAGTGTCTTGATAGCGGATATTGCCCAAGAACGCTAATTCACCAAAAATCGCCTTTAATAAGCTTGATTTGCCCGCCCCATTTGCTCCAAGCAGCGTATATATTTTGCCTGAGTGGAACTGGGCGTTGATAGCTTTGACAACGGTGAGCGAGCCACGCTGTACGGTTAAATGGTCAAGTTCAAGCATTATTATATCTTTATAAAGTTAATAGCAAAAATTAAGCAAACAGGTTACCCAGCCAATTAACGAGCTTATCCCACCATGATATTGTTTGAGGTGGCGTAGCAGTTGGTGTCGATTGGGCTGTAGTGGTTTCTGTGGCTGATACTTTGTTGGGCGCTGTGGCTGTCGTTGATACATCGTCTTTACACACAGTTGCGCCGCAGCCTAGCTGGATAAAAAACGTGCCATTCGGCTTAACTGGCAAGTATTTTTCATGAAAATCCATGTAGGTTTTTTCAGGATCGATATCGGTAAAGGCCTTAGGATAGAGGGCTTTTGCCATAAACTGAGCCGATGCCAAATCAGACAACGAGCGAGAAGCCACGTGATAAATGCCATACACACGGTTATTTTTTACCGCAGGTAGATTTTCCCAGCCGTTACGCGTGGTAAAGCCTTTGAGCCGACGTTGGGCTTCATCGGCACTGATATCGATGCCCATTGCCATCGCATCGGTCTGTTTCATACCAACTTCTGTACCTGAGATCATAATAACATCAGGTTTACTCACCAATACTTGCTCAGGGTTGATAGGCCCCCAGTTTTCGACAAACGGTTTACTAATATTATCACCGCCCACCGTATCGGCAATTGCACCCCACATGTTTTTGCCAAACGTAAAGCTGTGCTCTTTTGGTCCTTTATCACCAAATTCAATATAGATTTTTGGCTTGGCTGACCCAGCGGCTTTAACCCGTTGTTGGATATCAGCAATCCCATCGGCGTATTCTTTGGCGGCTTGGTTAGCCCGTTGTTCGGTTCCTGCAATTTGTCCAAATATTTTGGTGCTATTCGTATGATTTTCGACGCTTTGATCGTTATAATCGACCACCACTACAGGGATGTTTGCCGCCTCAAAACGAGGCATTTCAGCTTTTAGCGTATCGTATTGCCACTTTGCTAATACCACTACATCAGGTTTCATTGCCAAGGTTTTTTCAAGCGAGAACGTGCCCCTATCGACATTGCCAATATCGGCAATGCCTTGTAAACTGGGCAATTTTTCACTATATAACGCCCAGCTGCCAGGGTTGAATTTTTCCCAAAACTCTCGAGAAATACCCACCACTTGTCCGAAATGATCTGCCCCCGTTGCCGCAATATAATCAGGATAATAAAACCCTAAAACCACTCGTTTGGCAGGTAAATCAACTTTAACGTCACGGCCTAATACATCATGAACGGTCTTAATTTCAGCTTGTGCATTCATCGCTGTCATTAATACTGCTGTCACCAACGTGGCACGAATAAATTGTCTCACCGCTTACTCCAAATAATCCAAAACAAAAAGGGCACGCCCACAAATGAGGTCACAATTCCTACAGGAAACAATGCTCCTGGGATAATAACTTTCGATAACACCGATGAAAATGATAAAAAAGCCGCTCCAGCGAGCATGGTTGCTGGTAAAAAATAGCGTTGGTCTTCTCCCACCAATAGGCGTGCAACATGCGGGGCAACCAAGCCGATAAACCCAATGATTCCAACAAAACTAATCGCTGTTGCCGTCATCATAGCGACCAAAATTAGCGTTCTAATACGCAACATTTTTAAATTCACGCCAAGGGCAGCGGCTCTGTCTTCGCCCAAACGTAAAGCCGTTAATTGCCAACCATCTCGCATCAATAAGGTAATGCAAACTGTGCTGACCACCGCAACCACCGCAATATTTGTCCACGTGGCTTTATTTAGGTTACCAAATAACCAAAATAGAACTTGCTGAGACACTTCAGGCGATGCGATAAATTGCACCAACGATAATAGCGATTGAAAAATAAACAAAAGGGCAATGCCCACCAGTATCAAAGTAGCGGCAGCAAATTGCTTTAAAGAAGCGAATAAAAACAACACTGCTGAGGCTAGCATGGTCATAACAAATGCGCCAATCGGTACGGCATATTGTATAGGTAAACCAAAACCACCAAACGCAATCACGAGCGAAGCCCCAAACCCTGCCGCTGCTGCCAACCCCAACGTATAAGGGCTTGCCATGGGATTGTTTAATAAGGTTTGCATTTCAGCGCCGCCTGCCCCAAGCGATGCACCAACCAATAACGCCATCACAGCAACGGGCAATCGCAGATCATAAACAATGGTATGGGTGCTATCTTCCACACCCGTTAGGCGCAATAATGCCTCAATCACATCCCTTATAGGTAACATTGAAGGGCCTGTCATCACATCCAAAACTAGCCCCACTAAGCACGCTACTGCAAATGCCAACAATACCATGCGGCGTTTTTTCTCTATTTTTCGTTGCTCGCGAATGATATTTTCGCTCATTGCTTGGGTCATTTTATAATCCACAGGGTTAGAGCAGTATTAAGCAACTCTATTGTGTTCGCTCGAAATTTAAGTTGAGGATTGTAACCGTAATGATAAATATTCGCAATTGAATACTAAGTTTTCTGATTAAAGCCGATTACTTTAAATTTGAAAAATAACAGGAATGGTATTCAATTTAAGCTGAATAAATTAGGGATTGTTTGAGAGTCCGGACCATATACTTATGTAAAACCAGTTTGGATTCGACTATAACAAACAATAATCAAATTTTTTATTTAGGTGCTTAAACTCCAGAAACGAAAAAACCACGACTTATCGTGGTTTTAGCATTTAGGAATTTGCTTAATTTTTATTAAACTACAGCAGGTTTAGCAATGCGTTTACTATTGGGTAGGATTTTTATCAGTTGGCTATTTACATCTGATTGACTTGAAATCATTACTTCGACTTTATCCCTAATTGCCGTTAATTCTAACCCGAAAGCATCCGCTCGCTCGTTTATTTCTTCTTTGGTTTCAGCTAGATAATCAGTTCTAAACTCTTTTATTTTTATCGATATCAATCGATCTCTAAGAAAGTTCTTAATTATACCCAACTCGTATACTGTCAATTTTGTGTCGTTACTCATCTTGTATCTCTTATTTTAAAGGATTAAGGAGTATTCCCGATTATAGATAGTGTAGCCTGATTGTAGGCTTACTAGTGAACGTTTAGTGTTCGTCTTTAGGTGTACAAATGTACTAAATTATGTTTAGGACTATCTATCTGAGAGAGATAATGTGTTTTTCTAAAAACTGCATAATCAATTATTGCTATTAATAATACAGCGTTAATTGAATATTAAATTTACCTAAAGGGCAGAGTTAATATGATAGTCGTTCACTGAACATATCAGTGAAAAAGGCGTCAAGAGAATGAAATGCATCAAAAACTATCATCTGTGAGAATCCTACAGACAGGCTCGATTCTATAGAGCTTTTTATTGTCGTCGATGAAGTTGATCATTAGTTGAGTTGATAGCCCGTCTCCGCTTAGGCGAAAAAGCAGCAGCCTTATTTATAATTTTACTCGCTCGCTTAAGCTCTTTATTTTCGCGTTCAAGCTCCTAGAAGCTGTCCAATTTAATTAGCTACTACATCATGAGTATACTTAAAGTGCATGGATTAGGATAGACAGAGCAGGACAGCATAGAACGCCAGATACAACAAAGCCCCTGATATCAGGGGCTTTAGCTATTCTATAAGATAGTATAGAACTATGTATTGGTACCAGTGGTCGGACTCGAACCGACACGCTTTAAAGGCAACGGATTTTGAATCCGTCATGTCTACCAATTCCATCACACTGGCATGTTAGAAGATAATGTCTATTAGATAGATATCACCGAATTGGGCTACAGGGTTAACTCTGTATAGGCTGCGTATTATAGCAGCCTATTTTTCGCCGTCAAGAATTATTTAATATAATTTTAAATTGAATCGATAAAATGCAATTTATCCAACGAACGCACGCTCAACTGCGTAATCCGCTTGTACGCCCATACGTGGTGAAACAGTTAAGCCAAAGTCATCTAAAATTGCTGAGACTTCCGCATTAAAAGGCATACTACCGCATATCATAACGCGGTCATGCTCTTTGTTGATTGGTGGTAATCCAATATCTTCAAAAAGTTTGCCTGACTTCATCAAATCGGTAACGCGGCCTTGGTTTCTAAATTCCTCGCGAGTAACCGTAGGGTAGTAGATAAACTTTTCGCGATACCATTCTCCAAATATCTCGTCATTCGGTAGCTCGTTTTCAAACATATCGCGATATGCCAAGTCTTTAGCATGGCGTACACCATGAACCAAAATGATTTTTTCAAAACGCTCATAAACTTCAGGATCACGTGCTAGAGCCAAAAAGGGCGCCATTCCAGTCCCAGTTGATAGCATATATAGATGTTTGCCAGGCAGTAGGTCATCTAGTACCAGTGTTCCTGTCGGCTTTTTGCTGACCAATAACTCATCACCTACTTTGATATGCTGTAAGCGTGAGGTCAGTGGGCCGTCTGGCACTTTGATAGAAAAGAATTCTAACTGGTCTTCGTAATTAGGGCTAGCAATCGAGTAAGCGCGAAGTAGTGGTCTGCCATCAACAACGAGACCAATCATTGCAAACTCGCCATTACGAAAACGTAAGCCGTCGTCACGAGTGGTTTTGATGCTAAATAAAGAGTCGTTCCAGTGATGAACCTCTGTGACCGTTTCGGTGCGAAGTTTTGACATAAAGTCCTCGTCAATAAGTTGCTATCTGTGTCGTTAAGTTAAATGAGTATTCAATAAGTATTTTCAATGACAAATTAAAAAATCGTATCTTGGTACTGACCGTATTTTGGTATTGTATATTATCTAGGTAATTGTTTTTAAAGTATCGATTTTGCCAGCGTTTGATAATGTTATATATTCATTAACCAAAAATCTGAGCGCTATTTTAACATTTTATCGAATGTTATAAGTACGTAGAGATGCGCAGAAAATCTGTAAAAACGTAGAATAATCTACCAATTTAAAAGGCTGTCATCAAATTGTTCGCTCATAATACCAAACTTTAAAATAAAAATCCGACCAGCAGTGACTATGTGGCATGATAAAATGGAATATCGTTAGCGAGTAATTTTGTAAGATCGGGCAGAACTGTAAGATAAAAGCAAGTTTGTCAATCATGGAGTAGGTTTATGCGTTGTGAAAATTCGTCCCAAAATGACGATTACTATGCGCCAATTATTGGCTACCATCGTGCACCGCTGTCACAAAAATTTGGCGCACCCAGACAGCCTAATTTGGTGGCGCTGACCAGCATCATTGAGATGCGAGCGCCTTATGACACGCCAGCAGCTTTTGTTGGTTTGGACGAATTTAGTCATATTTGGATCAGTTGGCAGTTTCATCACAACCATATCAACAAGAATAATGGCGTTAATAAGACAGACAGCAGTTTTCGTCCGCAGGTAAGGCCACCAAGACTCGGTGGTAATCAAAAAATAGGTGTATTCGCCAGTCGTAGCATGTATCGGCCTTCGGCGTTAGGATTGTCTGTCGTTAAACTTGAGCGCGTTGAGATTGTAGAAGGGCGCGTATTACTGGTGATTCGCGGTGCAGATATGATAGATGACACGCCCATTATCGATATCAAACCCTATGTGGCTTATAGTGATGCGATTGCACATGCAGAGAGTGGTTTTGCACCGACTGCCCCTATATTATTACAAGTGACCATCACCGAATCAGCGTATGAGCAATTCATGCTTTTGGTTCATGAAGGGCAGTCTGATAAAAGTGGCTATAGAAATAGTAAAAATAAAGAATCCGCTACAGTCGCTGCGCTGATTCAAAAGATTCAACATCAATTACTCGTCTCTGATATCGATGCTATCAAAGCATTAATCGCGCAAGACCCGCGTCCAGCATATCGCCGTCATGAAGTAAAAGCGCCATTTGTCATGCGCTATAAGTCTGTCGATGTGAGCTTTCAATTGCTAGAGTCGGGACAGTTGCAGATAAACGATATAATAGGCGTGGATTTATAGCACCATATTAACGCCGTATGACGGTTAATAAATAAGTTTCTAATCACTAATTTATTAATCATTAGGTGATGAATAATACAGTAGCTGCATTGCATTGGTTTTAGACTGGTATCAATTCCCAAGCGAGTTAATTCACGCCCTAATAAAAGAAGAAAAATATGTCTGTTCAGAAGTATTCGATAGTGATTGATTTACGTTGGTGCCTCGATGAATTATTGGCAGATAAGGTGATTGATCAGCGTGGCTACAATCTAGTGATTACCAGCCGTCGTGATAAAGCGCAGCATCCACTGCTCACCATCAGTGAGTTTGGCTTGCCGAATGGTCACGCACTTGATAATAACCCTGAGAGTAAATTAACGTTGGCATGGTTGAATCAATGGCTTGCTAGTAAAGCGGGTATGGCACTCGTTCGTATTGATCCTTTAAAAGTCGATGTCCCTGCCGTGACGCAGCTGATGTCTTTTGAATATGCACGCTCACAGCATATTTTACCGGTTGATGTGAAGGGTGATGAAGTGGTTATTGGTACAGATCAGCCCTTTTATACTGACTGGCAGGCAAGTATCGAAAAGCTGATAAAAGCTAAAAGCTATCGTACGGTTTATCTGAGTCCTGAGCAGATTCATCGCTATCGGCGAGAGTTCTATCAAGTCACGCAAGCGATTGCAGGGGCAAATAGTGTCCATAAACGGGCAGCGGCTGATGTCACCAATGTCGAGGCATTATTGCAGCTGGGTGATAACACCAATCCTGATGCCAATGATCAGCATATCGTCAGAGTGGTTGACTGGCTATTACAATATGCTTTTGAGCAGCGTGCCAGCGATATTCATTTAGAGCTGCGCCGTGAGACAGGCAAGGTGCGCTTTCGTATCGATGGTGTACTCCATACGGTGTACGAGATGCCATTAGCGATTATAGTGGCGGTGACCGCACGCATTAAAATACTGGGACGGCTCAATGTTGCCGAAAAACGTAAACCACAGGATGGTCGCCTCAAGACACGTACGCCAAAAGGACTAGAGACTGAGCTACGTCTATCTACCATGCCGACCGCTTTTGGTGAAAAATTGGTCATGCGTGTGTTTGACCCTGAAGTGCTGGTGCGCTCGTTTGCTCAATTGGGTTTGTCCGGTAAACAGCTTGAAATGTGGCATGAACTGACCGCTCATCCTAATGGTATTATCCTTGTCACAGGTCCGACGGGTTCAGGAAAAACCACCACTTTATATAGTACGCTCAAACAGCTGGCTACAGAGCAAGTCAACGTCTGTACCATTGAAGATCCGATTGAGATGATCGAGCCCGCTTTTAATCAAATGCAAGTCAACCCAGGTGTCGATTTGCATTTTGCTGATGGTATTCGCTCGTTGATGCGTCAAGATCCCGACATCATTATGGTGGGCGAGATTCGTGATGCCGAAACGGCAAATATGGCGGTGCAAGCCTCACTCACTGGGCATTTGGTGCTTTCGACGTTGCATACCAACGATGCGCCAAGCTCGATCACGCGTTTGCATGACTTGGGCATCCAGCCGTTTTTGACCTCAGCCACTATATTGGGTGTGATGGCGCAGCGCCTGTTACGCACATTATGTCCGCACTGCAAAAAAGCAGTAGACGTGACTCCAGACAGTGAAATTGCCATTCAGTGGCAAGAGCTGGTACAGCCTTGGCGTGCGTCAGTGCCCGCGCAAGTTTATACGGCGCAGGGTTGTGAGCATTGTCGCCATACGGGTTATCAAGGCCGTGTTGGTCTATATGAGATCATGCCGTTATCAAATGAGTTAAAGAAGTTGGTCGCTGCTGATACAAGTTTAGATTCACTCAAGCAGCAAGCGTACCGAGAAGGCGTGCAACCACTTCGTTTGTCTGGAGCAAAGCGCATTAGCGAAGGGCTTACAACCATAGAAGAAGTCATGCGCGTAGTGCCGCTGCACTAATTCTATGTGCCGCTGCACTAATTCTATGTGCCGCTGCACTAATTCTATGTGCCGCTGCACTAATTCTATGTATAGTCAATCCACTATAAAAATATACGGCTGCTAGGATAAATTTTCATAGCCTCTGTCTGCGCAGGCATAGCAAGCGAGAAAAATTTATACCAGTAGTACCTGATTATGGATGTATCGATTTAACTTTTCGTTGACTATAGTTTCGAATTGCTTGAAAAAACCTTTCCATAGAGCAATAAATACGCTAACGAATTTTTACTTAATACCATTTTTACCAATAACGTTCTAACAACGAGATTATTTATGTTTACAGATACGCATTGCCACCTAAACCGTTTAGATTTAACGAAATATGATGGTCAATTGTCCGGTGCGATTGATGCTATGAAAGCTGCCAATGTCACCCGTGCGATGGCGATTATGTGCGATTTTGCTGAATACGATGACATTGCCAAAATTATTACCACTTATAATGATGAGACGCTCAATCTCGGTATGAGCGTGGGTATCCATCCTTGCGAAGATATAGGGGTGTTACAGTCAGCGACTGTCGAGCGACTGATAGAAACTGCCAGCGCTGATCATGTATGGGCGATAGGGGAGACGGGTCTGGATTATTATTGGTCAACTGAGAATAAAAAAGAGCAGCAAGCCAGCCTTGCCCGTCATATTCATGCTAGCCAAAGCCTGAAAAAACCACTTGTGATACACATGCGTGATGCCAAAGAAGATACGATTGATATCCTAAAAGCGGAAGGTGCTGAACACGGTATCATTCATTGCTTTACTGAAGATTGGGAGACAGCGAAACGAGCGCTGGACTTAGGGTTTTATATCTCATTTTCGGGTATCGTCAGTTTCAAAAGCGCTCAAATAATTCAAGAGGCTGCAAAAAATATGCCCAAAGACAGAATATTGATCGAAACAGACAGCCCTTATTTAGCGCCTGTGCCCAAACGTGGCAGACCCAATGAGCCGGCTTATGTGCCTTACGTGGCGAGTTATATCGCAGATATGTATGGTTGTAGTGCGGAGGACGTGGGTACATTGACTGCAAAAAACTTTGAAAATTTACTGGCACAGTATCACTAAAATGGTTATGCTATGACCACTCAGTCATTTATGAGATAGCCTTATGTTTTCACGCTTTCAGTAATTTGAACGGCTAGCGTAATCCTATGATTATCAATGACTCTTTAGCACACATAAGCATATTTCCTTTGATGGTCTTCGAGCAGAATTTGTATGGTTTCATACTTTTAATGCCGATTCATGAACATATACAATGGTCATATGCCTAATATTGTCAGGTTTTAGGAGAGGTTATGAGTCGTCAGCATCAGTTCAAGGCACGAGAAGAGAATATCTTAGCGATGGCAGAGCAACTGCTACTTGAGTCGGGCGATGGTGATATTACTTTAGACAGTTTGGCAGACCAGCTTGATTTGGCTAAAGGCACACTATATAAGCATTTCTCCAGCAAAGATGAGCTTTATTTGCGTATTATCATTCGTTATGAAGAGCAGTTGTTTGAGATCAATCGTATTGATGACTGCCCATCGGCAGGCGTTGCTCGAATGATTTTTCAGCAGCTGTTTAATCCACAAAAAGCGATGTTACTCAATCAAATTGAAGAGCGTTTGGCAGCTTCGGTAACCGGTCTCAATCGCTTATTTGGTGAGCTATATGATATTCGTCGTCAGCGTATGAAGCGTTTGATTGATATTATCAGTGCTTATCTGAAGGATGAGCATAGTAACCTAAGTACTCGTGATTATTTATCTTCCATTTGGGCAATGGGTCAAGGCGGTGCAGGGCTATTAAATTCTAGTTTTTATCAGCGCTACTTGGGTCGCCGTGATACCTTGCGTTACGCCTTTGTCCAGCAAATGCTTGAGCTGCCCAGTCATTATCCTGCGGATGAAGATGAAGACGAGGTAATGGATGAAGATATGCAGGAGCTGGTAGAGCAAATCGATACTGAATCGGAAGAGCATCGCAATACCAGTTATTAGCTTGTCTACTAATTTTGATATCATCTAGAGTACTGTTGAAAGCATACCGTGTTGTCATATTCTATCTGGCAGCATGGTTAAATCTATCGCGCCAAATTCTTTAAAAAATTAACGATACTACGTGACACACGTCTACATACGACAAGCCAATTATAGACTTATAGGTGCAATATGCCGGTCACTGCCAAGATTCAGTCCAGCTCAGCGGCCATTTGCCATGTAGGCCTAACCAGCCAACGTTCGCTACATCGTTATCATCGACGTGAATATTCCTCATTAAACAATCCTCCTGTTTCCTTTTCTAATCGATCAAATGCTAACCCATCGAGTATTTCTCGGTCACAAACGGGTTTTACGCTCGTTGAAATTGTGGTCGTGGTGGTTATTATCGCCATATTTGCTGGCATGATGAGCTTGTCGGTCGGTAGCAGTGAATCCCGAAAAAACCGTGCTTTTTATGAGCACTTGACCGATTCATTAAATTACGTTCGACTATTATCGGCAGAGCGTATGCAGCCAATGGGTTTAAGTTTGCAAGCGGATAAGCAAGGTCAGATCACCCCTGTCATTGTCACCTTATCGAATCCTTATACCGCGTATCAAACGGCTGAGGTCACATCAGATAGGATGGATAGTCGTCCCAAAAACGCCATGGAGTTGTCTGCAGATCTGACAAATATGTCAGGGTCTATGGGCGATCAACCGCCAACCCCAAGCTGGGAGATTGAGCCAGAAGTCAGCTTGCCTGAATTGCCTGCTGGTGTCAGTTTAAGGGTTCAAAGCTTGGCGTCTGGTAACTCATCGAATCCTGAACAAACTCAAACATTACAGCCTTGGTTTACCGATCAAACGGTACCACAGATATTATGGTTTGGGACTGGGCAGGCGGCTCCTGTTACCCTTGAAGTGATTCATAATTCACGTTTGGTAGGTGAGGTGATTACGATTATGCCTGATGGTAGTATGATGATCGGACAGGGGTCGTAGTTGATGGATACTTCTTCTAAGTCGCTTACTATGTCTGCTAAGCGAGTGTTTCCTAAGTCTAGGCGTGAGAGGGGCTTTACCTTAATTGAAGTGATGGTTGCTTTGGCTATTTTGGCAGTGGTCGCTATCGCCGCTAGCCGCGCAAGTAGCGCCTATTTGAGTTCAGTTGATGTATTGCGCACCCGCACACTGGCACATTTCGTCGCACAGAATGCGGCGGCTGATTTACGTATTCAAGAGACGTGGCTGACGGCAAATCGTACTCAGACTATCAATGCTCAAGGTCGTGATTGGCAAATTGTAATGACGGTTAGTGATGCCATTACGCCTGCATTAAAGAAGGTGAATATTGCCGTTGCCCCTATTATCGATGGACAGACGCGCAACGCAGTGACTGATATCGATGTCATAGTAAGCAATGCCAAGCAAGATATTGGTAGTTTGGATTTGGGCAGTCTTGGTACAGATGTGACGAGATCAGCAGGGGGTAATCTGTGAGGCAACAACATGGATTTACGCTGCTTGAGCTGATGGTTGCCATGGCAATATTTGCGGTGTTGGCAGTGGCGGGCTGGCAAGTATTCGATAGTGTCAACCGTGCTCGTGAACGCGCGCAGTTCCATGCTGACAATTTGGCTGTATTACAATATGCTTATCTGCAGCTACAGCAAGACATGGGTCAAATCATGCCTTATCAAGCAGTAGGTATTCAAAAAAACAGCATCTCGAATAACAGTATTTCGAATAACAGTCTCAATGATGGTGGCCAAGCAGAACAGAGCCAACCTGAGCCTTTTATGAGCTTAGATGGCGAACATGTCAGCTTTATACGCTTTGCCGATCCTGATCCACGCTATCAAAGCAGTACCAGTGTACAACATGTCGAGTACGTTTTTGCAGATGAGCGTTTAATTCGTCGCCAATACACCAGCTTGGATAGTGGGCGTGATAGCGTTAGCTTGGATAGTGTGCTGCTCGAAGGTGTCGCCGCAGGACGTTGGCAAGCATATTTACCAGAATTGAGCCCTAAGTTCCCTGACGAAAACAGCAACAATAATACCAATAGTGCTTCTGGGCAGATAGCTGCTACAGCGAGCGCACAGCCCGAAGTGGCTTTACTGCCAAAAGGTATAGCAGTCAGTTTTACTTATCAAGACATGCCAATCACTTGGCAGTGGGCACTTGCGCCGCAACCGATTCCACGCAGTAGCTCAAACGTTCCTAATAATAAAAACGATGAAAATAGCAAAGATGATGGCAATAATAACGAAGGTGAAAGTAGCAATAACCCTGCTAATAGTGATGTGGGAAATAGCAATCTATAATGTAGTATTGAATGATAAGGTCGTATAAAAATGTCCCATCGAATCAGTGACAGAGCCTGTTTATGTCAATGACAGCGCACTCTCAGCGCGGAGTAGCGCTGCTCACTATCTTGCTTTTGGTGGTCAGTATTACTGTGGTCGCAGGATCGATGCTAGCCAGCCAAAAGATTGCCATTAGGCGCAGTGGCTTAGTGTTTGACCAAAACCAATTATTGCAAGACATCAATGCAGGTCAGCAATTGGCAATTACTATGATTGGTGCTGACAACAAACTGAACGACACAGATAGCGAGCAAGATATTTGGGCGCAACCAATACCGCCTTATGCTTTAGGCGCACACAGTATCGGCATTGAATTACGCGATGAGGCCGCTCGTTTTAATATCAATAACTTATATCAGAATGGAGCGGTTGATACCGCCGCTTTAGCACTCTTTCAAAGGCTATTGACACAACTAAACTTAGAGCCTGATATTGCCATTGCCGTACTTGATTATCAAGACACGGACAGTGACGTATATTTAGATGGTGGTGATGAAAAAGCAGTCTACAATCAGCAATCAAGTACCGCAGTGAATAAAACGTTGCCAAATCAGCCTTTTGTCAGTATCGATCAGCTGCAAGAAGTTCGAGGTGTCACTGCTGAGGTGCTGGCCACACTCCGTCCTTATGTCACCGCTGTGCCTTACTCAGTGCCTATTAACGTTAATACAGCGAGTCCTGTTTTGTTGGCTGCACTGATGGACGGTGGCACTCGTGAGCAGATGCAACAGCTGGTCGATATGAGGTCAAAGCGGGCGTTAGAATCCGTTGATGATGTGTGGCAACTGCCTATTTTAAGTGGTTTAGATACAAAGCAACGAGCCGAATTAACACCATTATTGGCCATTGATAGTCAGGCTTTTATGGCACTTATTACGGTTACCGACAATTCGAATGTTGGTCAGGCAAGACAACGCTTTGCAACGGTATTGATCAGTAAAACGGCGACTGATGCTAGCGGAATAGCAAATAGTGGCGATTCTAATAATACTGTTCCTAATAGCCCTAATAGCGAGAACGCCAATACTGGTAACAACAACGCCAATAGCACGAACAATACTGATGACAGTAATAAGGCCAAAAATATTAAAGTAGTGACGCAGCGCTTATGGGCTTTTAGACCCAGCTTTTGATAATTATCAAAAACCAACCATTAATCTTTTAGGCGCGTCTCTTCACTAGACTTCCAGTTATAAGCGCCATAAAACAGCATCTGTGCTTGGCGGGTGCAATTGTGTAGCATCAGCTGTTTATTGTTTTCGATCTCGCTCAAATCGATTTCATCATCATGGTCTTCCGTATAAGTCAATTCCAACCAATCAATGATCCAAGAAAAGAACATATTGACACCAGCCTCAGCCAATAGGCGGCGGTCATAGGTATTAATGTGGGTAAAGGCTGGCTGTAGCGCAAGATCTTCTGCTAGACTGCGTGCGTGCTTTTTAACCAATTCGTTAATAGCCTTGCGAACTGCCTCTGAGCCACCGTAACGCTCGCTGACTAAAAATTGCCAATAATAAGGTTGATCACTAACCATAGATAGGAACAGCTGAATACTTTTGGCAATTTGGCGATCAAAGCTACGTTTGCGGCCAATCTGTAAGCTGTCGCTTAATATTGCTAGCGTACCGCCCAATTCCTCTACCACCAATGCGCGCCCAAGCGACTCCATATCATTGAAATGGCGATAAAATGCCGTCGGCACAACACCGACCTCACGAGTGACTTGTCTGAGGCTGATAGAGCTAAAAGATTGCCCTGTCATGCATAAGTCGAGCACTGCATTAAAAAACGCGTGCCGAGTTTGAAGTTTCTTTTGTTCGCGACTGCTCATAATATTTCAAAATTGTCCATTAGAGGTTTATGATACTCATTTCAGCGCATAAATACGACTGAAATACGCAACTTGTCTTAAACGCCTACACCATCGTTCCCCAATGACCCTGTAATTCCTGTGCCAATCTATACGCTTCATGGTCATTCATACCCGTAATAAAATCTAAGATATTCAAAATATTATGATAGGTATTGTCTGATAGTTCGCGGCGCTGCTCGTCAAGATGTGGCTGTAATAGGCTTAATAGACGCTGCTGTTCAAAAGACATAGGTGCTGAAGTGATTGAGGTGGTTGCGGTTTGACTGCCTAGCCAAGCAATTGGCACAAAGGCATCTAGCAAACGATGCAAACACTGATTGGCCATTAGCTCCATTCTCACTTTACTTGGGTGATTGAATATTTGCTCACGTGCCAACTGTTTGGCTTGATTGATGCCGTTTTGCACGCTTGCATCACAGTGAGCAAATAAGCTACCGTCCAGTTTCCCAGCCAACATGGCATCGTTATTAGCCACGAAAGCATCAGTCACCGTATTGACCAGACGCATCATCGCGCGTGCCCGTAATGACGCTAAACTCTGCCTGACTGACATGTGAGCTGGCAGTTGAATACTACTAGGACGTTCGCCGATCAGCTCATAAAATATACTGGCCACATCGGTATAGGTGAGCATATTCAGATTGATGCCATCTTCTAAATCTATCAAGGCATAGCAGATATCGTCCGCAGCTTCTAATAAATAAGCCAATGGATGACGGGCAAAACCATCGTGTTGCTCTGAGCGAGGTAAGTGCAGCGTTGCGGCCAATGCTTCTAACTGCGCTGACTCACTATCAAAACAACCAAATTTCTGCACGTTACTGTTTATACTCACGTTATTATTTATACTCACAGCACTGCTTATATTCACGCTATTGTCTGGATTATCATTACTGACATCGTTACTAACATCATTGCTATGAGTTGCCAGCCAAGGGTATTTCATAAAAGCACCCAACGTTGCACAAGTGAGACGCATACCGCCTTTATCAGGATGATGTTCATTGCGCGCTAACAGGCGAAATCCTTGTGCATTGCCTTCGTACGCCAGCAGGTCTAATTGCTCGTTGGTGCTTAAGTTTCGTAAAACAGCCTGAGCGTTCGGATTTCTGAACCAATCACGAATCGCGTATTCTCCCGCATGACCAAATGGCGGGTTGCCAATGTCGTGAGCAAGACAAGCTGCTTGTACAATCACTCCAACGTCGGCTGGCGAGACTCCCGCTGGTAAACCGTTATCTAATTTGTCATGGAGCTTCTCTGCTGCCATCATACCTAAAGAGCGGCCAATACAAGAGACCTCAAGTGAATGGGTCAAGCGAGTATGAATGCCGAGCTGGTTGGTCAATGGATGCACTTGAGTTTTTTGATTGAGTTGGCGAAAGGAGTGAGAAAAAACCAATCGGTCATAATCTTTATGAAAATGCGAACGCGCCGTTTCACCTATTTTGGGTTTTTTGGATGATCCCAGCCGTTGAGCGCTCAGTAAGTGTGACCATTGTGTGGTAGCAGAGGAGAACGATAGATGATTAGACATTATTATTATGATCCCAATGATGAATGGACAGTCGTTATTATATTGCTCTTAGCATAGAGTCTGGTCAATATAAAAAAGATACAACGGGGCTGGGATAAATTTTTTGTCGCCTCTGTCTGGATAGGCACAGCAAGCAAGAAAAATTTGTCTCAGTCACGTAGGATAGTGTCCTGTATCCATTTTATTCATTATTGACTATAGCAAAATAGTCGCGTCGGTTCATCTGTTGTCACCGTCTGTTTTATGGCAGATAGTGACAACCTTTTTGGGATAAACTTTAGTGAGTCGTGAGTAGTGATTAAGATAAGTATTGATTAATAACTATTAGCCGTCTGTTTTTTGGCAGTCAAATAGTACGGCTTCATTGCTTTCAGCGACACTATTATCTAGTGTTTTATTGCTTAATACGGCTTTAGTGGCATCAGCGCTCACTTGCCATCTCATGCCAGCATCATTAGCAATACCAATATCGGTCTCATAGGCAGCACCCGCATTGCTGTTTTTAGGTAAAGTCATGGCTGTCAGATCATATTCAATCCCATCGATTAATAAGTGCGCACTGGTAGCAGGTTGAGCGCTGTTTTCAGGATCGTAATGGGCTTTGATTTCTTGCTCAGGCTGACAGGCGTAAGTGGTCATATCTGCTGCATCATGATGATGGCCTTCATGTCCGTGATCGTGCTCCTCATGATCTGCATGCTCATCATGCGCGTGTTCATCATGGTCCGTATGAGCGTCGTGTTCGTGATCCTCATGCGTGGTATCCGTGCTGGCGTCCGTCGCGGTAGCGTTATCGCTTTGCAGTGGTGTCTCAGGTTTTTGTTCGCAGCCTGCGCCCACTAATAAGAAAGCAAAGCAAAGTAGAGCCGTTTTAGAATGAGTACGGGTAAACGCTATCATGAAAAATGCCTTTATAAATATGAAACAAGGGAATATAAGAACCGAAATAGTTACGTTATAATATAACATGAAAGACATAAAAAAAACCAACATAGATTGCTCTATATTGGTTTTTATCAGAACGGGAATGTACTACACGTTAAATCTAAAATGCATCACATCGCCATCTTGTACGATATAAGTCTTGCCTTCTAGGCGTGATTTACCAGCCGCAGCAGCACCTTTTTCGCCGTTGTGCTCGATAAAATCATCATAGGCAATAACTTCGGCACGAATGAAACCGCGCTCAAAATCAGTGTGAATCACACCAGCTGCTTGAGGAGCCGTTGCCCCGATAGCGACTGTCCAAGCGCGAACTTCTTTTACACCAGCGGTAAAGTAAGTTTGCATATCGAGCAAGTCATAACCACCACGAATCACTTGGTCAAGACCCGCTTCTTCCATGCCCATTTCAGCCAAGAAGTCTTTTTTGTCATCTTCATCAAGTTGGGCAATTTCAGACTCAATTTGATTACAGAGTGCAATCACAATTGAATCATCGCCAGTCGCGTAGTTGCGTACAGCATCTAGATAAGGGTTGTTTTCAAAGCCATCTTCAGCGACGTTAGCGATATACATGGTTGGCTTTAAAGTGATTAATCCGTAGCTTCTGATCAGTTTTTTCTCATCGCTATCAAGGTTTGCCGCGCGTGCTGCTTTACCTTCTGCTAATAATGGCTCAACTTTTTTAAACACATCAAGCAATGCTTGCGCGTCTTTATCACCACCTTTAGCTTTTTTGGTTTGGTTGTGGATTGCACGCTCAACGGCTTCTAAATCAGCCAATGCCAATTCGGTGTTGATAGTTTCGATATCATCAATAGGGCTGACGCGACCATCAACGTGTACGACGTTATCATCGTCGAAACAGCGTACCACGTGAGCAATTGCATCGGTCTCACGGATATTGGCCAAGAACTGGTTACCCATACCTTCGCCTTTGGACGCGCCAGCAACCAAACCTGCAATGTCAACGAATTCCATCGTGGTGGGCAATACGCGCTCAGGATTGACGATATCAGCCAGCTTCTTTAGGCGTGGGTCTGGCACTGGCACGATACCCGTATTGGGATCTTTGGTACAAAACGGAAAGTTTTCAGCGGCAATTCCCGCTTTGGTCAAAGCATTAAACAAGGTGGATTTACCCACGTTTGGTAGGCCGACGATGCCGCAATTAAAACCCATAACAGTCTCTCAATGTATTAATAAAATCAGTTGATACGTAGTCAATATAAGACTCGGTACTTAGTTATTGTAAAACTCGGTACTTAATCATTATAAAACTTAGTCATTATAGAACTTAGTCATTATAAAACTTAGTCAAATAGTAAATCAAAATTGGGCATATTGTAGCAAATTTAACCCAATATGGGTGATGTTGTTATCCGGTATACTGAGATTTTGTGTGACTCATCGTTGGCAATTTTGCTGTTTTATCAATTATGGTAAGCTGTACTATAAAATAATAGTTTGGCTTATAGATACACTCAAGATGAGCGCCCGTAACTTATTGAGCAACACTAATATTTACAAGCCATAGTCACTATTAATAATAAAATCTCTTCGCCAAACCTTTAAGCTTCTATGTAGAAATACGTCGTATTGAGTGCTCTATATAGGTAAAGGCGGCTAAAATAAAATGAAAGGCAAATTCCTATAATGACTACCACGATTTTTGATACGCGCTGCTATGACTATCCACAGAATTTTATGGAGATTAAACCCAAGCTTGCGCGTCTTGAAAAAGCGATTAAAAAGCTAGAGGCCAATCTAATAGATGCTGACGACGATGCAAATATTGAGTTACTTAAGCAAAGATTGAATAGTGATTTAGGCTTAAAAGTAGATTACGCCAGTGAGCTAAATCCTGACCAATTGCTAGCTGCCACTACCATTGATGGGAAAGTATTGGTAATCGCTGGTGCTGGCTCTGGCAAGACCAAAACGCTGACGTATCGTACCAGCTATTTGTTAGAAAACGGCGTGATGCCCAGCAGTATCTTGCTACTCACTTTTACCCGTAAAGCTGCCAATGAAATTAAAAGTCGCGCCAAAACGTTACTCGTCAATCGATTGTCTGATGAAGAATTATCTGAAGATATACTGCCAACCACTAAAGCGCTAAACGATATCACCAGTGGCACTTTTCACTCATTTTGCAATATGCTATTGCGTCAGTATTCAGGGCTACTTGGTATCAACCCAAGATTTACTATCCTAGACACAGGCGATAGTGAAGATGCCATCGACTTAATTTATAAAGAAAAAAAGTATCCCGCCCAAATCAAAAAACAAGCTTTTCCACGCAAACGCACGCTACAAAATATTTTTTCCACCTCTAGAAATCGTCGTATTCAGATTCGCGACTTAATCGAAAGTAATTATCCTGATATTGCCGTACATATTCCTATTATTGAACAATTGGCGATCGATTTTCATGAGTATAAACGCGCCAATCATCTCTATGACTTCGATGACATTATCAGTCAAGTCGTGCGCCATTTAAAGACCAATGATACTTTTCGACAGTTATTACAAAACCGATATCGTTATATTATGGTTGATGAATATCAAGATACCAATATTCCGCAAAAACAATTGATCGACTTGATTTGCGCACCAGCGTCCGTATCGCTGATGGTCGTGGGTGATGACAACCAAAGTATCTATGCGTTTCGCGGCGCTAATTATGAAAACATTTTACTCTTTGGTGAAACCTATCCTGAAGCGAGTCTTATCAAGCTTGAGCAAAATTATCGAAGTACGCCCGCTGTTTTAAATTATATTAACGCGCTATCGGCGCAAATCACTTTGGGTTATCAAAAACAGCTGTACTCAAACGCGACTATAACGGGCGAAAAACCTATTTTTAGCCGCGCAAGTGATGAAACGAAAGAGGCGAAATATATCGCCGATAAGGTCATCGCGTTAAAATCAGATCATGATTACAATGATTTTGCGGTACTGTGTCGCACATCCTTTCAGTCCAACTATGTACAGTTAGAATTTATGGAGCGGCATATTCCTTTTATCGTGGTAGGCGGTATCAAGTTTATTGAAAGACGGCATATCAAAGACGTTTTGGCCTTTGTCAAAATACTTTATAACCCCAATGACACCATTGCATGGCATCGTATTTTAACCTTATTCAAAGGAGTAGGGGCAGTCACTGCCACGCGATTGACTCAAGCTATCAACACTGAGAATAATTCATTTGAGCCATTACTATTACCGAAATTTAGCAAAAAAAGCCCTGAGCTTGAGCCGCTACATACTGTACTGACCAAGGCTCAACAAGCAGAGTCGGTTGATACGATCATTGAGCTGATTTTAGATTTTTATATTCCTATCCTAAAAACGATTGAAGAAAACTGGCGAGAGCGCAGCGAGGACTTTCGCGTACTCAAAAACTTGGCAACAGAGCACAGTAGTCTTGATAATTTCTTAGAGAATCTAGCGCTTGATCCACCTAATGACTCAGTGGCGATGACCAGTCAGTCTGAGGAAGCAGATAAAGACAAAGTCACTATCTCGACCATCCACAGTGCTAAAGGACTGGAGTGGCCAGTGGTTTTTGTTAATTCATTGGTCGATGGTATCACGCCGCATCATCGCTCTTTGGCTGATTTTGAGGAACTCGAAGAAGAACGCAAACTATTTTATGTTGCCTGTAGTCGTGCTAAGAGCAGGCTGTACTTGACTGCGCCAGATTATTTCTCTAGCTATTCAGGTTACTTTGACAAGCCATCACGGTTTATCGCTGAGCTGTCCGCAGATGAGGTAACGGTCGAGACAATTAGAAAATCTATTAGGGAAAGTGATGATCCGGTGTGGTGGTGATAGGTTGATTATTTTAATAAATAAATATTAAAAAATGCACGTTTGTTGTTAGAATGAATGTTAGTCATGTGCTTTTTTATAACAACTTTGATATTAATCAGTATGGATCTTATCATTAATGAAGAATTTTATTGCAGACGTGAAGGCACTTTTTAAACAAAAATATGATGCCGACGCTCAAGGTAATAAAACAGCGAAGTCCACTTTTATAGAATTGCCCCCTGATATCAAGCCTGACAATTCTCATAACTCTCGTAGAAATATCCGTTCTACTCAAAATCATGATAACGATGAGTTTGCATCATTTATTATCTCGTCTGCTAAATCCAACGCTTCGAATACTTCATCCAATAAACAGCTAGGACGCTGGATCAAAGAAAATGAATCTTTGAATATTAACGGACGCTCTATTGAGCGCGGTTTTTATTATCTTGGTGGTCAGCTGGAAATGTTAACGGGGTTCGGATGTGAACCGTCACTACTCGATGATAGCTTGTCTGTTAGCTCTTCTAAAGTGATCCATAGTGCCTCGCAAATTCATCAGGATGACTCTCTTGGCTACTGGCCCAGTTATGAGCGCTTGTCCTCTAAATGCCGAGGAGCCTATCTTGATTGGCTCGCCTCAAATCGCGCCCATCCAAGTACTCCTATTGGTTATATATTCATTTATTTTGGTGGTTTTGAGCGCCGTATTATTGAACACATTAACGACGATATCGTCTCTGACGCTGAGTTTATGGCTATCTATGAAGAGATCACACGACTCAATCATATCTACGGCAGTCAGTCTGCTTCATTCGACAGTTATTCAGCGCATTTTTTAGCATTTATGACCCTTATTCGCTCATTATTGTTTGAAGATAAAGCGCAAACTGGGCATTTACTACCGCCGCCCGTAACTAGCCAAAACTTAGAATTTAAGATGCGTTTGGCAAAGGTAGTAGCGTTGCAACTGCCTATTCCTGCGCTATTAGCGTGGGAGTGGCTTGTTTATTCTAATGAATACAACTTTAAAACTCCCGCCAAGCGCTGCGAGACTGAGTTCAAAGCATTATTCCAAACTCTATATCATGAAGCTAATTCAAACGGATTTTTGGTTTCTGCTAATAAAACTAGGCTCAAGCTTAGCTATAATGCTGCCAGTCGCTCTATTATTAGTGTAGAGCTTACCCTTGATGATCTACCAGATCCGAGCGTCTTACGAGCGCCTGTTAAAAAGCTTATAAATATCGCTGAGCAGTGCAATGACGCTTTAGATGCTTACAGTCGTTATTTGGGTAAAGAGGGCGGCTCGACTGATGACATTGTCGCTATCATGCTACTGCCAAAACCTTTACTTCATAACAGCCGTTACCCTGTCATTGAAAAATTTAAGAGATGGGCTGAATCTGTTATAGAACATAATGAAGGGCTGACAACGACTAAAGAGCTATGGTCATATTTAAACGAGCCTTTGCTACCAACAGATAACAAAGCGCTGAGTAAAAAACAAAACGAGCTGATCATTAATCTGCTAGAGCTTGCCGGTTTTGGTATTGCTCCTGACCAACGTTATCATCAGACGCGCTTGCAATCAGATGGTTACGCTGTGTTATTTGCTGGTGGTTATGATGCGTTTAGTGAAGAGTTTAAGCCCAGTTCATCTTTCTATCAAGTCGGTTTAGCCATGAGGCTGGGCGCCATGGTAGCGACTATTAATGGCTATGTTGATAAAAGGGAAGTGGACACCTTATTGACGCTGCTCAATGAAGACAGTCAGCTGAGCACTATTGAAAAAGACTCGCTTAGAGCTTATTTGCTATGGCAATTAAACACTCCAGCAAATATGGCGGGTCTAAAGTCAACATTGGCTACTCTTGATGAGCAATATATTGGTTTTATCAGCCGTTTCATTATTACGGTTGCCTTAGCGAATGGTAATATCGAACCCAGTCAAATTAAACAAATCGAAAAGCTATATCAAGCTTTAGGTTTAGATAAAACGTTAGTGACTAGTGATATCCATCAGTTGACGACGAATAAAAAAGTAAACACGGGCATAAATAATGCGCCTCAAGCCAAAGATAATAGCAGCAAAAACAGCACCTTATTTAGTTTTGACGCTGAACTATTAGCCCTACATGAACGCGAGACAGCAGTAGCTAAAGCGATGCTAAGCAGCATTTTTGCCGTAGAGGATGAGTCAGAAGAAAATGAAACCTTAGAGATAATTAATCAGACGGCGACTGATCAGCAGAGTAATGTGCTTATTGAAAACTCAGATAACAAGCCGACCATAGATGGCTTAGATAGTAGTCATAGCCAATTATATCATCAGCTTATTAGTGCTGAGGTATGGCAACGTGAAGCTGTTAACGTATTATGCGAGTCGCTTAACCTAATGATAAATGGCGCCATTGAAACTATTAACGATTGGGCATATGAAAACGTCGATGCGCCTGTATTAGAAGATGATGATGAAGTCATAGTCGATTTTGAGATTGTAGAAGAGCTAAAAGCTTTCAGTCAATAAAACAGTAAATAAAGGGAATAAATATGAGCGTTAAAAAAATCAGAGCCAAAGAGCGTGATGCAATTATCCAGTCGCTCAAGTCTGGCGTGACTCCTAAAGTTGGTATTCAGCACATCCAAGTCGGACGTATTAACGAGCTCAAAGCCTTGATAGACGATATTGAACGTGTGGCTGACGGTGGCTCTGCCTTTCGGCTGATTATTGGCGAATATGGTTCAGGCAAGACTTTTTTCTTAAGCGTAGTTCGCGCCATTGCCCTTGAGCGTAAATTGGTCACCGTTAATGCCGATTTATCACCTGATAGACGTATCCAAGCGTCATCAGGGCAAGCAAGAAATTTATATTCTGAGCTGATGCGTAATTTATCGACGCGTAATAAGCCTGATGGTAATGGTCTTGCTAGTGTGGTTGAGCGTTTTATTACTGAGGCCCGCAAACAAGCGGATAGCAGTGGGGAGGCGATTAGTGACGTTATCCAGCACAATTTAACGGAGCTGACTGAACTTGTAGGCGGCTATGATTTTGCCAAAGTTATTGAGGCTTATTGGCAAGGACACGAAGAAGGCAATGACGAGCTAAAAGTTAACGCTATTCGCTGGCTGCGGGCAGAATATACTACTAAGACCGACGCGAAACGTGATCTGGGTGTGCGCACAATTATCTCTGATGCTTCCTTCTACGACTCATTAAAAATCATGAGTTTATTCGTGCGCCATGCCGGTTATCAAGGACTGCTCGTTAATTTGGATGAAATGGTAAATTTATATAAGCTCAATAGCACGCAAGCGCGTCAAGGCAACTATGAGCAAATTTTGCGTATCCTAAATGATTGTTTACAAGGAACGGCTGAGCATTTAGGGTTTTTATTAGGCGGTACTCCTGAGTTTTTACTCGATCCGCGCAAAGGGTTATACAGCTATGATGCCCTGCAAACGCGTTTGGCGGATAATAGCTTTGCTAAAAAAGCAGGAGTGATTGATTATTCTTCTCCTGCTCTACATTTAGCCAGCTTAACGCCAGAGGAGCTTTATATCTTACTCAAAAACCTACGTCATGTTTATGCAGGCGGTGATGAGACTGCTTATCTTGTACCTGATGAATCACTACAAGCTTTTTTGCAACATTGTAGCCAGACGATTGGCGATGCTTACTTTAGAACGCCGCGCAATACCATCAAGGCGTTTTTGGATATGCTGGCCGTCATCGACCAAAATCCTACTATCTCATGGGATCATCTAATCAATTCGGTAGCTATCGATCCTGAGACGCCCTCCGATATGGATATCGATATGAGCGATGTTGATGAAGATGATGGACTTGCAGACTTTAGCTTATAAGTTTGACACTTAATTTTAGGACGGAAAATTACTTTGAGAGATGCCCATATCGAGCTTGATAAACGCGTGCAACGCTGGGTTTTTAACCAAGGCTGGCACGGACTGCGCGAAGTACAAGCCAAAGCCATTGCGCCCATTTTATCAGGGCAAACGGATGTGCTTATCAGCGCGGCAACGGCTGCGGGTAAAACAGAAGCTTTCTTCTTGCCTGCTTGTAGCGCTATTGCTCATCAAGAAAAGGGCGTTGGCATTCTTTATATCAGTCCGTTAAAAGCGTTGATTAATGACCAGTATCGACGCTTGCAAAGTCTAGCGGAGCTACTCGATATGCAATTGACTCCATGGCATGGCGACAGTCCGTTAAGTAAAAAGAAACAACAGAAAAAGTCACCCTCAGGGATTATTTTGATTACTCCTGAATCACTTGAATCCTTATTGATAAGAGATGCAGGCTGGGTAAAACAAGCTTTTGGCGATTTGAAATATATTGTCATTGATGAGTTTCATGCGTTTTTGGGTAGTGAGCGCGGACAGCATTTATTGTCGCTGTTGAATCGCCTTGAGCATGTGGCTGGGCGGTTAGAGACGCCTATTCCTAGAGTCGCACTAAGCGCCACTTTGGGAAATATAGAAACTGTGCCTTTATCGCTACGCCCTAATCATTCTTTACCTTGCGTCATTATTAAAGACACTGAATCGACATCAAACGTTAAAGTTCAGCTAAAAGGTTATATAGAACCTAGTCAGATAATGCAAATGGTACAAATCGATGGTATTGAGACTGACTATGAAAGTAATAAAACTGAAGAAGAAAGGTTTACAGGTATTGGTTTAGAGAGTGCCATTATTGAGAGCAGTAATTTTGAGATTTCCTATGATGCTCAATCACAAATATGCACGGATTTGTATCGCTTCTGCCGTGGCGGTAACCATCTTATCTTTGCCAATAGCCGTAAACGTACCGAGCTTATAGCCACATTGCTAAGTGAGAAATGTGAGCAAAACATCGTTCCAAATGAGTTTTTCCCTCATCACGGCTCATTAGCAAAAGAGTTGAGAGAAGGTTTAGAGCAGCGTTTGCAAAAGGATAATCTGCCAACGACTGCCGTCTGCACGATGACTTTGGAGCTAGGTATAGATATTGGTAAAGTCGATTCTGTCGTGCAGGTTACCGCTCCGCATTCAGTTTCAAGCTTAAGGCAACGGCTTGGGCGCTCGGGTAGGCGCGGCGGTTCATCAGTGCTACGTATGCTTATAACGGAAGAAGAAATCGATGTGAATACCAATTTAGTGGATAGGCTACGCTTAGAGCTTATTCAGTCATTAGCAATGATAAGACTGCTTATCGCTAGCAGATGGTTTGAGCCTGCGGACACGTCGCTTTATCACTTCTCAACGCTCCTTCATCAAGTGCTCGCAACCATTGGTCAATGGGGCGGTATCCGTGCCGATCAAATTTATACTTTGCTATGTAGGCAAGGTTCTTTTCAAAAGATAACACCTACTCATTTTAAATCCTTATTATTACAAATGGGCGCGATGCAACTGATTACCCAGCTTGGTAATCAGCAATTAGTGTTAGGGATAGTAGGCGAGCGTATCGTTGGTCATTATACTTTTTATGCGGTGTTTAAGACGCCAGAAGAATATCGTCTTGTGGCTGGTAGTAAAACACTGGGCACATTACCCGTTACTACTCTGCTGCTACCCGAACAATACATCATCTTCGCTGGTATACGCTGGCAAGTCAAAGATATCGATATGGATAAAAAGGTCATTTATGTGAGCGCTGTCCAAGGTGGCGGTCAGCCTCCAAATTTTGATGGCGACGGAGATATGTCGATACACGACCGAGTGCGTCAAGAGATGTATGACATATTAAGCAGTGGCAATTACCGTATTTCAGTTGGCGATAAAAAAGTCGATTTCGCTGATAAAACAGCGCGCGAGCTATTCAAAGAAAGTATTGAAACTTTTGATAGATGTCAATTACGTCATCGACCTCTTATAGACCAAGACGGTAATACTTATATCTTTATGTGGCGTGGTGATAAAGTTGTCAACACCTTGGCAGCTCTGCTGATACAACATGATTTCTCTACTGAGAGGTATGCTGGTGTGATATGTATTAACAAAGTTAATTCAGTTCAGGTTATGAGGTTCTTGCAAACTTTAGCTCATGAGCCTATGCCGTCTGCGACTAAGCTTGCTGAAAATGTACCGAATAAAATGATTGAAAAGTTCGATAAGTATTTGCCTGAGGATTTACTAAATATTGGTTATGGTGCAAAAACCTTTGATATTGATGGTCTCAGTGACTGGTTGCAGCTATTATTTGAAAGAGAGGTTGACTACAAATAAAATTTTGGAAGCTACTCAAGGCACCACCTTTTTGTAAAATATGTTTATTACTTCAATAGCGTTCCTAAATAAACAACCAGAATTATATATATTCAGTTTAAAAAGAATAATTCAGAGGCAAAAACTTCGTTAACTTCCTCATTATTCCTATAAAAAATACCTCTTAAATTAATGCATAACCAAAAGTGCTTAATAGCAAAAATATTTATGAGATAAGGGTTTAATCTTTGGCTCAATGCGTTACTATTACCACCTTATTCGCTAGACCCTCATATTTGACACTCTGTATTAATACCCTAAGAAAAGGATAGGTTATGCGCTATGAAGTTATCGTTATCGGTGCAGGCATGGTTGGCACGTCAGTTGCGTGGCATTTACAAAAAAACAATTCACAAGTATTGCTGTTAGACAAGAAACTACCAGGGTCAGAGACCTCTTATGGTAATGCAGGCCTCATTCAGCGCGAAGCGATTCACACGCATCCGTTCCCGCGTCAGTTGACTGAAATGATCAGAGTATTGCCCAACCAAGGGACTGATATTCGCTATCGTATACCAGCGATTTTGCGTTATCATCAAGCGCTTTTGAAGTACTGGAAATACTCTACACCTGCCTCTGTCAAAAAAATAGAAGCAGAGTGGCAGACGCTGATTGAGCATTGTACCAGTGAGCATCAAACGATGATTACCGCATCTGGTGCTGAAGATTTGATCAGTCGAAAAGGCTGGTTGCAGCTACATCGTTCTGAAGAGACTCTGAACGTAGCTATTGCTGCCGCAATCAAAGACCGCGATCAGGGCGTCGAGCACAATGTATTGACAGTAGAAGAATTAAAAGTAATGGAGCCAAGCGCGAATTTTGATGGTTTCGTTGGCGCGATTCATTGGTTAAACTCTTGGCAAGTCTCCAATCCAAGCTCGCTTGTCAAAGCTTATGCAAAAAACTTCCAAGAACTAGGTGGGACGCTTAAAGAAAGCGGCGTCAAAGAAATTGTACAGGAAGAAAATGGCTGGAAAGTGATCACTGATAATGACACTTATTATAGTGATAAATTGGTGATTGCTGCGGGTCCTTGGTCTAATGACTTGATCAAACCACTCGGCTATGATTTGCCTTTATTCCCAATGCGCGGCTACCATCAGCACTTTAAAGTGACTGAAAAAAACACGATTAATCACAGCATGTTTGACATGGATAAAGGTTTCGTTATGGGGCCAATGCAGCAGGGTATTCGCATTACAACTGGTGCTGAGATGACCACAATGGATGCACCAAAGAACTTTGGCCAATTAAAAACCGTATTAAAGCTGGCTCGTAAAATCTTACCACTAGAAGATGCGGTAGAAAGTGAGGCATGGGCTGGATCACGTCCTTGCATGCCTGATATGAAGCCCGTGATTGGTCCTGCAGACAAGCATGACAAACTGTGGTTCGCTTTTGGTCACAGTCATCAGGGCTTCACGCTAGGTCCTATGACAGGACGTATCGTAGAAGAGATGATTCATGATAAACCATTATTGGTTGATATTGCGCCGTTTAGCGCACAGCGTTTTTCTAACTAAGCAATTAGGCGATTACTTCAATTGAATCATTGATTCAAATATTTTTATAAATTTAGGATTAAACACAATGAAAAAGCTACACAGCAATCAACGTATGAGTAAAATTGTTGTCCATAATCAGACCGTTTATTTGTGTGGTCAAGTGGGTAATGCTGAAGACGATATTCAAGCCCAAACTTTGACTTGTTTAGAGAAGATACAGACTTTATTAGAGGAAGTGGGTAGCGATAAATCAAAGCTATTATCAGTGACGGTTTGGATAAAAGATATGGCAGACTTTGCTGCTATGAATGAAGTTTGGGATAAATGGTTTGAAGGTGTGCAGCCGCCAGCCCGTGCTTGTGGTGAATCAGCGTTAGCACGTCCTGAGCTATTGGTTGAAATGATAGCCATCGCTGCGGAATAATAGACTGGTTATAATATCTGTATAAAATAAAAAAGGACATGATAGCGATATCGTGTCCTTTTTTATAATGTATTCAGATACACGCCCTAGATTAAATATTATCTTAGGCTCAGTGAACTTCACAGACGTGCATTCTATGACTTGAATATATTTATATAATATAGTCAGGTCAATATAGAAAAGAGACAACGGGGCTGGGATAAATTTTTTGTCGCCTCTGTCTGCGCAGGCACAGCAAGCAAGAAAAACTTGTCCCAGTCACGAAGTATAATGTTGTGTATCCATTTTATTCAGTATCGACTATAGTTAACGCCCTTTCCATACCGCATGGCGCTTTTCGATAAAAGCGTCGATGCCTTCGCTGACATCCTCTGCCATCATATTGCAGGTCATCACTTCACTGGCATACTCATAAGCATCTGCTAATGGCATATCTAATTGCTTATAAAACATATTCTTACCTGTTCTAACGGCGATCGAGGATTTGGCAGTAATGGCATTGATTAAAGATTGCAGTGCTTGATCTAGTTGATCCACTGGCACAACTCGATTCAGCAAACCATATTGTAAGGCCGTGTGCGCGTCAATGAACTCTCCAGTAATCAGCATCTCGAATGCTTGCTTACGGGATAAGTTTCGACTGATGGCAACAGCAGGCGTGGAACAAAATAACCCAACGTTTATTCCGGAGGTAGCAAACTTGGCATTATCAGAGGCAACGGCTAAGTCGCAAGCTGCGACAAGCTGACAGCCAGCGGCGGTGGCTATTCCTTGTACTTTTGCGATTACCACTTGCGGCATGTCATTGATGGCTAACATCATTCGACTACATTGCTGGAATAGGGCCCTATGAAATGCTTCATCCGTATTTTCGCGCATCTCTTTTAGATTATGACCAGCACAAAACGCCTTACCATTTGCAGCAATGATTACGATTTGAATGTTGCTATCTTGCGCGATGCTGTCCAACTCAGTTTGTATAGCAGAAAGCAGCTCAACGGATAATGCGTTAAATTGTTTTAGGCGATTTAGGATCAGGGTAACAACGCCGCTTGAATCATTATTTTTCTCTCTAATAACCAACGGCTCGTTTATGTCTACCGTCAAGATGGATTCAGTTTTATTTAGGCTAGATGTCATCATTTATCATCCTTGATAAAAAGAATTTAACTCTAAAATAACATTTATACAATGCTATCGATCGTGCTCTAAATAGTAGCATGTCTTATCGAAAAATGGCTGATCTTAGATATTCACCAATAAAAAATAGCACCATCACGTTATGAAGGTGCTATTGGTCTAGGTATTAATAAAAACTAAAGAAAAACTGGATGATGTCTTGGCTATCATATTGCAAAAGATAGCGAGTTATAAAGGGGAGCTCAAGGGTGATAAAAATGCCCCAAAGGACTGTTTTTTATCTCATGCTTTGACCCAATCGCATAGCAGCGGCGATATTGACAGCCGTGGTTTCGATATTGTCATAAGCAGTGCTGAGCACCTTGTCGATAGAATCTACTTTTTGAATGCTTGGCATTACGACGTCGAATTGAGTGGTTTGAGCAGGTTTTAGCCCATCTACACTACCGCAAATAGCAATGACTGGCGTATGCGTGGCTTTGGCGAGCAGGCTGATGCCGCCAGCGACTTTACCCATTGCGGTTTGAGCGTCAAGTTTACCTTCACCAGTAATAACGAGATCAGCATCGGCGATATGCTGTGATAACTGAGCCGCCTCAGCCACTGTGTCAAAACCTGATTTCAATTGAGCTTGAAAAAACGTCATTAACGCATAACCAAGACCGCCCGCAGCCCCAGCACCCGCCACTTCTTGACACTCTTTATAACCCTGTTGTTCACATATGGAGGCAAAGTGACTCAACGCTTTGTCTAAGTCAGCGACTTTTTGTGGGCAGGCGCCTTTTTGTGGACCAAAGACCGCGCTTGCACCCAAAAGGCCACATAGGGGATTGGTCACATCGCAAGCCACTTCAAATACTGTGTCTAACACTGTTGTATGAAGGTTGGTGTTATCTAATCGGTATAGGCTCGCAAGTGCGCCACCACCGTGAGTGAGTAGACTGTCGTTCACATCATAGAACGTCATGCCTAACGCCATTAGCATACCAAGACCTGCGTCATTGGTGGCGCTACCACCTAAACCGATAATGATGCGCTTGACACCTTCATCTAAAGCATCGGCAATAAGCTCGCCAACACCATAACTGCTAGCAATAATAGGATTGCGCTCTGCTGCTGTCAGTAGATGCAACCCGCAAGCTTGGGCGATTTCGATGACCGCAGTGGCATCAGGTAATAACAAGTATTTTGCCGTAATGGGTCTCATCAATGGATCGTGTACGCTCACTTCTTTCCAGCGTCCACCCAACACATAAGACAACACCGCAGAAGTACCTTCGCCGCCATCAGCCATAGGGAGTAACGTATAGTCAGCATTTGGGAAAACCTGACTAAATCCAGACTGAATGGCATGGCAAACATCCAATGCTTCTAAGCTTTCTTTGAACGAGTCGGGAGCGATGAGAATTTTCATGAAGTTCCTTTGAATATTTCAGCTAATACGTTAAATAAACATCTTAAATAAATACTAAGGTTAATAACCAGATAAATATGATGCTGGTCACCCCTTGGATACCAGTCGCCACTGAATGGGCTTTATAAGCCTGTGCCACACTCATACGGCTAAACTGGCTGACAATCCAAAAAAAGCTGTCATTAGCATGTGAGACAGTCATCGCGCCCGCACCAACAGCCATCACACAAAATACGCGGCCAAGCTCGCTATCGAGACCAATTTGATCTAATAAAGGAGCAATCATCGCAGATGTCGTGACCAAGGCGACCGTGGTCGAGCCTTGTGCTGTTTTTAGGGCTGCAGACACGATAAATGGCATAAAAATACCCATTCCTAACGCCGATAAAGTCGTACCCAAATAATCGCCGATTGGGGTGACTTTTAGCATGGCACCAAATGCGCCACCAGCACCAGTGATCAATAGAATAGGAGCCGCTACCACTAAACCTTGTGCGATGCTGTCACTAATTTGCTGCGTTTTTTGATCAGTATTGATGAGTAAAAACGATAAAAATAAACCAATGAGCAATGCAGTGAGAGGGTTACCAATGAATATTATAATATCTGTGACCATACCGCTACCAAATGGCGCGCTTGGAAGGTTGGCAACGGAAGATAGGCAAATCAATACGATAGGGACAATGATGGGTAAAAACGCCATTGTTGCTGAAGGTAGAGTGCTATAGTCGTCGCGAGTTTTCATGTTCTCAGGCAAAGTCGCCGCTGGTGCGTCTGTTGCCTCTATATTGTCAGGCGTCACATTAAGAAAACGATTTGACCACCACCAGCCTGCCAATACGGCAACAGCCGTTACGACCACACCAACCATGATGACCAAGCCTAAATTTGACTCTAGTCCCAAATTCCCCGCTGCTGCAATCGGGCCTGGTGTTGGTGGTACAAAGGTATGAGTCGCATATAAACCCGTTGCTAGCGCAATACTCATCGCCACACTTGATACTTGTAAACGCTCAGCCAACGACTCTTTTAAA
This sequence comes from Psychrobacter immobilis, assembly GCF_904846225.1. Lineage (GTDB taxonomy): Bacteria > Pseudomonadota > Gammaproteobacteria > Pseudomonadales > Moraxellaceae > Psychrobacter > Psychrobacter immobilis_F. The sequence goes on along the minus strand of NZ_CAJGZJ010000003.1, from coordinate 53,744 downwards.
GAGTTTAAAATGATATAACCAGAGTCACAGAACACCGGTACTGATACCACGGCACCAACGATAGACATGGTCAAAGTAGGGAAGCGTGGCCCTAATATTTTGATGACCGTTTCTGCCATCACAATGGCGGCACCTGTTTTTTCGAGAATCAAGCCTATAATAGTACCAAATACAATCACCAAACCGATGTAGCCTAAAATACCACCAAAGCCATCAGAGATCGTCTTAGCGACAGTATCAAGCGGTACTTGGTAAAATAATGCGACCAAAAAAGCTGACAAGATCAATACTAAAAAAGGATGCCACTTGAGTTTTGCTGTGGCAAAAATAATAAAAAGAATGGTCAGCACAAGCCAAAATACGATCATTGTTGCCTCTGTATCGTTGATATCTTAGTTAACTATTCACGCAGCTGTCATTTAGCTGGCATCAATAGTGATATGTATTTTTCAAGGGGCATATTCTATCGTAAATACAGGCCTCTAGGAAATCTATTCGTCTTAGATAGAGGAATGCATAATGTATAGTTGGCTATATTTTGAGCTAAAAAAATGGCCATTTATAATGACCATTAATTTTAGAAAATAGTATTTGCTGATACATAAACTAAATGTATGTTTTGAATTAGTATTTGTCATTTAGCTGACAGCTACGCTATTTTATCAAACCAAGCTTTATCACCTTTGGCGGTCAAAGAATCAAAACTAACATAAATGCCTTCATTGTCTAAGGTTGCATACCAGTGATCATCATTACCACTCGTCAGAAGCTGAAAGTATTTATCATTAACAATCCTACCTACCGTATAAACTTCACCTTCGGAGTAGAAATCATTACCTTGAATACATAATAGTTTATCGTTGGTGCATATCCCATTAGCGTTAGTCATATTATTGCCTCCTCTCAGTAGATAATATAGAGCAGCGTTTTAATTCTGCCCATGATAATAAATAGGATTAGATTATAATAGATACTATCTTATTGTTTGGTATGATGTTTTTAATTGAGTTGTTGCAGATAGTTACTATAATATATCATTATATGAATAAAGGCTAGATAACTGATTTAGGAAGGATTTCTCTGAACATATAGTCAAAAAACAACAAAAACGCGCCAGTACTGCTGGAATGATTGTTTTGAAGCCTCTGTCTGCAACGACACAGCAAGCGAGGAAAGTTTATACCAGTAGTATCTGACGATTAATGTATCGATTTGACTTTTCACTGACTATAAACGATAAAAAAAGCCAGCAACATGACGTTACTGGCTTTTTTTAGACTGAACTTAGATGTTCAAAAGATTACTCTTCAGAATAGTCTTCGTTTTCGTCTTCAACTGCTTCTTCAGCTAGATCTTCGTTATCACCATCTTCAGATAGGATAGTCACTAAGATGCTAGCAGTAACGTCATGGTGTAGCTGAATATCAACATTGTATTCGCCAACTTGACGTAAAGTGCCTTCAGGAAGCTTGATTTCAGCACGGTCAACTTCTAGACCTGAGTTAGTCAATGCTTCAGCGATATCGCGAGTACCGATAGAGCCAAATAGCTTGCCTTCATCACCTGATTTAGCGCGCATGATGACATTAACATCAGTTAATGCTTCAGCACGTTCTTTAGCAACACTAACTTCTTTAGCTTCTTCAGCTTCAAGCTCGGCACGACGTGTTTCGAACTTTTCAATGTTAGCTTTAGTTGCAGGTAGTGCTTTGCCCTGTGGGACAAGAAAGTTACGTCCGTAACCTGGTTTTACATCGACAGTTTCACCGAGTTTACCAAGGTTGACGATACGCTGTAACAAAATAATTTGCATGAGTCATTCCTAGTTAACGGTTAACCCTGATGGTTATCAGTGTATGGAAGTAGCGATAAATAACGAGCTTGCTTGATAGCAGTCGCTAGTTGACGCTGATATTTAGTAGACGTACCGGTAATGCGGCTTGGTACGATTTTACCATTATCACTGATGTACTGTTTTAGCAATTCAACATCTTTATAATCGATGTGAGTGATGCCTTCAGCAGTGAAACGGCAGAATTTGCGACGGCGATAGAAACGTGCCATGAGTATTCTCCTTTAATTAGTCTTCACTGTTGTCGTTGTCGTCATTATCGTTTTCACGACTGTCTGGACGACGAGTAGTTGCTTTGCGTGCGCGTTTTTCATCGGCATTCTTGGCTAACTGCGACTCTTCAGTGACAGCTTCGTCACGGCGCATAACTAGACTACGAATGATCGCGTCGTTATAACGGAATAATTCTTCAAGTTCAGCCAAAGTCTCACCGTCAGTTTCAATATTGAAAAGAACGTAATGGGCTTTGTGAATCTTGTTGATTGGGTAAGCCAATTGACGGCGGCCCCAATCTTCTAAACGATGAATAACACCGTTGTTGTCTTGCACTAACTTAATGTAGCGCTCGACCATGCCAACCACTTGGTCGCTTTGGTCTGGGTGTACAAGTAACACCAGTTCGTAATGTCGCATTATGACTCCTTACGGATTAGTAGCTATTAACCCTATGTTAATAGCAAGGAGATTTATAAGGTAAGCCTAATTCTCAGTTAATATAACAAAGGATAAGCTTAGTTTATAAAGCGCCGTATTATAACAGTACTTAACCATTAACACAAAGGTTAATCGCTGAGGCACCGTGAATAAAACATAAAAGTAGTAATTTTATATGCAATAAAAAAGCAACGCTGAAACGCTGCTTTTTTATTATCATCTAAGAATTTATTTTAATAAAACCTCAAAAGTAAAAAATATGCCTATTTTACTTTAGGCTCTTTTATCAATTGACTGTTATCAGCTTTCACTACCAAAGTCTTAGCCAATTTGTCATGCCAGCCAATATTTTCAGGGCTTTTTGAAGCCATATAATAATGAATAGCAACAATGACAAAGCCTAAAATACTAGTGAACGAAAATAATAAATTATAGATAATAAAAATCAGTAAAGTACGCACACCGATCAGTTTGGTAAACGAGGGCAGACGATGAGTGGTTTGATCCACAACACGAATACCCGTAAGCAGTTTACCTAATGACTGACCTCGTAACGTAATAAAGATCAGTTGCAGTGCAAATAAACCAAAAACCATGACTTGTGACATCATCAACGTGCTGCTAGGAAGGCTTTCCATCAGCTTCATCGAGTATTGATAGGCGACGTCCATATTTTGGATATTTTGGAATTTACTATAATCCACATCCATTTTAGTCAATGCCATCACTAGCGGAAAAATGGCCAATAAATACAATAGACCATTAATCGCAGTCGCCAATACTCGCGACATGATAGGCGCAAGTACCACATTGCCAACGGTTTTGTCTTTGCTATTGGCAGCCTTATTGATGCTAGACTTATTCAAGGATACATTGTTATGAGGGGTTTGATGACGATTGGTTGTCATGTCACCTTTCACGTTTTTACCCGTGTCTTTTGAGCGCTCAGGTTTGCCATACAATCGATCTAGCGATACCGACTTGCTATTTGGGTCATTGTTGTCTTGTTCGTCAGGAAAGACCGTGACATTGTTAATGATAGAATCATTAACCTCAGGGCTGCTAATAATCGCTGGGCTATAAACAGTCTGATTGTTGGTTAAATGACCCAAGCGTTGCCATTGATCTAAGCCTTCGTGCCAAATCAAATCATCCAGTGAAACTTCACTAGATGCCAACATGATATTAAGCTGCTCCAAACTATATGGACCTGCTTGTACGTTATTTCGAGCAAGGAAAATCTGCATAATTGCCTGCATAGTTAGTCATATCTTAAGTCGTTATTTTAAAAAATAGCATTTGGGATCTATTTGATGTCTTAAACTGATAATACCATCAAATAGACCCTAATAATTGCTTCTCTAACGACTGTGTGAATTGCTGCTGTGACTTAACATTATGGCTTATTTTGTTTCTTCACCAGCTAAGAAGAACCAAGTATCAAGTACTGAGTCAGGGTTCAATGACACTGAATCGATGCCTTGCTCCATGAGCCAATAAGCAAGATCTGGATGATCTGAAGGGCCTTGACCACAGATGCCGACGTATTTGTTTTGCTTGCGGCAAGCGTCGATTGCCATAGACAAGAGCTTCTTAACAGCAGGGTCACGCTCATCAAATAGATGTGAGACGATACCTGAGTCACGGTCTAGGCCAAGCGTTAACTGAGTTAAATCGTTAGAGCCGATTGAGAAACCATCGAAGTGTTCTAGGAACTCTTCTGCTAGTAGCGCATTGGTTGGTAGCTCACACATCATGATGACACGTAGGCCGTTCTCACCACGTTTTAGGCCGTTCTTGCCAAGGAGTTCGATGACTTCTTTGGCTTCACCCACCGTACGTACAAATGGAATCATGATTTCGACATTGGTCAAGCCCATCTCGTCACGTACACGCTTTAGCGCTTTACACTCAAGCTCAAAGCAATCACGGAAGTTGTCAGAAACATAGCGGCTAGCACCACGGAAACCAAGCATTGGGTTTTCTTCTGACGGCTCATATAACTTACCGCCGAGCAAGTTAGCATATTCGTTTGATTTGAAATCTGACATACGAACGATAACGGGTTGATCCATGAAAGCGACCGCTAGGGTTGAGATACCTTCGACCAATTTGTCAACGTAGAAGTCAACTGGTGAGGCATAACCTGCAATACGCTCTTGAATGGCTTGTGCTATTTCACGTGGTAAGCTATTCATGTTGAGTAAAGCTTTTGGATGCACACCAATCATACGGTTGATAATAAATTCAAGACGCGCAAGACCAATACCTTCGTTAGGCATTTGGGTGAATGAGAATGCACGATCTGGGTTACCAACGTTCATCATAATTTTGAATGCAAGCTCTGGCATAGATTCTACAGAATTGGTCTGCACTTCAAAATCAATTTGACTCTCATAAATAAAGCCAGTATCACCTTCAGCACAAGAAGCCGTGACGTCTTGACCATCAACCAATAATTCAGTGGCATTACCACAACCAACGATGGCTGGTACGCCTAGCTCACGAGCGATAATCGCCGCGTGACAAGTACGACCGCCGCGATTGGTAATAATGGCAGAAGCACGCTTCATAACTGGTTCCCAATCAGGATCAGTCATATCTGATACCAATACGTCGCCTTCTTGTACTTTATCCATCTCGTTTAGATTGCTAACGATACGGACTTTACCTGAACCGATACGTTGACCGATTGAGCGACCTTCGCACAATATTTTAGCGTTGGTGGTGTCGATGATATAACGTTCCATGACATTGCTGTCTTGGCGGCTTTTAACTGTTTCTGGACGGGCTTGAACAATGAAGATTTCATTGGTATCGCCGTCTTTTGCCCACTCGATGTCCATCGCTTGGCCATAATGCTTTTCAATCGTTACCGCTTGTTTGGCTAAAGAGGTCAGCTCTTCAGTAGACAATGAGAACTGCATGCGATCTTGTTTTTCGACATCGACTGTTTTTACTGATTTGGTCGTGCTGCCTTCATCACCATAGATCATTTTCTTATGCTTGCTGCCTAGGTTACGGCGAATAACCGCGGGCTTACCATTGGCGAGCAATCTTTTTGAGATGTAAAATTCATCTGGATTCACAGCACCTTGAACGACCATTTCTCCTAGACCGTAGCTTGATGTAATGAATACCACTTGATCAAAACCACTTTCGGTATCTAGGGTGAACATCACGCCCGCTGCGCCAGTTTCTGAGCGTACCATGCGCTGTACAGCAGCAGATAAGGCAACGCCTTCGTGCTCAAAGCCTTTGTGAACACGATAAGAGATAGCACGGTCGTTATATAAAGAAGCAAATACTTCTTTAATCGCAATTAGAACGTTATCAATACCGCGAATGTTCAAGAATGTCTCTTGCTGACCAGCAAATGACGCATCTGGCAAATCTTCGGCAGTGGCAGAAGAGCGAACAGCAACCGCGATATCATCGCCGCCACTCATCGTTTCAAACGATTGACGTACTTCTTGCTCAAGATCTTTTGGCAGCTCTTGTTCAATAATCCACGTACGGATTTTTTTACCAGTGGCAGCAAGCTTGTTGACATCATTCACGTCTAATGTTTTTAGCTCGTCGTTGATTTTGTCAAGTAAACCTGTTTCTGTCAAAAAACGGTTGAACGCGTTTGACGTGGTAGCAAAACCACCTGGAACACTAACGCCTAAATCAGAAAGATGGCTAATCATCTCGCCAAGAGAAGCATTCTTACCACCGACCATTTCAATGTCGTCTTTTCCTAGCTGATCAAGATTGATTACAAGTGCTGTAGATTGCGCTGCCATGATAACTCCAGAAAATAAGGTTATTTAGTAAAGATTATAATGGTAAATTATACCGCTATATTCTGACAATTTCGAGGGGTTGAACCAAAAAATTTGTTAAAAAGATACAAATTGTAGGGTTTGACACATAGTTAATAGCCGTAGACTCCGTTTTATATTTTTAGAATGCCTATTTATAACGCTCATAAAATATCTTATAACGCTCATAAAATGTCATTAAAAGCTAATACCATCGAATTTATCAGTGACTATGCTTATAAATAAGGTGATTAAAATAGGGGAAAGACCGAATAAGTATGCCCTTATGATTCATACCTTTATATAGGTCTGACAATACTAACTGAATAGGAGTGATAAAACCTCATAACAAACTCAGTCAATTAGGTGAACAAGACTAAAAACAGTGTTGGTTTCTAGAGGGACACCTGTAACATCGATTTCTATTAAGGCGCTATTATGCGTATAATGCAGGACATAAATACTAAAATTTGTCATTATATAAGAATGCAATATCAGTACTTATGTGGTTTGCAATATTGGTACTTATATAAAGCACCAAATTAAGGGCGAACTCCGCTAAAAAATAGATAAAAACCAAACGCTAAATGAAGATTACTATCGTGCTTTCAATCAAGGTGCCAAAGTTATGTACTCAAGCAATCCAGATGAACAAGTTAGATCCACTATTCAAAATCGCCACGCGCTAAACTTAGAAAGCTCACAAGGTGTTAGAACCGCATTTTTTATCTCAGATGGCACAGCGATTACCGCAGAGACGCTGGGACGGGCTATTTTAAGTCAATTTGCTTCAGTACCGTTTGAGACCCGCGTTTTGCCATATGTCGATAGCTTGGAGCGCGCTGAAGATGCGGTTGAGCAAATCAATATGGCTTATCAACGAGACGGTTTTTTGCCCTTGGTGTTTGATACTATTGTTAACCCTGAGATTCGTGAAAAAATCAATTCTGCTCAAAGTTGTAATCTAGATATGTACGAAGGCTTGATCGGACGTGTTGCCGAAGAGACGGGTGTGGAGCCAGATGGACATTCAGGTCATGCACACGATGATGTAGACTCTGAGACGTATAAAGAACGTATCGATGCGGTTCATTTTGCGTTAGATAATGACGATGGCGCGCGTACTCGTCATTATGATGCGGCAGACATTATTCTCATTGGTGTCTCACGTTCGGGTAAAACGCCGACTTCATTATATCTTGCATTACAGTTTGGTATTCGGGCAGCCAACTATCCTTTGACCGAAGATGATTTGTATGACAATCAATTACCAAAATCATTACGCGACCATAAAGACAAACTGTTTGGTTTGCTGATTGATACTGATCGCTTGGTGAAAATTCGCCAAGAACGCCGCGCGGGCAGTCGTTATTCTAGCTATCAGCAATGTCAGCAAGAGCAGCGTGCGATACAAGGAATTTATATTACTCACGGTATTCCAAGCTTAGATGTGTCTGAGATGTCCGTTGAAGAAATCGCCACTCGTATCTTGCAAAAGACAGGTCTTAAGCGCCGCATTGGTTGATAATGTGTTCGTTCCAAAAACGATAGCTTTAAACATAAATATAATTATTAATACACGTCATTCACTATAATGTCATTATCACATAGAGAAAATTATGAGTGCATCTTATAAGTCGAGTAAGACTCCTTTATTATTGGCCAGCTTATTAAGTATGGCGACTTTACTTAGTGCCTGTCAGACATCGCCTTTTTCGCGTGATCCTGTGCCTGAGCCACGCTATATTCCAACCATCGTATTGGGCGAAGCGCAAACGCTAACGATTATGCCAAATCGTGTTGCTTGTGCCTCAGCATTGCCAATGCAGTGCTTGCTGGCCAAATCAAATAAAGATGGTAGCGTGTTTCAAGTTCCTTATGATTGGATTGATGACTTTAAACCAAGCCTTGGCACAGAGTATGTGATTAGTGCGCGACCACAGATTGATGAAGCCAAGCAAAGCCCTACAGGGTATTGGACATTGCAAAACATAGTGTCACAACGTATGGTAAGCATGCCTTAGTACTTGAGCTTGATATGATGACCCTGACCCACCTATGTATGGGTTCATTCATAGTCTAAATATTAAATCAGTAAAGATAAAGAGGACATGATGGTAAGTAAAAAATCAAGCGATGCGACGAATGATATCGGTGAAGATATTCATACTGAAGTATCAAATAAAGCAAGCGGTCGCGTGCCTAATCCTGAGCACACTGAAGGCCAGAATAAAAAACAAAGGATTGAACAAACCCACGAGCAAGTCACTGATGATGTCATGCATCATCCTGATCTCATTAACCCGCTCGATGATACGCGGATCGATATCAAATCTGGTTTTGCTAAAGACTCAAAACGTCTAAAAAGCGATGATCACGAATACGAATATGATGCGGTTATCTTAGGCGCAGGCCCTGCTGGTGAAGCAGCTGCCATGAAGATGAGTAAATCTGGCAAAAGAGTGGTCGTCATTGATCCGCGTGATCAAGTTGGTGGTAACTGTACACATGTAGGGACAATTCCGAGTAAAGCATTACGCCAATCAGTATTTAACTTGATTAACTTTCGCCGTGATCCGTTGTTTACCAAAGCCATGGATTCTCATCAAGTACCACTCAATAGCGTACTGGCTAATGCCCGCCAAGTGATACGCCGTCAAGTCAGTACCCATACACGTTTTTATGAGCGAAACCGTATTGAAGTTATCCACGGTTGGGCAAGCTTTGTTGATACTCATACTTTGCGTATTGAAGTCGATGAAAATGTTTTTGAAACCATTACCTTTAATAAAGCCATTGTGACGGTCGGTAGCCGCCCATACCGTCCTGACATTCTAGATTTTAATCATCCGCGTGTTTTTGACTCTGATAAAATTCTACAAATGGATTATATTGTCAAAAAAATCATTATTTATGGTGCTGGAGTCATTGGTTGCGAGTATGCGTCTATCTTTACAGGCCTTGGTTATAAAGTAGATTTAATTAATAACCAAGATCAGCTACTCAGCTATCTAGACAGCGAAATCAGTGATGCCATTGCTCATGATTTTAGACAATTTGGTGTGCTTATTCGTAGTAACGAAGAGATCGATTATTTAGAAACTCACGACGATTATGTGGTTTTGCATCTCAAGAGTGGTAAAAAAATCAAATCTGATGCGATTCTTTGGTCAAATGGACGCTCAGGTAATACCGAAGGTCTGAATTTAGAAGCCATTGGTCTCAAGGCAAACAGCCGTGGCCAACTAAAAGTTGACGATTCGTATCGCACTGAGATCGAAAATATTTATGCGGCTGGTGATGTTATCGGTTGGCCATCGCTGGCTTCTGCCGCTTATGACCAAGGGCGCTGTGCTGCCGCCTTTATGGTTGGTGATAGCAATGCTGAGCCAGTATCTAGTGTACCGACCGGTATTTATACGATTCCTGAAGTTTCCTGTATTGGTAAAACAGAGCAAGAGCTGACGGATGAAAAAGTGCCTTATGAAGTGGGACAAGCATTCTTTAAACACCTTGCACGCGCCCAAATCATCGGTGAGCGTAGCGGCGTACTGAAAATATTATTCCACCGTGAGACTTTAGAGATATTGGGTATTCATTGTTACGGTAATCACGCGTCAGAGATTATTCACATTGGGCAAGCGGTGATGAAGTGTAAGAGCAACAATACGCTTGAGTACTTTGTCAATACGACCTTTAACTATCCAACGATGGCGGAAGCTTATCGCGTTGCTGCATTAAATGGTTTGAATCGAATCTTTTAAGTCGTAGCACTTTCAAGCTGTAGCACTTTTAAGCAACATCAAAAGCGTCTGCCATATTAGCAGGTGCTTTTTTTGGTTTGCTTTTTATTGATCAGATTTCTATCAGCATAGTTCGCTTATAGCGGCGCTTCTTTTATATTCAGCTGACTAAAATCCTCTATATAGTTGATCTCCAATAAAACAAGCACACTCATTATAAAGTAGTGCTCGGATAATTTTTTCTTGCTTGCTGTGTCGTTGCTGACAGAGGCTGCGAAAACTTATCCTAGCACTACTGTATTTTTTTTATAGTGAATGGACTCTTCTTTATAACAATGCTTTATTTTGTTTTGTGGAGTGATGCCAGCGTATTAACATAAGCAGAGCGAAGTAAAAAGCCAACAATCCTGCCAATGCATAAAATCCAACTGCAACTTGTGAGACACTGGCGCCCATTTGGTTAAGCTGGACGGATGTATTGATGGCAGGCGTCGTCGGTATGAGCCAGCGGATGATTTGGATGAGCTGTGGAAGTTGATCGGCGGGCCAAGGATAGCCACTGATAAAGAACATCGGCAATGAGCTAAAAATCAAAATTTGCATACTGCGTTCACGCTGACGAAACCAAAGTCCAAGCACACAGCCGAGCGTCGCCACTGTGGGACAAAATAATAATAGAAACAGTAGGCTACCGAGCATGTTTTGTCCACGAGAATAGTGATGCAGCTCAAACGCCCAGCCATAATAAAAGCAGCCAGTTATAAAACCAAACATACTAAGCGCACCAATACGACCAAGCCAGCCGCGGATACTCGTTCTATGACGACGTTGCTCATACCAAGTACCAATCAGCATGGCTGTCGACATCAAAAGCGTCTGTTGCAAAATGAGAATAGACACCGCTGGCACGACATAAGCGCCATAACCTTCTGTTTTATTATACAAAGGAACAATCTTTAATGGCACCGCTTGGGTATTGGCTGCTGCGGTCGCTGAATAGGCGCCTTGAGCCACGTTTTTTTTGATCTCAATACCTGCGGATACCGTACTGACGGCTTTTAAAAATCCCATTTGTACGTTTTTATTTAATAAAAAATAACCGCCGTTGCCAAGAACACTGACGCTCGCTGCCTTTCCAGACAATACTTGCTGCTCAAGCCCACTTGGGATAACCATATAGCCCGCAATTTCATCTGACCAAATGGCTTCTTTAGCCGCTTGCTCATTGAGAAAAAGCTTGGTATCTAACTGCGGGCTGGCACTCGCATAACGAGCAATCGTCCGTGATAGATTGCTATTGTCTTCGTCAATAATGCCAACGGGCACATGATTGACCACTTCCGTTGAATAAGGCCAAGGATAAAAAAATCCATAAATGATGGGGGCAATTATCAATAATAAGAGCACACCTTTATCAGAAAAGATGTCTTTAATGGTCTGTAAAAAACCGCCAAAAACAGTTTGTGACGATACGTTTTCTTTTGAATTTGAATCAGCCGTTTTGGTAGATGAATTGTTTTTTGAGGATAATGACATTAGCGTGCTCCCCAACGTTCAGGATGCGCCAGCGCGCGTTTAGTCAACAAGGCAGTCAACATCATCGCAAGCGTTGTCGCAAGCGTCAGCCCATAAACAATTGGCAATGATACGGCAACAGGCGCTTGCATCTGTAATTGTGCAATATGCAACTTTAGATAATGAGTGAGTGGCAAGGCATCTGACCAATGTTTGGCGCTGTCACTAATGGCGATATAAGGGAAAGTGACACCAGCAAAAGCATAAGAAGGCGCAGAAATAAAGGCAGTAGAAGACAAGCCCATACGTAATGAAAATGAGCCTAAGGTAAAGATTGCACCGAGCCAAAACGATAGCATTATCAGTAGTACTAAGCCGATATAAGTGATGACGAGTGAGCTTATGGCAACGGACTCTTGAGGCGTGGCGAGCCATAACGCCAACATCGCCCAGATACTATAGGCCAATATCGGCCAAAAATATTTGCCCAATAACCCAAATAATAAGACTAAAATACTGACGGGTTCGACCGCTTTACTCATCACTTTATTTTTACCATTCAAGGCATGGCTGTTGTCCGTCTCTAATATTAAATTGTTGTCCATTTTTAATACTGAGCTGTTTTCGGTTTTTAATACTGAGTTGGATTCACTGTGCGTCGGTAAACTAGGATCATCAGTACTGATAAAACGATACCAATGACCAAGATTTTTATCACGCAGCTCACGGCCAATCGTCGTTGCACCGATGACCATTGCCAAAATGTGCAACAAGGCAGGAATGACGGTTGATGCTAAAAACTGTTGATAGTTGGTTGCCGCATTGAATAAGCTGATACGTTGTATTTTAATCGGCGAGTAAGCAATCGCGGCTTGTGACGGTGCCATGCCTTTTTTGACCAAACGCTGTATCTCAACGCCTGCTGACAACGTACCAGCGACGGCCTGTACGCTGGTTTGAATAATGCCTGAATGCGTACCGTACTGAGCGTTCACTTGCAAAATCAATGGCGCTGGCTTGCCAGATAAAATATTGCGAGAAAAATCATTAGGAATAATGACGACAGCATAAATATCACGTTGTAAGATTGCGGCTTCTGCCTCGGCTTCTGAGTAATAAAGCTGTCTTACTTTCAGAGTAGGGCTGGCGTCTAAGTAACGCACAGCAGTGTTGGCAGAAGGGCTATTGTCTTGATCTATGACGCCAATGGGCAAATCTGTCACCTGAGTTTGTGAAAATATCCACCAAACTGTCAATACCGTCATCAACGGTATCCAAACGACCATGCTAAAATCCCAAGTATTATTGGCTAAAAATCGTCGCTCATAGGCAGCACTACGTACAAAAGCCGTACTTAGCTTGGTCAGGCGCATGGCTTACTCTTGGGTCTGAGGAACAATAGTGGGATCAATACGGACAATGACGCTCATACCCGAGCGAATACGTGCGTCAGGATTGGTCGGTCGCGCTTTTACCTCAAAAGTACGTACATCGAAGCCATCATCATTATTGGTTGAACGCCAAGTCGCAAAGTCAGACAGCGTTGACGTGGCATAGACGGTAAACGTCTTGGTATAAGGTTTATTGGCTGATGACAGCGCTGGAATCGTACCAGTAAACTGCTGACCAATAGCAAATTGATTCAAATATGATTCAGTGACGTTAAGCACTACCCATTGGTCATTCGTATTGACCAACGTCAAAAGAGGAACGCCTTGACCGATAACTTCACCAGCACTGACAATGACATTGTCAACGATACCAGCGATAGGACTCTTTAAATTGGCTTCTTCTTTTGCTACTAGTGCTTCTTCCACTTGAGCATCGACCTGTGCGACTTGTGCTGTGGCAGCTGACTTATCTTCACTGCGCGTCCCTTCCATCGCCAAATTGTATTGCAAGCGAGCCGCTTCAGTTTGATCTTGAGTGGCCAGATATTGCGCATACGCCTCGTCGCGCTTTTGCCGTGCCATAAGCCCTTCTTCATAAAGACGATTGACACGCTGATATGTGTTTTCTGCCAAATCAGAGGCGGCTTTATTGGCTTGCCATGCCGCTTTTGCTTGAGCGATCTCTTGCGGGCGAGCGCCGTTTTCGGCTTTATCTAATTGACTTTGTGCCATTTGCTTGCCAGCACGCGCTTGACTGATTTTGGCGTTAATTTCTGGTGAGTCCATTTCAATCAGCTGCTGACCGACTGTCACTGCATCACCTTCTGTCACTAAAATTTGAGCAATACGCCCTGATACTTTTGCGGCGATGGACGTTTGCTGCATTTGCATCTGACCTTGTAAGGTAACGACTTTAGGCTCGCTATCTTGATTACTTTTATAGAGACCATAAGCAATCACAGCCAATACGATCAGAACCAATAATGCGATCATTCCCTTTTTTATGATGGCGGATTTATTCGCTTTTGCTGGCTCGCGCTTATAGTTAGGCACTGCTTGTTCTTGCTTTTGTTCCGTCTCTATACTGTCGATGATAGGCTCAACGGGGGTTCGCTCATTTTGACTGCTATTTGATGACATTGATGGGTCTGAGTCGTTTAATTTGCGTGAGTCGTCTGACCCGTTTGTAGATTCAGTCATGACAGTGAGATTCCTAGAGCAACAAAGTTAAAAGTAAAAGGTTTATGACTAATACATACGAACCGCATAAGGTTTGGCATTTTCTATGGTTTCAGAATTAAAAATAGCGCCAAGGGCGATGATAAATGCCGAATAATAAAGCCATAGCATGATGACCACAGCAGAGGAAAGCGCGCCAAACTCAGCACTGTAGTTATTAAAGTTTTGTACATAAATCGAAAACAGCACAGACAATACAATCCAAAGAATGGTCGCCAGAGCGGCTCCTGGTATTAGTTTTTTCAGTGCGATAGCGTCACGGTTTGGCGCTAGGCGATATAGGCTTAAAAAGCTTAAGAATATGATACCAGCCAATATCGGCCACCGGCTCCAAAGCGCAATCGTCTTAGCGACTTGAGGAAGCGGGAGATAAGTCGCCCCTAAAGGAATGATAGCGATAGAGGAGATTGCTATTATCAATACCACTACCGCCCCAAAGGTTAAACCAAGCGCCCGAATCGTACCCTGTATGAAGCTGCGCTCTTGGGTGATATGAAAGGCGAGATTAATAAGAATGATTAGAGATTTTATACCTTTAGAGCCTGCATAAAGGGCGAGCAAGGTCGATACAATAAGGCTAAAGGTCAGTGCGGATGCGGTATTAGAAAGCAGTTCGCTTAAGCGTGAATTAAGAACTTCATAGACAGTATCGGGTATAAAAGACTGTAAGAGTGAGATCTGTTCTTGCATTTGAACAGGTGAAAATGCGAGACCATAAAGCAGCACAAATACGGCCATTACGGGAAAAATAGATAGAAAACCAAAAAATCCCACGCTGGCACAATGCGCCCAAATATTAGAGCGATTGGCGATACGCCACGTGTCTATTAAGGAAGGTAGCCAATTTGCCAATTTAAAAGTCATTTTTTTCATAAAACGTTTATTCACAATAGTATTAGTAATAATATGGTTATTAGCAGCTACATGATAATCACTACAAATGCTCGTCAACCTACCCAATGATTTTTAATATAAAATCATTATTTAGTATACAAAGTTGGCAATCGAATGTCGGCAGCATTGAGGTAAGCGTTGAAAGCGAGGGGCGTACCGCAGCTTTGCATCAGAGCTGCCAGTGATTGTACATAGCTATTTGCCGCTTGAGCTTGTTCGGTACGCGCCTTGAGAGACTGTGTCTGTGCTTGCACCACATCGATAGGCGTATTCAAGCCCTCTTGTAGTCCCAATTGACGTAAACGCAAGACCTCAGCGGCCAAATCTACATTACTTTGCAGGGCCTGATAACGTGATTGAGCGTTATTGACATCGTGCCAGTTTTTTTCGACCAATAATAATAGATTGTCGCTGACTTCAATTTCAGACAAATCGGCTTGGCGTATTTTGGCATTACTCGAGGCCAGTAGTGCGGTTTTATCGAGGCCGCCCCACAGTTTCCAGCTGGCAGAAACACCCGCTACCCAACTGGGATCTTTTTCGACTTGTCCATAACCATATAGCATAACAGTAGGCTTGTAGCCTGTATCTGATAGCGCATGTAGCTGCTCAGCCTGTGCACGTTTGGCAGCGACTTTTTGTAAGCCCGGATGATTGCTGAGTGCTAAATTCTGAAAGTAATTTACATCGGGTAAAGGGCGGCTCGAGACAAATAAAGGCGTCGTGGGTTTGATACGGTAATCGGTACGCAATAAACGCTGTAAAGCCATCATAGCAAGACGCGCATCATTATTTGCATTTACCGATTCGCTTTTTGCATCGGCAAGTGCAGATTGTGCTTCTAGGCGATCAACACGCGAGATAAAACCTTCTTCAAAAAGCCGCTGTGCCATGTGGTCGGTCTGCTGCAACGTATCATATGCATCTTCACGTAAGTAGGCGGCAATGATGGCCAGTTGTGCCTTAAAGTACCGCTCAATTAAAGTATTATAAAGCTCGTTTGTATCCAATAAACTGTTTGCTACGGCTTCTTGAGTACGGGCATTGGAAGCACCTGTTAATGCGGCTGTGCGTCCAGCGGTATAGATTGGCCATACCACACCAAGACCTGCACCAGTCGTTGAACCTGAACGCTTTAATTCGTATGAATCAGGGATACGCTCACCAATCAATTCACCAAAATTTGGTAACTCGGGTAGCGGGGGAATAGACGGCACAATGTTGCCAGCACTACCATTCACATCATTAATAATCCCATTTTTGATCGTCGATAAATCAATATCTGCATCTACATTGTAGGCGTTGGCTGATACTTGTGCGAACACCAAAGGGTAATCTATGGTCTTGAGCGCATCGGTTTGATATTCACTGGCGGCAATCGCTGCTTGATTGGCAGCAATTTTTGGAGAAACTTTCAACAAGATATTTTGAGCTTGCTCAAGGCTTAACAGGCTAGACACTTCTAATGGATAACTGTTATTAATGCTTTTATGAGTGATAGGATCGATAAGCGTCGTCAAACCAGTCTGCTGCTGAGGGTTATGAAGGTTATCTTGTTTAATATTGTCGGCAGCAGTTGTTCTCTCATTTTGAGCGTTACTCTGATTATCTGCATCAATAATTTGCGTCACGGCGACAGGCGTTATGTCATTTTGCAATTCGCTATTATTTTCTTGAGCGTGCGTAGACGTCGTTAAAGCCATGAGTGTAACCGTCATCACAGCAGTAGACCGCGTCGATAAAGCAAGTTTCATAATTCACATAAGCCATTAATTGGAAAGCAAGGGTTTTTAGAGCAGCATCTAGCGTTAAAAGTATCAAAAATAATAACCGTTATAGCTCGTTATGCGAGAGCAATATTATAGATGATTAACAAGAACTAGAATTTTGTTACTAGTAATAAGGCGTACACTGTAGTACCACAAAGGTGACGGGTCAATACTCAGTATTTGCTTGTTTTGCATTGAATGAGCGGTAATTTTATGTTATGCGTTCCGATATAAGACAGATGATAGTATCCACTATTAATCAATAATAGACGGTTATCAAGTGCGAAGCGCTATGATGATTAAAGATTCTTAGGTTTGATGGATTACCTATGACACCGTTTATAAACCATAGATAATAGTGACCTGTGCTATATTTCAGTATTATATATGGTTTATATTATTGAGAGATACCATTGTTCGCAGTAATCGTTTTAGATGCTTAGATGAACAAATGAAGTGCAATCTCAATCAGCAGATAAAAAAGACTTAGGGCGCTATTCATAAATAGATGGTTATGAAACGCAAATGACATAAGATGGGATGTGAGTGATGGCAGGATATATTTTGGCTTTAGACCAAGGCACAACGTCGAGTCGAGCGATATTGTACGATGATCGTGCTCGTCCGATAAAAATGGCACAACAGCCGACGACGCTAAAAACGCCCCAAGCTGATTTTGTCGAACAAGACGCCAGACAAATTTGGCAGACGCAGATCAGTTGTGCGCATGATGTTATTAATCAGGCAGGGCTACTCGCCACCGATGTCACCAGTATTGCGATTACCAATCAGCGTGAGTCTATTGTCGTTTGGGATAAGCAAACAGGCAAGCCCTTAGCTCCTGCAATCATTTGGCAAGACAGACGTACCGCGAGCTACTGTAAAAAATTTGCTATGGAGCGTGCCAGCAGTCTAGCCAATGGCAAGCAGGATGACATGGCAAGCGAAGTGCAGCGTATCACAGGATTACGCTTGGATCCGTATTTTAGCGCGAGCAAAATAGCTTGGTTGCTAGAGCATAACCCTAAATGGCGGGCGCGTATCGATAAAGGGGAAATCGCTTTTGGTACGATAGACAGTTGGCTCATATACAATTTGACAGGCGGCGAGCATGTGATTGATGTGACCAATGCATCTCGCACCTTATTGTATGACATTCATAAAATGGCGTGGTCAGAGGCGCTGTGTGAGCGTTTTGCGATACCCATGAATATCTTACCCAAAGTTTTACCGTCCGATGGTGACTTTGGTAAAACCAAAAAAGGGCTGTTTGCCAAACAAATCCCGATTCATGCGGTATTAGGCGACCAGCAGGCATCGCTTTTTGGCCAAGGTTGCCTTGATGTGGGCATGGCAAAAAACACTTATGGTACGGGTTGTTTTATGCTAATGAATATCGGTAAAGAACCCAAGCTCAGTGAGCACAAACTACTGACTACCATCGCTTGGCAAAGAAAGTCGGTATCGTCTCGTCCAGAAAACCTATCGTTTGATAAAATTGTACAGTCAGGCCGACGCATGCTACAGCCACCCAAAAAAGAAGTGACTTATGCTTTGGAGGGCAGTGTGTTTATGGCAGGCGCCATTGTCCAATGGCTGCGTGATAATTTGGGTATGATTCAACAAAGCGGTGAAGTCGAGGATTTAGCACGGCAAGTCGATGATAGTGGCGAGGTGGTATTGTTGCCTGCATTCACAGGGCTTGGCGCGCCTTATTGGCGCTCGGATATCAGCGCGAGTATTACAGGAATGAGCCGTGGTACGACCAAAGCGCATATTGCCCGAGCAGCTTTAGAGGCCGTTGCTTACCAGACTTATGACGTACTAATCGCTATGCAAAAAGACAGCCCTCATCCACTCACAGAATTAAGAGTAGATGGCGGTGCGGCGAACAACGATTTACTGATGCAGTTTCAAGCAGACTTGCTCAATGTGCCAGTACTGCGTCCGAGAGATACCGAAGTCACTGCAAAGGGAGCCGCGTTACTTGCTGGTTTAAAGTCAGGTCTATACGATGAAACAACCCTACAATCCTCATGGCAAGTTGATCGAATTTTTGAACCTACGATGTCTGCTGATAGGCGTGAAAAGCACCTTGATAAGTGGCAACGAGCCATTGATAGAGCGCTGAGAACGACATAAAAGCTGGAGAAAATTCGCCTGAATATTATGATAACTCAATTAAAAATTACCTAAAGTATCCGCCTATCTCACAAAATTTTCAGAAAGATACAGGTTGTAACGCAAGATAATCGTAATTCGGACACAGCTTACATAATCGGTCTATCTGTCCTTACCGATAAATTCTTATACTTTAGATGAATTAAGCAACACTTCCAATTATTTAGCTATTTGATTGGCTAATTAACTGGCTTTAAGCAATTCCAATATATAACAATAATTTAAGGATAATATTATGAATAACGATGGCCGTATTACAGATCCTAAAGACCGTATAATTGCTGACGATTATCTTGAAGTAGGCGATAGAGAGCGCATTATTGACGATAACGAACGCCGAGTAACGGGTAATAATGAGATAATTGATGGCAATAGAGTGGTTAGACACGATGATGACAACATGATTAATGACCATGATGCTATTGATCGCAATGATGTAAAGCATATGTCTAAAGAGACAAAAAAAGATCTAAATGCTGATATTATCACAGGTGAACCAGGTTCGCATCCAGTAGGTACTGGTATCGGTGGTTTAGGCGGGGCAGCAGCAGGTGCCGCTATCGGTACGATGGCAGGTCCATTAGGGACTTTAATTGGTGGCGCTATTGGCGCAATCGTTGGCGGCGGCGCAGGACATGCAGCAGCGGAAGCTATTGACCCAACACGTGAAGAAGCCTATTGGCGCGCACAGCATGCAAATGCTGATTACTATAAAGAAGGTCATGACTTCGATCGAGATCTACATCCTGCCTATGCGGTAGGTTACGCCAATCGCGCACGCTATCCTGCTGATGCACGTTTTGAAGATCATGAAGCAGAACTAGAGCGTTCTTGGCATGAAGTGAAAGGTGAATCACGGATGGAATGGAATGAGGCACGTAGAGCATCTGCTGATGCATGGAACCGTTTATCGTAATGAGGATTCGTCTCAAAATAATTAAGCAGAGATAATGATTAATGTATTTTAGGTAATTTAATAATACAAAATATTACTGTCTTATCACTAGAATTATTTTGATTGTAGATATTGTCTTGTTACTAGATAAAATAGACCATATTTATGCTATTTTAAAGCTTCCAAAGATGCCTTTGGGAGCTTTTTGCTGTATATTTAACTTCTAGAATACAATCGATCGTCAAAAATAATAATAGGTTATCTATGACTAGTAATGTTAATAGCAGCAGTCAAAAACAGTTTTATATTGCGACTGCCAATTTACTCAACTTTGCTAATCCGAATCGTATTTATTATAAAAATGCGCCTGCTTACAGTCAGCATGAATATGAGCATAAACTGCATGGCATTACTGATTTATTAGCAAAGGCACATGCTGATATCATTGCAGTACAAGAAGTATGGGACAGCGAGTCGCTTGAAGCACTTGCTGTATCGTTAGGATTCAAGGCTGAGCAGGTTGTGGTGCCGTTGGCCAGCAATGATAGTGCGAGTCCGTATACGCAAGGGATGGGAGCACAGGGTACGCCTGCTGTCGGGATTATTAGTCGCTTTGAGCAATTAGAAACCAGTTTATTGGAAGATATTGTGCCAAGCGCTGTGATTGATATCCCTGATATTGGTGCTTATCAGCGTTTTAATCGTCCGCCATTGGTTCTACGTGTTGATGCATATGGCCAGCCAATTACGATTGTTACCGCTCACCTAAAAAGCAAACGCGCTTTTTTCTTGCGTGATGACAATGGCAATCTACTAGAAGACATGGCTGATCCAAACATTCGAGTCCGTGCCAAACTTCGCAGTTTGTGTATGCGCGCCGCAGAAGCAGCATCTATACGCCTGTCTATTATTGAGCGCTTACACCATACTCGTGAACCATTGATTTTGTTAGGTGATATGAATGACGTCACTGGTAGCGTGACCACGCAACTAATGACTGAAACTGGTGAAATCAACTATGATAAGAGTATGCGTGACGTCGCATTATTTGACGCGGCTCGTATACAATCGCATTATGGTTGGATGAAAGATGTGGCCTATACCCATATATATCAAGGTATGCCAGAAGTAATTGATCAATTGTTTGTGTCAGAAGAGTTTTTGCCTGATAGCAAGTTTTCGCTCGGTCGGGTTGAACGTGTCGACTATTTTAATGACCATTTAAAGTGGGATTATGCAGATAGAGTCATTGATCATGGTATTATAAGAGCGAAAATTAAATTGAATGATTAGTTTTATTACATTGCATGATCAATGCTATTAAAGTGTTGATCGGTACGTTATTTTTAACCCATTTATCTCCCTTGCTTGATAGTATATAAGCGTTTATGATGCCTCTTCATGGATTTTAGTAGCGTTAGTATCAACTCTACACTACTGGATAATAGGAAGTAATCCTTCGGTTTAGGAGGAGTACTCTCTAGTGAAGATTGTTTTTATAAAATAGGGTGTAATAATAAGAGACTTATAATGAGCGAAAATAAAGACGAAAAAATTGAAGATGTGTTAGTAGACTCTGAGCTGGCAAAAAAACTGGTACCGAATAAGTTTAAATTTACCAGCCAACAAGGTCGTGCGCGTCGTCAAAAACTTTTGGCCGGTGCCAAAAAGTTAAGTGAAACACAACCTATTAATGACATTACCTTGGCTGCTGTCTGCGAAGAGGCGGGCATCCCAAGAGCTTCTGCTTATCACTTTTTCCCTAACATCGAAGCAATATTTTTAGCATTACGCTTTTTGAATGCTATTGAAATATTGGAGATGGTAGAAACAGTTGATGTCGGAAATTATGACAGATGGCAGGGGTACTTAACGGCGCTTATCGACCAATGCGTGACGATATTCCATAAAGACGAAACCAAAGCAAAGCTCATTTATGATACCAATACACCTGACTTTGAAGGTGATAGCTTTGGGGAAGATATGGACCATCAGATTGTTGACTTGGTCTACAAACGTTTGTCAGAGCGCTATGAGATGCCAAACTTTGAAGACGTTCAAGACACTTTGTTAGTTGCTTATAGTATTGTTAACGCTATATTCACCTTGTCTTATCGCCGTCATCAAAGTATCACTAATGACTATATTCAAGAAGCGAATACCGCCTTCATCGCTTATTTACGTTGTTATTTACCAGAGAAGCTGCCACGTAAAAATCGTTAATTTAGATTTCTTACAAGCGTGTAGCCAATAAAAATCCGACATATAATGTCGGATTTTTTATTGGTTTT
Source organism: Psychrobacter immobilis (assembly GCF_904846225.1). Classification (GTDB taxonomy): domain Bacteria; phylum Pseudomonadota; class Gammaproteobacteria; order Pseudomonadales; family Moraxellaceae; genus Psychrobacter; species Psychrobacter immobilis_F. Next base: position 31,514 of record NZ_CAJGZJ010000003.1, on the reverse strand, counting down.
TTAAAGCGTTCAAAGATTTCGCATTAATACTTGCCCGTGACAAACATCGTCGCTTGCACTTAAAGGAGCGTATTGCTCGTAGTAGCGGACGATTAACTGTTCTAAATTGACGTTGGTCTGCGAATCATGCGCATTGACGTAAGCTTCGCGCGCTTGTTCAAGCCAGCGATCTGCCATGCGAAAATGAATACCAGATTCATACCGACCACGTTCACACTGGTTAGTCGCTGCCCAAATGAGAGCAACCTCGCTAAAGGCAATCTCACGTGGTGCCGATTCTATACCATTACTATCCTTAAGCGCACTCAAGGTCGCCCATAGATCAGGCCGCATTAGAGCAGAGTCTGATGGTATATCTTGAATAAGAGTCAGATCTTGCTCTGTACCATTTTTTAATGCTACCAAGATAGTTTCTGCATTTTTTGCGGCATATAAACTCGTAGAGGAGCGACTATTCATACTTTCTTTATGAATGGCATAGTTCAGCCAAGCTTGGGCTTTATAGGCAAAATATTGTTGACGAGCAGTCATGTTTTTTTGCTGATAATCTTGTAAATGTGTCAGCATGCACGTCATCGTGCGTTGATTTTTTGAGCGGTGAGACAATGCTTGAGAGTCAGCACAGTGATAAGTGTCATTCTTTACATTTGTCATTTGCGCTATATCGTTGCTTTTAGCAAAAGCAGGTGTGAGTAGCGTTGATGTCAGTAAAAAAACGGCTGATAACAAGGTAGAAGCAGATTGTTTATAAATACCTGCTTTGAGAATAGAATGAGACATGAGGTAAAAACCTTGTATTAAGCAGATGAAGGTTAATATGATGGCGTTGAATATGATGATTTATTGAAATGTGTCTGTCGTACCAAGCGATACAGTCAAAATGCCCTAAAAACGCTACGGTACTGCTTCTATCAATGCGTGATGTATCGATATTGCTTTTCACCGAATGACAATGCAAGTGCACAGGACGCTTGCATTGTCATAAAGGCGATATTATAACTCAGGATCAGTCGTCAGACCTTTATCTTTACGCAGGTTTGCACGCTTGAATAAATCTTCATCAAATTTAAAGCGTAATCTAAAGTAAGCGCCTTGTTGCGTGGTGTCATCATAAGCGATGTCCTCGTCTTCAAAGCCCATAAAGTTATAACCTAATGATAACCAAAGGTTGGTCATCGGACTATAACCCACTTCAGCACCAAGCATATAAGACATATCCTCTGCCTGCTTGTTCCAATAAGTACCTGCTTGCAAGCCTACATCCCAGCGCTCACTGATATCATAAAGACCGCGTGTATAAAGCGCATGAGCCGTATTATCGCTACTGGTATTATCGGCATCAAACTGCGTGTACTTACCAGCATAGTGACCAGACAAGGTCAATGGACGTGTTGGGTGATAGTTACCACTTAATGACCAAACAACCGTGTCTTTTTGATAAGCATCATCGCCGGTATTGTTGTCATCCAAGCGATATTCAAGTTTCGTTAGCATGTCTAATCGATTGCTATCGTAATCACGATAAGCGGCGCCAAGTTGAAAACGGTTAATAGTGCGATCGCCATCATCATAGGCTACTTGAGAATAGATGTCTTTGGCCAGCAACGTGACTTCATTGGTATAGCGATAAGCAATACCAGCGCTGCCTAATACCGTATCACTGGTTTCACCCCAACGCTTCTCAAGACGGGCAGAGGCTTTGTAATCTTCTTTTGCTAGATATTCGACACCAACGCCAGCTGCAGTTGCCGTACTATCTTCCTCACCTTCCAGCGATTCAACACGCTCTAATAAGGTATTTACCGTTAGGCCTTTCTGAACGTACCATTTATTTTTTAGACCAATAGCTGCTTCAGCTTCGCGGGCGCTAATCGCATCACGCATACGGTATTCGCTATAGACTTTACCGTCTTTCATGTAATTGGCATCAAAACCAAATACCGTACGTTGACGCTCTTCAGTATCATCCAAACCGTAGCTGCCAGATAAGCTATTGATCAAATCATGGCGAGCATACAAACGACCTAAATCACCTAATGGCGTCTCGCCGCCAATAGAGGTTGCATTACGATTACCGTTGTCTATATCTTGCTCATACTCTGCAAATACTAGAGAATTATTGAGCTTGGGTAAACGTGCAGTAATACGAGCGCGAGCTGTGGTGCCTTCGAGATCTTTTTCAGCATTGTTGACATTATTAAGCGCTGACTGGTTGATGATATCATCGTTAAAGATAGTGTTATCTGTAATATCTACGACATCTGTTGCAGCTTGGATATTGCGTGAGGCAGCAGTGGCTTCTTGCTTGTAGTAGCGTACGCCAATTTCGCCAACGATATTGGTACTCAAGCGCTGTTCAATACTGGCTAAGACACCTTCGCGGCTAGCATCTGTCGTATGATCTTTAGTACGTACGCCTTCAAGTTTTAGGGCGGTTTTTTTATCATTAATTAAATGAGTAAGCTCAGCACCAGATTCTTCACGGCCAGCCGTTTGCGGTGAGGCGCCAGTCACGAAACCTTGGTCCGTGTCTTTATAATAAGCTTTGGCGCGAGTATTTTTCTGGTTATCAAATTCAAGCTCAAGACGTAGCGCATTGCCTTTAACGTCACTACCTGCTAATTCTGTCGTGTTAATTTGATTACTTGGCTGAAAGTTTGGGTTTTCAGCTTTATTCATTGCATATTCTGCGACTAGTTTTAGCTGATCATTAAACTTGATGACGCTGTTCACACTAGCCAACTCTTCTTTGTTCAATGGATCATCACTATTGATATAACTACCACCGATAGCGATTTTGTTGGTCAGTTGCTGCTTAGCTGCGATACCGCCAACCAAATACTCTTCGCCGCCTTCGTCTACTTCTACAGTGACACGTAGATAGATAGGGTTGCCATCAAAATCTTGGCTAGCAATAGGCGCTTTTAGGAATAAGCTGCGACTAATAGGATCAATCTCATAATCGGCAAAACGGGTAAGCGTTTTGCGGCTGACGATCAAGCCGGGGTTATTGGCATCACGAGTGATTACTTCAATAATCTCTGAGTTTTCTAGTACGGCATCAAAGTTCTCTGCCAATGGATAAGGGCCTGAAATACCTAAACCCCGAGTTTCATTGACGCGCTGGCTAGTACTCGTCTCTGCTACAAAAGCAGTAATTCGAGTATTGTTATCTTCAAATTGCGCTTTTGCACCAGTCAAAGTACGGTTGTATTGACCAAGTTTTATGCCTTCATCATTATCAATTTGAGTCTTTAGATCGCCATACATCGCAAACGAGCGACCTTTATCTAAGCGCACATAAAGTTTGCTGGTAGACTGTGCATCGAAGCCTTTAGCCGATGAGTCGCCGTACACAGGATAGTATTCGCCAGGATCGATATCACGGAATAAACGCTCGCCTTTTTTGTCACTGTCATAAGCTAGGGTCAATAAATAGTCGCCGCGTACTTTGCCTTTTAGGAACATAGCGGCACGACCAGAGGCATCATTGCCAGCAACATCATTTAATTCTTGCTCGAATGCACCTTGAGCGTCAGTGATGCTGCCACCATCGAATTTTTTAAGGGAGATGGCACCCTCAACGATACCGACTGCTATTAAAGGACGCAATTGGGCGGTAAATTGTAATGGAATGACTTGCTTGCTATTGCCGGTATTAATGACCATCTCACCTTTGCCCGGTACGATTGGGGCCGTGACTGGTATCAGTAACTCGCCACCAGAAACGATGACTTGGGTGCCAGCTTGATCTTTACTGCCATCACTAAGGTTGATACGACCGATATTAGTATCAATCGTAATCGGCGTTGAAGCAATATAAGGGCGGCCATCAAGATCTTTTAAGCTGATAATGATCTGATATTCGCTAATGCCATCTGCTGCTACTAACTTTGCTTGAGTACGATAATCAATCGTTTGCAATCTGTCAGGCGTCAAGACTTTAATCGTCTGCTCAGAGATAGTTTTGCCATTAATATCAGTAGCCACACCGCGCAAAGTATTAGAGCCACGTTGTAGGTCAACGGCGTAGTAATCAAAAGCAGTCACATTTTGCTTTTTTTGTTCAGCAGTTTTGCCGATTTGCTGCTCTGATACGGCTTTACCATTGGCATAAAGTGTAAATACTGAGCCAAGTGGCGCTTGTACCTGTACCATTTGCTTATAAGTGCTTAGCTGCTGGCCTTCATTTAGGTTGATAAAAGCAACTTCATTATTAGCCACTTCTTTTAAATATTCTTCAAGCTCTTTTTCTACTGGTGGGGCGATGGTAGTCACGGCCATATCTAATCGATTGGCTGCTGGACTGACCATTTCGTTGACGATAGCGGAGTCACAGTTGTTACCAAAGTCTAGATCGCCATTGATATTACAGCCGTTGGCGTCAACGTTATCATCAGAATTTTTATTGTAGTCAGGTTCTAACGTTAGTTCTGTTTTTACTGCTTGCTCAAGCGTGTCATTCTTCGCATTTACTGATTTACTGCGAGCAACCAGTTCTGCATTTAAGCGCTCAGTACTATCACCCATACCGCCGACAATACCGAAGTCAGCACGATGCAATTCGCCATACTTTAAGTCAACAAAGCGGCTGCCAGCATCGCCAGCATTACGATTGCTTTGTGTGACCATTTCGGTGGCGTTAGGAAGCGTGGTGCGGTCAACTTTTAAAACATGAGTTTTGGCATTCACACCATAGAAGTTATATTTACCTTCAGGATCAGTAACGATGAAATTACCGTTTTCCATATAGATTCGCACGCCCGCAACCCCAAGCTCGCCATCTTCTTTTTGTTGAATACCGTCACGATTGATATCATGGTAAACCTTACCGACAATGATGCCGTCGGTATTCATGACGCCGCGCTCCACATCAATTTTCCATTGTGCTTCTCTTGATGATACGCTTTGGCCTTGACTGTTATTCGCCACCGCAGTTGCCCGATTGATACCGTCACCGCCTAATGATGAGGCACCGACCAATACACGGTAAGTAATTTGTTTACTTTCGCCGTTTGCCATCTTACCTAGGTTTAGCACCTGATATTTACCCTCAGCCTTAAACTCAGTGGTTTGTGCTGGATTGATATCAGCCGTTTTTCCTATCCGCACGCTACCATCAACGTAATCGAAACCACGTGGTAAAGCGTCTTTTAGTTGTACATCATAAGCGGTCGAGCTGCCGCTATTGGTCACATTAATCGTGTAATTAACATAGTCACCAAGCTCAGCACTCTTGACGTCACTTTCTTTGGTAACAACCAAGCTGGGATTGTCATTGACAATATTAGCTTGCGTGTCTAAATCGTTAATACGATCTGTGAAGTCTGATTCGCTCGGTAACTGTTCAGCACCTGTACCCACAGAAGGAGAAATACAAGCGTCCAAACTGGCAGTCAATGTATCACCTGCCAAGGTCTGGATTTTTTTGTCGTTGACCGCATCTGCATTGTTTTGCGTGGGGGCTGATAGATGATATTTACCCGTATTATTACCAGTTTCAATACCTTTCAATGAGTACTTATCGCCTGTCAATAGCGATTTAATGGTTACCCATACTTGATCTGGCTTGTCTGTTTGGACATTACACTGTGCATAGCTGGTTTCAATATAAACATCTTCGTCGATTTGTGAGGATGTTTTATTTTCATCAAATTTAGGTGTTGTAAAATTGATCTCAGGCTTAACGATCACTATCTTTTCAACAACGTTCACGAATGACTTTGATGGATCTTCAAGTACGACGGCATCAAGCTTGATATCGGCAGTATCACCGTTTTTTCCATTGGGATCTGACAACACTTGCATGATAATTTGCATACTTTCATTCTGACCAAGTTTGATCTTATTACTTAAATTATCAAAGAGTATTTGGTTATCGGCACTATCAACAATGCCATTGTTGTTGAGGTCTTGATAGATTTTGACATTGGAGACCGAAGAGGGTACATCCAGTGTGAGCTCAATAGTTTCATCACTGAAGCTGGTGTTTCTCAGTGTTTTAGTCCAGTTGACTAACGTATTGGGAGCGACGGTACGCAAGGTTTCTTGGTTTAGACTAACCCCATATTCAGGAAGCGCAGACGATTTTACTTGCACTACGTTTGATGTACCAAGCTGCTTGATCGCTTCTACATCATAAGCAACGTTTGCTAAATTATCAATAATTTGCACAAGTGAGTTGGGTGCTGCGAATGCTATATTCGACTGCATAAGCAACATTGCTACTGACAACGCAGATATCTTCGCTGTACGCAATGAGTTACGATTAGACGGTGTCATGGTAGATAGAGTCATATGTCGCTTATCCAATAAAACATAAAGGGGTAATAGGGTAGAGCGTCTCTAGCTTGACCAGTTAAAAGTGGCTAGTTCAAGCTAGAGAGTTGGTCTATAAGCATCTTGTGAAGCTTATAGATTATTTAATTATTAATTAGTACCTGTTTGCGAAGGTTTTGCAGCAAATACAACGTTGGCTGTGGTATTTGCAGCGATACTTGCAAAGGTAACTTGTAATGACTGACCAAGGGTTTGACTAGTGGCAGTTGGAGATGCTGAAAAGCTATTGGCTTGATAAGTCAGTTTGTTGTCTAACGTATCTGAAACCACAAGATTGTTAACGACTTTATTACTATCAGTAAAGGTGTTTTTAGCTTCTAATTTATAGAATACACATTGATCCGCATTAGCCGTTACATTTCCAGTTGACCACGCAGGAGCGGTAACAACAGGTTTAGCATCACAATCAGCAGCTATCTGGTATTTTTTCAGATTAATACCCTGCAAGGTTGTGATAGATGCTGTAGACAGTGGATTGCCAGCGGTGCTAGTAGGTGCGGCAGTACCATCAACTGTACCGTTAGGCTGTACAGCGACGGTTAACGTTTCGAAGTCACCTATGTTGTTTACATTATCTGTTGTAGAGTTTGGATCGTTGCTGCCTTTACCTGTTGAAGCAACCTGTACGCCAATTTTGACGCTCTCACCAGCAGCTAAACCTTTGCGAGTGGTAGTACTACCTGTCACAAAAGGAGTAGCAGCGTTAAGATCATAGATGCCGTTTACGCCAGTAAGTTCAGTTTCACCTGCGTCAAACTTACCATTGTTATTCGCGTCTACGTACACACGTGTGATACTGATATTAGGATCGTCAATAATGCCGTTATTTTTAGTAGCTGTTGGTTTTATAGACAGTTTGACCGCATTGGCATTATTGCCTGTTCCCGCTGCTTCTGTAACGTCAATACCATTGTTGGTGATGGTATAAGTATAAGTATTGGTAACGTCATTAATAGTGGCAGGGGTAACAAGAGCGATTTCCTTGTTAACACCAGGAGTGATAGCAATAGCACGAGTTTGATTGGTCGTGCTTATGCTTGCGTTGTTATTATTGTCTGCACCTGCTAGAGGTTTAGCAGGGTCTTCATAAGTGCTTTCAGTAGGACCGCCTGGATTGACGCCATTATCAGATCTATCGACGATATCAGGATTATTAGCAGTAGCATCATCTTTAGTATTGTCTCTGACGACTGCATAGTTGACGAATGAGCTAGTAGCGGTTGCGCCAGCGGCTTTTTTGGCACGGAAAGTGACGGTGATGGTTTCGCCAATTTTGATGTTTTGACCAGCTACCGTTATTGTTTTGTTAGCGGCTGATAGTACGGCTGTACCTACTGTACTACCGTTAGATGCTACAACAGTGGGCGCTAGATAGTTAGCTTCTCCCAACGCTATTGCTACTAAACCTGATGGCAAGTCATCTGAGATGCTGATCGCAGTACCATCGATATTACCTTCGTTTTTGACAGTAATAGTGTAAGCAACATAAGCATCAGTATTATTTAAATCAAAGTTCTTATTACCAAGATTGGTAGTAGCCGATTTTGTAATAGCGTAAAGTGGTGTTTTGGTTAACGCATTATCAGTGTTAGTGGCGGTATAGGTAGTAGCAGCGCTATTAGCCGCTTGCGACTTTAGATAAGTACTTTCGGCTGTGACGGTTAGAATGCCATTTGTATCCGCAACACGTTTAGTATCGGCTTGGGCTGTCACAGTGATTAACGCTTTTTCGTTTGGCGCCAATGCAATAGTACTGCCGTTAGCAATAATGACTGCACCACCGACATTGGTACCAGCAGCATTCACTTTTTGATACTTAATTACACTGTTGGTGAGATTGTAATTAAAATCATCACCAGTGGCATTGGCAATTTTTACCGTATAAGTATCGTTAATGTTACCGCCGTTGGCCAAGGTATGAGTGAAATCTACCGTTGAGTTTGCCTGTGCATTGATATCGCGATTTCTACCAAAATCATCGTTAGGAGTAGCATCAACAACTGTAGAAATTAAACTAAAAGAACCCGTTTCAGACACATTAACGGTCACTACATTTGATTCTGCATTTTGTACGGTCGTATTACCAGCAACAGTATACGAAGCGGTGGCTTTGTTATTTACATTGAATGAGCCAGATGTGCCACCTGTTGGGGTAGCGGCATTGGCACTAGTAATACCCATAGCAGCAACGACACCGACGGTCAACACTGAGTATTTGAATAGATTAGGTTTCATGCGGTAAATCTCCAGAAAGTTTAAGATAAAAGCATCAGGTAAGTGTTAGTTGACTATCGTATTGAGTGACACGGTGGCAGACTTATTGGCTGGCAATAGCTTGATATTCCAACGAAGGCTACGGTATTCAGAGAATGGTACTTTTACTACCTTGCCATCTACTTTGCGCATTAGAGGCATGTCCGCATAGTTTTTGCCATCAGTACTGCCTTGTGCGCTGGCAGGTGATACTTCACCATTGAAAGACATGTTTGCAGGAATAGGTAGAGTCACTGCGATATCGTTTATATTTTGATTGACGGTATTGGTATAAGTCGCTTTATACTGAATAACCGTACCTGTTGGAGCGGTGCTGGCAGGTGAATAGGTCACTTTACCCTCTGCGTTTTTAACGGCTTTATTGGCAGTTAACTCCATCTTTAATGCATCGTCAGCATAGGCATTACTAAGTAAGCAGGTAGACGCTAAAGTTGCTAACAAAACACTATGTAATAGCTTGAAATGGCTCATATAAAATCCTTTTTGGATCATGGTTATCAGTGTGGTATTGCTGTGGAATCGCGGTCTAATCGGTTGCAATATATAGAGTCAGTATCAATAAAAACCATACATACATTCTTTAACGTATTTTCACGTAAAACCTACATACATTCATCATAAAGACGACAAAGGGTATTTCGAGGTTACCGAACGGCGAAAGCCCTATCTGGATAGATAGGGCTTTTTGTGATTAAAAAAGAGTTTAATAATGATTGGATATTGCAAGAAAAAATAACTACTGAGGGTTCACAGTACTACCATATTTAGTATTGAAATAAAATGAGCGTGTCTGTCTATTGGGCAACGTTTGGGACATGGTTGTAATAGTGCCATTTTGACCATTAATAAGAGTATCGCTAAACACTCCCGTTGCACGAGCAGGATTGGTCAAGACTGAAGTCACAGTCGCGCTGTTTACCCCTTGTTTCTGTAGGATGTCTTGCATAGTAAAATTATCAATAGTAATGTTGGCGCGGTTGGTCGCTGTGATTTTATAAGCAATACATTGGCCTGGACGTATATCAGGATTGTTGCCTGAGGTTGATAAAGGGGCTTTACTATAATTGAGCGAGGTATCTGTGAGTGAGGTGATATCACATTTATTTGGTGCTTGCTCTTTTTCTAATACCAAAGCCGCATTTGCAGCAATGACTCTACCAAAGTTGTTGTCTGGATAGTTATAGACAGTCGCCGAGAAACCAGCATTCTTACTTTGATTGTTAGTCCGAATAGGATAAGTCGTAGCAGTACGACTTTCTAATAAGCATAAATTGGTATTATTACCTAGAGTAGTAGTAGGTATGCTGATTTGATACTCGCCTATAGAAGCATTGTCTCTAATGACTGATTGAGCGTTGTAAACAGTGGAAGTATTGGCGCAATTAACTAAATTAACCGTACTGCCATTAATTCCTGACTCTTGAGGCGTATTGAATATACCATTGAAATAATTAGGTCTATTCGTATATGGGCTAGCACTACTCGTAATATCAGCATTAGTGGCACTCGCCTCATTAGCTGTAATACCGCCATTATCATCAAATACCGTACCTGAAAAAACATACTGAGGAATATAGCAATAGTTATCTACACGGAAATCAATCTCTTGATTGGTCGGATTCTGTGCAAGTCTACCTGTGTTGGTATAACTTATCTTGACTGAACTCACAGGTTGAGAGAACTGTACAGAGCCTTGGCACTGAGTACCTAGATCTTTAGCTGGGCAGTTAGTGGTACTAGTTGTACGGAGTCCTTGTTCAAAACCAATAATATTCGAGCCAGTTATCTGTTGAAAAGTACCTGAAACTGTATTGCCTTGCTCGTTAGTGCCTGTGATCTTGATATAGTCATCAAACGCATTACCGTTACCATTAGCGTAATCGATGTCAAATGCACTGAGTGCGACATTAGTAAGAAAAATGGGTTGAGAGGTTATGCTATTACGAAAGTCAAGATTGATATCTGTAAAGGCAGTGGTGTTGGGAAACGTCCGCCTAATATTGATAGCATTATTATTACCCGCCGTAATGACACCGAAATTGCTTAGTGTTGTACTAGAGCTAGACTCAACTGTATTGATCTTGATTTGTAGAGGAATACTACCTGCTGAATTACCTGCGACTGTTACATAGTTATTGGTATTTACCGCAGACGCTAAACTTGAATAATCAGCATTGGTTAAGCTGCCTTTAGAAAAATTGGTGTTACAAATGGCACCAGGATTGGGAGCAAGTGCAAATACTGTATTGCTCATAAACAACAATGTTATAAAGCCTGCAAAAATTGAGAATAAATAGCTAATACGTCGAGATAAATACATATTTCTATAGTCTAAAACGTCTTTAACCTTGTTCATGGTATTATTACCTTCAGTTTATCTCGATAATTGGATTGACTTAAAACTCGACTATTAACTATTTAATAAGTAGATGTACAAATCGTGTATCGTATATATTATATAATTGTTAAGAAAATTACATAAGCAATCGATAAGTGGTAGATATTTTACGACCAATTACTATTTCAGATTATGTATAATATAATCATGTTTATAGATTACTTCTCTCGTGAGTGATCTAAAGTGTGGTATCCACATCGACGAAAGTCTAATTTTTGCAAAAAAAGCAATCTTGCTTTGTTAAAGTAGTAAAATTCTCCGCAAATATTCACCTAATAACTAATCACTATTTATTTCAGAAATACTTGTCATATCATCATTTTCTTATCGCTATAAACAACCACTCCATAAGCGTTTATAATGAAGAGTTATTATCAATTGATAATTGACTATAGGAGTGAAGTTGGAATCTCATTTTACTATCTGATTATGCCATTCACATACGATGTATGCGTGGATAGTATTATTATTTTAACTATGTTGGCTGCCACAGATTATTAAGTGGTCAAATATAGCCGTGTAAACGCAATATGTTGGATGTAACTTCCTGATATTAAAAAGGAAGCAATCAAGAGAGTTACTTATTTAAGACAGTATTGAAGAATACTTTGATTTAACAATACCCTGTCATGACGCAGGGCTGACTGATAAAAAGGATGTAAAAAGATGAGTTATTATAAGGATGCTGATAGCACCGAAACCCAAGAGTGGCTGAGTGCCTTCGAGTCTGTTCTCAAACATGCCGATAAAGATCGCGCTCAATTTTTATTAAAAGCGTTGTATAACATGGCGGTACAAGAAGGGCTGCCATTCAATCGCTTGGATACGGCCTATATTAATAGTATCGCTGTCGAAGATGAGCCTATGTATCCAGGCGATCTAGGCATGGAGCGTAAGATTCGTGCGTTGATTCGTTATAATGCATTGGCAATGGTAATGCGTGCCAATAAAAATGATGACGATTTGGGTGGTCATTTAGCGTCATTTGCGTCTAGTGCTACGCTTTATGAAACGGGTTTTAACCATTTTTTCCGTGCGGCGAGCGACCATTTCGGTGGTGACATGATTTATTATCAAGGTCACTCAGCCCCAGGCATCTATGCGCGCTCTTATTTAGAAGGTCGCCTAACTGAAGATCAGCTCGATAATTTTCGTCGTGAAGTAGGTGGCAAGGGTTTATCAAGCTATCCGCATCCATACCTAATGCCGGATTATTGGCAGTTCCCAACGGTTTCAATGGGTTTGGGTCCGATTATGTCGATCTATCATGCCCATGTGCATCGTTATATGGAAAACCGTAAACTGCTAGAAAAAGAAGATCGTAAGATTTGGGCATTTTTAGGTGATGGCGAGACAGATGAGCCAGAAAGCTTGGGTGCAATTTCTTTGGCGGGTCGTGAGAAGCTAGATAACCTAATTTGGGTCGTTAACTGTAATTTACAGCGTTTGGATGGTCCAGTACGTGGTAATGGTAAAATCATTCAAGAACTAGAATCTGTCTTTCGCGGTGCAGGCTGGCGAGTCATTAAAGTCATTTGGGGTGGTAAGTGGGACAGCTTGCTTGCCAATGATCATACAGGCGTACTAAAACACCGTATGGAAGAAGTCGTCGATGGTGAATATCAACTATACGAAGCTCGTACTGCTGAATTTACTCGCAAAGAATTCTTTGGTAAATATCCTGAGTTAGAAGAGATGGCTGATGCGCTTACTGATGAAGACATTTCACGTCTAAATCGTGGTGGTCATGATCCGCAAAAAGTTTATGCGGCGTTTAGTGAGGCGATGAAAACCAAAGGCCAGCCAACGGTTATCTTGGTCAAAACCGTTAAAGGTTACGGTTTATCAAGCCAAACACAAGCGGTCAATAAGTCACATCAAATTAAGAAGCTTGATCAAGAAGCGTTGGTTTACTTCCGTGATCGCTTTGATTTGCCATTTACCGATGAGCAACTAGAGACGCTACCATTCTACCGTCCTGAAGAGGGTTCGGCGGAGATGAAGTATCTAAAAGGTCGCCGTGAGGCATTAGGTGGTCACTTACCAAACCGCCGCAGTGGTCATATCCCACTGAATATCCCTGAATTGTCAATATTTGATCGGGTATTAAAAGGCAGTAACGGCAAAGAGCAATCAACGACGATGGTGTTTGTGCGTTTATTATCAGCAATGCTAAAAAACAAAGACATCCAAGATCGCGTTGTGCCAATCGTACCAGATGAGGCGCGTACTTTCGGTTTAGAAGGTATGTTCCGTCAATTGGGTATCTACTCTGCGGTCGGACAAAAATATACGCCAGAAGATAGCGAAGCGTTGATGGGCTATAAAGAAGCCATCGATGGTCATATGTTAGAAGAAGGTATCAACGAAGCGGGTGCGATGAGTACTTGGATTGCGTTAGCGACCAGCTATTCTGTGAACGCGCTACCGATGATTCCAATGTACATATATTACTCAATGTTTGGTTTCCAGCGCATCGGTGATTTGGCTTGGGCGGCAGGTGACTGTCAGGCACAAGGCTTCTTGTTAGGTGCTACTGCTGGCCGTACGACTTTGAATGGTGAAGGCTTACAGCATCAAGATGGTCATTCACAGATTTTATTCAACGTAGTACCAAACTGTGTGACTTACGATCCTTGCTTTGGTTATGAGCTGGCGGTTGTCGTGCATGATGGTTTACGTCGTATGTACGGAAAGGGCGAGCGCGTTTATTATTACTTGACCTTGATGAATGAAAACTACGATCAGCCTGCTATGCCAGAAGGCGCGGAAGAAGGTATCAAGCGTGGTATGTACTTGTTAGAAGACAATGGCTCAGCACAAGTACAGCTATTGGGTTCTGGCGTGATCTTACGCGAAGTACAAAAAGCGTCTAAGATTCTAAAAGACGAGTTCAATATCACCTCTAACGTTTGGAGCGTAACCAGCTTCAACGAGCTAACCCGTGATGGTATGGCTTGTGATGATTACAATCGCTTGCACCCAATGGAAGAAGAAAAAGTATCTTGGGTAACTGAACAACTAGCACCTCATGAAGGTATCGTAGTCGCAGCAACCGATTATATGCGTAACTACTCAGAGCAGATCCGTGCTTGGTTACCAGACAATCGCCCTTATACGACGCTAGGAACGGATGGTTACGGTCGTTCTGATACTCGCGAAAACTTACGTAGTTTCTTTAATGTTGATGCCGCTCATATCGTTGTTGCAACGCTTAAACGCTTGGCGGATGAAGGTGAAGTAGAAATGCGTTTGGTTAAAGATGCCATTTCAAGCTTAGGCATTGATGTGGATCAGCCACCTGCATGGCAACAGCAGTCTTATTATGATCATTCTCCAGATGCACCAGCACCAGGTAAAGTAAATCCAATCCCTGTGCCTGAGTTTGTCGCTGAAGACGATGAAGAAATCAGCAACGAAGGTCGTGCTGAAGATCAAGCCGATGCGACTTTACTCAATGATGGCGATGTCAAAGAATAATAATCATAAGACTAGGAGATAAATCATGGATATTAAAGCCCCAGATTTGGGTGTGGACAGTGCCGAAGTCAGCGAAATTATGGTAGAAGTTGGTGATGTCATCGCAAAAGATGACAACATCATCCTACTAGAGTCTGATAAAGCCTCCGTTGAAGTACCAAGCTCCGCTGCTGGTAAAGTCACCAAAATCAGCGTTGCTGTTGGTGATCATGTGAGTGAAGGCATGGTGCTGATTGAGCTTGAAAGCGATGACAGTGGCAGTGATAGCAGCGACGACAATGCTGATGACGACAGTGCTGATAGCGTAGACAACAAAGACGATGAAAATCAAAAGCAAGAAAAAGAGCAAGAGCCGAAAGCCTCTTCTGATTCTGCTAGTGATGCTGAGTCTGCTGCCCCTAAGAAAAGCTCAGGTGCGGCAACCACGCATGCACTGCCTGATTTAGGTGTTGATGAAGCGCAAGTTTCTGAAATCATGGTCAGTGTTGGCGATATCGTTACTGCTGAGCAATCGATTTTGCTGATTGAGTCTGACAAAGCGTCGGTTGAAGTGCCAGCACCAGTAGCAGGCAAGATTGAAAAAATATTGGTCGAAGCGGGTGACATGGTTGCCAATGGTCAAGATTTCATTGTCATCATTGGTAACGACACAGATGATTCCAGTGATGTAGACGATGCGAGCGAGCCTAAGGCCGATACAGCGGAGTCTCCAAGTCCGACGAAAGCCAAAGCTGATGCTAAGGCTGACAAGCAAACCACTGGTGAACCAAAGCAAGCAGCCAAACCGACAACGCCCAATACTGCTAGCAGTGATAATCAAAAAGGCAAGCTGACAGAAGCACAAGTAAATAAGAAGTTAGCTGATGTCTATGCAGGTCCTGCCGTACGTAAATTGGCACGTCAATTGGGTGTAGACATCACGCAAGTGAAAGGGTCGGCATTGAATGACCGTATCTTAAAAGAAGACTTGTTTGCGCATGTCAAAGACAGTCTGACTACTCAAAAAGCGGCACCTGCTACTGGTAATGTGGCCAGCTCAAGTCTGCCTAGCTTGCCTGATATGAGTAATACTGAGATTTGGGGTGAGACTGAAACACAAGACCTTAGCCGTCTACAGAAAGTCTCGATACCACAGCTCAACTATAATACGTTGTTGCCGCAAGTGACGCAGTTTGATTTATCAGACATCACAGAAACGGAGAAACTGCGTAGTGAGCTAAAAGGTGGCATGAAAGCAGAAGGTATTGGCTTCACTATTTTGGCATTTATAGTCAAAGCAACTGGCTATGCCTTGACACAGCACCCACGTTTTAACAGTCATTTGAGCGATGATAATACTCAAGTTATCTTGCGAAAAAGTGTCAATATGGGTATTGCGGTTGCAACTGATGATGGTCTCATCGTACCCGTTATTAAAAATGTGCAAGACAAAGGTCTGAAGCAAATTGCTATCGAGATTGGTGAGCTTGCCGTTAAAGCTCGTGATAAAAAACTCAGTACCAAAGATTTACAAGGTGCGAGTTTCACCATATCAAGCCAAGGTATCTTAGGCGGCACTGCCTTTACGCCACTGGTAAACTGGCCACAAGTGGGCATATTGGGAGCGTCAGAAGCTACCATGCAGCCAGTTTGGAATGCTGCTAAGCAGACTTTTGAGCCGCGCTTGATGCTGCCATTATCATTGTCTTATGACCACCGTGTGATTAATGGGGCAGATGCTGCGGTATTTACCCGTTATGTTGCAACATTACTGGCGGATCCGCGTCGTATTCTGCTATAGATTTAGATATTACTTTATAAAGTATTGATTCAAAAAAGACTGTCTACGGATGGTCTTTTTTTTGGCTAGCTATTATGAAGAGTTATCTTTAATAATTGCTTTCAACGAACGTTTTAGCAATTATATAGTGATCTAAAAGTTAAATCGATGCATCAGATACTGCTGGTATAAATCTTCCTCGCTTGCTGTGCCTAAGCAGACAGAGGCTTCAAAAAATTCATCCCAGCAGTACTGTAGCTAATCTATTGTTCTTTGACTATATATTTAAGAGAAATAGATTTTATCCAACATGACCAACATCAGAGTAGTTCACTAAATACCACCTCATATACCGACTGGTTTGTGTGTAAGTCATCAGCGTTCGATACACAATGTTGTAAATATCACGCTATCTGTTACATCGTGACCTTAATAAATAAACTTATCATTACCCATTTTATGCTTCAGAGACTTTAAAATTGCATGATTGATTTTAACGTTTTAAATTTGGTCATCGCCCACTTATCACTTCTCTGATTGATGATCATAGTATAAAAAAGGCGTAATATATTATGCTTGGCTATTGTAGTAACTCTCCTCTACGCTGTACAAAGGCACGTTCTTTGGAAGTATTAAATTCAATAGATTCTTGTTGTCCAGAATGCCACTTGTTTTTGCTGCCCGCTCAAGATGTAAAGCAGCAATTACGCACTGATGAAAAATTTTTACGATTGGCTGTTCTAATGATTGCCCTTATATTATTTATATTATCCTATGTTTATTATTTAAATTTCTTATAAGTATCTATTAGGGCTTGTCCTCATTTTTATGACCATTTGGATATGATCGATTGAATTGAGGACATGCCCTAATAACAAATACCTCTGTGTCGTCATTGGTAGCAGGATATAATACTGAGTGCTTGCTGATATATGTGATCTCTTGTGAAGGGCACTCGTGTTATATTTTGTGCTGGCTTTATTCTATTAATCTAAGATCGGTGTTTCATCGTATAGGGACGGCATGCTATTCCAATTTATACGGCGCTTGCGTCTATTTGTTTACAATATTCTGCAAAATGATGAGCATGACACGCTATTCAGCCGTTGCGTTGATTATTTTTTAATATTTCTAATCATGACCAACGTTGCGGCAGTGATTGCTGAGTCAGTTGATAGTTGGTATTACCCTTATCAAGATTACTTTACTTGGTTTGAAAATTTCTCGATTGTGGTGTTTTCTATCGAGTATTTGCTACGGTTGTGGAGTGTTGTTGAAACGAAGGTGAGTCAAACAACTTGGCGTCAGCGTTGGGAATGGCTAAAAAGTCCTTCAGCTTTGATTGATTTGGTTGCCATTGCGCCTGCGTTCTTCAACTTCTTTGTCAACATTGATTTGCGCTTCTTGCGCATTTTACGTCTATTTCGTATCCTCAAATTAACGCGATATTTTGCCTCTCTGCGCATTTTATTGGTGGTGATCAGTAAGGAAAAAGGCTCATTTCAAGCAGTTCTTTTTATCTTAATTATTATGATTGTGACGGCCTCTAGTGGTATTTATTTGGTTGAAAACCATGCCCAGCCACAAGAGTTTGAATCAATACCTAAAGCCATGTGGTGGGCGGTAGTGACGTTAACAACGGTGGGCTATGGTGATGTCACGCCCATTACCAATGCGGGTAAGATACTGGGTGCGGTGATTACTATATTGGGTGTGGGTCTAGCGGCATTGCCAGCGGGTATTTTGGCGACAGGCTTGGCAAATGAGCTTGCTCAACGCCGTGAAGAGCTTGAGCAGCATTTTCGAGAGCAATTAATCGATGGTGATTTTGATTTGATAAAAAATCAGATGATGATAGATAAAATTCGCCGAGAATTGGGTTTGGATAAAGAGCAGGCACAGAATATTGTATTACAGGTATTACGGGAACAAGAGCTTGAGCGCCGTGAAAGAGAGGTGGAAGTCAGGCAAAAGAATTTCTGCCCGAATTGCGGTGAGCGTTTGTAATTTACTCAACATACGCTAGGATACTGCTGATATCAATTTTTTGTAGCCTCTGGCAGCAACGGCGCAGCAAGTAAGAAAAACTGTTATCAGCATGGCGTGGTATATCGATATTACTTTTCACTGACTATAAATGTAATAAAAATATACAGGTAATATAGAATAAGACAGTCTTACAAATGGACGGTATGACCAGTTTTTTAGTGGATTGTTTGGCGCGTTAAACAAAGAGAAGGGTGCGACGCTTTGATAACGTCGCACCCTTTTTTATAAGCTACTACTGCATATTATAGATAGAGAACAATAAAATCACTACAGTACTACTGGAATGAATTTTCGAAGCCTCTGTCAGCAACGACACAGCAAGCGAGAAAAATTTATACCAGTAGTATCTGACTATGGATGCATCGATTTAACTTTTCGTTAACTATATGTTGTTCCTACATTCCTTGAGGTATAGGCAGCGCCCGTGCCAATTCATGTGCCACTTCTTGGGCGGCCTCTGCCAGATCTTCAGCAGAAAGTGGTAGGTTTTGCAATGTTAAATGCCAATCATCTATTTCTCGGCGCAAATGCGCGACCCAGAGTGTGGTGCAATCACGTGGAAGTTGCTTTAGATTGACTTCAAAACAACGATTGCCTTCATCGTCGCTTAGATGAATCTCGCCTTTTTGGACTCTAGAAAACGGATGACCATGGTACGAGTTAGCAAGCATAGCGATATGCGTGATATGTGCTGGAATCTTTTCCAAATACAGTCTGATTTGCTCTTGATCAAGTGGTGCTAGATACATTGCTTGCTCACCGCGATCTTTGCCATTCAAGCTGTCTCCTTGATGTTTCACCGATTCAGCTTTGTCACGCAATTGTTTGAACCAAACAATGTCACTAATAGTGCAATGATCGTCATATAGCACGCAAGCCAAATCAAGATCAATCGCGCCTTGATCTTTTTTAAAACGCTTAAGCAAACCTTTTGGCTCAATTTTGGTAAATTCATAATTTAGCGCAAAAAATAGGGTTCCCGTATCCAAGCCCAGTCCTCTTAAACTATCGGAAAGCAGTGGTGATGGGGCAGTGGTCGGCATAATATTCCTTTTTTATTCTTAGTAGGTAGCGATTATCGTAATTCGAGTATGGCTCACTGAACTTAATCTCAAATAAAACAAGCACACTCATTATAAAGTATCGCTAGGACAATTTTTTTTGCTTGCTGTGCGGTTATTGACAGAGGCTGCGAAAAACTATCTTAGCACTACTGTATTTTTTATAGCATCAATCTTTGTTTATTTTGTTTATTTTGTTTATTTTGTTTATTTTGTTTATTTTGTTTATTTTGTTTATTTTGATGATTGATCCAATACCGCTTGATATAACAGTGCAGGCTTGGCATCCAATAAACCATTACCAAAACCACGCAACCACCAAACCAGCTGTGAGGTCAAATTAACGGTTGCTTGGATAGTCAGGGTGTCATCGTCATTCAACGTGACAGTTTGGTCATCACTTAACTTACTTTCAGTGAGGCTCTTGCCAGCTTGTTTGTTAAATTGTAGCTCAACAGAGGTATTTTTGCCATGGTTAGGCAACGTACTAAATAACGGATGGCTAAAGCCCATGCCGCCTGCATCCAAATAAGTATCGAGTTGAAAATTCTCAGGCGTTTTGGCTGCACTTTCAAGAATCTCAACGTCGGCAAATCGATGCAAGGCAAAGGTACGAATGATGACTTCTGGATCGTCGGTACGGGTGGCCACTAAATAAATGATAACGCCGCGTTGAATAATAGCGATAGGGTTTAAAGTGTATTCACTGGCTTGTGATTTATCGCCGCGCGTGTAACTGGCCTTTATTTGCAATTGATAAAATAAGGAATGGTAAATATTGTCTTTACTGTGCAGATCAATATGCGGTGCAATGAGCGGCTGAGTAGCAGGTTCGATACGAACTCTATCGATCCATGAATGCGTCACCTTACTGTTTTTAAGCTGTCGTCTTGCCAAATCAAACCAAGGAAATAATTCATCTAAAATCACAGGGGGTAACAGTTGGGTTAGATTGGCTTCAACCATATTAAAAGCAACGGCTTGCGATAGATTCATATGCGGTAAGCTTTGTAATGGGGCATCTTCCTTCCAGCGCCAGCCTTGCGGGTTAGCATTGTTCTTCTCAATAGGGAAGCGTTTGGCCAGTGCATTTAAATCACGCTGTACCGTACGTAGGCTGATATCAAAACCTGCCATGATCAGCTGCTCGAACACATGAGTGGTGCCCACCCAGCGATTGCGTTGTAGTTGGGACAGTACTTGCCATTGGCGCGCCGTGGTCGCTGCACCATGTCGATCATCGCTCGTATCTCCTGAGGCATTATTATCCGTAACCGCTAGAGTCGCCTGCTTGTCAGGATTGGTTTGAGCTTGCAGAGGATTGTTATCAATAGGATGTACAGTCATTAAGCGATAGCCTTTATGAAGTCACAGTCAGTTTTTACACGTTTTAGCGTATGATTAGCCGTTTATCATCGCAGAAAAGCATCGTAGCGTCTAGGAATGTTCGTCGCTATCGATACTTGATTGATCATTGATATTTTGTTCACGATCGATATCTATCTCGCCATCATTTTTCTCGTTCTTACGTTTGTCTTTTCTTTTTTTGTCCTCCTTTTTTTGACGTTTGGCTTGACGCTTCTTCTTGTCTTTTTTCTTTGACTTTTTATCATCAATGTCATCTTCTCTATCTTGATTGTCATCCCACAACATCAGACGGCTCAAAACTTTGCCAAATAATGTGTCTTTGCGGTAGCGACCTTTTTTATTCATCGTGTCGATAGGGATGCCCGTCATCAAGGTCAATGCTTCACTGAGCGTATGGACGCCATAAATATGAAAGCTGCCAGCTCTAACGGCGTCAATAATATCGTCACGCAACATGAGTTGTTTGACATTGGCCATCGGAATGACCACCCCTTGCTGTCCAGTCAGCTCTTGCTCGCGGCACGCATCAAAAAATCCTGCAATTTTAGCATTGATACCGCCAACTGCCTGTACTTCGCCCAATTGGTTCATGGAACCTGTGATGGCAAAAGATTGATCAATCGGTACATTTGCTAAGGCGGACAATAGTGCACAGCCCTCGCTAACAGTAGCACTATCGCCATCTATATGCGCGTAGCTTTGCTCAAAAGCGAGCGATGCGCTAAAGTTCAATGCATGGTGTTGACTAAATAATGCCCGCAAATAGCTGGTCATAATCAGCATGCCTTTGGCGTGTAAGCTACCACCTAGATCTACATCGCGCTCGATATCGAGAATTTCACCAGCGCCAATATTCGGCTGGATAACGGCCGTTAGACGTGCTGGCATACCAAACTCGCTATCAGCATAGCTGACCACCGTTAGAGCGTTTACTTGTCCGACAGCATTACCTTGCGTTTGAATCAGCTGCTGACCGTTTTTAAGCTCATCCCAATACAGATCACGCAAGTATCCTGAGCGTTCATCCATGTCGTTTATTGCTTGAGTGACATGTTCAGATGTAACAATATTTTCATCATTTAAGCGCGCATGACGATTTGATTCATGAAGCAGTTTAATCAGTAAATCGCTGTGTAGGCTCAAGCGGTCTTGCTCTTCAGCCTGTAAGCTTAAATACTCAAGCAAAGTAGCCTGCGCGTGACGATCAAATGGATAAAGGTTGGCATAATCAATGATGTCAGCCATTTTTGCGACCAGTGCCAATTCGTGCTCGATGGTACGAGGTACATCATCGTGAAAGTCAGCGCGAACTTTAAATACAGCATCAAACTCAGGCTCAAGCTCAAGCAGCTCATAATACAAATCTGCTTCGCCTAATAAAATTACCTTAATATCAAGGTCAATCGGCGCAGGCGATAGCGATAAGCTACCCGTTAAAGTTAGCATCTGTTCAAGGCTAGACAGCTTGATTTTGCGTGATTGTAGAGCGCGCTTGAGTCCTTGCCATGCATAAGGATGCTCCAATAAATGGCTTGCCTCTAACAGCAAATAGCCGCCATTGGCACGATGTAGAGCACCCGCTCGAATCATACTGACATCAGTCGTCACCGTACCCAATTGCGTGATTTGCTCAACATGACCCAATAAATTTAAATGAGTGGGCAAGTCTTCAAATATGACAGGCGCACCACTGTCAGGCGTGTGACTGACAATGACATTGACCGCATAACGGCTGGGCGTTGTGGCTAGCGCTGCCGTCACAAACTCTTCATCATCGCCGTTGACGATACGCTCTACATGAGTAACCATATCGGCAAACACGGCTTTGAGATACTCAATAACGAGCGGATGACTGGCAAATTGCTCATAAACAGGCGCAAACAAAGGCTGTAGGGCACGTTGTGCAATATTACGATGTAGCGCTTCTATAGCGTCATTCGCTTCGTCTTCTAGTTGTTCTAAGGCGATAGTCAACTGACTCAGCCGTTTTTGCATATGGTTTTTTTGTACAAAATTATTCAGCTCAGCTTCGTACTCACTATTACCATACTCATTATTACTATAGTCAGTATCGCTATTATTTGCGCTAGTAATGTTTGCTTTTTTGCTATCCTCTATCGTGGATTTGTTTTTGCGGCTATCAGAGACTGTATTGTCGTTATTCTCATGATGGCTATTTTTATGAGGGTCATTTTCTGTTGGTAGCTGGCTAGGATGTACAAAAACCGCTTTGTTATCAAATGATCGAAACGTCAGTGCTAAATCATATTGCTTACCTTCAGCATTGAGCACGTCATAAGCGTGGCTCTCTTTTTGATGCGTGTTGTTTTTGATGGCTTCGATTTTGCTTTGGTATTGATCACTACGAAATCGCTGGCTCAGACGTTTCTTTGCTTGTTGCCATAAGTTATTGACTTGCTGCTGTAACAGCGCTGCTTGACCGGCAGGCAGGCGTAAAGCTAATGGTGTGCGTGGATCGGTGAAATTGTGTACATAAACCCAATCATCAGGCGTCGGGGCATCGGCTGCAATGCGAGTGAGCAGGCGGCTAATAATAGTACGCTTACCTAGGCCATTTTCACCAGCAGCAAACACATGATAACCACTGGCTTTGATGTCCAAAGCAGTTTGCAATGCTTTAAGGGCGCGCTGCTGACCAAAGCCTACATCTAAATCAGGTGCCGTACGTGTGTCGGTAGGTAACGTATTTGGCTCGCTATAACGTTTTAATTGTTCAGCGCTGATAAGGCAGCGTTGCTCGACGTCAGTAAAAACAGGATGTGGTGTATTTGATGTTGTTTGTTCGATATCTTTTGATTCAGAAGTGAGTATTGCCATATTATTGGTGTCTTTTGATACTTGATAAGTAGGGGCGAGAGGTTTTTTGGTCATAAGATTATGGTAAATCGTCTTAAAATAGTGAAATGATTGTTGTTTTTTTACGGTTTAATTTTGTACTTAGCCTTTTAGGCTTGGTTTTTCATGCTAAATTTTTGATAGTAAGTAAACACATCTTACAAGATATAGCAGTGCTTTTGATAAGTCATTAAAAGCAGTTTTGTATCATTATTAGACCAATAACTGGGCATGATGAATAAAGTATGTAAAAATTAATAGTCAATTTGAAGCGATTAAAGAAGAATAACGCACTTAATATAGGTGCAGATAGTATAAGATGTCTCACATTGGCGCAATCTGCAACTATTCAATAGGCAGACTGCATGATAAAATAGGCGGTTCACACGTCAAAACTGGATAACTCGTAGTATGTCAGCTTCCGCTCAAACCTCTTCATCTTCTGCCAGCGCGGGCAATATGCGTATTGATCCAACTGGCTTTGTAAAGCTTGGCTCACAATTACCTGCGCTCGCCAACACATTGTCGCAAGCGATAGACAAGCTGGGCCTACCTTTAGATGAGACACAGCAGCGCACGCTATTATTGTACTTAGACCAGCTCTTATTATGGAATAAAGCGTATAATCTGACCGCCATTACCGATCCAGAAGAAGCGCTGATCAAACATGTGATTGATTGTTTGGCTATTATAACGCATTTGCCTGCAGGATCACTGCTTGATATTGGCACTGGCGCTGGTTTACCTGCCGTTATTATTGCGATTTGTCAGCCTGAACGTCAGTGTACCGCACTTGATAGTAATCAGAAAAAAATTCGTTTCATTAAACAAATCAGTAGCGAACTGGGTTTGAGTAATATGCAGCCGATTGCTTCTCGTATTGAAGCGCATGAGGCGAGCTATGATGTAGTGACATCTAGAGCGTTTGCTAGTTTGATAGATTTTGTTGAAGTATCACAGCCGCGACTGGCGAGTGACGGTTATTTGTGCGCCATGAAAGGTAAAGCACCTAGTGATGATGAGCTACAAGCGCTTGAGAATGACTGGCACATTAAAACCATTAAGCTTGAAGTACCTTATTTGCATGACAGTCGTCATTTAATTGAATTGTCTAATAAAAATATCTGAACGATGAGCGTCCTATATTCATGAAATGGTATTCATGAAACAGTCGATTTTTTTGTGAAACAACGTTTACCTCTGCACTTAAATGGCATAATATCTACATGGCGCATAGTATTTAAATGGCATAGTATCTAGAATGCGTATGATATCTATATAGCACGTTGTATCTACAATGCACTTAGGCTTGCGCTTAAGAGTTTAAGTATGGCAATGATCAAAATCTTGGCGTAAGACAGTACGGTAGTTGCCTTAAAAAGCAAACAAGAATAACAGTAATAGACCTTAATAAAATTGAGTGAGTGTATGGAAATCATAGCAATTGCGAATCAAAAAGGCGGCGTGGGTAAAACTACGACGGCGGTAAATTTGACCGCCAGCTTGGCTGCTAAGCAAAAGCATGTACTGCTGATTGACTTAGACCCACAAGGTAATGCGACCAGTGGTACTGGTGTGGACAAAAATGAATTGGCATTGACGATAGCTGATGTGCTGCTTGATGGCGTCTCACTATGGGAGACTATCGTTACCAGTCCAGCAGGGTTTGATGTGATCGGTGCCAATCGCGATTTGGCTGGTATGGACATCACTTTGATGAGTAAAACCGACAGTCATGAATTGTTTAAAACAGCGATGGCGGATCTGGTAAACGATCAAATCGCTGCTCAAAAGTCTGCTTATGATTATGTCATTATAGATTGCGCGCCCAGTTTGAATTTGTTAACGATTAATGCGTTGGTGGCTACTGACAGCGTCATCATTCCTATGCAGTGTGAGTACTATGCATTAGAAGGTTTGGCGGATTTATCGCAAACTATTGAGCGTTTAACGGAACTCAATCCCAATCTTTATATTCGCGGCGTCGTGAGAACGTTATTCGATTCGCGCAATACGCTAGCGCGTGATGTGTCTGCCGAACTTGAGGCGCACTTCGGTGATGTTATGTATAAAACTCACATTCCAAGAAATATTCGTTTGGCGGAAGCACCTGCGCATGGTCTGCCGGTTATCGCCTATGAGAGATGGTCAAAAGGTGCGCGCGCTTATCAAAAACTAGCAGCAGAAGTGATAAAACAAAGCCGCTAGTGGTACTGATTATAATCGAATATGACTGGTCACGAAAAACGGTCAATTTATTTCACGAAAATGGTTCATGAAGTAAATCGATTAGTCAGAAAAAAGCATATCCAGTCAGATGATAAAACACTTAACATTGTATTTTTAGTAAGCCGCATTAATCATTATTTGGCTTTTATTTTAGCGTTAGAGGATAGGTAATCATGGCGAAGAAAAGAGGGTTGGCTGCTAATCGAGGTTTGGATGCCTTGTTAGGGTCAATCAAAAAAGAAAAGCAAATTACCGCCTCTGCCTTGCAAGACGATATGCCTGCGCGTGACAATCATGACGACACTTTGTCAGCTGAGACGCCAAAGACAAATGCATCAGCCAAGATTAGTCGTGCCAAAGCTGATGAAAAATCGGCTGCGCCAGAAACCAATGACGTGAGCAGCCGTAAAGCGCGCTTGCCACGTACTACTAATAAAGCACCTATCAATAAATCGCGCGGTAATGGATCAGATACTAGCGGCACAGAAGACCAGATCAGCTTGGTGCAAATTGATGTCACGCGCCTGCAAGCTGGCAAATATCAACCGCGCCGTGATATGAGCGAAACGGCTTTGGCAGAGCTTGCCTCTTCTATAGAACAGCATGGCGTGATGCAGCCTATCGTTATCCGTCCATTACTGGCTAACGAAGACAAAAGCGAAGCATTCGTTACTCATGAAATTATTGCGGGTGAGCGTCGCTGGCGTGCGGCAAAAATGGCAGGAAAATCCGTTATACCAGCGATTGAACGTGCTTTATCTGATGAATTGGCGATTGCACTAGCGCTGATTGAGAATATTCAACGCGAAGACTTATCCGTGATTGAACAGGCTGCGGCTCTACAGCGCTTTCATACAGAGTTTGGTATGAGTCACGCCATGATTGCTGAAGTCGTTGGTAAAGCGCGCACGACCGTGTCTAATTTATTGCGCCTAAATCAGTTGCATGACACGGTAAAAGACCATTTAGCAAACAGTGCTTTAGATATGGGTCACGCGCGTACACTTTTGGCATTATCGTCTGATCAGCAACCTATCATCGCACAAAAAATAATTGATGGCGGTATGACCGTACGCGACGCTGAAAAGCTGGTTAAATCAATTTTGCAGCCTGCTCCTAAAGTCAATCGCACCGAACAAGTGCAGTCTCGCGATGCGGAGCAGTTGACGCAACGATTGACAGACATGCTAGGCGCTGAAGTAAAATTGAAGCACAAAAAAGATGGACAAGGTAGCGTTGAGATATTTTTCCATAGCCAAGACCAGTTAGCAGCCTTGATTAAGCATATAGAAGCACAAGCTTAAAACGCTGAATTGATTTACGATAATTTTTCA
Organism: Psychrobacter immobilis; assembly: GCF_904846225.1. Classification (GTDB taxonomy): domain Bacteria; phylum Pseudomonadota; class Gammaproteobacteria; order Pseudomonadales; family Moraxellaceae; genus Psychrobacter; species Psychrobacter immobilis_F. The sequence goes on along the minus strand of NZ_CAJGZJ010000003.1, from coordinate 4,367 downwards.
AATGTTAAGTCATCTTGGTCATTATTGTAAATAATCTTGGCAACCACTGTTTTTACAAGAACATAGAAGAGAAGTTAGTATGTGGGAGTTGGTAAAAGCGGGTGGTTGGTTGATGACGATGCACATGTAGAATCGCGAGAGCGTGCAAATTCGTCAGTTATAAAAAAACATCAATCAGTCATGCGAGTGATGGATGTCGCTGGTAAACTGGGTTTTTTAAACCTTAATATCAGTACGGTCGTGCCACTTGGTCAGCCGTTACCGCAATAATATATAGCAAATTTTGCTATAGATACTCTCATCAAACTGTGTAATAAGCGCAGCCCATTCATATTATGACACCTAAATTGAGGCTTTTATGAGCCAAGCATATCAACCTGACTCTACAAAAACTTCTGCTAAAACAGTATCAGCAGCGCCATTAAGCGTACCTAAGCGTGCGACGTTACTGCGCTTACTGAGCTATCTGAAACCCTACTGGTGGGCGTTACTGCTGACAGTTTTGGGTTTCGCTATTAATGCGGGGACAGAAATTTGGATTGCTAAGCTATTGCAATACATCACTGATGCCATTAATCAGAACGATCAAAGCAAACAAGATATGTTTCCCTTATTAATTATTGGACTATTTTTTATTCGCGGTGTCGGTAGCTTTTTGGGTAATTATTATTCCGCTTTGGTGTCACGTAACTTGGTTTATGAGCTACGAGTGCAAGTTTTTAATAAATTACTACGCTTGCCAAGCTCATTTTATCTGGCCAATCCCGCTGGTACCATCTCGTCCAAACTGATATTTGATGTTGAGCAAGTCACGGCTGCCAGTACGGATTCAATGAAAACTTTACTGCGTGATGGTTTGACAGTTGTGGCGTTGGTCGGTTTTTTACTCTATAGCAATTGGCGTTTGACGTTAATTTTATTTGTCGTACTACCGCCGATATTAGTATTGATTCGGGTGGCTTCTAAGCGTTATCTAAAGCTATCCAAAGGTATTCAAGAAACGATGGGCGATGTCAGTCATATCACCAATGAAGTCATTGGTGGCTATCAAGTGGTCAAAAACTATGGCGGACAAGCGTACGAAGCCAAGCGTTTTGATAAAACATCAAAAAAGAATTTACGTCAAGGTATGAAGGTAGTGGTCACCAACAGCATTAATACGCCAGCCGTGCAGCTGTTAATGGCAGTGGCAATGTCGGTTGTGGTTTGGCTCGCCTTGCGTCCAGCAGTGATAGACAATATCTCCGCTGGTGAGTTTATCTCTTACATTGCTGCCGCAGGTTTGCTGAGTAAGCCGGTGCGCTCACTTACCGATATCAATCAAAAATTACAAAAAGGTATTGCCGCTGGTGAATCGATATTTGCATTATTGGATGAGCCAGAAGAAAAAGATACAGGTGTGCTTAGCCCCGCATTATCTGGTGAGATTCGTCTGGACAATATTGGCTTGGTTTATCCAGATTCGACCGTAGCACTGAGTGATTTTACGTTAGATGTACGAGCGGGTGAGACAGTGGCATTGGTCGGGCGAAGTGGCGCTGGTAAATCATCATTGGTGAATTTACTGACCCGTACGTTATCGACCACCTCAGGGCACATTACCCTAGACGGAATGCCAATTGAAGACATTACTTTAGAGAGCTTACGTTCTCAAATTGCGATGGTCAACCAGCAAGTGGTTCTGTTCAATACCACGGTATTTAACAATATCGCTTATGGTGGTTTGGCCAATAGGACACAAGCTGAAGTCGAAAAAGCGGCGAAAGATGCTTTTGCCCATGATTTTATTATGAAGATGCCAAATGGCTACCAAAGTGAAATCGGAGCTGAAGGTTTGCAATTGTCTGGCGGACAGCGTCAGCGCTTATCGATTGCTCGTGCTCTACTAAAAGACGCCCCTATTTTAATCTTGGATGAAGCGACCAGCGCCCTTGATAACGAATCAGAGTATTATATTCAGCAAGCGCTTGATAATGTGATGAAAGACCGTACAACATTGGTCATTGCTCACCGCCTGACGACTATTGAATCTGCCGATCGTATCGCTGTATTGGATGGTGGTCAGATAGTTGAGCTTGGCACGCATAATGAGTTGATACAGCGGCAAGGTCATTATGCACAAATGTATGCCCGAGATTTTGCATAGTTTTATTGAATGGTGTCTTTTATTCAAGAACATCTTTTATTGAATGATACTTTTTATTGAATGATATCTTGGGACAACTTTGATATTTAAGCATCGCTAAACAGATAGGATAAGTGACCAATATTAATGAGCATTGAGACGACAGTCACGCGCGCATGGCAACGTCAAGCCGTTTGGTTATGGCTACTGCTACCTATTAGCTGGTTATACGGACTCATTACGATGATCCGTCGTCATGCTTATAGGACTGGTGTATTATCAAGCTATCGCGCGACTGTACCTGTCATGGTGATTGGCAATATCAGTGTTGGTGGCAGCGGTAAAACCCCGTTAATTATTGCTTTGGTCGGTCATTTGCAAGACCAAGGCATCAACATTGGTGTTATTAGTCGTGGTTATGGTGGTGATACCAGTCAGATGCCAATGCTTGTCAGTGCCACCAGTTTGCCCAGTGTAGTAGGGGATGAGCCCTGTCTGATCGTAAATACGACAGGAGTGGCAATGGCCGTAAGCCCCAATCGCGAGCAAGCCATTGCTATTCTATTGGCGTCTCATCCTGATTTGCAATTGGTTATTGCCGATGATGGCTTGCAGCATTATGCACTACAACGTGACATAGAATGGATTGTGGTAGATGCCGCACGTGGTTTCGGTAACCAGCAATTACTGCCAACGGGCTTCTTACGTGAGCCAATATCACGGTTAAAGGGTGCAAACGTCATTTATCATGAAAGTTTAGAGGCTGTCTCAATTGATAAGAAAAATGATACCAATCAGTCTCAATCCCATCGTCTGACGATGCACCTAAAAGCTGATGAAATGCAGCGCTTATGGCAACCTGTATCATTTAACAGGACAAACAATGAAGCGCCTGAAAAAGGTAGTAGGGTACATGCAGTGAGCGGTATTGGTTACCCGCAACGCTTTTTTGATACCTTAGATTTGCTTGGCTTCGATGTCATTGGGCATCCTTATCCTGACCATTATTACTTTAGCTTGGCTGAGCTGTTTCAGTATAGCGATCATCCAATTGTCGTAACCACTAAAGATGCGGTAAAAATAAGAGCATTATTATTGAAACACACAGCCGAGCAGGCGCTCACCGATGATTATAAAAAGCTGATAAATAATTTATGGGTCTTACCCGTAACCGCTGTACTCTCTGATGGCTGTTATCAACAATTACAGCAACAACTGAATAGCTTAGGTATCACTTTTAAATGAGATTAACTGCCACTCATGGATAATGTTTTAAACCATATAAAAATGCTATAGGAATAAACCATGTCGCCAATCATCACACCTGCCAAAACTCATATTGTCATTCCTGCACGCTTTAAAAGTACGCGGCTACCCGGCAAGCCGTTATTGACTATTCATGGCAAACCAATGATTCTTTGGGTTGCTGAAAAGGCGCAGGCAGCGCAATTTGCTGACGATATGTGTATCGCGACCGATGATGAACGCATTGCAAAAGTCTGTATCGATGCAGGTTTTGACGTCGTTATGACCAGCGCTGAGCACGCATCAGGCACTGACCGATTGGCAGAAGTGGCTGCTATCAAAGGCTGGGCTGACCACGATATTGTGGTTAATATGCAAGGTGATGAACCACTCGTGCCGCCGTTACTATTGGAGCAAGTTAAGGCGCTTTTGATAGCAGATAATGACAGCGTCATGGCGACCTTATGCGAGCCTATAGAGGATTATGAGACTTTTCAGCGTCCCTCTGTGGTAAAAGTGGTCAGTCAATATTCTGAAGGCAAACAGCGTGCGCTGTATTTTAGCCGAGCGCCAATTCCTTGCGACCGTGATGTTGTATTGGCTAATCAGAGTGACAAACAACCGCCAAAAAACGCTTATCGCCATTTGGGTTTATATGCTTATCGCGTTAGTCTATTACAGAAATTTGTACATTGGCCGCAGACACCACTTGAGATGCTCGAAAGTCTAGAGCAGTTACGTGTTTTAGAAAATGGCGGACATATCTCGATTGCAGCAGCAGCCTGTCAGCTACCAGCAGGTGTCGATACTCAAGAAGACTTGGATCGTTTGAATGCAATGAGCTTAGCCAACTTTCAAAGCTTTACTGAGTAATAGCCTAAGTAAAATATAAATTAATGCAGTATTCTAAGTAAAGTAAGCTAGGGCGTGTCATCATTTAGATTGTGAGGCTTAAAATGAGATAAATTGCAGTCAAACAAGGAAAATAACGCAGATA
>NZ_CAJGZJ010000002.1 GCF_904846225.1 Psychrobacter immobilis | reverse complement strand
CAGGTGTGGTTTGATTATTATCGTCAAGCTGCATAACTAAAATCTCCCAAGTTTAACTATACGGATTTGACGGCAGGGGTCATTTACTAACAAGCGTAATTTAACGACAATATCTTTAGAGTTATTCATTAATTACTTCCTCATCCAGAACGTGGATGAAATATTCTTTCTCTTGTGCATCATTTAAAACAGGAGTTTGACCTTCATCATCTAGCTTACCCATTTGAAATATCTCACCGTCTTCATCGTAAATAACGTAAGGCTTCTTGGCTAGAGGGTTTTGATTATGACTTCGCATGACAAACTGTAAATTATAATCACCCATTGCTTCATTAAAGTACTCTTGAGCTTCTCGCCTTATTTTCTCAGCCTGCTCAATGCACATAACCTCAAAATCTGACTCTGCAAACGCTTGCTGAGTCGCAATTAGTTTCGCGCCGCAGCTGGTGACATCGCCGCCGCGGGCAATGGGCGCACCATCGACAATAAAGGACGCGTCGCCACTAAGAATGGTGGTGACTTTTTTGCATTTTTTACACATGACTTTGTCGCCCTTGCGAGCGACAGGAATACCGTTATGAGTGGTGTACGGTGAGCCAGTGATTACTGTCCCACCGTGAGAAGTCTTTGCGCCAACTGTGATATAGGCTGCCATATCGCTACCTTGCTTAAATGTCCAAAATGTAGACTCTTATCGCGAATCTATTATTTGCATGACATTATAGAGGGCTAAAGCGATAAATATCAAACTTAAGTTCGTCTAATATTCTATTGTATTTGGCGATCGCAGCTCTTGTTGATTCTCGAGGTTTTTAATTTATTGACGATAACTGTAAATTGACTACATTTCTCAGTAATAAAAAACAAGCAAAAATCTAACCTTCCATCTGAGTGATCAACCAATCAGACACATCATTAATCTGTGCTGCTAAATCAGGATGTACTTTACCCAATTCATCAAGCTTAGTTTTGATGTCATCCTTGTTGTATTTAATCCCCGCCAGTGTGTCTTTTAATAAATCAATTAATTCAACATTTAACGCATCAGAGAAAATAACAACCTCGCTAATCATGGCTTGCTTCACATCAAGGTGACAATCAATAATACCCCAATCAAAGCGCGTCTCAATGTGATGAGTGAATTCAGGCGTTTTACCAAAACGCCAATCCCAATCGGCCATTTGCTGATAGTAGTTGTTCAATGTGGGCTGCTTGGCGAGGCTCGCTTCATCCAATGCTTCTACTGGCGCCGTTTCGCCATAATATTCACAAAACGCCTCAATAATTGCCTCAGATAAAGTGTCGTGATTGATATCTTCATTAAACTCAACCAAGTTGGCGACGCGCGCACGCACGGACTTAATGCCTTTGGCTTTGAGTTTTAGCGGATGCGGATTGAGATAATCACCAAGCTTTTGCATGTCGGCATTGACCAGTATCGTACCGTGATGAAAGCTACGATCGACCGCATGTTTAAAGGCATTGCCTGATATCTTGCGATCGCCCACTTGGATATCATTGCGACCAGATAATGTAGCTTCTATTCCCAGTTTTTTGAGCGCATTGACAATGATGGCAAAGTTCGCCGCTTGATCATAGCTGTCTTTGGGTGACAAAAAGGTAAAATTGGTATTGCCCAAATCATGAAACATCGCGCCACCGCCGCTCTGACGACGTGCTAAAAAGACATCGTCTGCTTCTATCTTATCGATTTTGCATTCTACCCACGGGTTTTGCGAGCGCCCGATAACCACGGTCTCAGAGTTGCGCCATAAGAATAACGTGTGTGAATTGGCATCCAATGCTTGGAATATCCAATCCTCAGTCGCGAGGTTAAACCAAGGGTTGGTCACGGCAGATTTTAAGATACGTAGGTTCATTATTTGTCCTTTTTAGAATAGTTTTTATAGATTGAGTGTTATCGATAGATTCATAAATTGGGTACAACCATTCTTACCGATGCGAGGTTGGAATTCAATAGATGTGTGGTAGAAGGGGAAGTGTTTAAATTTGGGATTTTGACAAGCTAACTTATTTTGAGTCTTTCTGTTATGATTATGATTGATGTTAAATAACAAATAGAGTTAGTTCAAATAAGCTACCTGATGCATAAGAAAGGACTTGATTATGGACGATATCGTGAAAAATTTAGACACTACCAAGAAATGTGAAATTTTTGCTAAAAATGCTTTGAATAAAGATAGAGAGGATCTAGCAAAACAAGCAAAAGAGCGATCTATTCAAATAAAGGCTGAAAATTATGGTGCTGAAACATTAGCTGAAAAAGAAGCTATAGAAGCAGTCTATGCTTATGAAGCAGTTTTGAGCGCTAATAATGGCAAAAAAACACGTGCATCAAGAACTTGGCCGATGATTCAAAAGTACGGAATAATAAATGCTGTCGAGCGTGCTGTTAATCGTAAAGCTGAGACAAAAGGTTACACCGCATTGTTAGATATGGGTTTAGAAGCCTATGCTTTCGAGGCAATAATACTTCGCTATCCTGAAATATTTTCTGAAAGTGCTGTAGAAATATCTCAACAACGAATGAATGAGTGGGAAAGTGTATAACCATTTCTTATAATAGAAAAACTATATACTCTCGCCAGTATTTTCCCATTGAGTAATGCATTAGACAGTCACAAACAAAAATTTGAGGAATAAATGGAAAGTTTATTGTCATTACTTGGTTCGGTTGCATCTATAGGAGCTGCTATATGGGCGTACATTGAAGCAAGGAAAGCTGCTGTATCCGCCTCTGAAGTTGAAAAAGTTAGAAATGGAATGATTGATCGTAGGCGATTGGGCGAAGTTTCAAAGGTTCACGCACAAACTGATAAAGTTCTATCAGTCGTTTCAAAATAGGACCTTCATGCAATACAAAAAACCTTAAAGGCGTTGATTTTCATAGCATTGCAAGAGAAGTTGAAGAATATGCAAGGTTTCTTAATGAGCAAAGCTCAAACTTTTCTAATGATTTTGTAAATAAGGCTAGTGTGCTATGTGATGAGTTGAAAAAAGATATTGAAGATCTATCAGAAGCATCCAGTCCTGAAATCATAAAAGATGTAGGAAAGCGCATATATTACAAGATAAATGGCTTTATGCCTTTTGTTAAAGATCTCGTTGATAGTCAGCGAGAATATTCTATTTCAACTAAATAACCTTGGTAGATATTATGAAAGTTTCAGATGGTGAAAAGCTTATACTTTTGATGTTGAGTGAGCTTTATGATCGATTAGAAATACATGAGGAAATTGACTCGGAATTTATTCGCTCTGCAATTTTTAGTAATAATATCTGGGCAATACCTTGGAAGTATTCTGGAATACCTTTCGAAGATCAAGATGAACCAGAAATCGTTAAAGAGGTTCTTGATATTTTAGATATGTGGAACTTTATAGAGTATAGCTATGAACATCTTTCAGAAAAAGAAAAAGAATACTTAGACGAAATTGTTACCAATCCATTTGGTAAAGATCCTAAATTTCCTGGTTTCGATGGTAACAGTGAGTCATCTTATATGGGTACAGCATCATTCATTGTTAATGAATTAGATCGATTTGAAGAGTTTAAAGGACGAAACTTCAACTCACATTCTCCTTCTTTAGATGGTCATGGAAGGATGCTCACTGTTTTTAAAGAAATACGAGAAACTATTAATTTTGGTCCATTATCTGTTGAAGATTTAGCTAAAATTCTAAAAGAACGTGTTCACCCAAGTAGAAGGTAAAGTAAATATTAAACTAAACAAATGTAGTGCTATACTAAGAGGTAAGGTGCCTGCTTTTAGTGTTATTTATAAAAACACATAAACTTGGCATTAGCATTAATAAAGGTGCGAGAGTGAATTAGTATTAGCTTTCACACTATCTCCACTTAAAAGTCTACCCCTGCCATAAAAATCATCAACAACACGCCAGTAAATAAGGCTGTTTTATTTAAAATATCAGAGCACAGCAATAGGGTTATCAACTTTATATTGAACAAAACTACTGAGTAGATAAAAACCGCCATAAATACAAAAAATACAACACCTAACGAGCACGTAAAAAGTTATCATCGTGTTTTTTTATCACATGACACTTTTTACGACTGAGCATTTTTTATAAATAAATGCCGTCCAACGCTTGATAGGATTAACCCATGACCAACCGTGACCTCATCATTTTTATTACATTGTCCTTTATGTGGTCGCTGTCTTTTATCTTTTATCGTATTGGTGTGCCTGAGTTTGGCTCATTGGCCTTTGCCAGCCTGCGGGTGGTATTGGCAGGACTCACCATGTTGGTTTTTGTGTTGCTAAAAAAGAAAAACAGAGAGGGCATTCTAGAAAATTGGAAAGCACTGACGCTGGTCGGATTATTTTCTGCCGCCATCCCCTTTGTGTTGTTTTCTTTGTCGGCACGCTCGGTGAACGCAGGTGTATTATCGGTACTCAATGCCTCTGTACCGATGATGAGTGGCTTTATCGCCAGCACGTTTTTTAAAGACAGACTCTCAAAAAGACAAATCCTTGGCTTGGTGATTGGTGTTATCGGTGTGATTATTTTAATGAGTGAAAACTTATTTGGCGAGCAAAATGCTACCTCAGGATCTGGATTATTACCAATGGGCTACGCATTATTAGCCTGTGTTGGTTATGCGGTTGGCGCAAACATCACTAAAAATTACTTGGACAATGTCTCTCCAGTAGCAATTACCGCAGGCTCACTCATTATTGCCAGTGTCATAATGCTACCAGTTGCGTTCTATCAGTTCCCTTATGGTAAGAGCATCAGTCTCAAGGCTTGGGTTTCTGTCATCTGTATCGGTATATTTTCGACGGCCATTGCCCTGATTTTTATGAATCAATTGATCAAAAGCATTGGTCCGATGCGCGCCACCAGCATTACGTTAGTCATTCCCATTTTTGCGATTATTTTGGGTTACTTATTGCTGGGCGAAGCCTTGGATACGCCAGCGATTATTGGCTCGGTGGTGATATTATTTGGCACGTATTTGTCGTTAGAGTTGTCTTTTAAAAAGAAGATTAAATCGTAAAGATAGTAGCAGCTAAATCATGATTATAAATAAGCGCTTACTTAGGCTTCATTAACATTGCCATTACTACCTAATATTATTATTCAGGACTATAATCTAGACAAATAATGCTACTAAAACATTCTCTATTATTGTTTTCTTGCCATGGTGAAGCTATAGATAAAGCTTGTTCTAACTGATATCGACTTTTTTCCCGATCATGTATTTCATTACCATGACTATCTGTTTTTGGCACTGGGTAAGTTTGCTCACGCTCGTCGTCGCTTATCGTCATAAATTCAAGTAAATGACGAGCATCTTGCGCTAAGATGCTGTTAGAACGTTTGGCTAATTGACGTATGGCCTTGGCATCTTCTGCGTTATAAAATTCACGACTATCGTCATCTGTCCATTGCGTATTTTCTGAACCAAAAAACAGCACATAGCGATAAATGGCGAATAATTTTTTGGCGTCTGCAATAGCATAGCCATTTGGATAACGCTGAATATAATCTTCCCAAAACACCGCTCGCTCGATTAACTTATCAAACGTTACCGTAACCGATGCATCAAACCAAAAAATACCTTGATTATCCTTGGCTAATCGCTGAATAAGCTCGCTCTGATCTTTGCGTAGATAAAGCGTAAAGATGTCAGCCATCGCTTGCAAATTATGGTTAAACTCGTAGTAGCCTTCGCCTAAATAAAACACTTCAACGTCAGCATCACTCTCTACCAATTCAACAAGATAGCGCAGGCGTGGAGTGAGCGTTGCCAATTGCTCTTTAGGTACTTTTTTTCCTTCATCAAGCTTAGTCATTACATTGTAAAACTGTTCATCATTCTGATAGCTAATATCCTGATTATCATTATTACTCAAAAAACGCCCATACATCGCTTGATAGTCTTTTAATAAACTCAACACTTCAGCGTTATTCGTTGTAGGCAAGCACGCTTTTAATTGCTTTTGAATAGCATAAATGTCCTCAATTTTGCTTGTGTCATCGATTTTTTGCATAGACTTGCTCAGTGTTAGGCAAGTTTTTGCGTCAACACTTGGCTGTGAGACAGTCGCTGGTTTGGGTACTATGGTCGCCTTTTGATTGGGCTGCTTGGCAGGTTTTACCTCATTAGGCTCAGATGAAGTTGCCGCTTGAGGCTGGCAAGCACTCATACCGCAAAGTAGACTTATGGCCAATCCCAGTGTCATCCATGAAAAATGGAGATTTTGCATATGAGGTGTCCTTTAAGTATGCCCAAAAAATTAAATATGCCCTAACAATTCAATATATTCAAAAAACACTAATAGTCATAACAATTGTTTGATTCAATACTGTCAGTATACAGCGACTTTATTAGCTGATGACACAATCCGTCAATTTTATTAAAGTCATTCGCTTAATATCCTGATAAGAGAACTTGAATAATGAGTATTATCAATACCGATATCATGCCATATCAGTCTTTTTGTTTGTCAGTTTTCCTTGAATAACCTTATCTATCCCTTATAAAGAACACCGATGAAAGCGTATTTACCTAGGCTTTTATAAGCATTTTTAATATATTTTTTAACTATAAATAATTTTTATAATTGTAAAAACAGGATACCTTATGGCACATGATAATTTATTTGAACCCGTAAAAATGGGCACTCAAACGCTTAAAAATCGCATCATTATGGCACCGTTGACGCGTGTTCGTTCAATTGAACCGGGCGATGTACCGACCCCATTTGCGGGAGAGTATTATTCACAACGTGCGGGCGCTGGTTTAATTATTACTGAGGCGACACAGGTTTCTTTTCAGGCGAAAGGTTACGCGGGCGCGCCCGGCATCCATACCCAAGAGCAAATCATAGCGTGGAAAACCGTCGTCGATAATGTTCATGCCAAAGGTGGCAAAATCGTTGTACAGATATGGCATACCGGTCTGGTATCGCACAAAAGCGTACAGCCTGACAATAAAGCGCCTATATCTGCTTCTGATGTCGATGTGGGTATTCGCACCTCGCTACGTGATAGCGAAAACCAAGCCATTCGTGTTGATGCAACGCCGCCACGTCCCGCCACGCTTGATGAGATTAAGCAGGTGATTGCTGATTTTGCTCAGGCCACCAAGAACGCTAAAGAAGCGGGTTTTGATGGTATAGAGATTCATGGCGCTCATGGTTATCTATTGCATCAGTTTTGGGTTGAGCAAACCAACCAGCGTGATGACGAGTATGGTGGTAGCCGTGAAAACCGCGCGCGCTTAACGCTAGATGTCATCGATGCTTGTGTGGATGCTTGGGATGCGGATCACGTCGGTATTCGTATTTCGCCACTTGGAACATTTAATAATGTGGAAGCTGGCTACAATGAAGATGATAATGTTTGGTTGGTCGAGCAGATCAATAAACGCGGCATAATGTACTTACATTTATCAGAGCCAGACTGGGCAGGTGGTACCCCTTATAATGATGCATTCCGTCAAAGCGTCCGTGATGCGTTCGGTCAATTGATTATCGCGGCTGGTGGTTACACGGCTGAAAAAGCAGAGAAAAATATCAAAGCAGGTTATATCGATGCCGTTGCTTTCGGTCGTGATTATATTGCCAATCCTGATTTGGCTGAGCGTATCCGCACAGGGGCTGAGCTTAATGAACAGCGCCCAGAGTCATTTTATGGTGGCGGTATCGAAGGCTATACCGATTATCCATTTCTTAATCAAGCGTAATGATTTATCAGTCGATGTTAATGGCTGGTAGATAAACAACGCATGATAAAAAGCCACCTGACTCATGATAGTCGGGTGGCTTTTTTTATACCAAAACGTTGATTATTGACCAAACTTGCCCGTTTGATAATCACGAAATGTTTGGCGCAGCTCTTCTTGAGTGTTCATCACAAAAGGGCCATGACCTGCCACAGGTTCGCCAATAGGCTCACCGCTGAACAGCAATACCTTGATGGGCGTTAGTGGTTGCTCGTCGGTGGTAGAAGTTGGAGTGGTGGACGTCAGAGTTGTAGAAGTTGGATAGTGCAGCTCAATCGTATCAGTAGGCGGTATAAAAACGTCAGAGGTTTGAAGGTCTTGAGTGTTTAAATGACTTTGAGGGTTTAAATGGTCTTGAGCGTTCAGGCTTTGAGCGTCTTCAGGACTTTGAGATGGCGCATCAAATTGAATCAAATTGCCTGCACCTACTAGGGTGCCATTAACCAACAATTCACCTTCTTGCACCAGTAATAGCGTATTGTGCGTATTAGGCACGCTCAGTGTCGTCAATCCAGCGGTATGCAATTCAATATCCCAAACGTTAATGGGCGTAAATGTACTGGCGACTCCTGTCACGCCGCACCAGTCACCCGCAATGATAGCGGCTTGACCGATAGGAATGTGATTATCAGCATCGCTATCGTCTATCAATTCGACGATAGGCATCTCAGATCGTTTGATCGATTGATATTTTGGATCGGTGAGCTTGTATATGCTTGGCAGGTTTACCCACATTTGCACCATACTAAAAACGCCGCCGCGCTGACCAAATGCCTCCGAATGAAACTCCTCATGTGAGATGCCGCGCCCTGTGGTCATCCATTGCACATCGCCTTCCAAAATATCACTGCGTCCACCTGTCGAGTCGGCGTGACTGATCTCGCCCGAATACGCAATAGTGACAGTTTCAAAACCTTTGTGTGGATGCTTGCCAATACCGTGCGGCTGCGATTGATAGTCAGGATTGGGCGCAAAGGTGGTCGGATTGCCATAGTCGAATAATAAAAACGGATCGGTATGGCTATAGTTAAAGTCAGGATTGTCCTCAACATAATTGATTAAGGTTTTTACAAAAAAACCATCGCCGACCCAATGTGGCGCTTTGTCACCATGAATATTTTTAATTGGACGCATTCATCACCTCTCAAGTCTAAGTCATACAAATAGCAGCAACACAAATATCAATAAACACAATGCTATTCATTAATTCTACAATAAAACGGATTTATGTTTTGTATTTTTCTGCGATTACTAAAATATGAGTGACCGTTAAACGACTTCACCACTAACGAAACCGCTGGCCCACGCCCATTGAAAGTTGTAACCACCCAGCCAGCCTGTGACATCGAGCACTTCACCGATAAAATACAAGCCCTCTTGCAGATTACTTTGCATCGTTTTTGAAGAAACCTCATCGGTTTTGACACCGCCGCGAGTCACCTCCGCCGTACGATAGCCTTCGGTGCCTGAGGGTTTGAGTTGCCAGCCGTTTAGTATATTGCCCAGCTCAATCAGCCGCTCATCTTTGATATTGGCCAGCTCGGTGTCTTTTATATCGTCCCATAGCTGCGTTTGCAGTGCTGCCAGTAGCTTTTTGGGTAACGTGCCATCTGTATTTTCGGTCAATACCGTACGAATCAGTTGTTTTGGGTGCGTTTTTTTATGCCCAAGTAATAGCGTGGTCACATCGATATCTGGTAGCAAATTAATAGTGATGACCTCACCTGTCTGCCAATAATTGGAGAGCTGTAGCATGGCAGGGCCGGAGAGTCCGCGATGGGTAAATAATACGGGTAATTTAAAAGAGATGCGTTCGTTGCTGGCAATCACGGGCAGGCTAATACCGGCCAAAGATCGAATCAGCTCGCCCGTTTTATCGGTAAAGGTAAAAGGCACTAAGCTGGCATCGGTGGCGATCAGCGTGTGGCCAAATTGCTGCGCCAACTCATACCCCAAACCACTTGCCCCCATCGTTGGAATAGACAATCCGCCAGTGGCAACGACTAATGACTCGCAGCTATAACGTACTTGTGCAGATTGAACACCCGTTGCGATGTCTTTTTTGTTCAGCACTTTACGGGTCATTAATTGGAATTGTGTCTTATTATCATGCTTAACCGTTTGGACGTTTTCAATATGAGCGTTAAGCTTAACTTGCACGCCTGCCGCGCTACATTCATCAAGCAGCATCGTCAAAATATCTTGCGCCGAATCATCACAAAACAATTGACCGTGCTCACGCTCGTGATAAGGGATTTTGTGGCCTTCAACCATGCCGATAAATTCCCAACTGGGATAACGGCTCAGCGCAGACTTACAGAAATGGGCGTTAGTACCGATGAAGTGCTCAGGCTCGACGAAGTAGTTGGTAAAATTACAGCGACCACCGCCTGACATCAGGATTTTTTTGCCTGCTTTATTGGCATGATCTAACACCAGCACGCGGCGACCACGGCGACCGGCAGTGAGCGCGCAGTACAATCCAGACGCGCCAGCGCCGATGATGATGACATCATAGTGAGTTGGGTGTTGTGCGTTGCGTTGATTACTCATTGTGGTCTCATAAAAGGATAAAGGTAAAAAGGTAATGCCAAAGCCACTCACTGATGCTAAAAAATCAGATGGGTTTTGTCTTTCTAAGCGATAACGTTAGAGTGGCTATTGTCCATATTTCATATCAGGTTACAAGGATTAAATGTCATATCGACTCAGTATAGTCGACTAACTTTAAAAAGAATACCGCGCTACAGAGATACGTTGCGAGCATACCTCTGTACAGTGAAATTGTTATGATTGGTGCTCGAAGCCTTGCAACCCCTTGGCTTATTTGGCAAACTGATATTAAGTGTAAAACGTGATAAAACACGTTAAACGTTATGGAAGATGACCCTTATTAGCTGTACGGCAGTCGTTATCGACGGTCGTTCGTACAGATCATAATAATTAAAAAGGATGAACACTATGACACAGAAATCATTTCCAATTGCCGCCGAATTCATCGCCGCTGCCAATACGCCACCCGAACAATACACCAAAGATTATAAGCAATCGATCGAATCACCGAAGTCCAATGCTGCCTTTTGGGCGGAGCGTGCCGAGCTGATTGATTGGATAAAAAAACCCACCAAAATCAGCGACGTCAATTACGATTTAGACGATTTTCGCATTAAGTGGTTCGAAGACGGTGAGTTAAATATCTCTGTCAATTGCCTCGATAGACATGTGAAAACAAACCCTTATAAACCCGCCATCATTTGGGAAGGCGATCATCCCTCTTTACATAAAATCATCTCATTTAAAGAGCTGCATCAGGCGGTTTGTCGCTTGGGTAACTCGATGCGTAAGCTTGGGGTTGAGAAAGGCGATCGCGTAACGCTATATATGCCGATGATACCTGAGGCAATGATCGCCATGCTGGCATGTGCCCGTATTGGCGCTGTGCATTCTGTAGTTTTTGGTGGATTCTCTGCTGAGAGCTTGGGCAATCGTTTGATAGACAGTCGCTCGAAAATCGTCATTACCGCTGATGAAGGCGTACGAGGTAACAAGCGGACGCCGCTCAAGGCGTATGTGGATCAGGCATTGGATATGGATGGCACTGACAGCGTTACCAACGTTATTGTTGTCCATCGTACGGGCAATTCTATCCCCATGAGTGGTCGCCGTGATGTTTGGTATCACAGCTTGGTTGATGGCGAATCTGTCCACTGCGAACCTGAGGTTATGAATGCCGAAGACCCACTGTTTTTATTATACACCTCTGGCTCTACTGGCAAACCTAAAGGTGTGGTGCATACGACGGGCGGTTATATTACTTATGCGTTGTCCAGTTTCCGAGATGTCTTTGACGTCAAAGACGATGACGTCTACTGGTGTACTGCCGATGTAGGCTGGATCACAGGTCACACGTATTCGACCTACGCGCCGCTTGCCAACGGGACGACGACCGTGATGTTCGAGGGTGTGCCCGAGTATCCAACGTGGGCGCGTGTTGGTCATATTATCGATAAGCACGATATTACTATTCTGTATACTGCACCGACGGCGATTCGAGCGATGATGAAAGAGGGCGAGGCCTTCGTGCGTGAGTCAGATCGCTCAAGCTTACGCTTGCTTGGGTCGGTTGGGGAGCCTATTAATCCAGAAGCATGGGATTGGTATTATCATGTCGTCGGAGATGGTCATTGCCCAATCGTTGATACGTGGTGGCAGACTGAAACGGGCGGTATCTTAATGTCGCCATTACCCGGAGCTGTGTCACTCAAACCGGGTGCGGCAATGAACCCTCTATACGGTATCAAACCAGAAATCGTGGATAGTGATGGGTCAATACTAGAAGGCGCTGCTGAAGGCAATTTGGCGATTAACAGTAGCTGGCCGGGGCAAATGCGTACCATCTTTAATGACCATGAGCGCTTTTTGCAGACCTACTTTAGCGAGTATCCAGGTTATTACTTTACAGGTGATGGGGCGCAGCGTGACGAAGAAGGTCATTACTGGATTACTGGGCGTGTGGATGATGTGCTCAACGTTTCAGGGCACCGTTTGGGGACGGCAGAGATCGAAAGCTCCGTCGTCGCTCACCCTGCCACGGCTGAGGCTGCCATCGTTGGGATGCCTCATGACATTCGCGGTACAGGTATTTGTGCCTTTATTATCCTAAAATCTGGTGAAGAACAAACCACATCACTTAAGGCTGAGCTGAACCGTCATGTACGCGCTGAGATTGGTCCCATTGCCAATTTGGATGCTATCTATATCGTCGATGCGCTCCCAAAAACCCGTTCGGGCAAAATTATGCGTCGTATTTTACGCAAGCTTGCGGCAGGCGAGTATGATGGATTGGGTGATTTGTCTACGTTGGCAGATAGCTCGGTCATTGACGATCTAATCAAAATGGTCAAAGTTGAGCGCGGCGAGTAGAAAGCTAGAAATAAGCTGAGTTATGAGGACACGCCCTAATATATGAGGACACGTATTAATAAAAGCCATGTTATCGAGGATAGCATGGCTTTTTTACGTAGATGATATTGTTATCAAAGCACTTTACAGGTTCAATATCATTTAAATCAATCCTAATTATCGAAAATAATTTTTACTCAATGCTATATAAGGCTTACTGTCATTATGACCATTAATACTTTGCATCTTACTAATACTGCATCAACAAAAATCGCTATCATCGGTGGCGGTCTGACGGGGTTATTTACGGCGACACTGCTAGAGCGCGCATTTAATCAAGACCAAGAGCAGAACCACAACTCAAAACAAAACAAAGATAAAGCAGACAGGCCACAAATTACTATTTTTGAGAAGTCTCGCAGTGTTGGGCGATTGGCCACTCGTTATCGTACCGATAGCACTACCGCTGATAGTAATAAGCAAAACTGGCAATGGTCATTCGGCGCGCAATTTTTCACGGCTAAGACTGCACCCTTTCAACAATTCATTGCGCCTTGGTTAGAGACGGGTTTGCTACAGCCTTGGTGCGCGCAAGTGGTCGATATAAAACCTATAAATGATGGTGATAATTTGCCTGATATCCAGCAGAAAGAGCGCTGGAATACCGAGCAAGCACGCTACATCAGTACACCAAAAATGACCAGCTGGGGACGAGCGTTAGCTGATGAATTGGCACATACAACCATAGAATTTCAGACGCGTGTCGCCCCATTGTCTCAATACGCACCAAACCAAATGGATAAAAAAACGGAATTATTCAATGAGACAGGAGCCAGTCTTGGCTGCTTTGATTGGGTTATTTGTACCGCACCTAACGGTCAAGCTGTAGAGCTGATGGCAAATAGTGGCTTTACGAGACAAGCTGATATTACTAAGCCTAAGATGCTGGCTTGTTATACGTTGATGCTAGGCTGGGAGGACAGTCAATCATTGCCTCAGACTTTAAACGGTCAGCACAAACTAAATTGGGATGTGGCTTATGTGAGTGACTCGCTGTTAGATAAAATATTTATCGAACACCAAAAGCCTGCGCATCATGAGCTACTACCGAGTATTACTATTCATGCCAGTAATGAGTGGTCAGAGGCACACGTCGATGACGATATCGAAACCGTAAAAGCACAATTATTGCAAGCAGCCCAGCAGGTATTGAATTGGAGTAGCGATAATGCGCCCAGTCAAATTGACTGTCATCGCTGGCGTTATGCGGCAACGGTTATTGATGATAATGAAGCATTGGGTATCTTGGTCGATCCACAACACCAATGGATCGTTAGTGGCGACTGGTGCGGACACGGTAATATCGAAAGCTGTTATCAGATGGCACAGCAAGCGGTAGCGGCAATTATTTCTCGTTGAGGTATTCATGCCTAGGATTGGTTAATCTAAGAAAGTGTATATAGCTAATCCTAAATAAAAGCCCGCAAAAAAAACTGCGGGCGTATTAAAAATTCGGATTTGTTAACTTATTGAATCGTGCTTTTGGCTGGACCAGAGTCGTCTGATTCGATGATTTTTACATCGATGTGGTCATTATAAACATCCACGTAAAGCAGAGGGTTATCATCTACGATTATCTTCTTCGCATACTGAGGTATGTTCCCTGAGGTCAGAGATTTTTGCATCTTTGCTCGCGCTTCTTTATTCCTAAATAAGCAGTCCGCTTCATCTTCGCCGTCTTGCTTACCGTAGACATAAAAGTTTGCTCTGTCTTGCCTAAGAATACTGGCAACGGCGGTATTGCTGTAGTTTTTCGCCATTAATGCGCCACTTGAGTTGTACTTATCACTATCAGAGATTCTGGTCGTGTAGCTACACAGGTAGTCGCTAGCATAAGCAGGGATGGCAAATACGAACAATGAAGTCAATAAAAGTGCGTTGGTGGTCAGTGATTTCATCTTCTTTTACTCTAATAGATAAGATATTCTATTTTTAGCACATAATAATTAAATTTCCAAACTATATTTCATAGACAGCGTGTTAATAGTCATAGCATCTGGCTACTCAAAAGGTATTTCAGCCCCGTTATATTTTTTTATATTGACCTAGCTATAACACCCATTGCATCCAATGTCGACTAGTGGCTGGCCGCAACGTTGGGGCATTACATTTCCCACGTTTTCTGCTGAGAATCATGCCTTAAGAAAGGCGGGCAAGATATGTGCAAATTAGGGCGCATCTATTATGTTAAGGTGGTAAGGGCGTGGAATATTTTTTAGCAGACCTATCGTTATCGCATTATAAAATAATGAAGAGACTCATTATATAACCCAAACTCGAGGCTAATAGATTATATTGCAAAAAATGAATTTATCTATAAGTTATAACGTTAATCGGTTAAACCTGAAGGATTAGAAATGATTATCGAACTACAAGGCAGTAAGTTGGCTCAGGCTATGCTAGAACGTGGTGATCGACAGGTATGGTGCGCGGTTAGTAACGTTAGTGATGCGCATGCTGTGGCAACTATTGACAACGGTTACTACGAATTGTTGGTGCCTATTGTGTCTTTTGAGAATAGCTTTGTCTGCCAGCAAGGCGGTCTATGGCGTCATGCTGTACCAGTTAAAAAAGTCGAGCTTACTCAGGCTGAAGTATAACTATAGGAAATAATATCAATATAAACTGTCGTTGGATGTACGTATATTGCTACGTTTTAATTATAAAGTTACAAGTTTGAGAGACTCAGAGATGGTCAAGTGATTGCTCCTATATTCGCACTTATTTGGCTTAATAATCATATTTATTATAGGAGTCATCAATATGTATAGGGCAATGGTCGGAAGTGAATTAACTCGTTCAATGCTCAAGAGAGGT
This sequence comes from Psychrobacter immobilis, assembly GCF_904846225.1. Classification (GTDB taxonomy): domain Bacteria; phylum Pseudomonadota; class Gammaproteobacteria; order Pseudomonadales; family Moraxellaceae; genus Psychrobacter; species Psychrobacter immobilis_F. Next base: position 298,889 of record NZ_CAJGZJ010000002.1, on the reverse strand, counting down.
CATCAAGATATATGGTGTGCGGTGAGTGACGAGAGTGATGAAAATGCCATGGAAGATCAGATGAGCAATGACTTCACAGCTCGTATCGTCTCTTTTAGAGAGGGTCAGTTCTATTGTGCAGGTGATATGCCTTGGTTATGTGCCGTGCCAATTAAGATAATAGCATTAAGACAAAGCGAAGTTTCTTTCTAAATAATAAGTGTAATGCGATATTTATGGCTGGAAGCAATGGGTAGTGATAGATGTTGAACTTATATTGTCTCACTGCTATAAAGGTATTAGCGGATGTCAGATCGTAACTTGAGTTACTAATGATTAATAACTGCTAACTAAGTCCTATGCTTGATTTGGGGATTTAGTAACATTGAGGTTTGATAGACAAAAAAAGAGCCCACAGAGGAGGAGGAGACTGTGGGCTGAGGAAAACTTATCATGCGTCAAAAAAGCAGGTAAGTGGATCAAGCTTTATTATTGTTACTGTAAAGATAATACCAAAATGCAGTAAATCAAGAAATTCTTACATTTGCTTACAACTTGAGTGTACAACTGTATAAGCGTGATTGGATTATCATCACTGGCGTCCTACCTTTTGTCTCAATTTACTGACAGGTCTTTACGTTTTACTGCTTTTTTATATCGTTAAAGTCCATCAAAATATGCATGTTTCGATAATCACTCATTGGTACAAGTAATAATCAATTGTTTAAGCGATGATGATTTTGAGATAGATTTGAAGAAAGAGCCGTCAATATCATAAGGTATTGCTAGTATTCATGAAGATTAAGAGATGGCATGACGACTCGCATGAAAAATGCTAAGCTGTCCGCCATTATTATGTCTAAATTAAACTGGGTTTGTCATGACTGAGAGTACACATCTGCATACGCCAGAGCAGGAACCGTTACCCGTGCAAAGTGAAAAAAGTATTTTTAATTTGCCCAATAATCTCACTATTGCGCGTATCTTGATGATTCCACTATTTGTGGCGATTGCTTACTGGCCGCCTGCCATGGGAATTGGTATGCCTGCCATCTCAGATAATGTGATTGCACGGGTAGGCATGAGTGAGTTTAGTGACAGCTTATTACGCCATTTATTGTTGACGAGTGTCTTTGTCATTGCTGCGATTACTGATTGGCTCGATGGCTATTTTGCTCGTAAGCTCAATGTCGTCTCAGCCTTTGGTCGCTTTTTAGACCCTGTCGCTGACAAACTCATGGTAGCAGTCGCGCTGATTATCTTGGTGCAATGGCATCCCAATATCATTATGGCCATCGCTGCTATTGTGATTATCTCACGTGAAATCGCGGTATCAGCGCTGCGTGAATGGATGGCAGAATTGGGCAAAAGTACCAGCGTGGCGGTGTCTTATGTGGGCAAGCTCAAGACGACGTTTCAGATGGTGGCGATTACCGTATTATTGCTAAATTGGCAGTCGCTTGAAACCATCGGTTATGTGTTGATGGTTGCTGCCGTCATTTTGACCTTATGGTCGATGATGATTTATCTGAAAGCCGCGTGGCCGTATTTAAAGCAAAGTGGTTAGCTTTTTAGAATGAACAGTCATTTGACTATGAATAAAAAACGCCAGTGGTTTTATACGACTGGCGTTTTTTTTATTTTTATAATCAAATACACGCAATGCAAATGATAAAGTCATTAAAAAATGAAAGTAGTAACGATCCATAATCCTTTGGTCTAAAGCTCATTTGACCATAGCATTCTTGTTTTTTCAATTTTCTTTGATTAAGACGTTCGGTTTTGTAGAGAGCCAAAACACTTTAATTCTTGCTTGTTTACGTTGTTAAGATATACTGAAAAAATAGTAAAATATGTAATACGGTATCGATGGACTAAACGCTCAACTAAGTGAGGGATAAAACATGAAATTATCTTCGAAACAGTCGTTTGCTGGTGTTTTATTACTCGGGCTGTTAAGCGGCTGTTCATCATCGCCAACCATGCAAAAAGAAAACGCAGATGTGGCACAAAGTACGACCGCCGAGCCGAGTCAAAACGAATCAAAGCAAGATAGCTCAGCAAACATGCAAGCCGACTCAGCGCAAGCAGATGAGATGCAAGATGCCACTGAATCAGAGCGTTTGGGTACACAGTGGGGTGATGACGTGGACTCACAAGCAACTATGGTTGATCTGCGCCGTGTTAGCGAAGAGCCTGTTGCGCAAATGCAGGTATCTTATGCTGATAAGAGTTATAGTGGTCGTGCGGTAAATAGTATGTCGCTAATCGCGGGAAAGGTTGAGTTTTCAGCAGCGACTGACAGTGGTAAATTACCACTTTATCGTGATGCTGGTAATTACTATCTGCAAGGTAAAGCAGGCCAAGCCTATCGTCTGCACTATCATAATAATAGCAGCAACACTTATGAAATCGTTGCTAGTGTCGATGGTTTAAATGTGCTCGATGGCAGTGCCGCCAGTCGCTATGATGCGGGTTACGTTTTGGACCCCAATGGAGATTTGGTTATTGAAGGTTTCCGTAAGAGCGAGAGCGCCGTTGCTTCCTTTATTTTTAGCAAACCAGACAATGCTTATGCGGCGAACACTGATACGGGTTCTATAGAGAATACAGGGATTATTGGTACCGTCATTTATGAGATCTATGATCCTGCTGAGCCAAAATCAAAACAGCCAAAAGCGTATCCAGCAGATGACGGCTATGCTAAAGCACCCCAATAACCCTATCGTCAATTTAACATGAATTAAATAAACCATAAATGTAGATAAAAAAACGCCAGTCGCATCAAGCCACTGGCGTTTTTTCTGCTTCTAATTACCTTGCTTCTACCTAACTATTAAAATATTACAACTCTATCGAAAAGTTCTCATCGAGGCTTTTTTTGATGGCAGTATCTGTCACTGCCGCTGCTGTCATTTTAAAAGCACTGGTGATGGCATTGCCATTCGCCCAATACTCAGCGCCATGCGGAACAACTTTGATCAGCTGGACTTTTGGGTCTTCTTTGCCTTTCTCAAAATACGCATTGTACATGGGCGACCACAACTCATTGAGTTTTGCTTCGTCTTCCACCAGCTCGGCTTTACCACTAATAGAGAGGTATTTTTTGCCATCTTCGCTGGTATAGGCCAAGTTCACTTCTGCATTCTTTTCAATACTACTGACGGTTTCGCTAGGGGTGTGACCGATGAACCAAATCTCTTTGGCGCCGATGCTGGTTTCAGTGGTGTTCATTGGGCAAGAATGCAGATGATTCTCGTCATTGCGCGTGGTCATCATGGTGTATTTGATATCTTTTACCATTTCTTGAATGGTGTCCATTTGCGCTTGTTTATTCATTATAGTCGTCCTTGTTGTGATGAGTCGAAGTTAGGAGAATTGCTCGTTCTTTATTTTTTATTTATAACGATACGGAGAATTGCTCACCAACGTTTTCGGCTGTTTTGCCGTCTTGTAGGGCAGCTGCTGCCATCTTAAACATATTGACAGTAGAGCTACCGCTGACCCAGCACTCCGCACCATGGGGAACGACTTTCATTAATTGAACGTTTTCATCTTCTTTGCCATGTTCAAAAAAGGCGTTGTAAACAGGTGACCACAGCTCATCTAATTTGGCTTTGTCTGTGACCAATTCTGCATTACCGCTGATAGAGACGTAATTTTTTTCGTCTTGGCTAGCATAAGCCAAACCGACTTTTGCATTGCTTTGCAGATCTTTATAAATGTCTGATTTTTTGTCACCGATGAACCAAATCTCTTTGGCACTAAGGTTGGCTTCACTGGTGGTCATTGGCCATGCGTGAAGGTCGCCTTTGTCGTTAATCGTAGTCATCATAGCAAATTTGATGTCTTTAATGACTTCTTGGATTTTGTCGATATTCTCTTGCTTACTCATAGTATGTCCTTAATTTATTAAAATTCTTAAGTTATTTCTTAAGTTATATAGTCAGCTAAAAATAAAACGGTTATACAGACTTAAATGCGCTACTGGTATAAATTTTACTTGCTTGCTGCTATCACAGAGGCTGCGCAAAATTCATTCCAGTAGCGCTATGTTCTTTTTCTAGTGCATTGGCTATAGTCAGATAGTGCTGTTTTAATTATTGGCTCTTTCCATATTAGCTGGTTGTAGAATAGCGATAGGTGGCTATGTATTTATATAGGTTGCCCGTAAGGCGATGTGAGTGTTTGTAAAACGTATGAGGGTTAGGTAAAAAATAGCTTTGAGATTGTCGCAATTTGTTAGAGATTTATCTTGGTTTAGACCTGCTTCTTATAAGGCTTCTTGTTATAATACGCAAACCATTTACTTAGCATGGCAGAGATGCCTTGATCTTACGGATTATGCCTTTATGATGACCATCGCCGGACAACCGTTTCTTACCGATTTTCAGACGCAGCAACTCATCAGTCAGTTTCAACAAAAAACCGAGCTAAATGTTAGCCAAATCAGTACACAGCAAGTGTATGTGCTATCACGCGAATTAAGTGGTGATGAGCATAAAAAAGCCTTGGATCTGTTAGGAATTCATGAAGGAATTGACTGTCTAGCCCCGCAAGACAATCAGCTGCAGGTCATCGTTAGTCCGCGTTTTGGTACGATTTCGCCATGGGCAAGTAAAGCGACCGATATTTTTAACAACTGTGAAATTGCGATTAATCGTGTTGAGCGTGTGATTGTTTATACGCTAACGATCGATGGCGATGTTAGCGAAAGTAAGCTGAGCGCAACACTACCTAAAGCCGCTGAGCAATTGTTATTTGATCGCATGACCCAAAGCTTGGTTTATGATTTAAATGATGTAAATAAACTGTTTGATGATCAGCAGCCAGCGTCACTCAATCATATTGATGTCATCGGACAAGGTCAATCGGCACTAGAATCAGCGAATACGACATTTGGTTTTGCGCTATCAAGTGAAGACATTGATTACCTCATGAATGCTTATGTCAATGAGCTAAAACGCAATCCAACCGACGTCGAGCTAATGATGTTTGCACAGGCCAACTCAGAGCATTGCCGTCACAAGATTTTCAATGCTGAATGGACCATTGATGGCGAAGTGCAAGGCAAGTCATTGTTCCAAATGATCAAGAATACCTATAAAGCCAATCCGCAAGGGATTCTGTCGGCTTATAAAGACAACGCGGCAGTGATGGCAGGGTCTGAAGGCTGGCGCTTTTACCCGATTCCTGTTGCTAATACTGATGATGCTTCAGACTTCAATTCTGCTCATATTTATGATTTTCATCAAGAAGAAATCGACATCTTAATGAAAGTCGAAACTCACAACCATCCAACCGCGATTGCCCCTTATGCAGGCGCAGCGACGGGTGCGGGTGGTGAGATTCGTGATGAAGGCGCAACGGGTCGCGGCGGTAAACCAAAAGCAGGTCTGACAGGCTTTCATGTATCGCATTTGCATATTCCAGAGCTTAGCGAAAAGTGGGAGCAATCTGGTCAGTTGAGTACGCAAGATTATGGTACGCCTGATCGTATGGCAACCAGTCTTGAGATTATGACCGAGGCACCATTAGGGTCAGCCAATTTCTCCAACGAGTTTGGTCGTCCGAACCTATGCGGTTATTTCCGTAGTTTCCAGCTTGATACGTCAGCTGCCAAAGACGGTAGCGAGATGCGCGGCTATCATAAGCCAATCATGCTGGCAGGTGGTTACGGCAATATCAAACGCAACCTTATTGAAAAAAACACCATCCAACAAGGGGATTTATTAATCGTCCTTGGTGGCCCAGCGATGCAAATTGGTTTGGGCGGCGGCGCGGCGTCTTCTGTTGATAGTGGTTCACTAGATGAAGGCTTAGACTTTGCTTCTGTGCAGCGCGATAACGCGGAAATGGAACGTCGCTGTCAAGAAGTGATGGATCGCTGTTGGGCGCTGGCGGGCAATGACGTCGATGCCAGCAATAATGGTAAAGACGGCAATCCAATCGTCTCGCTACATGATGTTGGGGCAGGTGGTCTATCGAATGCAATGCCAGAATTGGTCAATGACCACGAAATGGGCGCGCATTTGAATCTGCGTATAATTCCGTCGCTAGAAGCGGGCATGTCGCCAATGGCCATCTGGTCAAATGAGGCACAAGAGCGTTATGTGCTAGCGATTCGCCCAGAAAGTGAAGCGCAGTTTGATGCGATTTGCGCCCGTGAGCGCTGCCCGTATGCCATCTTGGGCACGGCAACGGATATTCGTCAGCTGATCGTTGATGATGAACTATTGGCAGAGCAGCCTGTCGATATGCCGATGCAAGTATTGCTTGGCGGTACACCAAAAATGCAACGTAGCTTTGAGCGTTCTGAGCGCACCTTACCAGCCTTAGCGCTTGATAACGTTGATTTGGCTGAATCAATCAAAGATGTCTTGCGTCATCCAACCGTCGCTAGCAAATCATTTTTGATCAGCATTGGTGACCGCTCTATCACGGGTATGGTTGTCCGTGATCAATATGTCGGTCGTTATCAAGTGCCCGTGGCAGATTGCGCAGTAACCGCATCAGGCTTGCTTGCTATCGATGGTCAGCCAATGAGCGGTGAGGCCATGAGTGTTGGTGAACGCACACCTGTTGCGCTTATTAGCCCAAAAGCCTCTGCGCGTTTGGCAGTTGGTGAAGCTATTACTAACATCGCGGGTGCGTGTATTACCCAGTTATCTGATATCACCATGTCAGCAAACTGGATGGCAGCGTGTGGCGACGATACCGAAGACGCGGCATTATTTGACGCGGTATATGCGATCGGTGAAGAATTGTGCCCAGCTTTAGGTATCGCCATTCCAGTGGGTAAAGACTCGCTATCGATGCGTGCCAATTGGACGGATAACAATGAAGGCGACGCGAAAGACAAATCAGTCGTCTCACCAATGAGCTTAGTGATTACGGCTTTTGCGCCTGTCGTTGACGTGGCAAAAACGCTCACGCCAGAATTGATTAACGGCGATAGCGCGTTCTATCGAATTGATTTATCTAAAGGACAATTACGCCTCGGTGGCTCAATCCTTGCGCAAACATTGAGCCAATTAGGTAATGACTGCCCAGACTTAGCACAGCCTAGTGATTTAATCGATTTCTTTAACTTTATCCAAGCGGGTAACGCGCAAAATGTCATCAGTGCCTATCACGATATCGGTGATGGTGGTTTACTAGCGACTATTGCAGAGATGCAATTCACCAGTCGTCAAGGTATCAAACTGTCATTGACTGATGATAACTTACTCGGTCAATTATTCAGCGAAGAATTGGGCGCGGTCATCCAAGTATTGCCAGAAAACGTCGCCGCGCTCATGCAATTGGCAGAAGAGTTTAACGTTAGCGATATGCTAAGCCTCGTCGGTCAAAGCTCGGAAGAAGACAGCTTAATCATCCAAACGCCTTTGCACATGGGTGATGACACTCTACGCTTTAGCCGTAGCGAGTTGCAACAAGAGTGGAGTCAGGTCAGTTATCAAATCGCTCGCCGCCGTGATAATCCTGCGTGCGTGCAACAAGAGTATGACTTGATTGCCGATACAAACCATAAAGGCCTGATCGCTGCGCCAAACTTCGATCTCAACCAAAAGGTCGAAGAACCGTACTTAAACAGCCGTGCCAATTCAAACAGCAGTAAACCAAGAGTTGCTATCCTGCGTGAGCAAGGCGTCAACGGTCAGATAGAGATGGCAGCAGGCTTTACGCAAGCTGGGTTCGAAGCGGTCGATATACACATGAGCGATTTGCTCAATGGTCGCATCAATCTACGTGACTTCGACGGTTTGGTCGCTTGTGGTGGCTTTAGCTACGGTGACGTCTTGGGCGCAGGCTCAGGTTGGGCGAACTCTATCTTGTTCCATGACGAATTACGCATGCAGTTCGTGCGCTTCTTCGCCCGTCCTGACACCTTTAGCTTGGGCGTCTGTAACGGCTGTCAGATGATGGCGCAGTTAAAAGACCTCATCCCAGGTGCGGACAACTTCCCACGCTTCATCGCTAATAAATCGGCGCGTTTTGAAGGGCGTACGGTCAATGTCAAAATTGAGCGCACTAAATCGATCTTCTTTAAAGGTATGCAAGACAGCATCTTGCCTATCGCTGTGGCGCACGGTGAAGGCTATGCCACATTGAACACCACCGAAATCGATGGTATGGCAAAACACGGTCAGCTCGCTATGCGCTTTGTCGATAGTCAAGGTCATCCAACCGAGACGTATCCGCTCAATCCAAACGGCTCGCTTGGCGGTGTCACGGGTCTGTGTAGCACTGATGGTCGCGTCACCCTTATGATGCCGCATCCTGAGCGTAACCTAAAAGCCTATAACCATAGCTGGAAACCAGAAGCGTGGGATGAGGATGGCGCGTGGATGCGGATGTTCCGTAATGCGCGAGCTTGGTTGCGTTAAGACTTACCAAGACAGTCTGAGTTATTTTAGATAATAAAAAAGGTGGGCGTAATGCTCACCTTTTTTGTGTTTATGATATTTAGCTCAATTAGATTCAGAAAAAATATGTAGATAAGTACTTCAATGACGTATATAATGAGACATGAAGATAAAGGATATTGAATGTTACATTTTATCGAAACGCCAATATTTACTAAGCAAGTACTGAAACTATTAGATGATGAAGCTTATAGAGAGCTGCAGGAAAATCTAATCAATAATCCAGAACAAGGTGATTTGATTCAAAGTACAGGAGGCGTTCGAAAAACCAGATGGGCACTTAGCCAAGGTAAGAGTGGTGGTATTCGGATTATCTATTATTTTGTAAATAGTCAGGGCATATTTTTTATGCTGCTAGCTTATCCGAAGAATAAACAAGCCTCTCTATCAAGCGAAGAGAAGTCTAGTTTATACAAACTGACTCAACAAATTAAAGAGGTATATAGCCATGAGCAATGAATTTTACGATGATTTATCTACATCACTCAATCAAGCATTGGCGATTGCTAAAGGGCAGGCTCAGCCTAGCCGCCAGTTTACCCATGACATGCCCAGTATTAAGGAAATAAGAACTAAGACAGGGCTATCGCAACAGCAGTTTGCCGATAAACTTAATATCAGTTCGCGTACCTTACAAAACTGGGAGCAAGGTACTAGAAACCCAACAGGGGCTGCGGTTACATTAATGCGCTTATTGAATAAAAAGCCTGAGTTAATTGCCGAGGCTTGATGGTTTACTGTAGCTAATTTTGTTTTTGCTATTATTTTGGTCGTCCTCCTTGCGGTGTTATGAGTCTGTGTAACATCAATGGTCGCGTCACGCTCATGATGCCGCATCCTGAGCGTAACCTAAAAGCGTATAACCACAGCTGGAAACCAGAAGCGTGGGATGAGGACGGTGCGTGGATGCGTATGTTCCGCAATGCGTGGGCATGGTTGCGCTAGGCTAATTTGAATTAATTTTAGATAATAAAAAAGGTGGGCTTAGGCTCACCTTTTTTGGTCTTAACTATTATCGCAATGGCGCTGGATAAAACTATATCTAAGTTTCATAGAAAGAAAAATATTCTGATAACTAATCAGTTGTTATCTTATACATTCGATGTTGCGATCTAAACTTACTTTTTTAAGAAGATCGAACTTTTCCGTTTCCATTTTTTGTTTGTAGGTTTGAGAGCGCAAATACCCCGATGTTTTATTATAAAAGCTCACTTGCGTTTTGCTCTCATCAATCTCAGAAAACACGGTATGTTCTGACACATTAGCGCCTTCTACAACATTCAACGTCGCTAGTTTATTTTTTCTATCTAGGTTTGACGAGACGCTTATATCAGGCGTGGTATTGGTGATGGTGACTGGCGTACCATTCGTATAAACGGTGATAGGGTAACTGACGCCACGTTTTGTTGCACAGCGTAAGTAGTAGTCTTTAGCGTTGGCATAGGCATCTATATAATTGACAGGCAATTGAACCGTTTGCGGTGTAGTTTTTTCTAACTTATCTAAATTATTTGTTGTAGCACAGCCAACAACTGAAATAGGTAAGACAAGTAGAGAAATTATGATAGCTTTATTCATAATGCTAAATCCATATACAGTAAAGTAAAAAAATGAATGAAACACCATTAATTAATTTTTTGAGTGATAATTTTATCTTTTAAGATATCAACTTCTTTACTGATAATTTCATCTTTTAAGATAACGGAATCTCTATCCATTCTTGAGAGTCTATCGTCTAGCTCATAGGTATAAATATGAATGGATATAACACCTTTGTTCGCTTTAAGAACACTAATATAATCGGTATTAGGTTTGTAATCTACCTTAGGTAGCGTTATATCACTTCTATTCCGAGCTGTTATCTGACTAAGCTCGACAACATGCTCACCAACTGGTATTTTTACTTTTGCCACCGCCATTTGAGCAGCATGAATATACCATCCAGAGCCGAATAAAGAATTAGAGTACTTCTTTACTGGTATACCATCAACAGCGTAAATACCATATGGATTAGGAGCATATCGACCCTCAGTTCGATAGTCTCGAACCATCTGTAAGTTACTAAAAGTTGCGTATTCTGTATTGTCGCTAGTCATTAACTGATTAGAATAAGCCTCTATCTTTTCAGAAGGTGACAAGCCACTAACGTTCAGTTTAGAACTTGAATCAACAGTAGTTGAAGAGGTGGGAGCGTTTGTAGTAGCGCAAGCGCTGAGTAAAGCGGTTGATAGAACAATACCAAATAGATACTTCATTTTCATGGTTTCTCTCACATGTAGAATAGACACTCTTCAGTGTTTTAATTGCATGATTTTCAAAGCTAGCAATTATCTATGTAAATCAATCTTTACAAAATCTACTTTATTATAATTTGTATATATACTGTTGGTATATCTAATTATTTAGGGCGTGCACTATCATTCATCGTCAGGTGAATTGAGTACACGCCCTAACCTATGATTATTCGTTAAACATAGCATTTCAATCAAACTAATTCCCATCGCGAAGCTTTTCTATCTCTCTCATCACTTTTCAATACCCGAAAAAAAACGGCACTAAAATCAGCGCCGTTTTATGAGTTATGACAATTTAAAAGTTAATCACGAATCACCAAAATCAATCCCAGCTTAAAATCACCTTACCGCATTGCCCACTTTCCATGATATCAAAGCCTTCTTGAAAATCATCAATGTGCATGCGATGGGTAATGATGGGTGTCAAATCAATACCGCTAATCAGCATTTGCTCCATCTGATACCACGTCTCCCACATCTCGCGGCCATAAATACCTTTTAGGGTTAACGCCTTAAAGATAATCTTGCTCCAATCCACCGTGGTGGTGTTGGGTAAAATGCCCAAGAGCGCAATTTTAGAGCCGTTATACATGTTACTAATCATCGAATCAAAGGCCTGAGGCGAGCCTGACATCTCAAGCCCAATGTCAAATCCGTGCATTTTTAACGTATCGATAGCGCCTTCGATGGTTTCCCCTTTGGCTGGGTTGATGGTCATCGTCGCGCCCATTTTTTTGGCAAGCTCTAGGCGATAATCACTGATATCGCTGACCACAATATTACGCGCCCCGGCAAATCGGCAAATCGCCGTTGCCATTGACCCAATCAGGCCTGCACCCGTAATCAGCACATCCTCACCCAGTACAGGGAATGAAAGGGCAGTATGAGTGGCATTGCCAAAGGGGTCCATAATGGCTGCCATCTCATCGCTGATACGCTCGTCGAGTTTCACGGCATTGTCGGCAGGTATCACCAAATATTCGGCAAACGCCCCATCGCGGTCAACGCCCACGCCGATGGTGTTTTCGCACACATGTAGCTTACCACGGCGGCAGTTGCGGCAATGCCCGCAGGCGATATGGCCTTCGCCTGTGACTCGGTCACCCACTGCAAAATGCTTTACACCATCGCCCACTTCGCTAATGATACCGACGTATTCATGTCCGATAATCATCGGCGTTTTGATGGTGTTTTGTGACCACTCATCCCACTTATAAATGTGCAAATCTGTACCACAAATGGCGGTTTTTTTAATTTTTATTTTAACGTCATTGATGCCGACTGTCGGTTCTGGCACGTCTTGCATCCAGATGCCTTTCTTGTCATGGGCTTTAACCAGTGCTTTCATATTTTTCTCTTATTTAGCTGTTTTTATAGTAAGTCTTAAATAAAAAGGATACTTTATATCGTAACGCGTAACGCGTAACGCGTAACGCGTAACGCGTAACGCGCAACGGGTATTAATTTTTCTTGCGTGCTGTGTCTACGCTGACAGAGGCTGCAAAAAATGAATCCCCGTTGTGCTATATCTTTTTAATACTGGATTGACTGCAGAAGGTAAATACCACCCTAATCAATCACTTTCATTTGCTTGGCGACTTTGATAAAGGCGGCGATACACTGGTCTAGCTGCTCGCGAGTATGGGCGGCAGAGAGCTGGACACGAATGCGAGCTTCGTCTTTGGGTACGACAGGGTAAAAGAAGCCAATCACATAAATGCCCTCGTTAAGCAGCGCCTCTGCCATTTGTTGAGAGACAGTGGCGTCATAAAGCATGACCGCACAAATAGCCGATTTGGTGGGCTTGATATCGAAGCCCGCCTCTAGCATTTGCTTAACGAAATAGGCGGTGTTTTCATGCAATTGGTCTTGTAGAGTATTGTCTTGCGCGAGTATCTCAAAGGCTTTTAATCCAGCGGCCGCTATCATGGGCGGAATGGAATTTGAAAACAGATACGGGCGTGAGCGTTGACGGAGCAGCTCAATCATTTCTTTTTTACCCGTCGTAAAGCCGCCAATAGCACCGCCAAATGCCTTGCCTAAAGTACCCGTGATAAGCTCGATATCACCACGTAGATCAAACAATTCAGTCACGCCGCCACCAGTGCGACCGACGACGCCTGCTGAATGACACTCGTCAATCATGACCATAGCATCATATTTTTGTGCCAACGCATAAATCTCATCCATCGGCGCTACATTACCATCCATTGAAAACACGGCATCAGTGACAATCAAACGAAAACGCTGTGCTTGCGCTGCCTGCAGTTGAGTCTCTAAATCTTGCATATCCGCATTGGCATAGCGGTATCGCGCCGCTTTACACAGGCGCACACCATCAATGATTGAGGCATGATTTAACGAATCAGAAATAATGGCATCCTCGCCAGTTAGCAGTGGCTCAAAGGCACCGCCATTGGCATCGAAACAGGCCGCATAAAGAATCGTATCTTCGGTATTAAAAAACTTAGAAATCGCCGCTTCTAATTGCTTATGCAAATCTTGCGTACCACAAATAAAACGCACCGATGACATACCATAACCTGAGTCTTCAATGGCTTTGATCGCCGCCTTTTTAATCTCAGGATGGTCAGACAATCCAAGATAATTATTGGCGCAGAAATTAAGTACCTCACGGCCATCGGCGATTTTGATGAGCGCATCTTGTGGGGAGGTGATGACGCGCTCGTTTTTATACAATCCTGCTGCGCGTATATCGCTGATTTCTTGTTGTAAATGCTTTTGAAAGGCTTGATACATAAAGATTCCTTTTTTAATATTGTGAGGGCATATCCTCAATTCAAACGATAATATCTAAATGGGCTAAAAATAGCTAAATTTTGCCAAGCATCGTTAAATAGCTTATCAATATCTCGATATTATTTGCGCTATTTTCCTCGTTTAACTGCAATTTATCTCATTTTTATGACCATTTTTACAATGAGGACACGCCCTAGAGTCTGCTTGATGATGCAGATATTAATAATGCAGGTTCTAAGACAGCAGATAAGACCAGACTATTTTATTATTAATGCGGATTAAGCACAAATTGCCAAATACTGACGCACCACATTATGCATCGCTTGCTCCAGTGATTCAATCGTAAACGCATGACCGATAGACACCTCAGCGATATTACCAAGACTGAGCAACTGGGCCAAATTCTCTAAATTCAAATCATGACCGGCATTGACGCGAATACCGTTGTCACTGGCGAGGTTGATACAGTCGCTAAAGCGTTGCTTCACTTCATTAAAAGTAACATCGTCATCATTGTCACCAGTATCATAAGCGCGCGCCCATTCTTCGGTATACATCTCTATCGTTTGTACGTCGCTATCGATGACCGCTTTGATTTGTTCGATATCAGGATCGATAAATACCGCGCAGCGCGTACCAAAACCTTGCAGCTCACGACTCAACGCTGACAGCATATCTTTATGTTTGATGATATCAAAACCATGGTCGGAGGTTAATTGGTCTTCGCTGTCGGGCACGAGCGTACATTGATGCGGTTTGACCTCACGAATCAGCGATAAAAACTGCTCGTTCGGGTTGCCTTCGATATTGAATTCGATGTCTTTATAATCGCTTAAAAACGCACTGATATCATAGACATCTTGGTATCTGATATGACGCTCATCAGGTCGCGGATGCACAGTAAATCCTTTGACACCTAGATCAATTAACTTTTTTACAAAGTATAATAAGTTAGGATAATCGGTGCCGCGAGAATTTCTGATTAATGCCAGTTTATTCAAATTTACGCTAAACAAGGTGCTCATAGTACGTCCTTTTTCATTGTTGTTATGTCCGATAATAAAACATAGACTTTATATTATCACGCGTGACTGGTATAAATTTTTCTGGCGTGCTGTGTCTACGCTGACAGAGGCTGCGAAAAATTAATACCAGTCATGCTAGTTACTTTTTTAAACTGCCTATATTTGTATCGCTTTAATAAAAATCATCACGACCAGCATACTTCATATTGAGCGCCTGTAATATCGCATAGGTCTCGCTATCCATCTTACCCGTGGGTTGCTGCGACCTGAAATGCAGCTGAAAGGCATAGATGACATCGCGACTGGGCTTATCCCACTCGTCACTGTTATTGATTTGATAGCCATATTTGCGAAAGGCTTGCTTGATTTCCTGCACGCTTGGCGCGACCAAAGTACGCCGATTCATAATTTCTTGCTTGTCCGCCTCATTATACCAAGCGCCGATACCATACTCTTTATATAATCGCTCCCAAGGAAACTTCGCGCCAGGGTCAATTTTGCGCGAGGGTGCCATATCCGAGTGACCGATGATATTTTTGGGTGAGATGTCATATCTCAGTGCCAAATCTTGTACCAGTTGCGCGACCTTTTTGATTTGCAATTCATCAAACGCGACATAATGCTCATAAGGATGATAGTCCATGTCGCCCTTCTTTAGCGCATTTCTATATTGAGGTTGAATCCCTGCATTGACGATTTCGATACCGATTGAGGTGTCATTGAGAATGGTTCTGCCCGCAAATCCGCCATCCCCTGCATGCCAAGCGCGCTCGCTCTCTGGTACTAAGTTATAAATTTTATCATCGTCAGTATCTAAAATAAGATAATGCGCACTCACATTGCCCGTAGTCAACGTTTTGATTGATCGGTCATTATCTGAAACCGTATAGTGTAGGACAATGGTTTTGATGCGCTCGCTTTTGCCAGTTGCCTGATAGGTATCGCTATCTATGGTATAACGCGGCGCTGTCGTGGACACACAGCCAAACAGCGGTAATGTCAGGCATAAGGCTAACGCAATCGAGGTAATATTTTTTGCCATGAAATGCTCTGTTTAAGAATGATATCTTTCAAAGGGGTAATTCAGATTGAAGTGTTTTAAGATTCTATTAAATGTCTATAAGTATTTAAATAGTCCTTCCAGTTATGCAAGATATTGTCATAGCCTAGCTTGTCAGTATTACCATGAGCAGGCATATAACTTATGAATCTTTCCATATCTACAGGGTAACCGAAGTCAGCATAGACTGTATCGATTCTATCGTAATCAGCACTACTATTTTTTCTATTTTCATAGAGCCAAAGTAATAGAATGTATCTCCATTTACTGCGTATTAAGTCATTCTCTCGTTTTACGTCATTACTAACATCAGTGTTTATATATGAATCGTCTAATAAAATATTAAGCGCTAACTCCAGCAGATTTTCATCATCAGGGTATTTGCTTAATGATATATCGACAATTTCACCTAAGTCTTTTAAATAGATAAGTTCATACTGGATAGCAAAATCAACTTCCTTAGCAGATAGTAGAATATTATTTTTTTTCAAAAAAGAAAAAGGAATGCTTATATTTAGCATAATGACTCCTTATTTATATATTCTTTAGGTGAAAATGAAGCCTTATGAAAATGCTATCACTTGCATTAAACACTGCTTACGTGTTCGATAGAAACAATTCTTTTATAACCAATCGCACCTAAAACGATAAACACCGCTAATAATATATAAGCATTCAACGATAACGCAGCGGGTGAAAAGGGCAGCAGTAGCAGCGATATAAATATCAGGCTAATCAATACCGACAGATAATTTAACAGACCCGCTTGATTCTTTTTGCGCTCATTGATGAGATCAGCAGTGGTGACATAGGCAAAGCCAACGGTAATCCCGAGTGAGGCCATACTCACAATATCGAGCAAATAGTTTCTGCCCAGCCAAGGTGAAAACAGACAGACTACAGCGATTAGTATCACCGTTTTAATCTTACTAAATTGACGGTTTTTATCGGTAAAAATACGGGGTAATAAAGACGAGTCGCTCATCGATTCTAATAACTGAACGGAAGACAAAATAAAGCCGTTGATACCGCTAAGTATCGAGCCAATCATCGCAATGGATAACAGCCAAATGCCGACGCTACCGATACGATTTTTTATGCCTTCACCCGTCGCCCAATTGCTGTTTTCGATGTTTTGATAGTCAAAATTCATATTGAGAGCGGTAAAGTAATTGATCACAAAATAGAATAAAACTCCAGCGACTAGTGAGATTAAGATGATACTTTTGGTCTTGGTTTTTGAGTCGCTAATCGCTTTGGAAATCTGCGGCGTGGTCTCAAATCCAACGTACGCCCATGGCATCACAGCGAGGATAGGCAACCAGACCAAACTGGTGATCGAGCTGCTTTGCATGTCCGTGGGCAAAAACGCTTGTGTCGTTGGCGTCGCCCAAAGAGACGCGAAAAACAGTGCAGTGACCGAAATAATCATAAATAGGGCGATATACAGCTGGATTTTTGCGCCGACCCGCATCCCTTTTAAGTTGATGTAGCTAAATAGAATAATAGCGGCGCTACACAAAAACACCTCGCTCGCATAAACTTCCCAACCAGCAATCGTGTACAAATAGCCTATTTGTAGGCTGCTTGGCAGCAGGTATCTTAATAATAACGCGACCGCTGATATGTTGAGCGCGACGATAGAGATATAGCCGATAGCGACGCCCCAGCCGTAGACATAAGCGTGTTTTCTATTGAGGTATTTCTCGATCCAATAAATACCACCTGATTCGTTTTCTGGCGTTTGGGTTAATAAATTGATATAAGCGCGCGCGACCATATAGATGGCCAAAGTACCTAGGATAATGGCAACCGATGAGCCTAAGAGGTGCGACTGTGGCAAAAATAAATCACCGGGCAGTACATAAGCGCCCCAACCGATAATCGCGCCGACGCTAATCGCTATCGCTTGTAGATAGCTGATACTATCCGTATTTTCGCTCATCGAGTCCTCCTTGACCATTAGAAAATAAGAGCGCCCCATATGGCTGATATAGTCGATTCACTCTAAAAGCAAACAGTGATGCTGGGGTGAATTTTGTGAAGCCTCTGGAGTGCAAAGCGCACAGCAAGCGAGTAAAATTTATCCCAGCAGAACACCACATCTAGCGTCTCTCTCTTCTATAATAAACTGACTATAATATCGTTATGATGGCGTAAAAATGTTTGTTATCAATAAGAAAGTCATCATAACGGTTTTTTCTGAGTAATACTTTCTCAATCCTGTTGTATCTTTTTAGCCAAAACCTTTTTCCAACTGTCCTCTAAACACTCAATGTCGAGCCACGGCTCAATCACTGTTGCGGCAAACTTCTCCTTTGAATTGGATAGTTGCCACAATGTTTCAAGGTTAGCAAACGGATAAGGACGTTCGATTAAGTACACGGGCAAATCAGTGTTAATCATCCCATCACGTACGACTTCAAAGTACCAACCAGCGATACCTTGCTTGCTGACCCACGCGGCAATATTTGGCACTTTGGTAAATTGTCCGATTTGGTCATTGATTTTGTAGCACGGTCGTCGCGGCTGTACGATGCGTAACTGCACGCTGTCGCTATCATCGCTCGCATCACCTTTATTTTCAGCGTTTTGCTCATTTCCATACTGATAAACGTCACCAATACAAACTGTAGATTCGTCCATCTCAGGCAGACCATTGACGGCTTCGGTCGTGAGGTTTTCACCCAACGTGCCGACACGCACTTTTAAACCAAATTCTACGTTAATCTTTTCGTAAGTCGCTGGTGGCAGTTGATGTACCGCTTTCAATGGGCCACCATGATGCTTACGATCGGCTTGCTCATCGGTCGTTAAGCCCATAAAGTTGACGGCGACGGGTGCTTTGATGGGCGCTTTATCGATGGCGCTCATTTCTTCACGGGTGAATGGCATGGCCTTGCCAGCACGGACACAGATTAGCTTGGCGATATGGAGAGGCAGGTCTTTATTAAAGTCCATCTTAGAATTTTGTATTAGCGGCTTAATAGATTCTGAACTCATTGGATATCCTATAAGATAGTTATTCTCATAACCAAAAATTGTTTGAATAGTGCCGTTATCTTAGCCTAATCGTCATTGGTTTTCAGCTTATTTACCTTATTCATCCCGTTAAGTTTTTATCAATACTCAGGCACAAAAAAAGACCAGAATATGTATTCTGATCTTTTCAATTTCATACCATTATTTTAACCAATGATATTATTTGTTTTTGTTGCGGCGACCAGCAGTTTTCTTTTCGCGCGGTACAGCGACTAGCTCAGCCAACTGTTCCGGTGATGACCATAGGCCTTCTAAGTCATAAAACTCGCGCGCTTGTGGCGTCATCATATGGACGACAACCGCGCCCAAATCAATCAACGTCCAGTCAGAGTCGATACCGCCTTCGCGGCCAAGTGGCATAAAGCCGCCTTGCTTCGCTTCAGCGCCGACACTGTCAGCCATCGCGCGCACATGGCGTTTTGAGGTACCGTCAGCGATAACGATGCGTTCAGTTACGTCAGTCAAATCTTCTACATTTAATACGGTGATATTCTTTGCTTTCATATCATCTAGCGCGTTTTGGACTAGATTTAAGCACACGGTTAAGCGTTCTTCGGTCATGGTGTTGATCATAAATTTTAATCTCTTGAATCGTCAATATTAAAAATAAAAAGGTAAATCGTTAATTTGGATTGTCCAGCTAACCATTTGTCGCCAGTCACGTATACAGACAAAATGGGCAAAATGACAAAGATAAGGTGATTTTAACGGAATTGAGCAGCAGAATATAGCTGATGGGCAATAATATATTGATAAACAGCAGGATTTAGCCATTTAGCGAATGGATTGGATTCATTATGGCGCATGATATCATTTATTGATGGTGTAGATGTCATTTGCCTCTCGGCTGAAGAAATTATATTCACAGGCGCTTTCGTTGATTCTAGCTGCTGGCGTATTTGTGTACTCGATATCGCTGCAACAGGATGCGGGTCTATATAGATGTGTCCTTGATGGACGTTTTTCAAGAAAGCGTTATCGGTCAGCATTTGAGAAGCAGGCATCATCAAGTCAGTGGGCGAATCGATAACCAAATGTTGTAATTGCTTGGGCAGTTCGGCCCGAAGGGCATTCACATCTTGCGTTATCAAGCTTTTATCACTATCAGATACGCCATTACGATTAAAAATCCATAGATTGACATAATCAGTCAGCCTAAGTCCTTCTTTCCATTGATCCAAACTCAGAGCGCTGTCCATGCCGATGATAAATATTAAATGGTCATTTGGATAACGTTGCCTCAACGAGCGCACACTATCGATGGTATAGACAGGCGGCGCTTGCCACAGCTCCAGCTCGTCAATTTGTATCGGAGTATTTACGGTTGCCAGCTTTAACATAGTCAGACGATGGTTGGGGTCGGTGCTTTTTTGCTTAAAAGGCGAGCGGGCGTTTGGTAATAATGACACATGCAGATCACGATGTTGCTGCTGAGCGATTGGTAACAAACGCTGATAAACGGTCATCGCCATTTGTAAATGACCGTTATGTACGGGGTCAAATGAGCCGCCCAAATAAGCGCGAATGGTTGGCGCGTTATGAGTATTAGCGTTTTTATCATGGCGACTATGGACAGTATTTGGCATAAATAAGGGCGCAAAAAAGCAGGAGAGAAAAGCGCTATTGTAGAGTGTGTGTCGGCAGCTGTCACTAAAAGCCCAAAAAAGCCATAACATTTTTAGGGCATGTCATCAATTAGCACACTTAATCATTTAATGGTCTTAAAATGGCTAAACTTTGCCAAACATCGTCAAATAACGGGTTAATATCTCGGTATTATCTGCGTTATTTTCCTTGTTTAACTGCAATTTATCTCATTTTAAGCCTCACAATCTAAATGATGACACGCCCTAGGAAAAACGCTCAAGAAAAAACCGACCATCATGACGATAGTCGGTTATACACAGGACAGCTACTCACAAATTTTAAAGTGACTAAACGAGATCACTTTCGGCTTGGATAGCAGTTAACGCGATGGTATAGATAATATCATCGACCAATGCGCCACGTGATAAGTCGTTTACTGGCTTATTCAACCCTTGCAACATCGGCCCAACACTGATGACGTTGGCACTACGTTGTACCGCTTTATAAGTGGTGTTACCCGTGTTGAGGTCTGGGAAAATAAAGACATTGGCTTGTCCAGCAACGGGCGAGTCGGGGGCTTTTTGTTTACCGACGCTCATGACTGAGGCGGCATCATACTGTAGCGGTCCATCGACTTTTAGATTGGGCGCACGCTCACGCACGATTTGGGTTGCACGAGTGACTTTTTCGACATCTGCACCTGCACCTGATGAGCCAGTCGAGTAGCTAATCATGGCGACTTTTGGATCAATACCAAAGGCGGCGGCAGATTGCGCGGATTGAATAGCAATCTCAGCCAGCTCTTCAGCATTCGGATTGGGATTGATGGCACAGTCACCGTAGACGACGACTTGTTCAGGCAGCAGCATAAAGAAGACAGACGATACCAAAGAGTATTGCGGTGCGGTCTTAATTAGTTGAAACGCTGGACGAACGGTATTGGCAGTGGTATGAATCGCACCAGAAACCAGGCCATCGACTTCGTCCATCTGTAGCATGGTGGTGCCTAGATACACGGTATCTTTTAGGTATTCAGCCGCGACATCTTCGTTGGTTTTGCCTTTGCGGCGCGCTACGACGGCAGCGATATATTTGCTCATATCGAGGCTATCAGGGTCGATGATCTCTAGACCATCTGGAATGATTAAGTCGCGGTTTTTGGCCACTTGCTCGACATCGCTACGCTTGGCAAGTAGGACACAATTGGCGATACCGCGGCTTTGACAGATACAGGCAGCTTCGACCGTACGCGGTTCAGACCCTTCTGGCAACACGATGCGTTTTTTGGCATTTTGTGCTTTTTTGACCACTTGATGGCGAAAGGCAGAAGGAGACAAACGCGCTTCATGCTTGCGGCTAAAATATTCTTTAATCCAATCCAAGTTTAAATGCGCCGCCACGTAACGCGCCACTTCTTCAGCACGTGCTGTGTCATCACTTGGAATCTCAGAACTCATATGCATCAAGCTCTGTACGGTCTCATAACTGTCGCTTTCGACACTCATCACAGGAATGCCTGTTTTGAGTGCTGATTGCCACAATTCAGCAACAGTCGCACTTGGTTCAACGCCGCCTGTAAGCACCAAACCTGCCAGCGGGATACCATTGATACAAGCCAATCCAGCCGCCAATAATAAATCATCACGATCACCAGGAACGACGATAAGAGTGCCACGTTTGAGCACTTCATCAACGCGGGCAACCGATCGAGCCGTGAGGCTAATACGATTGATACGACGGGTTTTTGCTTCCCCTACGTTGAGCCATTTGGCATCAAGCTCCGAGGCGATGTCCCAAGTGCGCGGCACGGATAATGAGTCGCTAAAAGGCACTACGCCGATTAAACGGAACAGTTCAGTGTCGAAATGAGGCGATAGGCGCTGGACTTCTTGCATGAACGTCTCGTCCAAGCTAACCATCGCTTCACCAGGAGCGACAGGTTGAGTCTCAAAGGTATTTGGGACATTGTGTATGCGCATCAAAATCACGCCGAGCGTTCGGGCATTGGCGATACCGCCGAACTCACGCGCGTGGACATCGAGCTTGTCCGCAAAATAGGCAGGTTTGCTGGTATCTGCTGTGCTGACAAAGATGATTTTGGCATCTAGCGCATGAGCAATCGCGCGGTTAATTTGTGAGGCGTAAGAGGTTTCAGTGGTCGGTACCAGCCCTTCACAGATGATCACATCGTGACCATCACCAATCGTATGATAATTGACAACCACTTCTTCCATCAGATCATCAATGTTGCCATCGCCAATCATGCGCTCAACACGCTGACGACTGATAGATTTGGGTGGGTTTAAACCAAAAGCATGCATGGTCAAGGCGCTTGAGCTGTCTAAGCTGCGCTGTTTATCCAAGGTGTCATCTTGCAAAAATGGCTTCATAAAGCCTGCTTTTATACCATTGTAGTCAAAAGCGCGAATCAGTCCGAGGGCGGCTGATGTGACACCAATACCGCGGCTGATGGGAACAAGTAAAATGGTTTGCATAGTGTATCCTACGGTTTATTATATTTTTAAAGCTCAATTCATCCTTGCTGAAATGAGTCACACGCTGCGCCTCTTATCATCTGCTTATAAGAAGCGCTGGCTCTAAACAACAACTAAAAACAGTTGCGTTTAGATTAAGCCCAAAGCCTCACGCGTTTCTTGAGCGATACGGCCTTCTTCATCTGTTGGTATAACCCATAGCTCAATGCTGCTATCGTCACTATGGAAACTGCCTTCGTTGCCGCCAACCAAGCTGGCGTTTTTATCCGTATCCACTTTGATACCGAAATGACGCACTACGTCCAAAATACGCGCACGTGTGGTTTTGGAGTTTTCACCGATACCGCCAGTAAAGACAATACCCGTCAGCTCAGGCAGCGCACAGCTTAGGCTGGCAAGGTATTTCCCGACGCGATAACAAAACATCTCGATAGCAAGTTGGGCATCTTCATGGCCTTCATTTGCGGCTTGTTCGATGGTGCGCAGATCATTAGACAAACCTGAAATACCGAGCAAACCGCTTTCTTTATTGAGCATGGTATCGATGTCTTCTAAGCTCATACCGAGCTGGCGCTTGAGGTGTATGTGTAAACTTGGATCCACATCACCACTACGTGTGCCCATCATAAGCCCTTCAAGCGGGGTCAGACCCATACTGGTATCGAGACTTTTGCCATCATAGACAGCAGTCGCTGAGCAGCCGTTACCTAGATGGGCGGTGAGCCAACCGTGAGTACCGCTAGCGTCAGTGATTTCACTTGCACGCTCTGAGACATAAGCATGAGAAGTGCCATGAAAGCCATAACGACGGATTTTATGTTCTTCATAAAGCGCTTTTGGTAGGGCATAGCGAAAAGCAACGGGCGGCATGGTTTGGTGAAAGGCGGTATCAAAGACCACCACTTGCGGAATATCAGGATAAATGGCCTGAACGGCTTCGATACCCAAGGCATGGGCAGGATTATGTAGCGGTGCCAATACTTTTAGACGCTTTACTTCATCCAGTACATGATCGTCAACACGCACTGCTTCAGAGTATTCACGGCCACCATGAACCACGCGATGACCGACTGCGATGAAGTGATACTGATCTAGTAACTCAAGAATTTTTTGTAGCGCTAACTTATGATTGCCACCTGGGATTGAAATCTCAAGCTTTTCACCGTTCAGTGTGGTGTGTTTGATACGGGCCGTATCGAGACCCAAGTTTTCGGCTAGACCTGTGATACGAGTTTCATTGTCATCGCTAATCAGCGCGTATTTGATGGAAGAGGACCCGCAGTTAAGGACTAAAGTAGGATTGGTTAACGTTGACGTTTCAGAATTTTTGTCATCAAAAGTGGTGGTTAGGCTGGCGCTCATATCTATCCTTAGATTATATTTTATAAATGGTGATTCATCATAGAGGAATACCGGTTAAAAAACAAAAACCAGCTAAATCCTTGCTGATATACGTTCAGCAAGTTTATTACTGATCTTAGTGACTTTTCTTATTTACTGATCTTAGTGACTTTTCTTAGTTAATTTTGGGCGGGCACTATTGATAAGTGCTTGTTAAATCGTGTGCTAGCGTCTTACCCCAATGCTATCAAAAGCGCTATCGAAATAATTCCTGTAGCGCTTCCTAGCAATATCTATATAACAATATAGTCAGTCTTAAATAAAAAGAGGACAACTATTATCACGTACTCCTAAGATAAATTTTTCTTGCTGGCTGTGCCTGCGCAGACAGAGGCGGCGCAAAATTTATCTTAGGAGCACTGTATTGATTTTATAGTGGATCGACTATAGTCGTATAGCATAGTCCCATAGTTTGAGCATAATGTAACATATTTTTTTGGCTATAATAGAACAACAATAAGGGTTAAAGCGACAGATACAGGCGTATCAAATACAACTGTACACCAATTTTCGCTAATGTTTATCAGGTTAGATCAAAAAAATGGCAGCCAATAAAAAATTGTAAGAAAAATTTTCTAAATGCATATAAACTGCTTTTAAATGATTAAGTGTGCTAATTGATGACATGCCCTAGCACATCATAGGGTAACTTTTTATATGTGATTGACCATAGTGAACCTTACATCACCTTTAACGAAATTTATAAGCCAGTGACGTCAGTATGCGCACAGCTTTATGTAATAATGGTATGATTCAAAGAAGCCCTATCGTCAGTTTTTAGAGAGGGTTTTAGCTGTTTGTTTAATAGCAGCACCCGACCATTTTTAAAACGAAGACACGTTCTAGTTGGCGACACCATTTTTACGTATTATCCGTCTTTTATTATACTTACACCGTTGCAAGGTTACAGGTTATCTAATTTATGCTTACTATACGCCGCTCTCCAAAAACCGCGTTTGCTCACGTCATTAATGTCAGTCGCCGTGCTGTTTCTACTGTCATCATCGGCAGTATTATTATGATGGGATTGTCAGGCTGCGGACAAAAAGGCGATCTGTATTTGGCAGACTCTAGTAGCCAAGCCGTTCAAACTAGCACCGATATGCTAGATAGCACCAGCAATCCACAAGATGCTGCATTTGCTGGTATTAATGATGACAATACTCAAAAAGCACCCGATGCTCAAACAACACCCGATTTTGAGCTACCAGAACCCAGTACCAATCCCAACGATTATTGATTAAAAATTTGCTTTTCAAAAGCGTTTTTGCGACTCTTTCTAACGCTTTGTTGCCAATCTTATTACCCTGAATAAATTAGAGATGTTTATATGAGCCATTCTGAGCCACAAACTGGCGAGTCCGTAGCCGCTGAGTCTGTAACTGTTGAATCTGTAATTACCCAAACTGAGCAAGGACTGTATATCGATCCCAAGGCTTTAACCGCCCATTTGCCCGCGTTACATTACCGTGATGATGCGTTGTATATGGAGCAGGTCAGTATTGAGGCGTTGGCCAAGCAATACGATACGCCATGTTATGTCTATTCAAAGCAGGCGATATTAGATGTTTATCAAGCCTACACCGATAGCTTTGCCAGCCTAAAGCACCAGATATGTTATGCAGTAAAAGCCAACTCCAATCTGGCCGTCCTAGATGTATTGGCACAAGCAGGTGCAGGATTTGATATCGTCTCGCGTGGCGAGCTGATGCGGGTACTGGCCGTGGGTGCTGATGCATCACGCGTGGTATTCTCAGGAGTGGGCAAAACTTATCACGATATCGAGTATGCGCTGACCCAAGGTATTGGCTGCTTTAACGTCGAGTCTATCAGTGAGCTGGCCTTAATAAATGAGGTGGCAAAGACACTTGATAAGTCTGCGCCAATCTCATTGCGCGTCAATCCAAACGTGGATGCCAAGACTCATCCGTATATCTCTACTGGGCTAAAAGACAATAAATTCGGTATCACCCATGAAGAGGCGCTCACGGTCTATCAGCAAGCAGCAGCGTTGTCCCATATCGATATCGTTGGTATTGATTGCCACATTGGCTCGCAGTTGACTGAGGTTGCGCCTTTCGTGGCGGCTTTGGATAAAATTATTGAGTTGATACATAGCCTACGCGAAACAGGGATCGAGCTGCGTCATATTGATTTGGGCGGCGGTTTGGGTGTGCGTTATATCGATGAGACCCCTGTGTCTATCGATGAGTTTGCTGCTGCGTTATTACCGAAGCTGAGCGCGCTTGGCTTGACGGTGTTCTTTGAACCGGGCCGCAGTATCGTGGCCAATGCTGGTATTTTATTGACCCAAGTCGACGTGCTAAAACCCACTGCCCACAAAAACTTTGCGATTGTCGATGCGGCGATGAACGACTTGATTCGTCCTGCATTATATCAAGCTGACATGGCAGTGATTCCTGAAACGCTACCAGATAATGGTTTGGACACTGAAGGTACGCAGGCATGGGATATCGTTGGTGCGATTTGTGAAACGGGTGACTTCTTAGCGAAAGATCGTTTGTTGTCTTTAGCTGCAGGTGATATTTTGGCAATCACTGGCGCTGGTGCTTATGGATTCACCATGAGTAGCAATTACAATTCGCGTCCGCGTGCCAGCGAAGTAATGGTATCAAATGATCGTCATCAGTCGATTCGTAAGCGCGAAACGATAGAAGCGTTATATGCAGATGAGATATTGTGGCAGGGCTAAATGGTGGCAGAGCTGAGTCGCTCATTTGCACACCAAACGGCATTATCAAAAATTTTGCTGTCTTTTATGAATAAAGAAAACCCATTGTAATCATAACAATGGGTTTTTTTATATCCACTCTGAATGTATATGATCAAAACTCCTTAAAACCGTTACGGTACAGCTGAGATCAATTTTTGTCGCCTCTGGCAGCAACGGCACAGCAAGCAAGAAACTTGAGTTCAGCAATGCATGATGTATTGACTTTGCTTTTCACTGAGCATATGTCGAATATAAATATAACGGGATATTTGATAGTAGTGATAGTTATGATTGTATCTGGCAGCGTGCTAATATAACGCATACATAAAAATAGGATAGGACTCAAGGATATGCTCATAGAATTTACAAAAATGCATGGTCTGGGCAATGATTTTATGGTCATCGATTTGGTGACTCAACGCTTAGATTTGACCAAGGATTTGGTACAATTATTGGGAGATCGTCATTTAGGCATTGGTTTTGATCAATTGCTCGTGGTCGAACCGCCTATGCGCCCTGACGTTGATTTTAGTTATCGTATTTTTAATACAGATGGCACAGAAGTCGAGCAATGTGGCAATGGCGCGCGTTGTTTTGCCCGTTTTGTGCAAGCGCGTAAACTGTCATTTAAGCAGCGTCTGCGTGTTGAGACGGCGAGTGGTATTATTTCATTGACCACGGATCGTTATGGTTGGGTAGAAGTCGATATGGGCAAACCCAAATTTGAGCCAAGCGAGATTCCCTTTACGCCAAGAGCCACGACTAAAATTCAAAACGCCTATCATTTGGATGTTAATGGGACGCCTGTGCAATTATATGTGGCCAATATGGGCAATCCACACGCTGTTATTAAAGTCGATGATGTACTTGATGCCGACGTTGAAACCTTGGGCAAAGCCATCGAAGCGCATCCTGCGTTTCCAGATCGTGTCAATGTCGGTTTTATGCAAGTAATGAACCAGCGTCATATTCGGCTGCGTGTTTATGAGCGCGGTGTTGGTGAGACCCAAGCTTGTGGTACAGGCGCTTGCGCCGCCGTTGCTATCGGCATACGTGAGGGCTGGCTCGATGAAGGTGAAGATGTACGCGCGCAGCTTTATGGCGGTAGCATGATTATTAAATGGCAGCCGGGATATTCGGTCATGATGACCGGTCCTACAGCTTTTGTCTATGAGGGCGTGTTTAGTCCAGATGGGCTGATGGCGCAAGCAGGCATCAAGCCCCATCCAGAAAGCCAATAAAATTTATACCAGTAGCGCATTTAAGTCTGTATAACCGTTTTATTTTCAGCTGACTATAGGCCAATAATAAGGTTGTGTCTCATATGGTGATGTCTCATAAAAACGATCAGCCTACCAAGTCAGAGCGATGGCTATCAGCCGAACTGTCAGCCACGGTAGAATTGGATACAGCGCTACGAGAACTATTATCGCCTGTCCATCGCTGGCTCAATACATTGTCAGTGCGCAATCATTCGCAACACACGCTGAAGGCTTATTTTGCTGGACTCAACCAATTGGCGCTGTTTTTGCGTGGTAAGCGTTTAACGTGGACGCGCTGTGATAAACGTCAGCTGGCACAACATATCAGCCATCGGCTAGACGAAGATAAGTTGGTGCTGGCGAGTGTTCAGCAAGAGCTATCGGCTATCCGCCATTTTTATGGATGGTTGATAGAAGAAAATTTGGCACGCATCAATCCAACGACTGGCTACCAGCTCAAACGTAGCCCTAGACCATTACCGTCTATCGCTGATGTGGATTTATTGACGCAACTGCTTGACCAAGAGATGCCCGACACCCCAGAACAAGCCCGATTATGGTTGCGTGATAAAGCGATGTTTGAGCTACTCTATAGCAGTGGTTTGCGTGTCGGCGAGCTAGTCGCACTGGATATGGCGGATGTGGATTTGTCCGATTTGCGTGTGCGTGTCACGGGTAAAGGCAATAAAACGCGCTTAGTACCACTCGGAGCGAAGGCGGCAGAGGCGATAATGCGCTATCTACCACATCGTGATTTATGGGTGGAGCAGCGAGACAGGGCATTGTTTATCAGCGAAAAATTGGGCACACGACTGTCAACGCGTGCGGTGCAACAACGTTTAAAGGTCGCTGCTATCCGTGCAGGTATCGCTCAAAATATGTATCCGCATCTATTACGGCATTGCTTTGCATCACACATGCTGTCGGGCAGTGGCGACTTACGTGCCGTCCAAGAGATGCTGGGACATAGTGATATCAGCACTACCCAAATTTATACCCATGTGGATTTTGCTAAATTGACACAAGTCTATGACCGCGCTCATCCGCGTGCGACTCATGCTCAAAATAGCAAGGATTAAACGTAGTTTTCAAATCCCCAATCGATGTTAGAGTCAGTCCAATCTATAGTGAGTTCGAAATAAAATCGATACGTTAGTAGCTACGTGCTACTGGGATAAATTTTTCTGGTGTGCTGTTCGCAAGCGTGACAGAGGCTGCAAAAAATTTACCCCAGCAGCACTGTATCGGATTTGAGGTGAATTGACTTTATGCCAAACGATGACAGTCAAAGATAGGCAGTTTTTGTCGGCCTTGTACTTGTGCTTGCTTATCTAATGACGCCATTACAATGGCGTAATTCTTATCTTCTTTATCATTAGCTTGATTTAGCTCGCTATGATCGTAACGGTTTATGATGGTTCCATCATAGGCAGTAATCGCTGTGTGTCCCCATGTCTGACGAATATTACCGTTTTTATAAACATGGTCACCGCCTTGTGCCGCGCCAATCACCATACACTGACTGTCCAAAGCACGCGCGCGCAGTAATAGCGACCAGTGGGCTTGACCAGTTAAATAAGTAAAGGCTGAAGGCGCGCTCAATAGATCGGCACCTGCTTGACGCAGCCGCTGGGCCAATGCTGGAAAACGCAAATCAAAGCACACCATCATACCCAATTGATAAACCGCATCATTTACCGCAATCGGTGCGATGACAGTTTGTTTACCCGGCTCAAACGTTGCCGCTTCGTTATAGCTACCTTGTTTATCCGCGACTGTTGCTGTGAATAGATGAATCTTGTCATAGCGTGCCACCTGCGTACCGTCAGGCGCAAATAACTGGCTGACTTGTCGCAATCTGCCGTCAGGCACGATCACGCCATCAGGACGATAGGCGCAGGGCAATGAGCCTACCAGCACGTAAACATTATAAGTATTTGCATAATTTGCCAGCGTCGCTGATAGCGCATCAAACTGCTCGGCGGTGGCAAACTGCTCCCCCATGCTACAACAGTTTTCAGGTAAGATAACCAGCTCAGCGCCTTGAGCGCACGCATCGATAATAGCGGCTTGTATATCGGTTAGGTTTTTTTCTATGTCTTGCTGGCTATTCATCTGAATGGCAGCAATAGTAAATGGCGAGTTATTTATGCTTGTATTCATAGCCTGACTCTCAGTTTTTAATAATTATAAAAGTGTTTTATCGTCGATCACTATAAAACAACGACAATGCTACTGGGATAAATTTTGCGTCGCCTCTGTCTGCGAAGGCACAGCAAGCAAGGAAAGTTTATCCCAGTAGCGCGTGATAATATTTGACCTTATTTTATTTAGGGCTGACTATATCGCAGCGTTATCGAACGCTTAGGCGTATAAGGTATAAATTATCATAGCAAAATTGTGCTAAAAAATGCTATCGTCATGGCGTGATATCACTAAATCACAACCTTAACCCATATATATCATATCACCACGATCGGAGTGTAATAAGCCGCCCATGAGTATGTCGTTCGGATTGGCGACCACGCTAAGCAACTCGCAAAAGCTCACACCGCAAATGCAGCAAGCGATTAAACTGTTGCAACTTTCTAGTCTTGAGCTGGCGCAAGAGGTTCAGATGAAGTTGGATAGTAACCCGTTGCTTGAACGTATCGAAGACGATGAAGACGAATACGAGCGCACTCAGGATACGATGACAGACGATTTTGGCGCGCCACTAACCCTCGATACTTGGAATCAAAGCACCAACACCGATTCTTTTAATAAAGAATCTGGCAACAATGAGTCGATCTCCGATTATGACTCTGAATATAGTGATGACTTTAGTGATAGCTTGGACAAATTACAGCAAGGCAGTATTGATGATGGGGCGATGGACAGCGATGACTATAGCCAGTTTGATAACGATAACGTTGACCACAGTCGTTTGGATAGCAGTAACAATGCATCGGCGACTAAAAGTTCAGGTAACAGTAAGGGCGACGAAGATTTTGATAGCTATCAAGGCGGTACTTCTGCCACGATTCAAGACCATGTACGCTGGCAGCTGAACTTTAAGCGTCTTTCGGAGGCGGACACATTAATCGCCACTTATCTGATGGACTCTATGGATGATATGGGGTTTATTCGGCTTGATATCGACGAGCTGTTGCAAAGCTTTGACACCATGGCGAGTTTTTATCAGTGGGACGAACGTGTCGAGCACGACGAAATAATGGCGGTGCTACGTATCATTCAATCTTGCGATCCATTGGGCGTTGGCGCGCGCCATCTCAATGAATGTCTAGCCATTCAGTTGTCCAAGTTAGATGCCAACACAGAATATCTAAGAGAAGCAAAAGCGTTGCTGTCCGCCAGTGAACATTTGGTAAGTAATAATATCAAAACACTCACTGAGCGCACAGGGCTTGCCGCTCATGACATCACACCTGCGCTCAATCTATTACGTACTCTCAATCCCTCACCCGGATTACTGTTTGAGAGCAGTCAGCCAGATTACACTCGGCCGACTCCCAGCTATGATATTCCTGATGTGCTCGTCACTCCTATCCGTCGCCGAGAGGGCAATGGCCACTCAGACATACAAGAGGATGGCTGGCATGTGCGTCTCAATCCTGACACATTGCCAAAGCTACGAGTCAATCAAGAATATGCCAACTTAGTTAAGCGTGGTGATGACAGTCCTGACAATCAATATCTGCGTGAAAACCTCACCGATGCGCGTTTGTTCATTCGCAGTATCGAAGAGCGCAATCAAAACCTACTAAAAGTAGCGACCAGCATTGTGCGCTATCAGCAAGAGTTTTTACAGTACGGTGCGACTGCCATGCAACCGCTTATCCTAAAAGTGATTGCAGAAGAAGTCGAATTGCACGAATCTACGGTCTCGCGTTTGACTACCAGCAAAACTATTTTGACGCCGCAAGGGTTATTTTCGCTAAAGCATTTCTTCTCATCACACGTGAGCAGCGCAGATGGCGATATCTCATCAACTGCTATCAGTGCCATGATTAAGCAGTTAATCGCTGATGAAGACTCTAAAAAACCGCTATCAGATAGCCGTATAAAAGACTTTTTATTAGCAGAAGGTATCGATATCGCCAGAAGAACGGTGGCCAAATATCGCGAAGCAATGAACATCGGCTCATCTACTCAGCGTAAGCAAAAATATTGACACTATAGCACTTATTGAAAAGTATTCATTGTACCTACAACGCTTAATATGCCTCTTTATAAATATAAAAAATAAAATTTTTTGATTATATAGAAACATTGAAGAAACAACCGTTTTTATTACATTTAATTACAATATACTGTCTTGCTACAATTCAATTTTCATGACAAATTAGAGTCATACCAACAACGACACCTTAGCGATTTATCTACATTAATTAAAGCAGCGACCATAAAGGGATAGGTCTATCTTGTATTAAAAAAGCTTAGGACGTTATTGGTAAGGCAGGGTGATATCGGCAAGAATGCTACCTCATCTGTTGATTGTAAGTAATAACGAAAGTAATAATAAAAGGACAATAATATGAATGTTTCTATCAGTGGTCACCATATCAGTGTTACCGAAGCTATGGACACAGCAGTTCGTGAAAAGCTTGTAAAAGTAGAGCGACATTTTGATCAGATACAAAGTATTCAAGTAATTTTGTCGTTAGACAACAGCGGCGCAAGCGATGGCGGTCAAAAGAGTCATAAAGCTGAAGCGATTTTGCGAGTCTCCGGTCAAGAAATGTTTGTCCAAGCGTGTGAAGATGATATGTACAAAGCCATTAACGAGATGGCAGACAAACTTGATAGACAAGTGCGTAAATATAAAACCCGTCAAGAGCGTAAAAAGACTGGGGCAGGACGTGATGCACGTTACGAAGATTTGGACACTGCCGATGTGGCGCCAGCTGTTTAATTTTATTGACGTTTAGTGAGTTAAGATTTAATAAGTATTGGCTAACAGAATAATAAACGCATAAGTAGTCATATTATTAAATTTTGATTGTGCTAAATGACAATAGATAAAAAGGAAAAAGACTTCAAACGTAATATACGTTGAAGTCTTTTTTATGGTTAGTTCAAAGTGTGAATAGTTATATATAGTCAAAAAACAATAAAAATCCGACATTACTGCTGGAATAGATTTTTCGAGACACCTGTATGCAACGGCACTGCAAGCGAGGAAAATTTATACCAGTCGTATCTGACTATCGATGTATCGACTTAATTTTTTATCACTATAAATAAGTGACAATATCACATGCTATATAGTGAATATAAATAAACCAAGGGAACTTAAAACTATTATTCATAGGTCTTAAGAGCAGTATTAAAGTCAGCCACCACCGACCGCTTGTACCACTTCGATATTCATGCCTTCAACGATCAGTAGCTGAGTCAGCTCACTTTTCGGAATAAGATCGCCATTCACTTCTACGGCATAACGACCTTGACTAAGCCCAAGCTCATTGAGGACCAATTGCACCGTCTGATGGGTAGTCTGTAAATTCTTACCATTAACGCTAATGGTACTCATAAATTATGCTCCTTCATTGTTTAACATTCCTTTTTTTCAATCGACATTCATTATTTATTATACTTATGCCAGTTTATTGCTTGGCTGACTAGATTTTTGGCTGACCTAACTATTTGAATACTAAAATTTTTGGGTGATTATATTTCTGAGTAACTATGTTTTTGAATGGCTAACTATTTGAATGACCTAAACGAAAAGCCGATACAGCAAGCCATAGCCAACCACCGATCATCAATATACCACCAATAGGCGTAATCGCGCCAAACCAGCGCGGTGCGCCGAGCGTCATCGCATACAAGCTACCAGCAAATATAATAACGCCAATTTGTAGTAGCCACGCCGTGGTTTGAGTGGTGTATTTGAACTGAATCAATATACCAACCAGCAGCAACCCAAGCGCATGGACGAACCAGTATAACGTTGCTGTGTGCCACCATTCGAGCTGTTGGGCGTTGGCTATGTTTTTTAGACCGTGAGCGCCAAATGCACCTAGAGCAACGGCGACAGCCATATTGATTGCCGCAATACCTATCCAATTTAACATGGTAAAACTCATCTTATAGTCGATACTGAACAAAATGGATACATGACGCTATACTACGTGACTGGGGCAAGTTTTCCTTGCTTGCTCTGCCTGCGCAGACAAAGGCGAAAAAAATGTATCCCAGTCACGTTGTCTCTTTTTTATAGTGACCCGAATATATTTAAAGGCTATTAATAGCAATAAATGACGGATGACTGAACGACAACTATCGTCATTGACTATTGAAGATCATCTGGCAAAATAACGCTATCGATGGTCATCGCATCACGGATTTTATCCATCGCGTTTTTCTCAATTTGGCGTACACGCTCTGCAGAGATTGAATAGACGGCGGCCAACTCATGCAACGTTGATTTTTGCTCAGAGAGCCAGCGCTGCTCAACGATATCACGTGAGCGATCATCCAACGTACCCATCGCAGCTAGTAGAGCCGATGAGTTGTTCTCTTCCCAATCCGCTTCTTCTAGCTGCTCAGCTGGATCAATACCGTCTTCTAAAAATAATTGCGGCGCATAACGACCATCGTCATCATCGCTAGATTGTGCTTCAAACGACGCATCATAAGAGGTGAGACGTGATTCCATTTCTAGCACTTGTTTGCGAGTGACATTTAAATCTTTCGCAATTGCATCCGCTTCTTCTAACGTCAGCTGGTTATTGGTCTTTTTTAGACTGCGTAGATTAAAGAATAATTTACGATGGGCCTTGGTCGTCGCAACTTTGACAATACGCCAGTTACGGATCACGAACTCATGAATTTCAGCTTTAATCCAGTGGACAGCAAAGGACACCAAACGTACGCCTTTATTTGGATCAAAACGTTTCACCGCCTTCATTAGACCCAAGTTACCTTCTTGGATTAAATCTGCCTGCGGTAAACCATAGCCCGAATAACTGCGGGCAATGTGAATCACAAAGCGTAAATGCGACATCACAAGCAGACGCGCCGCTTCCACATCGCCTTCGTCATAATAGCGATGGGCCAGCTCTTGCTCTTGTATCGGCGTCAAGATTGGAATCTGATGTACCGTATTAATATAGGCACCCAAATTGACACCAGGTGCGGATAAATGCGTTGGCATTGCTGGTACCAAATCGCGGGTACTGGTATCACCAAGTGCATTGGCATCATAAGGTGGGCGCTGTGCGGCAGCTTTCAACGCTGCATCACGTGCTTCATTTTTTATAGGAGCTGCGTTGTCTTTTTTGCTCGTTTTCGCAACATCAGTAGAAGTAGTAGCCATATTCTTGACCTTGGTTAAATAATGACGCAAATAGTCAGATAAAAATCTTTATAGTTCTAATTGTAAAGGATAGCAGCGCTTAGTTGCTATCAGTTTTGGTAATGATGAAGTGATATATTGTATCGAAATGCTGAGATGATCTGTCATCAGTTAGCGGTTGGCTAGTGACATTATTAACGGTTAATAATAATTTATTTGCCGTATCTGCCTGCTGATTTTGTCGACAAAAAGCCGTAATATCTGCTTGCGAGTTGCTGTCGGTGGCAACCACATATAACGACTCACCATCGGCAACATCACGTAGCGCAACTTTGGTTTTTAATAGTGGCATCGGACAAGCAAGCCCGCGACCATCAACGAAACGCTTGATATTAACGGTAGGTTGTTCGATATTTGCATGATTATTTGAATCATCATTACTCACTATCAACAACGATAATAAATGGTTAATTTTTTGCTGCTCAGCGCCAGATAAGGTTGCTGATACGCTTATAGATTGAGGCGGGCATACGATGGTTGACTGACGATCAGCAGACATAAAATACCCCTTATAAATATCAGTATTATGGTTTGTGCGCTTATTCTCAATGACCAATAGTGAGTTTTAAACAGTTGTTATATTAAGTGTCTATTATTTACTATAGTTGATCCACTATAAAACAAACAAAGTGCTACTGGTATAAATGTTGCGCTGCCTCTGTCTGCGCAGGCACAGCAAGCAAGCAAGGGAAATTTATACCAGTAGCGCGTGATAATATTTGTATCTCTTTTATCTAGGACTGACTATAGCTAATATTTAATAGCGATTCATTAATAATGACTCGATTCTATTGTCGTAGCCTGTCATTATAACAAATAGATAGTGTGCAATTGCAGTTGAATATAATCAACGTCACGTTCGGTTCATTAGAATCACACAATCATGTTTCACAATAGTGACGGGCGGCTTAGTTATTGGTAGTCACATACATACTAGAATTGACGATGTCTAAACAAGCTCGTATAGTCGAGAAGACATTGTTATTATTCACACTGCTATGTCATTATCCACACTGTCATTACTCACTTAATTACTCACATTGTCGTTATTCATCTGGTTACTACTCACTTGCATAGGATACGCATTTGTCCCATTCTAATAGACAGTCGATGCTTGGTAGAGCGCTTATGAACCAGTTCAATATAGACGTGACAGCCAAAGACTCATTAAGGATGATATCGCCCTCATATAAGCGCGAAAAAACCGTGCTTTCTGTACCCGTGTCAGCAGTCGTATCGGGCGCTATTAGATTGGGGATATCATCGGTTTTGCTCGCGGCAGCAACAACGGCTTATAGTGATGAAAGTAATAACGATGTCAGTAGCCAAGCGACGCCATTCGCCTATGGCTCATGGCAAACTCCTGACCCAAAAGAGCTGAATTTAACCAGCTTGCGCGGGCAGGGTTTAAGCTTTGATGAGCAATACCAAAACAAATTGCTTGGCGAATGGTCGCTACAAAAAGCCAATGGTCAGATCAAGATGGAGCATGACCCTTGGATCAATGAAACGGTCAAGGACATGACGTGGCGTTTGAATGCGCAAGCACGGCAACAAGCGCTACTCGGTTTGGTTATTATTGATAGCCCAAGTATCAATGCTTTCGCCGCACCAGGTGGCGTCATTGGTCTCAACACAGGCACGATTCTGGCTGCCAGCAGCATGGATGAGGTTGCTAGTGTAGTGGCGCATGAAGTCGCTCACCTTAGCCAGCATCATTATGAGAATGGCGCTGATGAACGCAAAAAAGCTTTGCTGATGCAGATAGGCGGTATGCTGGCTGCGATTGCCGCATCATCTGTCGATGGCGATGCAGCGGCGGCGGTAATGATGGGCAGTCAAACCGCGACGATGAATAGTAGTATGGCTTTTAGTCGTAGCAATGAGCGTGAGGCCGATCGAGTAGGAATGCAAATCATGACCCAAGCTGGCTATGATCCAAGAGCCATGCCTCGGTTTTTTGCCACGATGAATCAGCAAAGCCAACTCAATCAAGTTCAAAACCGATTTTTACCGAGTTTTGTACGATCGCATCCATTAAGTAATGAGCGTTTGAGTGAAGCACAGAGCCGCGCTCAGCGTTACCCATCCTTATCATTAAAGCAGCAGCAACGCTATCAGACGCTATTTGATTTGCTCTACTGGCGTGTAAAAAGTATAGGCAAGCATGCCTCTGAGACCGAATTAAAAACCGCTGCGAAGAATAGTGTCGGCGCTAAATTGGCCTTGATGCATTGGTACGGAGAGCAGCAACGTTTTAAGGATGCCAATGAGCTACTGGCTGAAATAAACGCGTTGCCAGCGGTGCAGCGTCAAGAGTTAGAGCCGCTGCTGTCGATTACCCATAGCCAAATTTTAAGCGAACAAAACCAGTGGGCACAGGCCGCTGATATTTTAGAGAGTCAGCAACGCCTTTATCCTGAGCGTCGTGACTTGCGTCTCTATTTGGCCGAAGCATTTACCAATAGTAATCAGCCCACAAAAGCACAAGCTTTACTCAAACCATTAACTGAGTGGCAACCAAGTGATCGTTATGCTTGGCAAAATCTGCAATTGGCCAATGAAAAGCTCGCAAAAACCACGACATCGCCAGAGTTGGCCACTATTGCGACCATCAATGCATTGCGTTATCGCAGCCATGATCAATTATGGAGTAATCGCTATGAGAGTGCGCTCGTATCCCTCACGCAAGCCAAGCAGATAACAGAAAAATTGCAAAATACCGCACAAGCCAATAGCGCCCGCCCACTCTTAGCCAATATTAATGCAGAAATCAAAGCCGTAAAAACCGCCAAAGACTTTGAGCCTTAGGCGGTTATTTTTACGGTCGGTGGTTATTTTTATCATTGTTTTTAAATTAAAGATTTAGCTATTTTTAGTCCATTTAATCGCTTTTGTTCAGATTGAGGACACGCCTTAGTATTCGTGACTAAAATAAAGCTCGTCACTCAATAATTGGTGTTAACCTTGAAGCGCCTCTTTAACCAACTTAGAGATTAGTGCAGGGTCAGCACGGCCAGCTGTTTTATTTTTTAGCACACCCATCACGCTACCCATATCACGCATCGATGTTGCACCTTGCTCAGCGATTTCAGCATTGACTAAGGCACTAATCTCAGCATCGTCCATTTGTTTTGGCATAAACCCATTAATAATATCAATCTCAAACTGCTCTTTGGCCGCTAAGTCATCACGGTTGTTTTCTGTAAAAATAGTCAGTGATTCGTAGCGCTGCTTTAGCTGCTTTTGTAGCACTTCTAATACTTGTGCATCATCAAGTTCTACTTGACGATCAATCTCAATTTGCTGGACGACCGATTGTACGTTGCGCAGCACCTTAACACGCTCAAGCTCACGCGCTTTCATAGAGATTTTGATACTGTCTAATAATGTCTGTTTAAGTGGGCTCATTGTTATTATCCTTTTACGTTAAATGTCAGTTGTTAAATGCTATTTGTTGAATGCGGTTCGCTAAATTCTTAAACAAAACCTGCTGATGAATCTTTTAATAAAAATTATGTTAGCAATAATAACAAAAATTGTAGCATAAAAAACGCCACTGATATCGATGGATAACAGTGGCGTTAATGTAGCGCTTGTACTTAGCTAATCGTATTATCGATTAGTACATACGAGTGGTACGAATAGTTTCGCGTTGTAATTTTTTCTTATAACGCTTTACTGCAGCTGCTTTTTTACGCTTACGTACTTGCGTTGGTTTTTCAT
Source organism: Psychrobacter immobilis (assembly GCF_904846225.1). Classification (GTDB taxonomy): domain Bacteria; phylum Pseudomonadota; class Gammaproteobacteria; order Pseudomonadales; family Moraxellaceae; genus Psychrobacter; species Psychrobacter immobilis_F. The sequence goes on along the minus strand of NZ_CAJGZJ010000002.1, from coordinate 259,732 downwards.
AAAACTCACGCTTACGTACGTCTGATAATACACCAGCTTTTTCACAAGCGCGTTTAAAACGACGGATAGCGATATCAACTGGTTCGTTTTCTTTAACCTTAACTGCAGGCATGAAGACTCCTCGATTAGGATGAGATATAAGGGCATTAGTTTGGCTGTGTATTAGTATTTAGCCGTGATATCTCAAGATCACAGGCATCAGCTCAAACTAGGATAATCTTGCGCATGAGCACAAGGGCAAGTATTTTAATAAAAAATACCAACAAAGTCAATGGTTTTAGTAGGTTAATGCCTATTTATCATCAAGTTGCATGGGAAAATAAACAATCATGATGCAGCACAATAATAACGTTGATAATCACCTGTTGAGGATATCAAATTGCTAGCTTAGTACTCGCAAGCACGGTAACAGTAAAGAAATTGACTCATATCGTCCTATACCGTCGTCATAAAAACCCTTACTGTCTATAACGGTTTGGCTTGAGTTTATGCTATGATAATTTTTATAAAGTACTTAGCGTATTAACCGTTTTATGAGCATTTTTTGAGGGTATTGGAATGAAAAAAACAGTATTAAATACGGTATTAAGCACCGTATTTATCGTCACTCTTGGTTTTGGCATGAGTGCTTGTAGCGGTGAAAAAGAAGGCGAGCAAGGGTCACATGAAGTATTGGCAGTAGACCGTGTGGATGAGGCCGCTGCACTTGCCCGCAAAAACGCACCTGCCGCTGAAGAGATGGACTTTCCAAAAACGGCTCCGATGCCAGTCGCTGCAGCGGATGGGGCGGCAGTAGATGGCACGGTGACGACCGAAGCAGGAGCGACTGATGTAGCCACAACAACTGACGTAGGAGCGGCCGACGCCACTATGGCAGAAGCAACGGCTACTGACGGCAGTCCGGATGCTGATGTGGCTGGCGCTGCTGATAGCTCAGCGACGGCAACTGCACCTCAATAAGCGTTTTATTAGTTAGATAACGCTTTCATTGATATCGGTTAAAGCTTATAAGTGGTAGATAACAGTAATCAGGTTTCGTGATGTCATGAGCAGTTACCACGTGAAATATTGAGTCACGTGAAATATTGAGTAAAGGTGTGATCGTAATGAATAAACAACAGCGTATGAATAAACTCACCTTATCGGCTATTAGTATGAGTGCACTACTGGCCTTAAGTGCTTGTAGTAGCGATAATAAAGCCGTTGAAGAGTCTGCTGCGGTCAATGATGCCGCCGACACAAGCGTAGCGACAGTAGCGGAGACTGAGGCGACTGAACCTATGAGCGAGCCAGAATCGACCGAGGCACCTGTTGTTAAAGAAGCGGTAGGGGAAGAAGCAACCGCTGAGCCTGAAGTATTGGCTGCGGATGCCGGAGCCAAGCTTTATGAGTCAAACTGTAAGGTGTGTCATGCAGCAGGTTTGCTTAATGCGCCAAAATATGGAGATACTGCGGCTTGGTCTGCGCGTTTGACCAAAGACAAAGAGACGCTGTATATGCATTCTGCCAAAGGCTTTAATAAAATGCCAGCGCAAGCAGTAGACGGTGTCACCGAAGCGCAAGTTAAAGCCGCTGTTGATTATATGCTAGCGTCAGTAAACTGATACTGGCTATTGAAATTTGTTAAACTAACCGTCATTGTGACTGACAATGACGGTTTTTTTATGTACGTTTTTAGGGCATGTCATCAATTAGTACACTTAATCATTTTAAGCCTCACAATCTAAATGATGACACTCCTTAATAGTGTAAAATTAAAAATGTCACAAAAGACGATATAAAGCAAAAGTATAAAGGCAACAGTATGAAGGTATTGGGTTTAGAGACATCTTGTGATGAGACAGGACTTGCAATTTTTGACAGTGAGCAAATAGACAGCGACAATCAAGGCTTGCTCGGACAAGTATTGTATTCACAAGTAGAGCTACATGCACTTTATGGCGGCGTGGTGCCTGAGCTTGCCAGCCGCGATCATATTCGTAAACTGGTGCCTTTATTTAATGAGCTGCTAGAGCAATGTGATATCAGCAAAGATGAGATTGATGCTATCGCTTATACCAAAGGCCCAGGGCTTATTGGTGCTTTGATGACGGGCGCCTTATTTGGCCGCAGCTTGGCTTATGGTTTAGATATTCCAGCGATTGGTATTCATCATATGGAAGGGCATTTGCTTGCGCCGCTGATGGGTGCCAATCCGCCAGCGTTTCCTTTTGTCTCGTTATTGGTATCTGGCGGCCATACTTTGCTGATAGCTGCACAGGGCGTTGGGCAGTATGAAATACTGGGCGAATCCATAGATGATGCAGCAGGCGAGTGCTTTGACAAAGCCGCCAAGATGCTAAGCTTGCCATATCCGGGCGGTCCTAATATTGCTAAATTGGCTGAAACTGGCAATCCAAATGCTTACTCATTACCAAGACCCATGTTACACCGAGGTTTGGACTTTTCTTTTAGTGGCATGAAAACAGCCGTACATAACTTGATTAAAGACACTGAAGGATCAGGCAATGGCTCTGAAAGTGATCCACAAGTTCGCGCCGATATCGCGGCCAGTTTTCAGCATGCCGTCGTCGATACACTGGTGAAAAAATGCGTAAAAGCACTGAAGCAAGTCGATATGAGCCGATTAGTGATTGCGGGCGGTGTTAGTGCCAACACTCATTTGCGTGAAACACTAGAGGCAGAACTGGCCAAAATAAACGCGACTGTCCATTATGCGCCGCCTGCTTTATGTACTGATAATGGCGCAATGATTGCGTATGCAGGTTACGAGCGTTTGCAAGCTGGTCAGTCTGATGATTTGGCGGTCAGCTGCGTGCCACGTTGGCCGATGACAGAGCTGCCTGCGGTGTAATGATATTATCAATATCAATTAAAAACACCACTTTGAACGCAGTAATCATTGGTAGCATTTATTAAAAAAGGATAACTTCATGCAATGGCTCGCCGTCGGTTTAGGAGCAGCAATTGGCGCATGCTTGCGTGCATGGCTTGGACGTTTCAATCCGCAGCACAGCTGGATTCCTTTGGGAACGCTGGGTGCCAATATTTTAGGCGGGCTATTGATAGGCATTGCGCTGATATGGTTTGAGCGTGTAGGTAGCGACCTATCGCCCAATGTCAGGCTATTCGTTGTGACTGGATTTTTAGGCGGACTGACTACTTTTAGTACCTTTAGCGCTGAGACCTTTGCTTTAATAAATGACGGTCGCCTGTTGTCAGGGTTGATTTTAGTGGGTCTGCATGTGGGACTGACTTTGCTGGCAACGGCGCTGGGGTTTTGTTTATTTAAAATGATTTTGTAAGCTTTGATAGATATTAATCGCTTAATGGTCTGATTTGAGTAGTTCCATTATATCAGTCTGTTTTAAGTGGTCTGTTAATAGGTTTGAAGGGTGAAATAGCTGGTTCCGCTGGGGTATATCCTAAAATACATATTCAACGCACCCTAAAGATACGGTTTCCTAATATACTGGCATTGCAGGTGAAAAATAATGAGCTATTTAAATGAAAAATGGAAACCAAACTTTGGAATTGTATATACATGGTTTGCAATGGATGAAAATGGTTTAATTGCTATGATGTTTAACAACTCGTGGGGAGATATACCAAAATCTATTCTAGGAATTAATGACGCTGAGTTATTATTAGATGACCTAAATAAATTTACTTATGAAGAGTCTGAGAAATTTTCTGAATATCCTGTTCGTAAGAATGGTAAAGCTACTTTAGATCTATATTCTAGTCTAATGTACAGAGACTACAAGTCTAAAAAAGAGGTTGAAAACTTCATTCAACACGGATTACGTGATGAAAATGAAATGTCTGATTGGACTGTTCCTTCCTTTAAAGGTTACTTTATTTATGAAGCAGTTGAAGGAAGTAATGAAGGAGAAGATTATCCTGTGGGATATGAAGGTCAGACTAAAATGGGAGATTATTTTCGTCATCTTATGCCAACAGTATATGGCTCTATTAATGACTTCCCAAAAGAGCTATGGTACGGTATTGCCGTTTCAGATACATTAGATTTTACTAAAGATAGAGTGCTTGACAATGACAAGATCAATAACTACTTTCCTAGAAATTATGAATACAGATAGACAATAATCCTTTGAATCTACTACAGCTTATTCATAGCCGAAGGTTCGATGCCTGTATAGCGCATCGATCACGTATTGGTAAATAGTTACGGATGTATTTTGATCCCAGACAAGGAGCTTAGAATAAAATGCTAGTGTTATCGGGCGAAGTTACTATTTATTTAAGTAGTCTAGGTACTAAAGAAGGTAATGAAAAGATTTTAGATGCCATGGTACTGCCAGGGCCAAGATTCTCTATGGAAACTATGGAGATTGAAGGAGTTGAGTATAGCTCCTATCAATTCTTAGAACATGGAGTTGAATTTAGTTTTACAGATAAAGTACTTGATGCCATTTTTATATTTATGGTAGCCAACTCACAATATAAAAAATACGCCTTAGTAGATAGGCTTTTTGATAATATTGAGCGCTTTTCAACTAGGTCAGAGGTAGTTAAAAGCCTAGGAATGCCTAGTGTTGAAAAAGATATGTTTATTAAATATTACTTAGATAAGAATAAGTACATACATTTCGAGTTTAGTAGTAAGGACGTACTGACTTTGATAACTTTAGGCTGTAGAGATTAAATATTAGGATAGATATTATTGAAAATTCTATTCTGTGTACATTGTCAGGTACACCAGTAATACCTTAATCACTCAAACCATTATTTTTACTGGCATATAGCCCAAGTTTCGAGTCCTCACTAGGGAACCGTCATTTACCATAACGTTCGTCATAACGTAAGAGAGCGGATGATATTTCTTAACTGGAGTAATTTAGTAAATAGTGAAATATTACATCGGCTTCACGATTCCTTCCAACAAGCTTGCAAACCCTTGCATATAAGCCGTATCTTGACTGGATGTGCGTGTGGCTGCATAAAGCTGACACCGCACGCCATTACCCAGCGGACGTGAGACTACCCAGCCTTTTTTCTCGTATTCAGCCACCACCCAATCAGGTAGCGCCGCCACGCCGCGCTCACTGGCGACTAGCTGAATAAGCATCGCCGTCAATTCCGTCGTACGAATACGCTCAAAGCTCACTTTCGAGGGCGTCATAAAGTTGGCAATAATATCAAGACGCTTGGCTTCAACTGGATAAGCAATCAACGTCTCCTCAGTCAAATCATTTGGTTTAATAAATTCTTGTGCCGCCAAATCATGCGTTGGTGACAGTACCAAACGGCTTTCGTATTCAAACAATGGCTGATAGCTGAGACCGTCTATCGGTAAGTCACTGGTGGTAATCAATAAATCAATATCACCTTCCATCAATAAATGATGCGGTTCAGGCTCAAAACCTGTGGCAAAATCCAGCTCCACATCCGACCACTCGCGGCGATAATGATTGAGTATCGGCATTAACCAGTCAAAACAGCTGTGACACTCAGAAGCTAGGCGTAATCTGCCTGCTTGACCATGTGCTAAGCGTTTAAGGTTGGATTTGGTGCGGGTGACTTGCGGCATGATGCTATCTGCTAATGCCAATACCGTCTTGCCCGCTGGCGTGAAAGTAAGCGGGCGTGTTCGGCGATTCACTAGGCTGATATCGTAGTAATTCTCCAGCTCTTTTAACTGATGCGAGACAGCAGATGCCGTGACATGCAGCTCATCAGCCGCTGCCGCTAATGAACCATGCGCTCGTAGTGCGGTTAAGGTATTGAGATGACGTAGCTCTAACATAATATAACCTGACCGCTAAGGTGAGAAAAATTCATTATAATCAGTATATCACTGATTTTCACTCAAAGCTTGTTATTAGTAAACTTTAGTTAGTTAGCGCCGACGTAATAGGAGCTGTGAGATGATGACCAATATCAATGAGGCGACTAGTAGCAGCGTACCGATTGCATTGACCTCCGGCTTGAGACCGACTCGCACCATAGAGTAAATTCGCAGTGGTAAAATCTCATAACTGGGACCCGTCACAAAGGTTGAAACCACGACATCATCTAGCGACAACGTAAAGGCGAGCAACCAGCCTGCCATGACAGCTGGCAAAATAACGGGAATCAGTACCGTACGCACCATCGCCGATTCGCTCGCGCCCAAGTCGCGCGCCGCCTCTAACAGACGCTCATCTAAACTACTCAACCGCGCAAAAACAGTAATCACTACAAAGGGTAGGCAAAAAGTAATATGAGCGAGTAGCAGTGACACAAAGCCCAATTGTAGACCAATCAATAAAAACAACGCCAATAATGAAATAGCAAGGACAATCTCAGGTGACATCATCAACACAAACAGCAGCCCATTGAGCAAACCTTTGCCACGAAATTTATAGCGATGGAGCGCCAGTGCAGTGAGCGTGCCGATTAAGGTTGAGACAGTCGCAGCGACCAATCCCAATACGATAGAATGCCAAAACGCATCAAGCATGGCTTGATTATTGAATAGTGATTCATACCACTTTAAGCTAAAACCGCCCCAGTTATAGCCGATTTTTGACTTATTAAATGACATCACGACCAAAACAATGATGGGCAGATACAGCAAGGTATAAATCAGGCCAAGATAGCCTTTAGCGGCTAGGCTGCCAATCTTGATAGCGCGTTTGTGTTTAGTTGGTGTACTCGTAGAGGCGTGGTTCAGTGGATGATTGGACATTAGGCCACCTCATTAAAATCAGTCTTGCCAATGCGGCGACTACTGGCACGATAGGCGAGTAATAACACGGCCATCGCCAATGTCAATAATACACTGGCGGCAGCCCCAAATGGCCAATCGCGCGCATCCAAAAATTGATTTTTGATGATATTACCCACCAATAAATTGCGTGAACCGCCCAAAATATCTGCCACATAAAACATGCCCATGGCGGGTAATAATACCAAAAGCACACCTGAGATGATTCCTGGCGTTGTCAATGGTAATACCACATGCCAAAAAGTCTGCCTTCTTGAAGCTCCCAAATCTTGCGAAGCCAGCAGCATGTCATTGCGTAAATCCGTAAACACCGCATAGAGCGGCAATACCATAAAAGGAAACAGTAGATAGGTGAGTCCAGCTACGACAGCGCCTTGCGTATATAAGATATCGATAGGCGTATCGACTATACCTAGTGCTAATAGGGATTTATTAATCAAACCATTATTGGCAAACAGCAATTTGAGGGCATAAGTCCGTACTAAAGAATTGGTCCAAAACGGTAGTATTAAAAGCATCATGAGCAGTGGTTGCCAACGCACTTTTGCTTTTGATACCAGCCATGCAAAAGGATAACCAAGCAACAAGCAAATAACTGTGGTGATACTTGCCATCCATAATGAATGAACAAATACCTCAAAATATAACGGATTAATCATGCGCACGTAGCTATCGATGCTGACGGGCAAGCTAATAAAAGCACTATTATCACGGGTCAAAAAACTGACGGCTATGACCAATATATTGGGCAGTAAGGCAAAAATAAGTAGCCAGCCCCAAATCAGCCAGAGCGTTGCGGTACGAAAAGGACTTTTGCTGCCTAAGCTATGACGCGCCATCAGCTACCATCCTTTTGTACGGTCATATTTTGAGCGGTCTCATTTTCTATAAACGTAGGATCTTCTGGCAGCACCCACTCCCAGCCATCAACCCATGAGACTTTAACGGCCTCATTCAATTTATAATCAAAGCTTGGATCATCCTCATCAAAGAACTCAGATGCCTTGATAATATGACCATTGGCGAGCTCAATAATTGAATCTAAGGTGCTGCCTTTATAGTTACTTTCAATAACGCGGCCGAGTAGACCAGTATGAGCGGTATCTTTTGGGTCATAAATTCGTAAATCTTCCGGACGTAGCAGTAAGTTTACGATATCACCAACTTGCACATCGTTGGCAAAATCAGGGCGACGTAAATTACGTAGAGTCGTTGGGCCATCTTGCGCTTGCGCCTCACAGACTTCTACTTCGATGCGTCCATTGGTGACTTGTCCATCACGATCCGGTTGGTCTGCATAAACCCCTTTGACCTCTGCTCTAAATAAATTGGTCTCACCGATGAATTTGGCCGTAAACAAATTGGTCGGGGTTTCATAAATCTCAATAGGCGTACCCACTTGCTGAAACGTGCCATCTTTCATTACTGCAATACGATCTGACATGGACAGCGCTTCTTCTTGATCATGAGTCACAAAAACGAAAGTAATGCCCAATTCACGTTGTAGCCGCTTAAGTTCTGACTGCATTTGCAAGCGCAGTTTGTGATCGAGTGCCGATAACGGCTCATCGAGTAATAGCAGTTTAGGACGATTAATCACCGCACGGGCAATCGCAACGCGCTGCTGCTGCCCACCCGATAAATCTTGCGGCTTACGATTGGCTAAATGTTCTAGCTGCACCATGGCGAGCATCTCGCGTACACGGGTCTGAATCTCATCTTTGGGTACTTTTTTGAGTTTGAGACCATAAGCGACGTTTTGCGCGACCGTCATATGCGGAAATAATGCATACTGCTGAAACACCGTATTGACTGGCCGCTTATCGGCTGGCAAGCCTGCCATCTGCACGCCATCCAAATATATCGCCCCAGCGTTTGGTTGCTCAAAGCCAGCGATTAATCGCAGTAAGGTGGTTTTTCCACAGCCTGACGGTCCAAGTAAGGTTAAAAATTCACCGTGTTTGATGTCGAGATTGATGTCGCTCAATACTTCGGTTTGGTCATAAACTTTTTTGAGGCCAGTCAGTTGCAATAGCACAGGGCTTTCGTCGGAGGACGCTGCCGCTTTATGCGCGTTTAAAGATGCTTGGGTCATAGTATTCGTTCCAAAGCCGCCAATATGCCAGTGCAGCTATTAAAGTAGATCGCTATAATCTAGAAGATCGAGATAAGTATCAGTGTGGGCGTTTGATTGCTGCGTATTATAACAACCCTCAGTATAAATTAATGTAAGTTCGTTAACGTTACGCGATTAGCTTGCCCAATTACTCATGGCTTTTTATCTATATATTTTGTCTGGCGTTCTACTGTTTTTGATGGTCGTCTTTGTTGTCGTCGCTTTATCACTACGATTAGTAATTTTTTTCATATCACAATATGAAAACCAATTTTTTATCATTTTTTAGCCTTTGTTGCTATACAATCACTTTATGGCTCACAAACTAGCCAATACATAGGTAAAAAATATATTTAGAATCATCCATGATTTTAATTGTTTTATAACAAAGGATATCTTATGTCTAATGATAAACGCCCAAAAACAGGTCAAGAAGCCCTTGAGCTTTTAAAACAAGGTAATGCTCGCTACGTTGAGAATCTGACGAACACCGATCCAACGATGCAAAAGAGGCCAGAGTTGGTGAGAGACCAAGACCCACTGGCTATTATTTTGGGTTGTTCTGATGCTCGCGTACCAGTTGAGATTGTGTTTGATCAAGGTCTCGGCGATTTGTTTGTGATTCGGGTCGCAGGTAATGTGGTTGCCCCCTCGCAGATCGGCTCGGTGGAGTTTGCCGCCGAAAAATTCGGTACCAAACTGGTGGTCGTGCTGGGACATTCGCATTGCGGCGCTGTCACGGCTTGCGTCGATGCGCTTATTAATCCTGAGCAAAATTATTCGCCCAACTTACAATCAATCGTCGATCGTATCCGTCCAAGCGTTTATAACTTGCATGAACTGGCGACTGCCAATGGGCAAGATGTCGATGCAGACGAATTGGTCAATCGCTCTATCCGTGCCAATGTGCGCATGTCAGTCAGTCAGCTCAAGCATGGTTCGCGGTCGTTAGAGGATTTAAACAATAGTGGTCAACTGCTTATCGTTGGGGCAGAGTACGATTTAGAAACAGGGCAAGTACAGTTTTTAGACACTTAGATGGTATGATATCTGCATTAAATTCGTATTATTGAATATATATTACAAGTGCTTATCAGTAATTCAGCAATTTTTTATTATGATTTGATAAGCCAGTCACTTTAGACAAACGTGATTTGCTGGCTTATCAATTTTATTTTCTATCAATATTAGGATAATTATGTCTAATTCAACAGTCGACTCAAATAATAATAACAGCAATTCATCAGCGATAGCCCAACCAGCGAGCAGTGTAAAAGCTGATGGCGTACAATCGATTGCCAGCCAAACCACTGGTTATACCTTTAATCACACCATGCTACGCGTAAAAGATCCTGTTAAGTCATTGGCATTTTATACGGGCGTTTTGGGTATGACGTTGCTAACGGTTAAAAAATTCCCTGATATGAGTTTCGACTTGTACTTTTTGGCCAAATTGACTGATGAAGAGCGTGACAATTTGCCCTCTGGTAACGATTTAAAAGTCTATACGTCCCGCCAACGCGGTATTTTAGAATTGACTCATAACTATGGTACTGAAACGCAAGCGGATTTTAGCTATCACGATGGTAATGAACAACCACAAGGGTTCGGTCATATTTGCTTTGCGGTACCAAGTTTAGATGACGCCGTTGCTTGGTTCGATGAAAATCAAGTCGAATTCAAAAAACGTCCAGAAGAGGGCAAAATGAAAAATATCGCCTTTATCAAGGACGTTGATGGCTACTGGATTGAGATCATTCAAGCTGACTTAATAGTTTAGGTTTCAAATCTTTGATAACGCAGTACTGATGCGTTTGACTCAAGTAAATTAAAAAATCAATCAAAAATCAAATCAAAAAGGGAGTGACCTAAAGATGCCTACCTCTCAGGCAGAAACGGTAGTGAGTGCTAATCCAAACGCTGAAACAATTCCTGTCGAGGTGCTCACCTATCAAAGCATCATTGATTCAGCCAATGAGATGGTGGTGGGCTTTCTTGAGCGAATCCCTTATTTTGTGGCGTCGCTCATCGTTATTGTGATTTTTTGGCTGCTATCCATTGTCTTCAAAAAAGTCGTCTATAAGCTCCTTGGTAGTCGCAGTCGGCATCAAAACTTAGTCAAAGTTTTTCAGCGGGTGGGCGGTGCACTCATTGTTTTTATCGGCCTTATAATCGCTATGGTCATTGCTGTACCAGGATTTACGCCTGCCAAGCTGATTGGTGCGCTCGGTATCGGGTCAGTTGCCATTGGTTTTGCTTTTAAAGATATTTTCCAAAACTTATTGTCTGGTATTTTGCTACTGCTCTCAGAGCCTTTTCGTATTGGCGATCAAATTGTGTCAGGTGAATACGAAGGGACGGTTGAGGATATCAAAATTCGTGCCACGACCATTAGAACTTATGATGGCAGGCAAGTGGTGATTCCGAACTCAGATCTTTACACCTCAGCGTTGACCGTTAATACCGCTTATAAGCAGCGCCGTTTACAATTGGCTGTGGGTATCGGCTATGCTGATGATATCGTTGAAGCAAAATCTGTAATTATGAAAGCGCTAGATCGAGCGGATAGCGTATCGAAACAAGCCTCACCGACCATCATTGCCGTCAACTTGGGCGACTCCACTATTGATTTGGTTGTGCGCTGGTTTATTGATGATGGTAATCAAGCCAACAAAGTGACCTCGATAGACCAAGTACTGATAGAGGTCAAAACAGCGCTGGATAAAGCGGGGATTGATATGCCATTCCCTGTGCGTACCATAGACTTGAGTGATCCTTCGGTAAAAGCCATCGTGAGTAAAATAAATGAACACCAAGCTGTCGATGTCAATAAAACCGTGACAGAATAGCGGGCTGTTTTACAGTGCTGACTTGAGGACACGCCCTAGTGTCATGCTTTTTAAAAATAAAAAACCGCCATATCATTTGATGTGGCGGTTTTTTTAGGCCAGTTATAGAGACTTAGTTATTTTTTGCTCTGAACTCTGTGTGACACGATTTACAGCTAGCGCCCACTTGACCGAAAGCAGGTAGCACATCGTCAACACTCGTGGCTGTTTGTGCAGCGGCGCTTAGCTCAGCCGTTGCTTTTTCGAAGTTGTCTGATTTGGCGCGGAAACCATCAGCATTTGACCAAACGGCTTCAGTGGCATTACCAGTAGCGTCTTGGTTTTCAAAATGACTCCAAGGACTGGAGGCGTCTTCTGCTAAAAATGCAGCTTGTTCCTTAAATACCGCCGCATCAAATGTATTGGGTGCTTTTGCCATATCACCCATGACACCCATCGCATCACCCCAGCTTTTCATGCTGTCTTGACGGGCGGTTACGTCAGAGTCCGCTGGATTGCTACATGCGGTTAGGCTTACCGCAGTTGCCATTAAGGTAATGCCGAAAATGGATTTCAATGATTTATGAAGATGAACCTGTGCCATATAAATTACTCCTTTAAAATTGGCGAATAGTAGGCGCGATTGCAAATGCTGGCCTTGTCGTAAAACATTATTATAAAAGATATTGCCTGAGAGTCATTTGGAAACGCATTCGCTTCTAAACAATTTTTCTAAAAAGTAAGCTCTATTGTAACCGTTATGTGTGCAATGATAATCAACATAGTTGTTATATCATCGTAATATTTGAGATTTCTGGAATTTATATGAATAAGGTCAGCAATGATAGAGTAGCTGACACAGATATAAAAAAAGACTAGGGCGTGTTGAATATTCAGCACGCCCTAGTCTTTTTTTATACCTAAAATTTTCGTCACACCAATTATAGCGTCAACCAATCCCGTGGCTTTAAGTAATAATCGGTCAATTCAAACTCAGGTGTGCCCTCAGTAGGCTCTAAACGATAATGCCAGCTGGCAAGTGGTGGCATACTGACTAAGATGGACTCGATACGGCCATTGCTTTGGAGTCCAAATAAGGTGCCGCGATCGTAGACAAGATTGTATTCAACATAGCGCCCTCGACGATAAAGCTGAAATTCACGCTGCTCTTCGCTATAAGGAGTGTTTTTACGTTGCTCAAAAATTGGCATAATGCCGTTAAGGTAACCGTTGCCGACGGACTTCATAAACTCAAAACAAGTTTCAAAATCCCATCCGCGACTTTCGGTATTGACATCATCATAAAACAAACCACCAATACCGCGCTGCTCATCGCGATGCCGCAAATGAAAATACTCATCACACCATTGCTTAAAATCAGGGTAAACGCTGTCGCCAAAAGGCGCGCACAGATCATGACAGACTTGATGCCAATGAACGCAGTCTTCGAGCACCGGATAAAACGGCGTCAAATCAAAACCGCCGCCAAACCACCAGATAGGCTCTTCGCCTTCAGTTTCTGCCACAAACAAACGCACATTGGCATGGCTGGTAGGGACATTTGGGTTTTTGGGATGGACAACCAGTGAGACACCCATGGCCTGAGCTTTGCGTCCAGCGATATTGGGATGGCGTGCAGTGGCTGATGCAGGCAAATTGTGTACATGAATATGGCTGAACATCACGCCCGCTTTTTCAATGACGTCACCATTTGCTAAGACGCTTGAGCGACCACCGCCACCTTCTGGGCGTTCCCAATCATCAGGGACAAACGTGGCATTGCCGCCGCCGTCACGCTCTTGTGCTTCTAGCGCTTGGCAGATACGCGCCTGCAAATCGACTAAAAATTCACGCACGCGCATGATATCATTATTGGTCGGTGTCGTCGCTGACTTTGCCGCCGAATCTGCAGCTGACAAATCTTGTTTATTATTGATATTTGGTATAGTCATAAAATACCTGTCTATTTATTAATTCGTCTATTTATTAATCTGTTTATTTATTAAGATATAGTGCGGTATTGAAATCTTTGTCCAGTAGATGTCCCATACGGTCACGCTTCGTGGCTAGATACTCAGCATTCATATCATTGACGCCAACCAATAATGGCACGCGTTCAACGACATTAATTCCGTGCTCAGTCAGATAAGCCACTTTGTCTGGATTGTTGGTAATGAGTCTAACGGCATCCACACCAATATGCGCGAGCATCGGCCCGCACATATCATAAATGCGCGCATCGGCAGGCAAGCCCAACATGAGATTGGCATCTAAGGTGTCGTGCCCTTGATCTTGAAGGGCATAAGCGCGAATCTTATTGGTCAGACCGATACCACGGCCTTCTTGACGCAAATACAAAATAGCACCGTAGCCCGTCTCTTGTATCGCTTGCATCGCAGTATTGAGCTGCGGCCCACAGTCGCACTTTAATGAGCTAAACGCATCGCCAGTTAGACACTCAGAATGAATACGAACCAATGGAATCGGTCGCTCTGCCAGTGTGTCATCTTGTTGGTTTGACGACATATTTTGGCTCGATAGAGCAGCACTCTCTGTGGTTTGATCGACCACAGACATGCCGACGGTCAGCATCACATGCTCTTGACCATCATCGTTTTCAAAGATATGAATATCAAACTCGCCGTGACGAGTAGGGAGTTTGGCGCTAGTAATAAATTGATATGACATTAATGTCCTGCATAAGCCTATAATCGTGGCGGTGAAGGGTTTGTTATATCTGCATCAAAACAGCTACGGTATCCTAGCCCGAAGAGTATGGCTAAGAGGATAGCAGTATAACCTGTTCATAAAGATAGTGTGCTTATTGTATTTATTATAAAAACACACAAAGTTCACAGACGACGCACGATGATTAAAGCGACAATTAAAAAAAAATGCTATTATGCCATACTATTTTGACGGATACAGTGACAAGTCTTTATCCTTACATTACTATGTCGTCACTAACATCCAATATCGGTGCAAAATAATAAGGCATAATAGCAAGCCTTAGTATTGAAGCGTGGTCTATTATGACCGCGTATGCACGGTATACGTCGCGCAGTTATATACGCGCAAAAGTTGCATGAATAATTATATGGTCAATTACATCAATAATGATGTAGATATTATTGACGTCGCTTAGTTAGCGCTAAGCCAACGTCTTGTCAGCAGATTGGTAGGTATCGTACGGTTTATGCAGCAGTCACCTCATTCCCCACAGTCTCATTCCGTATCTGCGTCAGCCTTTGATTCGGGTACTCAGCTGTCGAGCTTACAGCAGACTTATACTGTGATTCCACGTGTGCGTCCTCAAACGCCGTTGCTCGATAGTATCGCTGTGCCAGCTGATATTAATGCGTTTACAACGGCTCAGTTGATTACTTTAGTGGATGAATTGCGATCTTTTTTATTGTATTCAGCCGGTCAAAGCGGTGGGCATTTCGGTGCCAACTTGGGCGTGGTCGAATTGACCATTGCACTCCATTATTTATTGGACGCGCCGCACGATCAGATTGTTTGGGACGTCGGTCATCAGGCTTATGCGCACAAGGTACTGACAGGTCGCCGTGATCAATTGGGTACTATCCGTTCTAAAGAGGGTTTAACCGCCTTTCCTGAGCGCGCCGAATCGGTTTACGATACTTTTGGTGTCGGGCATTCATCGACTTCAATCTCAGCTGGTCTGGGCATGAGTCTCGCGCTGCGTTACCAAGGCCGCGTGCAAACCGTTGCCTGTATTATTGGCGATGGGGCAATGACTGGTGGCATGGCGTTTGAAGCCATGAATGATGCGGTACAACAAGATGCCGACCTTTTAGTAATTTTAAATGACAACGATATGTCGATATCGTGTTCTATCGGTGGTTTTTCGCGGCATTTAGCGATGCTTTGGGAGTCAGGTTATCAGGTCGATATCTCTGATACAGGCGAGCCTATTCTATGTCATCGCCCCGACATGCAAAGCTTTGACCGCCGTAAACGTCATAAAGAGATGCGCGACGTCCCGCAGCTAGAAGACAACTTATTCAAAGCAATTGGCTTTAGATATTTTGGTCCATTTGATGGTCATAATATCCCTGAGTTACTGCGTGTATTGTCACTTGCCAAGCAGATAAAAGGCCCTGTTCTCGTTCATATCTATACGACTAAAGGCAAAGGCTTTGCACCCGCTGAATTAGATCCAGTCGGTTATCATGCGATCAGTAAGTTACCAGCAGAAATTCAGCGCGACATCCAGACTACATCTAAAGAAGAATCCCAGCCAAGCACCAAAACCGCCTTAAAATATTCGCAAGTGTTCGGGCAGTTTTTATGCGATAAAGCGGCCGTAAACGATAAGCTACTTGCGATCACGCCTGCCATGGAAGAAGGCTCAGGAATGACGGACTTTGCTCGTCAGTTTCCAGAACGCTTTTTTGATGTCGCTATTGCTGAGCAGCATGCAGTTACGCTAGCCGCTGGCATGGCGACGCAAGGCGTTAAGCCTATTGTGGCGATTTATTCGACGTTTTTGCAGCGTGGTTATGACCAGCTGATTCATGATGTGGCGCTCCAAAACCTCGATGTGATGTTTGCGATTGATCGTGCTGGCTTAGTCGGTGAAGATGGCGCAACCCATGCTGGCGTGTTTGACTTTGCGTTTTTGCGCTGTGTGCCTAATATGGTGATTGCGGTGCCAAAAGATGAGAACGAATGCTATCATTTGCTTAATACTTGCTATGAATACCAAGGCTGCACGGCGGTACGTTATCCACGCGGCGTCGGTACAGGAGCGTTTATTGAACAGCCCGCCCAAACTTATAAAATAGGCAAAGCAATCGTAGAGTCGGTTTTAGGTAGCGATGCCGCTCCCAAAAAGCTTGCATTACTGGCATTTGGCACGATGGTGGCAACCGCTCAGCAAGCCGCAGAAAGCTTAACTACCGACCATGAAGCGTTAGATTGTCAGGTGCATGTTGTCAATATGCGCTGGGTGAAGCCTTTAGATACCGAGTTGCTCGAAACCTTAATTGAGCAAGGCATTACTCATATTGCGACCCTAGAAGAACATATGATTATGGGCGGCGCAGGTAGTGCGGTAAATGAGTATTTGCTCAATGAGTCGGCGGCTTTTAAGCGCAATCGTCCAGCCATCTATAATATTGGTATCTCTGATCGTTTTATCGCGCATGGCTCACAAGCAGAGCAATTCGCTGATTGTGGTTTGGATGTCGATGGTGTGGTCGCCCAGCTTCAGCAGCTGTTGTCGTAATCCGTATTTTGATTTTTTAAGATATACTGTGCTCATTTATTCTGGGCGTTGGTTTGTCTAGATAAAAGCTCGATAGATAGAGCGAACGCCTGCTAGCCGTAGGTGCTGACTTTTTTACAACTTGTGCAGTTTGTGATGACCACCACAGTAGTGGTTGGTTGAACAATGGTCGGTTTGGCGAGCGTAATGGTTTTTTCGTTTTTATCGAATAATTTTAGTATAATGCGGTTGTCGTTTTTAAAAGACACGTTTTTTAAATCGCGTAGGTGTGGTGTGATGCGGCGGCTGATTGGCATGTTGTGGGCACAGATTTGGTCTTATCGTTTTTTATATTCATTCATTAAGCAAATAGGTTATTTATGGAACCCATGGTCGTCATCGCAGCACGTACTGCTGAAAAAGTTGGTAAAGAGATTTTATATGCGCATCAAAACCGCCACAAAATTGAACTAGATATCGAGTCTAAAGGGCTTGATGGACTGGTTACGCGTATTGATCGTTTTAGTGAAGAGCTCACTATTGAGACGCTAAAAGCCAGCTATCCAAATCATTCATTTTTGGGTGAAGAGTTTGGTATGCAAGAAGGCCGCGGCGAAGATGCGGATTGGTGCTGGATTATCGATCCATTAGATGGTACCAAAAACTTCGTTCATGGTGTGCCGCAGTTCTGCGTGTCTATTGCAGTACAGCATAAAGGTGTCACTCAGCACGGTGTTGTCTATGATCCAGTCCGTGACGAGATGTTCTCTGCCAGCCGTGGTAAAGGTGCTCGTCTTAACCAGCGCCGTATGAATGTGAGCGAACGCAAAACGATTGATGGCGGTCTATTTACCACCGGTCATCCTCTTGAGCGCAAGCGCAATGGTGAAGTTGTCTCTTACGCCAAAGAGCATTTTGAAAGCCTACAAAAAATATCAGAAGCGGGCGGTCAAATTCGTCGTTTAGGTTCTGCAGCACTTGATTTGTGTTATGTGGCCGCTGGTCGTTTTGACGGCTACTTTGAGATGTCTATCAAGCCTTGGGATATCGCAGCGGGTGAGCTTATCGTGACCGAAGCACGTGGTGTGGTGGTCGATCATACAGGCGCACATAACTCTATGACCTCAGGCTCTATCTTTGCTTGTAATGTCAAACTGTTGAAACCGTTGATGCAAGTGGTCGTTCCATCATGGGGCGACGCTGTGTAGTCATTACTGCTTAAGGTTTTCTATTATCTATAGTCAAAAAAATAAAAGCGCGACAGACTGCTGGAATCAATTTTTCGAAGCCTCTGTCTACAACGGTACGGTAAGTGAGAAAAACTTATACCAGTCGTATCTGACTATTGATGTATCGATTTAACTTTTTACTGACTATATAATAAAAAGCTTTTATATTTAGAAGCTTGAACACAAAAAAGCTGGTTCCATTATGGAGCCAGCTTTTTTGTTTTTTTAGCGCATTTATCCTCAACGGTTATCCCTTGAAATGCCAGCTCTTTACTGGTTTTTTCTAACAGCGTTAACTCGTTGTCTATTAGGGCAAGCATGTCTTGTACATGTGGCAGTGCTTTACTACAAGCGGTAATACAAAACTCAATCTTATCCAAATAACTGGCTAAAGTGATATTCATCGCTTGCCCATTGAACACGATAGAAGCGGGGTACAAGGATTGCAGACGAGCACCATTCCAATACAGCGGCTTTTCAGACCCAGGAACGTTAGAGATGATAAGGTTAAAAGCTTGCTTCTTTGGGAATAAGCTCGTGGCCAAGTTGATACCTTCCCACGCATAAGCGATCACGCTGTAGTTGATAACTTGCGCTTGATTCATCCGGCGAAATCGGCGTTTGCCATTATTCATACTACGATGGATCAATTCAATCCTACGCAGTGGATCATCTAAATGCGTGCCTAAGTTTGCCAATACAAATGACAGCTGATTGCCCGATATGCTGTTATCGGTGCGTAGCGACATCGGCACAAAGGCGATTAATGGCTTGCTAGGCAGTGCATTCATCGATAGTAAGTAATTGCGAATGGCACCGGCACAAACCGCTAGCACGACATCGTTTCTGCTGATTTTTAGTCTTTCGGCGATATCGTTAAACCGTTTTATATCGTAAGACTGGGCGGCTATCCGCCGTGATGCTGAGATGCGTTTATTCAAAATACTCATTGGCGCATCAAACGTACCGACATATCCATCATCGCCATAATTTTTGAAATTATCCAGCAACTCTGTGAACACAGGTTTGATGGTAGAGATCTGCTCTTTGATTATTCGTCTGACCGATCTTTGGGCAGGCAACATAGCGTTGACTTGGTTGCGATGACGCGCCATCAATGACCAAACGGGCAAAGTGACTGGCTCCGTTGGTGACTGCGATAGGGATTTTTGTACGAGGCGCATGGCAGCGATACCATCAACCAAAGAATGATGAATCTTAAAGTACAATGCAAAACGCTCAGGACTGGTTTCAGTTTCTGCTTGAATACCCTCAATCACGTGGCATTCCCATAAAGGCATAGCGCGGTCTAACAGACGGCCATGTTCTCTTGAGACATACATCAGCAGCTCACGAATACGTGCAGGATTCGGCAGAGCGACGTGGTGAAAATGATGTTCAACATCAAAGTTCTTGTCTTTTTTCCAAAAGATCAGATGCTCTAAAACCTGATTGAAAGGAAAGGTTGGCGGTACGTCAGAGTCTTGCATTTGTTTCACCAGCTGATAGACAAAATCGCTTTCGGCATTTTCTGGTAATTCAAATAAAAATAAGCCGCCAACGTGCATGGGCTGTTTACGCGTCTCAAGAAATAAAAATAACTGGTCGACTGCGGTGAGAAGTCGCATAATAAATCCTTTTATGACGATAAATTGAATAAGCAGTTATCATTAGTAGGCCTTCATCAATCAATGCTCAAACGGTTATTAAACAGAGCTTTTTGATATAAGTCAGCCTTATGCCACTTCTGTCTTATTATTGTATGACTGACTCTTTATCAAAGGCAATAAATCATAAGTCTATTGAAAAAAGTAGCCCGTTTGTGGTGAGCTAGCAGTCGCCATCTTACGCATCGGCATACGACCTGCCAAAAATGCCGCACGACCTGCCCAAATAGCATGCTTCATGGCGTGTGCCATCATCACTGGATTTTGAGCATTGGCAATCGCTGAATTCATCAGGACGCCATCACAACCAAGCTCCATCGCCATCGCCGCATCAGACGCAGTACCAACGCCTGCATCAACCAATACCGGTACGTTGGCATTTTCGATAATTAAGCTAAGCGTGTGACGATTTAGCAGACCCAAACCTGAACCAATCAAGCTTCCCAGTGGCATAATGGCCACACAGCCCATGCTTTCTAATTCTTGGGCGACAATAGGATCATCTGAGGTATAAACCATGACTTCAAAGCCATCATCAATCAATACTTTGGCGGCTTTTAAGGTTTCTGTCACATTGGGATAAAGGGTTTTTTCGTCACCCAATACCTCAAGCTTAACCAAGTTGTGGCCACCCAATAGCTCGCGAGCCAGCTTGCAGGTACGAATCGCTGTTTCTGCATCAAAACAACCCGCCGTGTTGGGCAGAATGGTATATTTGTCAGGCGAAATCACATCAAGCAGATTGGGTTCATTACTGTTTTGGCCAATATTGGTACGACGAATGGCGACCGTCACAATCTCTGCTGCTGAAGCAGCAATGGCGTTGCCCGTTTCAGTCATATCTTTATATTTGCCCGTACCGACCAGCAGCCGAGAAGAAAAAGTACGACTACCTACGGTAAAAGTATCTTGTAGAAGTGGTGTCGGTTGAGTAATGCTAACGTTTTCTGACATAACGGAAAATCCTAATAGCGAGCGAGCAAGGGAAAAGATAAAAAGTAAACAATCCAAGCGATATAATCGATTCACTCTAAAAACGAATGAAGTAGGTAATAGTAACGCACTGTCAGTAAAATAAGAATCGTATGATACCGCTGATTCATTATAAATCTGTTACATCGTTATTCGCTTTTAAAATACTACCTGTACCTTTGTACTCAAATTTTCTGTAGCAGAATTAAATTGAGTCAACAAGATAGTGACTTGACTATAATCTGACTATTAATACGGTAAAAGTAATGCGGTAAAAATAGGGAAGTGGCGATGAATCTATAACACCGCCCACATAAAGCCATACGGGCTTAAAACAAAATGCTATTATAACAAACTCATGCAATCTTACTTGCACTCTTTTTGGGTTTAGCCCGCTGAGCACAGCGTACTTTATACGCTTTTACCATGCTTGTACTATGTTTGGGTACGATTTTCTTTCTGACGTTATCTTCATTTATCAGGCCGCCTTTATGCTGCAATTGCCGTACAGTTTTGCGAAACGCCATCAAATTTTGGTCATACTTGCGATTGATCCTGAGCTGCCACCGACTTTGCTTTTGACCAAAGCCACACCATTATCAGCGATTAATGAGGCCGTGCGCTTTTTACAGCAGCAAGGCGTGCGCGCTGTACCGACTTATGAAAGTGTCAATGTCGATGACTTTGAAAAACGTATGAATGCAGCTTATGCGGGTAATACGGGTGAATCGCAGCACATTGCCGCCGGTCTTGAAGACCATCCTGACCTCGATAGTTTGGCCGATAGCGTGCCAGAAACTGAAGACTTGATGGATCAACAAGACGACGCGCCTATCATTCGTCTGATCAATGCGCTGTTGTCTGAAGCGATACGTTTAAGTGCATCAGACATTCATATCGAAACCTTTGAGAAGCGATTGGTGGTGCGTTTTCGCGTCGATGGCGAATTGAAAGAAATCATCACACCAAAACGCCAATTGGCACCACTATTAGTATCACGTATTAAGGTTATGGCCAAATTGGATATTGCTGAAAAGCGTGTACCGCAAGATGGACGTATTAGCTTAAGGTTGGCCGGGCGTGAGGTTGATGTGCGAGTATCGACACTGCCTTCGAGCTTTGGTGAACGAGTCGTGATGCGTTTATTAGACAAACAAGCAGGTCGCCTCAATATGACCTATCTTGGGCTGTCTGATAATGATTATAGTGAGCTTAAGCGTTTGATTCATCGCCCCCATGGCATTATTTTGGTGACAGGGCCGACCGGTTCAGGCAAGACCACCACGCTTTATTCAGCGTTGACAGACTTGAATGACCAAACCCGCAATATCTTGACAGCAGAAGATCCGATTGAGTTTCAGCTCGACGGCATCGGACAAACGCAGGTCAATAATAAAGTGGACATGACCTTTGCCAAGAGTTTGCGCGCGATGTTGCGTCAAGATCCAGATGTGGTGATGGTGGGTGAAATTCGTGACCTAGAAACGGCTGAGATTGCCGTACAAGCGTCTTTGACAGGGCATTTGGTATTGTCTACTCTGCATACCAACACAGCCATTGGTGCAGTCACTCGTTTACAAGACATGGGCGTTGAGCCATTTTTATTATCGTCATCGCTTATTGGGGTAGTGGCACAGCGTTTGGTGCGAACGTTATGCTTACACTGTCAGAGTTGGCAGACTGCCGATAAAGAACAAGCCAAATTATTTACAGAGATTGGTATAGCGTTAGGAGCTGGAGATGGGGCAGATAGCGCTATTCAATTACCCAAGCCTGTCGGCTGCGACAAATGCAATCAATCAGGCTTTAAAGGGCGTACGGCGATATATGAAGTCGTACCTGTGGATGACACTTTGCGCCGCATGATTCATAGTAATACTGCCGAATACGAGCTAGAAGAGTACGCACGACGACAAACCCCATCGATTCGTGCAGATGGTCTACGCAAGGTGATAGAAGGGCGTACGACACTAGAGGAAGTACTACGCGTGACCAAAGAAAGCGCCCTCACTGATGACGTTATTATTAGCTAGCCGTATCTATCTAATTAATTATCTATGGAATCCAAGCGCTTATTTTATTATTAGGCCGTATCCTCATTTTTAGTCTGTTTAAATATGATCACGTGCCATTGGGACAAATTTTGCTTGTTTGCTGTGTCTGAGTAAACAGAAGCGGCGCAAAACTTGTCCCAGTATCACTGTTTTTTTATAGTGAATTGACTATAGAACACAAATGATGAAATAAGCGCTTGATTGTATATTTGATTAAACAGCTTTTACTTTACTGCCATACATTCAATTTCAACACTAGCACCAGCGGCCAATTCTGAGACACCAAAGGCAGAGCGAACAGGATAAGGATTGGCCATCTCCGCTTTATAGACTTTATTAAAGTCATCAAAATCATCCATATCCGTGAGCATCGCCATACATTTAACGATATCTGATTTTTGGTAGCCGTACTTTAATAAAGTGCTATTAATGTTATCCAATGCTTGCTTGGTTTCAGCTTTAATACCGCCTTTGACCAGCTTGTCATCTTTAAAGCCAATCTGACCAGACATGTATAATGTGTCGCCAACACGCACCGCTTCCGAAAAGGGATAATTGCCGCCATCACCCAAAAAAACAGCGCTAGATTTGCCCATGTTAGCAATATTGGGGGCAGACGTTGGCGCAGCATTAGCGCTAATGATAAACCCTAATGCACATGCGCCTACGAGTAATGCCTTAGATAAATTGGCATAAAAAATTTGAGTCGTTTTGGACATCACTGTCTCCTTATTATATGTTTATTGTTTTTCAATGTGCTACTTGCTACTTGCCTCAGCAAGTGACTGATTATGATTGTCTTGCTCCGTTTTTATTTTAGGTTAATGGTCAGTTTTAACATCAGTGTCAGTGTCTGTCGCTTTTTTACTGGTTTTGCCTTGACGGCGCGCCTCTAATTCAGATTTTGGTATCCACGCCCACGTCATCTCAACCACGATAGGATCACGCTCACTATTAGAGTCACGGTCATGAATGACGCAAGGAATCACCATCTCACCTTTTGGCGTATTTAAAATATCCAAGCGTTGCTCATCAGATAAAGTTGCTATAGCAGCCACTTGTCCTTTGTTAATCGGACGATAAAAATTAACCGAATAAGATTTAATCAGTAGCACACGATCAGAGGGCAGATTTAAACCCAAAATAAATCCTGTCGCTGTTTCGGCAAGCAAAGTAATGGCAACGGCGTGGATGGTACCGATATGGTTTTGTACCAGTTTGCTGTTGTTCAAACTGACCACAACTTGATTGGGTTCAACGGTTTCATAACAGATGCCCGTTGTGCCTACATATGGCACCACTTTACCAAACGCTTTGGACAAGATACTGGAGCGAGCGCTGGCAGGCAAGTATTTAGTGACGGATAAGAGTTTGGTGAATTGGTTGCTGATAGGTTTGAGCGTCGTGTTAGGTTTTGCGACTGGCAATCTTGTATTGTCAGATACTTTGGTTGGCAATTTTTTTGCCAGTTTGATGGGCAGTTTTTTTAATAATGCTGACATACAAAATTCCTTAAGTTGACGTGTTTTTTACGATATGAGCGACTTGATAAATTGACGTGTTTTTACGATATGAGTGAATGGATAATTAAAAAATTAAGATGTGTTACATAAAATCATAGGCTGCTAAAACGTATCTGATAGGTGAGTAACCACAACCAATCTGCTTTATCCTAGCAGTTACTTTAACTATGGTACATTAACTGATGTGTCCCTACTATTATTACCATGAACTGCTGCGCTTATAAAATAAAAGTAACGTAATTATGTGACTCAGCAAAGTCAATTGTCTAAATTGATGAGACAGATTACGGAGATAGTGTACTGTATTGATTTTATAGTGGATCGACTATAGCCGCGCTATAATAAGGTTGTAGCGTGATTTATTTTTTTACGCAAGAGTTTAATGCTGGATAATGTTATGCCTGATATATTTCATCACAAGCCGATCAATACAATTTATACGGGTGTGGCTGGTACGGGTAAAACCTACCGTCTGCTACAAATCGCTAAAGAATATACTGATTATCTGCCAAAAGCCAACGATGCAGATTTGCTTGGACAGTTGTTGCAAGTATTGAGCTGGCGTGAAGTTGTGTGTTTGATATTTTTAGATTATCACATCAAAAATAAAGACTTGTTAAAAGTACCTGAAATAGTCACTCATGAGTTTTTTATCACAAAAGCGGCACAAAATGAGCGGGAGAATAATCTAAACAATACGGCGTGGTCTGTCTTGCAAATACATAGCCCTACCAATTCGAAAACAGTTTCCTATAAAAACCGTGCCAGCCAAGCCTATTTTGATAAAGACCACAGCGGCGCATGGTATTTATTACCCGAAAGCATGACGCTCTTAAATGAGCTGTCGCAGCAGTTAGCAGAGTTTCAGCAGGCGCAGCAAGAGAATAACGCCAGCCAAGATCAACGTTTTAGCCAGCAGCGTTTTAGTATGGTCAGCTTTCATCAAGCGTATGGCTACGAAGAGTTTGTTGAAGGGATTCGTCCTGTGATGGCGCCCTCTATTCCTGCCAGTCATGGACAGAGCAATCATGCACAGACGAATAATAGTCAGACAAACAATAACCCTATAAATAACAGCCCGTCTCAGATGAGCTATGCGATCCAAGATGGTGCGTTTTTAAAACTATGTCAGCGCGCCGCCAATGATCCCGAACAGCGTTATGCGATGCTGATTGACGAGATTAATCGCGCCAACGTCTCACGAGTATTTGGTGAATTACTGAGTTTGATTGAGTCAGACAAACGTGCTGGTATGGCAAACGCTATGACGGTGAATTTGGCCTATTCTGGACGGCTTTTTAGCGTCCCTGCCAATGTCGACATCTATGCCACCATGAACAGCCAAGACCACTCTTTAGCGCCGCTGGACATGGCATTACGTCGGCGTTTTCGCTTTGTGGATTGTCCGCCGCAGCCGGAGTTATTGCCTATTATTAGCCTTGGGCATGATTCAGAAGTAAGCGATGCCGCAGAAATGGCGATAGAAACGATAGATTTGGCCAAATTGTTATCAGGATTAAATCATCGTATTATTCAAACGTTGGGAGCGGACGTGCAATTGGGTCATGCGTTTTTGTGGTCAGCCAATACGCTTGAGCAATTACAATCCATACTGATTGAACAAATCATTCCACAATTAGCGCAAGCGGCTGGCGGACAAGAAGTTGCCGTCTTGCAGTATATTTTTAAAGATGAGCAGCAGCCGATGAATGCTCAATTTATTCAAGATAGCCAAACGCTGATGAGTGATGATTCAAACAATCAGATGAACAGTCAAAATAATACAGTAGGCCAAAATCAAATGTTCTCAGGGCACGGATCATTTCTCGGTCAGTCGATGAACGCAGGGACTTATAATATTAATACTGACCTTATCGCCAACACTGGCGAGTTCAACCAACCCGCTGTCTATCAGCGCCTATATCCTTAAGGTTGCTAAATGGCGGTGATAAATGATGGTAATACGTATTGATAAATAGCAATGAGAACAATCAGCGCAATACAAACAATCGTGCGAATAGCGCTTCTGTTAACGCGCTTGAT
The DNA here is from genome assembly GCF_904846225.1 of Psychrobacter immobilis. GTDB lineage: Bacteria > Pseudomonadota > Gammaproteobacteria > Pseudomonadales > Moraxellaceae > Psychrobacter > Psychrobacter immobilis_F. The sequence continues at coordinate 233,334 of NZ_CAJGZJ010000002.1, read as the reverse complement.
ACGAACGTTATCACGGTATTCGAGCACCAACGTTTGACGGCTCATGATTTTGTGCACGTTGCTGATTTTTACTGGTTAATAGCGCAAGAGTTTTCGGTCTTTACGCTTAAGCGCAAGCAGGGACAATGGCAGCTAAAAGTCGGGCATTATATCGGGGTCATCCTATTGCCTAGCAGTATGACGCTTGAGATATTACCGAAGCTGCTAGCAAAAAACGAAAGCGCTCGCTCTCAGCGTCAACCGCCACGCTATATATCCACTCAAAATAAACAGATAGAACAAACCCGTCAATGGGTACAAAATATGCTGTCAGACTTGATTAATAGCAATGAGCGTACTCATAAAACACTGCCCAATACCAAAAATTTAGGTCAAGTGAGTCATCAATTAGCACCACTACCGACCGCCGCATTGCCGTTATCCGATTGGCTTATCGAGCAGTTTTTGCAGCGGCTGATTCACTATCAACCGACCAAACACTACCAGCCGCAAATTCATAACCAAGCATCGTTACAAGGGCGCTTGCTCATCAAAGAGCAGCTTCGATATAATAGTATGCAGCCACACAAATTTGTCTGTGAGAGCAGTGTGTTGAATCAAGATATGCTCGCCAATCGCTTGATTAAAAGTGCATTGGTTTTATTGATTCCACTTGCTTCTAAATCCCTTTCCCTTATATCTTTGCAGGCATGGCAGTTAGTGCCGACGCTGACGCATCACGAACGGCAGCAGCTGGCATCAATATATCATCAAGCAAAGCGCCAGCTAGCGATTCAGCCACTTCGAGCGCAGCAGTTACAAGTCGCTCAGCAATTAGTAGACTTGGCTTATTGGTTGTTACAGCAGTCAAATGTGGCAACCGGTAACGGCATCGATCCACAAAAAATATTTAAAAAAAACCTAGCCCAATTGCGCCTATGTCTATTGATTGATATGAATCAAGCTTTTGAACAATGGGCAAGCCTGCGTATCGCCTCGATATTTACCCAAGTGAGTCGCCATTATCGACCACTGTATCAAACGCAGCGTGTTTGGCTCAGTGATACAGAGGGGCGAGCTTGTTTGTCCATACGCCCTGATTTGCTCATGTATAAAGTGGACGCTGACAGCGATACTCACCATGGTCAAGAGAATGCACACGATCAAGCCGCCGCGAAAAAATCGTCAAAAGTGAAACGCTCAGGCAGTTATAGTCATGTCATCGATATGAAATGGAAACATTTGTCTCAAGCCGCTGCGATTATTGCGAGCGATGCCTATCAGTTGGTCAGTTATGCGCAGGCTTACCAAGCGAGGCAGGCCTGGTTGGTCTATCCCGTACAAGACAATGAGAGGCCGCCAGTCGTACTCAAACAACACGCTTATAATAGTGAAAGCCATAATAATGAAACGAGCCATGCGCAGTTATGGCTCATACCGTTTAATGTCATGACGGGTACGATTGACACAGGCTTGCTTCCTGACTTAAATGTAGTATAATCACGCCACTGTGCTTATATATCATGGTTGTTAAGACTTTTTGTCACCGTTATTTTCATAAGAGATATGGATTTTTAAAATAAGTTAGCAATTATTTTAAATTAATCAAAAATAGGTGTTGACACAATCGGCTTTTCCCCTTAATATGTGCACCTCGATAGCGAGGAACATTAACAAGTTAGCGGCATTGCCAATGACGAATTAATCAACAAACTATCGTGATAATAGAGAATTTCGGAGTGTGGCGCAGTTTGGTAGCGCATCTGGTTTGGGACCAGAGGGTCGTAGGTTCGAATCCTATCACTCCGACCATCTATTTTAAGAGCCTTACAGGCTTTTTTTTATGTATAATGATTTAGTTTACGATATGTTTTTATTTTAAACTGATTCTAATATATAAAAGTCCTCTAAGAGCGCCTGTAGCTCAGCTGGATAGAGCATCTCCCTTCTAAGGAGGTGGCCGCAGGTTCGAATCCTGCCAGGCGCACCATTTAGCCTGAATATTTTGCCAGTCCTTGGCAGTAGTTATGGCGGTTGTAGCTCAGTTGGTAGAGCCCCGGGTTGTGATCTCGGTTGTCGTGGGTTCGAGTCCCATCAGTCGCCCCATTTTTATTCTGTATTACCTCTCAATATTTATATATCCTATCTTTTTATAAACATCTTATACCAACAACAGCACCTGCCAATTTTGGCATTTTTTTGTGCCTGTCTGATTTTTCTATTCTAAAGTATCTATATGCATAAGCGTGAACTTATTGGGCATTTATTTGACGTCAGGTTTGCTGGTCTTTCTTATACTTTGTTTTTATCATAGATTCTTTTATAAAAACCCCTTGCGCGATACTTGCTTTGTTATACTTCAATGATGCTTATATAAGTTATCGAATATAATCTTTTAAGTTATGTATGACAATCAAGACTTTATGATAATTAAATTAATTAAAAAATGTACTGGATTCTTCAGTGAGTCTAGGGCTGTAGTCAGTATGTGTTTGCTTTTTTTAATAGGCTACTACTGACTTTGTGTTATTGAGGAAGTGATTGATGGACGCACTGAGCGTATTGTTACAAAATGTACATTTGTTTGAAACCAAGTATTATCGTTTGAATGGTACTGGGAATTGGTCGTATTCAATCACGAGACAAGACACCATTTTATTTTATTTAGTGATGTCTGGCAGCTTTTGTATCGATGTCGGTAATGGACTGCGGCAGGCACATGAAGGCGACATGATTATGATTCCCAACGCCCATAAGCATGTCAGCTATGCGCTGGATCATAATGGTGATGATGCTAGACCGCTTGATGAGTTACTGACTCACTGCAAAGCACATACGCTTGATATTAATGGTAACGGTGACGCCAATTCATCTTTGGTATTGATTGAATGTAAATATGACAAAGAGATGATTCGTCCTTTATTGTCTGTGCTGCCACCCATACTGCCTGAAATCAATGCTGAGTCTGATGGCAGGTTTGAGGTCATTGATGTTGAGATTAAGTTGCTAACTTTAGAAGCTGAGCGTGAGCGCATGGGAAAGACAGCAGTCATCAATCATTGGGCAAGTATTATGATGATTGAATGCTTGCGCGTTTATATCGAAAGTTTGCCTGAGGCTACAGAAAATTGGCTAAAGGCAATGAAAGATCCGTTTTTGACCAAAGCATTAGCCGCGATGCACGAAGACCCAAGCCAAAATTGGAGTATTCATAAGCTCGCTGAGACAGCGGGAATGTCGCGCTCAAGTTTTGCACAGCGTTTCAAAGATACGGTGGGGATGCCGCCATTGACCTACCTAATTGACTATCGCTTGCGTTTAGCAGCACGATATTTACGCTTACAACAGAACAGTATCAGCCGTATTAGTGAACTGGTTGGCTATGCCTCAGACTCAACCTTTAGTCAGGCGTTCAAGCGGGTTTATGGCGTATCACCAAAAGCATATCGCCAACACTATCAAAAAGAAAAGCTCGCGTAAGATCAGGGCACTCATTTTTATGGAAAGCGTTTAGGTTACCATCGTACCCTTAGCGCTTTTTTGTCTTTTAACACGCTATTATGTGACGTTGATAAAGATTTTCCATCAGATTTCGACTGGCGGTATTTTGACCATGTACGGCTGACAATGTGCTTGTGTTCAGGTACTATGGAATAATGAGTCCTCTAGGCGCAAACACTTATTTTTAACGTATTGTTTTTCACTGTATGGTAGCCATATAGTATGGTCTAGAAGATGTTTATTTTTTCTGCTGATGGTATGTTATGACTGAACCGACCGCAAAGCCAAGCGCACAGCCCAATAGCCAACAAGGCTCTGCTGCGTCTATGAAAAAACAAAGCAAGATTGATGAGAGTAGCGCTAAAAGCAACGCTAGAGACAGCGCTTGTCTGGTGGTAAGTGGACAAAAAAATAAGGTCGATGAGACACTAGATAAAGCGTCGTTGCTGGCACTATTTACGCTACCGCATTCTGAAGATACAGCCGTCGACGAAATGGCAGCCGCAGGAATCGCAGTGAAAGCAGGTGCTGACACATCGTCTGCTGAAGCAACTGATAGCAGTATCGCGACCGCCGTAAGCGAGACCAGTATTGCCGAGCAGCGTGTGGCGCTTTATCATAATCAGCACGAACGTACTCGGCTGTTGTACGTGGCCTCTGCCACCACACGTCCCACTTATTTGGTACAGACGCTCAAAAAGCAGTTTGCAGAGTATCAGCAATATTTACTGGCGCAGCAGCTCGATAAGCGCGGCCTTATGGATACGGATGGGCTAGAACGTCTTTGGCAGCAGTTGCACGTAGTCGATGACATCATCGCAGATATCGTGCGTCATATGCCGGCGCAGCAGCCCGCAGGATGGCAGCTAACCACTCAGGATGGCCAAAACCCCTTGTGTTTTGCCACCGTTGGCAAGCTAAAAAATGGCAAGCCGATACGCGATCAAGGCAGTCTCAACAGTTATGTGCTTGGTCACTTTGGTGTGAGTAGCTTTACCTATGATCGTGGCTATTATATCGGTCATGTGATTGGCTATTTATTCAGCTGCTACTTTTGTGCGCACCTGTCTATCAGTTATGGCGTCACGGCGCTTGGTCAGCAGTTCGTGACGGATTATGATTATGCCAGTCTCGAGACCCCTTATATGGTGAGGTTATTGCAAGGTTTGGATGGCTATTGTAAAAAACGCATTTATCAACTCGCCGTCATCTGCGCGCGATTGAGTGTTTTTGCCAGTGATAAGCGCATCGAGCGAATGCTGATTGCAGAGGTAAATGATTTTGATAAAAAGCTACAACAACAGCACTTGGATGTTTTATTATTACAAGGTTTGATGCCTGATAGCAATGACTCTACGCCGCTGTTTTAAGCATGGTTTTGGGCACTGATTTATAACCACCAACCTTCGATTACCTTAGGATATCTGCTGCTATGCCTGCTTATCATTTCAAAGCACTCGACGATCGCGGTGGTGTCCAAAAAGGCTTGCTCGAAGGCGATTCTGCCCGGCAGGTACGCCAGCAATTGCGCGATAAGCAGTGGACACCAGTTGAAGTCAACGCTGTCAATGATCGTCAAAATAAAAATAAAAACCGCTATAAAAAACCGTCGGCTTATGAATTGGCACTGCTCACGCGCCAGTTATCTGTATTACTCGCCGCAGGTATTCCGCTTGAAGAAACCCTAGCAGCTGTCGCCAAACAATCCCCAAAAACTCATATTAAGTCTTTAATGCTTGCCGTGCGCTCGCATGTGTTAGAGGGTTTAAGCCTTGCGCGTGCTTTGCAACAAGCCGCGAGCTTTCCACCACTTTATATCGCCACGATTGCAGCAGGAGAGAAGTCAGGTCATTTAGACTTAATCCTCAATCAGTTGGCAGACTACACCGAAAATCGCTTTGCCTTGCAAAAAAAGGTTCAAGGCGCGATGGTATATCCTATTGTACTGATGGTGATGGCCATCAGTGTCATTATGGGCTTGATGAGCTTTGTAGTCCCCAAAATTGTCAAAGTCTTTGAGCAGTCTGAGCAAGCGCTACCGCTGATTACCCAAATCGTTCTTGCCTTATCCAACATCATTACCGAGTGGTGGTGGCTGATGCTATTGGTGTTAGCAGGGACGGCGTTTTTATTCTATCGCTTTGCTCAAACAAATGCAGGTAAATTGACCATAGACAGTGTGGTACTTAAATTACCCATATTGGCACGATTATCCAAAGGACTGAATGCGGCGCGTTTTGCCAGCACGCTTGCAATCTTGGTGCGCTCAGGTGTACCACTGATTGAGGCACTGCATATTGGTGCAGCGGTCGCCACTAATTTGCATATTAAGCAAACAATCATTACCGCCGCCGATAGAGTGACAGAAGGCTCAAGCTTATCCAGTCAACTCGAAAAATCGTCTTATTTTCCACCCATGATGGTACAGATGATTAAAAGTGGTGAGAACTCAGGCGAGCTTGAAAACATGCTCAGCCGTGCCGCCAACATGCAAGAAGCGGAAGCCACCAACTTTATCAGTACTTTACTGTCACTACTTGAGCCTCTGATGCTAGTTTTGATGGGTGTTGTGGTGATGATTATTGTGATGGCCGTGATGCTACCAATTGTCAATATGAATGATTTGGCAGGCTAGGGTATGATGGTTCTGATCTTTATAGCACACTGATTTAAATCTTTAATACTATAGGCCGTTCTAAATAAAATAAGTACAAATATTATCCCAGTAACACTGTCGTTGTTTTACAGTGGATCACCTATATCCGCCTCTTATCTACATTCTTATTACCTATATATTGCTAAATATAACGTTAGCTTTCTTAAGATTTACTTACTGTAGTATATTTTTGACTGGATCACTTTTCTGCTACTGTAAAACGCTTTATCAAGCTATAGTAACTATTAACAGAATCTGACCTTATTAATAATGACTTTCTTAGCATTGAATACTGTTTGTTGTTGATACTGATGACAATTTATTGGCATCGCTGGATAAAAATAAAATCATGGTTTATAGTGATCACAGTTGCAATCTTCATTGTTATGATGCAAATGAACGCAACCGGGACGCTACTTTTATTATTTATATCACTCATGCCAAAGGCAATGAAAAAAGCGATGATTATGATTGACACAACTCAAGTAAATACAATACCAAACGCCGCCATTGATCATGTCAAACTCCAGACTACGAATGTTAGCAATGACAATGCCGTTTCTATGCAAAGTAGCCGCATAAGCCAATCTAATCAGTCAGGATTTACCTTGATTGAGATCATGGTAGTCATTGTGATTTTGGCTATCCTTGCAGGTTTAGTCGTACCAAAAGTCGTGGGACAAAGCGATAAAGCTCGTGTTAAAACCACTGAGACTGCACTCGCTACCGTGTCAAATGCACTTGATATGTACAAAGTGGATAATTCGCGTTATCCAACCAGCGCACAAGGTCTTGAAGCGCTTACTACGCCGCCTGCTGAAGCCAAAAACTATCCTGACGGTGGCTATATTAAAGGTGGTTATCCGACAGATGGTTGGGAAAACGAGATGCAATATGTTGCGCCAGGTAGTGAAGGCAAACCTTATGATTTATTTTCATTGGGTGCAGATGGACAGCAGGGCGGCGAAGGTCAAGATGCAGATATTTATGCAAAGTTATAAGCGTTAGATTTATAAATGATTAAAAAGTTGGTCGCAAGATATTCTCTGATATATCGCTCATTTGCTGGTAAAACCACTTCTAATAATCGCTACATATCAACCAATAATGCGTTATTGGTTGATATTTTTTATCAATAGATAAAATGAGCGCCATTCCCTATACGTTTTCACATTTTAAGACAGCCCTATTATATAAGATAGAGTCACTATAAGTTTTTATAGGTTAACGCCAATACTATTGCAACTATCGTCAGAATAGTTGGGCGTTAACGATCAGTCATCGCAAGCAGACATTAAAGGTAATCAATCATGTCAATCAAAATGCCAGTATCAAAATCAGTTGCCATAAACAAACGCACCTCTAAAAAGTCTTGTGCGCTGGCTTTTGCCATTATGAGCACCTCGTTGATGACGGGATTATCCCTATTCTCTATGAGTACTCAGGCAGCAGGTTTAAATGATCTGTTCGATAATAATAGCGCTGGGCAATCAAAATTTTTGCCAGTCGATCAAGCCTTTCAAGTCAGCACCACTACTAAAGCGACTGCTAAAGGGACGCGTTTATCGATCACTTTTAACATCACGCCAGGTCATTACGTCTATAAAGATAAGCTGACCTTAAATTTCCCTAAAGATTTGAGCGCAGCCCCCTTTACGTTTAGTCAGTCGCCCGTCTCTATCGATGATCCAACCTTTGGTAAAGTACCCGTATTTACACAAAAAACGATGGTAGCAACCACCACGCTTACGACCAATAATGGTAAAGGTGCCAAGAATGCCCCGATTATCATTGGTTGGCAAGGCTGTGCCAAAGCAGGTTTGTGCTATCCACCAGAGAAGATCAAAACCACGGTTAATGTCGCTGTGACACGCAAATAGATAGTGAGTAAAGCGACTCAAATCTCAGTAACAAGCAATTAGCAATAAACGATTAGCCACAAGCAGTTAATAATAAACAATTAGTCATAAACAAAATGCTAGTATTCAATAGGTAGCCCTTCATGTCCATTAAGACAAGAGAAAAAAAATCATCGTTAACGGCAAATCGTTCTGCCAAAAAGTCTTATCTATTGGCATTTGCATTAAGCAGTAGCTCGTTGTTTGCCGGTTTGATACCGACTGCATTGTTTGCTACTGGTTTGACCGCTGTGTCTATGACGACGCAAGCGGCAGCATTGGGCGATCTATTTAGTGACAATCAAAGTGCCGATCAGTCAAAATTTTTGCCAGTGGCACAAGCTTTTCAGGTCAGTAGCAGCAGTAAATCTACTCCGTCTGGCACGCGCTTGGCTATTAATTTTGATATCACGCCTGGGCATTATGTCTATAAAAACCAAATCAAGCTGACATTACCTGCTGGCGTAACGGCGGCACCTTTTACCTTTAGTCAGTCGCCAGTCTCCATCAATGATCCAACTTTTGGACAAGTGCCGGTATTTGACCAAGTAAATATGGTCGCGACAACCATCTTGACCAATAGCAGCGGCAAAAAATTAGACAATGCCGCCGTGGTGATTGGTTGGCAAGGTTGTGCCAAAGCAGGGCTTTGCTATCCGCCAGAGAAGATTAAAACCACGGTGAATATTGCTGCTACTGCCCAGTCGTCTTCGGGAAATAACACCAGCGGTGTTGCAGAAAATTCTACTGGTACGGCAGCAACAACCAATGCCACTGATGCTAATGGTCTGACGCCTGAATCAGCGCAATCGGGTGCTGATGATGACGTTATTGATTATGCTTTAATAGAAGATGGCGCTTTAGAAGGTGAGCTGGCGGCTACCAATACGATCTCTGGAGCAGACGGACAAATAACCGGTGCTACTGCGCCGACAAGTGACAACGCAGCTGGCAGTAATGTAGCGGCTAGTAATATAGCGGCTAGTAATGCCATTGATAGTGATCCATTTGGTTTGGCTTCTCATCCTTGGCTGGCATTAGTATTGTTATTTTTAGCAGGACTAGGCTTGGCTTTGACTCCCTGCGTATTACCGATGTTGCCTATCGTTGCCAATATCGTTGCCCGTGAAAAAAACCCAACCGTCAAGCGCGGTGTTATCTTAACCACCAGTTATGCCATTGGTGTGGCAACGGCTTATGGTATTTTGGGTACGATCATCGCCATCTTTGGTGAGTCATTAGGGATTATTGGTTGGTTGCAAAACCCCATTATTCTGATCAGCTTCGCCATTATTTTTGTGTTACTAGCCCTATATATGTTGGGTGTGTTCAGTATCCGCTTACCGAGAGTCATCAGTAATAAGATGCAGGGTCTCAGCCAAGCAGGTGATAGTAAACTTGGTAGTACGAGCGGTAGTTTGATTGCTGGTTTCTTGTCAGCCTTAGTCGTATCGCCTTGTGTCTCTGCGCCATTATTTGGGGCGCTCTTGGCAGTATCTACGATTGGTAATCCGTTACTCGGGTTTGCAGCCTTGTTTATGCTTGGTTTTGGCCTATCAGCTCCGCTTATTTTGATTGGTGCCACTCAAGGTAAAATCATGCCGAAAGCGGGCGAGTGGATGAATTGGGTCAAGATAGGTTTTGCTCTATTGCTATTCGCCGTTGCGTTATTATTGATCGAACGGGTCTTTATCTCACCTGTGATGCTGATAGTATGGGCGCTATGGTTTATGGTTGTTGCCACATGGGCATGGAGCTGGTTGGGTAAAGCTCGTATGCTTACTCAAGCGTTAGGTTTGATTGCGGGTATTTGGGCGGTTTGTTTGGTGTTGGGCGCGGCATTGGGTAATGATGATAGCTTACATCCCTTAGCGTCATTGAGTGCTGCACCAATGATGCAATCGGTTGCAGGTCAGCCAATGACCAATAATAATGCGTCAGATAAAAACATCACCACGCTTGCCGAGCTAGATGCTATCGTCGCTGAAAACCCTAAAGTGATTGTCGATTTGACCGCTGACTGGTGTGTTGAATGCCGTATTATGGACAAAAATTTATTCCATAATCGTCCGGCACAGATGCAAGATTGGCAATTGGTACGACTGGATATCACAGAAACTACTGACGATTCCAAAGCAATCTTAGCGCGCTATAAATTATTCGGTCCGCCAGCGTTGTTATATTATCAAGACGGTCAATTGGTCAATCAACAAGTGGGCGAAATCGAACGCTCAGATTTTGAGCAAACGTTAACGATGTTTAATAATTAATACTTAACAACATTATTAAGTCTTTTCTTAGGACTTAACAATACAAAAAAAGCCAACGTGCTATTAACACAGTGCGCTGGCTTTTTTTATTTTTTAGACGCTATCCGTTACCTCATAACTAACTCACAACTGGCTCATAACTAAGCATCTGCTTTAATGCACATTCTGTCTATTTACATTTGTATTCTGTAGCGATAACGCTAGTATAATATCCATATTTTCACTACAATAAAGCAACAATGCTGAAGGAGCATTACATATTGTAATGTCTGCCTTTTATGTTCGAATGTCATTGATTCTATTTTAACGATGGTATTCACAGTCATATTCATTATCTCATCTACTCTGCTGGCGATCAGGTCAGTTAGATAAAGGACACTTATGTTTTCCCATAATACTCTGCAGCGTCAGTCTATGGATCTTATCAAAACGCGTAAAAATAGCTTACCTCAAATGACGAAGCATCATTTGACTACAGCGGTTGGGATAGCGCTGGCTTGCTTTAGCGTGCAAGTGCAAGCCGCTAATAATGCTCAGACTTACAATGAGTTGCCAGTACCAGAGGCGGCGTTTGAATATGAAGATTATGACTCGTCAGCAATTGGCAATGAGCAGACGATGACTGCTAATACCAGTGCTCAAGATCGTAAAGTGGTCAGTAAAGAATTTATTGCCAAGCAAGCGAAGTTGTTTTCTGAATGTACCCAAGTTCAGACCAGTGCGGCGCGTTTGGCCTGTTTTGATAAAGTTGCTGAGCAAGGTAAAACGCCAAGCTACACCACGACCAAACAAACCGTCGATTTGGCAAAAACATTTAAAACGACGATTTCGGGTAATCCTCAAGTGGTTTTTGTGGACGAAAACACGACTATCGCTAGTACTAATAATACAGCGACAGGACTCGTCGCCAATGATTCAGATGATACAGAAAGCCTAGACACGGTCGGGCTGACGCAGAGAGAGACAAAAGTATTAGAAAACGCTGGCGTTAGTCAGGCTGATATTGAAAAGTATACGCCGCTCAGCTTGTCCTATGATCTTGACAAAAACAGCGAGCGTGGTACTTGGACGGTTCGACCATATCGCCCAACTTATATATTACCGTTATTTTATACCTTTGATCCCAATTTGAACCCTAGTACACCCACTCAGCCTGTCGAGCCTTATACCTCTAACGATGTGCGTAACACGGAATTAAAGTTCCAATTATCTTTGAAAACCAAAGTTGCTGAAGATTTATTCGATAGCAATGCTGATTTGTGGTTTGGTTATACGCAAGAGTCGCATTGGCAGGTCTACAATGAAGACAATTCACGACCGTTTCGTGCTACCGATTATCAGCCTGAGGTTTTCTTGACACAGCCCGTATCGGCAAACTTACCGTTTGGTGGGCGCTTGCGGATGTTGGGTGCAGGGGCAATTCATCACTCTAACGGTCAAGATGATCCATTGTCACGTTCATGGAATCGTGCTTATCTAATGGCAGGCGCAGAGTGGGGCAAGCTGTCCGTGATACCGCGTATATGGGCTCGCGTAAACAATGAGAGCTCTGCTGAAGATGATAATCCAGATATCGAAGATTATATGGGTTATGGCGATGTTAAGTTCTTATATGACTTAGCTAACCAGCAGAGCATCAGCGGTACGTTGCGCTACAACCCAAGTACCAATAAAGGTGCTGCGCAAATTGACTATGTATATCCATTAACCGAAAACGTCAATGGCTTCGTTCAACTGTTCCAAGGTTATGGCGAATCTATCGTAGATTATAATCACGAAAATACCTCTATTGGCTTTGGTATCGTACTAAATGACTGGAAAGGTTTTTAGCAGCATCAACGCATAAAATCCGTTATGCCCCTTTCGGCGCCTTATCAAACTGGACTATGGCTGGCAGAGTATGTCGATATACGCTGTCAGCTTTGCCGTGTTTATCGCAGTACCGCGCAAACCCAGCTTTCATTATCCCAATCCGTACTGGATTTAGCTGATGCAGCAAGTATTCAATCTGCCCCTAAATGGTCATCCAGTCATCAATCATTGGTTGCTAAAATTCGCCAAAAAATGTATCAACGATTAAGTCGCGGGCTGCTCTGTGCGCACTGTCACGATAGTATCGCTTGGCTGCCAAGACCCTTTGACGTGGACATTGCCGCTGGCTCTGTTCTGCCTATTCAGGCAGCTACCTATTATGATTACCCACTGCGTCAGGCCATTCGAGCGTTTAAGTATCATGAAGATATGACCAAGCTGCCATTGTTGCTACATATCTTACGTCAACTGCCACGCCCGCATGGCTGCCATTACAACAACAGTGTGATTGTCGCCATGCCAACCACCAATCAACGACTGGTAAAACGTGGATTCGATCCTGTCAGTATTTTATCAGCACAATTGTCAAAGCATTGGAACATACCATTGTGGCAAGGTGTCGAGCGTATCGATAACACTATTAGCCAGCGAGGGTTGTCACGTGCCGAGCGTTTAAGTAACTTGGACAATGCCTTTGCTTTAATTGAAAAGCCCGCTGTTAAGCGCTTGCTTTTATTCGATGATGTCGCCACCACTGGTGCCAGTCTGCAAGCGTTGGCGCGGGCTTTATATGGTCAAACGACGCCTTTAGCCATTAACGAATTTCATGCCTCTAACCCATATCACATTTCTGCCTATACCTTAGCGCATGGTAGCCAATCATGAGAATCAACGTCGATTCTGCATAAATACTATTATATTGCTAATACGTTATCTTGACGCTATATTATAAAAATGACATATATAAATTTGTTATTAATAGACAAAGTATTTTTCTTTTTTATTCACGAAAAGTACATAAAAATGATCAGCATAAGATAGTTTGTACTATTGATTCAGCGCTTATTATTCTACGCAAAGTAATTACCACATATCATGGAATAGAAATTGCATCATACTTAATAAGTGTATTACATAGTATCTGTCAAAAGAGAAAGCAACCTAGCGAAAATGATATAAAAATGGGCTAACCACTACTATATTTAAATCAGGGCTGGTAGTAGGCAGACAATAGCAGTTATAAATAGGAATCTGATGTGAACGCATCTGTAAATAATTTCCCACAAAAGCGACAAATGACCACCTCAGGATTTACCCTGATTGAGCTGATGGTGACGATTGCTGTGCTTGCTATTATTGTCAGTATTGCTGCACCTAATATCAGTACTCAATTGGCCAATCAGCGTGTGAAGTCGACGGCTGCCACATTTGCTAATGCACTGAAAGAAGCCAAAATAGAAAGTTTCCTTCGCCGACAAGTATTGTCAGTAAGCTACAATAACAATGGTACTGCTGCAGGCATTATCAATATTATAGATCAAAATGCAAAAGTAATCGCAACTTATAAGTATGATGCAAAAAGTACGATAAAGTCTACAGTTAGCGTTATAAAGTTTAAGCCCAGTAAAACTGCCGACGAGATGACCTATACTATTTGTGATAGTAATATTCTAGGTGCTGCTAGGCAAGTTATAGTTAGCACAGTGGCTAACGTTAGCAGTAAACTAGGAGGGACGTGCCCATGATCCAGTATCACTATCAGCGCGGTGTTGGTCTGGTGGAAGTACTAGTCGCCGTCTTATTACTAGCAGTTGCCGTATTAGGTTTTAGTGCATTGCAGATAAATGCTTTGAAGGCTACTGATGAAAGTTTGGATCGCAGCCGTGCCATGAGTATTTCAAAACAGCTCTCAGAAAATATGCGCTTAAATAGCTTGGCTACTGAACAGTTTACTAAAGAGCTGAATAAGTTAAGCGTGGGTACAAATAATATTACTGAATACTGTAATAAAGTAGAGCAGGCAGGCAGTAATTTTAATAAAGATAGCTGTAAAACGACTTCCTGTACAACATCAAATATAGCCGCATTAAATTCATGGAAAGTAGCTAGTTTGGCATGTAAGCAAGATATCATGCTAAACATGATCGCATGTCCAGAGATGTCTAACATTAACGCGAGACAATGCATTATTACTTCTTGGGGTAATACTTTACCTATCCTCAGTAGCGATAATAAAAATGCTTGTGGTAACCAGATAGGGACATATAAGCTAGGGTCTAGCTGCTTAATAATGGAGGCTTACTAGTGAAATTATTATATCGTCACGGTTACAACAAATCTCAGTACGGATTTACTCTAATAGAGTTAATGGTATCAATGGTATTAGGACTACTGGTCTCTGCTGCAGTGATACAAGTCTATATTATTAATACGAGGACAGCAGGTATGCAAAATAGTGCCTCTGAACTGGTTGAAGGTGCTACTTTTAATGTGCCAGTTATTGAAAGAAAAGTCCGTCTCGCAAGCTTGGGCTTAGCCAATAAAGTTAAAGACGATCAGCCAGGTGCTGGCATCATACTGACAAGTGCCAATAATGCGTCAAAAGATAAAGCTGGTAATAAGCAACTAGATAATATGAGAAATCCAGAAAATATTGATGCTTCATTAGGCTTACCTAAGAGTATTACACTAGGTGACAAACCCTTAGAAATAGCACTGCTTACTCATACTGGTGAGCAGGCCACTGGTGGAACGGGAAATGATTGGACAGGCGCTAGTAATTTTGATTTAAAAAGTGGGCAGCTAACCATTCAGTATCGCGCGCCACAAAATATGTATGACTGCGAAGGAAAATTGGTTTTAGGGCCGCGCCGAGTTAAGGTGGGAGGCGTTCTAACGATTATTGATGGACAGATAATTATAGAGCGATTTTATCTGAAAGCACCCAATTCCACGAAGCCGACAGACCTTTCATTATATTGCGATGCTGGTAAATATATTACTGAAGTAATGGATGACTATACTGAACAAAGCGCACCAGAAAAAAAGCTACCTTCCTCTGTTGAGTTCACAACTAATAATAAAATCAAAGATTTTGGTGATGCTGGCACAGAAATTATAACCAACATAGATTATTTCGACATATTACTAACGACTATGAAGGATAAAGCATTATCAACGACTGTGAACGGCGATAACACAATACAATATTATACCGTTAATGATTATCTGGGTTTAAACAAAGAAATAAAACCTGTCATTGTAGGTATCAAGTATGGTTTTATTTTGCGTTCAGATAATGCCATTTTAACAAATGATAGTCCATCTACTTTCAATGTATTAGGTAAACAGTTAACTTTGAAAGAAGGCTTGAGTAAAAGTTATATAAGAACAGTGGTAGAGTCTGATATTACGTTAAGAAACGCAGGTTATCAAAATAAATAGTTCAAATCTGATTTATTTTGACTCAGCTAGGTATTAATATTATGAATAAATGCCCAAAATATCAAATTAGTCAGTCTCAGAGAGGGGCTACATTGATTGTAGTCTTGCTATTTTTACTACTAATTATTTTGGTAGGAGTCATTGCAGTACGAAGTAGTATGACGTCGTTACGTTTAGCCACTAGTGATCAGGTTGATACCTTACTCTTAAACGCTTCCGACAATACTAATAAAAACATTGAAAATATTATCAATGAGAAACAATATAGTGATGAGAGCGCTAAGCTACTTGGGCCACTCGGATTTTTTGGTCATTTTATGAATATCGGAGCAACCTCAAACCGTGGTGATCAAATAGTGTTTTGTTATCGTCCGCGGAAAAATTATTTTTTTAAAATGTCTGAAGCGACTATTTTGACTTCTTCTAATAAAAGCAGATTAATCGGAGGGGCTAATGCTTTAGGAGGTTTCTGTCAGGTGAGTAGAAACGAAGATTTTGTGAATGCTCGACAAAATGTTATGACTCAGGTATCAGTAACGCGACCAAATACTTTATCTGTGCCGGTAACCCCTTTTGGACACATTCCTTTAGGTAAAACGGTAACAACAGAAGATACGACCAGTACTTCTCCAAGTTTCCGAATAAGTTCAACATCCTTCTTACCAGCAATGTCTAGTGCTTCAGAAGCCGATATCACTGAGTGTCTTAAAAAACCTAGTGAAAATGCCAATTCTTTTATCTCAGGAGTAGCAGGAGATAATCCTAATGAAAGTAATTATTACGGAGAAACACGTAACGATTGTCTGATGAAAATTGGTGTACCAGCTAGAGTTGTTGTAGGAGATGTGCAACTAGAGAATATGAATGAAACGGAGCGATGTATCCAGTATGGCAAAGGTAGTGGCCAAATAAGTGTAAGGTGTCAAGAGCTGCTAAATGTATCAGCGAATGGTGCCTCAAAATAGTTATATAGATAGACCTATAGTCCTATCAAATCCATATGCAAAGTATAGCGAGAGATTCTATGAAAAATATTCGATTTAACCCGCCATTATTACGGCAGTTTCGTCCAACCGCTATTACTATTGCCGTATGTGCTTTGATGGCATCATCGGTAATGTTGCATGCAGGAACCAGTGACGATGGATTTGGCAACCTAAGCTATAGCAAGCGTGGTGATTTGACCATCTATCAACCTATTGTTAAGTCGAATAAACCGACTTTAACCTTAATGCTGGATAAGTCGGGAAGTATGGGCGGTAGCGTTAGCTTTCAGGAAGATGAGTTATATGGATATAATACTATATACGAAGCTTATTCTAGAGAATGTAGGAGAAACAGTTGCTACTATCAAAACGATTATACATATACCTATTACTACTATAACAACTACAATGATATCCCTTCTAATTTAACATACAATCGTAATTATAAACGGTACACAGCACCCGAGTTAATGGGAGACAAGAAACAAGTTTGTATTATGAGTGATAGTTCTAATGACGTATATTCAGATGAATATAATCCTATAGTAGAATATCCAAACGGTGTCCGGTTAGAATATTGTTTAAAAGGTACTGAAAAAGTATACGATCGGATGTCTAAGCTGAAGATGGCTATTCTAGAGTTGCTTTCTTATGAGAATGTAAACAAAGACATCATCATGGGTGTTGGGGCGTTTGGCTATACCAATAATCGTGGACAAATACAAGTAGCCGCTAAACCGTTAGACGCTACCCAAAAGGAGAAGATTTATACGTTTTTAAGAGGCTTAGAACCCTCTGGAGGTACACCGATGGCACCAGCTTTCACTGATGCGGGTGCTTATATGCTAGGTACTTCAACTTACACAGGCGATACTACCTATAGTGGCATGAGAGCAACAACCGATGCCACCATCGTAAATAATGCCAGTGGAAATAAGAAGAAATATATTGCGCCAGAGACTCAAGAATGTGGGGCTCGAGGTGTCTATTTATTAACGGATGGGTTTCCAAACGGAGTCTCGGATCAAAACACTTTGAGAAGTATGATGGGCGGAGCATTAAATACGTCGAGTTTATCCTGCCCCAGTTCTGGTGGACTATTACAAGGTAGTGACTCAACAAGCCAATGGCAGTGTATGGGGGAGTTTGCAAAACAACTAAGAACAAATAAACAAGTGCAAACGGCGATGGTAGGGTTCGGATCTTCATTTGATACTGTCGATAATCCTGCCAATTACACCTCAGTAGAGCGTACGATTGATAGGTTTAAAGATAGCGAGGGTAAAGCATATAAATATAATAAAAAATATTACGACTGTTCAAAAATTCCTGCTGTCTCTAATAGTTACGATGCACGTAACACATGTAACTTAGGCATGGAATCCGGCAAGTACGATAATGTTGGTGGTTATGGTCAAGGCGGGTTTTATTTTGCCAAGGATACGAAGGATATCGTCGGTAGTGTACTGTCTGTGATACAAGACTTGAAGATGGATTTACCCAGTATTCCTGCAGGTACTATTACCATCCCTCAAGACCCTTTGAGCAGCTTGAGCATTCAACCCTATGCTTATTTACCAATGCTAGAGCCCAAAGTTGGTAGTGATCTGGCAATATGGGCGGGTAATCTAAAAAAATACAGTGTCAACCAAGGCACGTTATACGGTCAAAATAACAAAAGATTATATATTGATAATGATAAAGACGGCTTCCCAGATGATTTAAATCCAGATGCCCAAGATATTTGGAGTACAAAAAATGAAACGGCACTAAATGCTACTGGTGCTACCATCAATATCAACGATAGAATTACCGCAGGTGGGTTCTATGCTCAGCTAAAAATGCCCAAAAAAAATGATAACAGCACACGCAATGTTTATGTCGAAAGCAAGATTGGCAGTGAAAACGCATTAGTAAAAGTAGGTGTGTTAAATGGTAAGCTTGTTGGGTTTGGGAAGGACGAGCTCGACAGCTCGTATACCACGTTAACCAAATTGTATTTATTGAGTTTCTTAGGATACGATGCTACTCCCACTCAAGCTGAGGTAGATCGCATTGGTACCAATGAGGCGAACATCAAAACAGCATTAGAAAATATTATTGCAACGCCACCAGGTGATATAAAAGTCTTAGGCGGCGTCATACATTCAAAACCTGCTCTTTTGACTTATGGAGCAAATATCAATGCGACAGATAAAGACACTAATCCAAAAGATGGCATTATAGATGCCGATGCTGGCATGGTATCTAATGATACTTCTAGTCGTAAAGACTATGTTATGTTTGGTTCAATGGAGGGTGCGCTACATATTGCCTCAGCGACAACGGGTCAAGAAAGCTTAGCTTTTATACCAAAAACCATTCTACAAAAACAAATCGCCGCCTTACAGCTAGGTAGTACGGTATCGAATGCGCCAGTGTTTGGCGTAGACGCACCGTGGGCGACAAAGGGTAGTTATCAGTACGACTTTAGTAAGACTAACGCCAAATCATCTGGAGAAATTACCACCGATCAGTTGTATGTTTATGGCGGATTGCGTCAAGGCGGTAAAGGTCTTTATGGTCTCGATGTCAGTAAATTAGACAATCCAAAAATGCTATTTAGTCTCGATAGTGCAACCGATGATTACCAAGCATTAGGAATGGCTTGGAGTGAGCCAGTTACGGGCAAAATTCAAGTTGGCCAAGGTAAGACAAGTATTAAAGATGTGATTATCTTCGGCGGTGGCTACGATGAATGTTATGAAGATCCGACATTCCGCCTTGATGCCACGAACAATGTATTCAGTGAATGTAATAACAAGCCAATGGCAGACGGTAATGCGGTCTATATCGCTGACGCTAAGACAGGTAGTGTATTATGGTCGATTTCTGGGCGTGCAAAGGGTGCCTCTAATAAACATATCCAAGTGCCAGCAATGAAGCATAGCGTAGTCGGTAAAATAACGACGTTAGATCGTGATGATGATGGCATGATTGATCATCTTTATTTTGGGGACTTAGGCGGTCAAGTTTTCCGAGTAGATTTACGTAACGGGCAAGATGTTAGCGGTAGTGTCGGGGTAAATAATTTCACGCGCCGCGTGGTACGAGTATTAAATACCAGTGGCGACAATGATAGTGGTATTACCGCTAAATCATTATTACAGCGTGGGTTACAACCTCGTTTTTACGCTCAACCTTCAGTTAGTTTTCATCAAGATTCAGGCGTACTCTTTGCGGTAGTTAATATTGCATCGGGAGATAGAAGTAATCCCTTGTCACGGCTTCGTAATGATATTCCCAAAGAGTCAGATCGATTATTTGGTATTATAGATCGTGATATCGCTAAACAAGGGTTATATGGAAAGGATGAAGTAGTAACATTAACTAGTAAGGAGTTGACTTTAAGTAGTCTGACTGAGCTACCTTATAAAACCTCTATGGGTACCAAAAGTAATATAGAAGCAGCAATGAGACCCAATGCCGCTACCAAACAAGGTTGGGTATATCCGCTGAACTTGTTTGATGGCTTTAGTAATATTAAAAATGTTAAATCTATGGGGGACGGTCTTGCCATTGGTGGTGTATATTCTATGACTGCTTATAGCCCAGAGATGCAGTACGATGAGGTAAGTGGCTGTGTGGCTCAAATTGTAGGAGGGTCTGAGCGCCAAATGTACTGTCTGCCTTATGGTATTTGTGATGACCAAACATCATTAAATGGCGCTGGCGGGTTTATACGTGCCGGTAAAGGTATTCAAGAACTGGCATTTGGGGCGGTAGATTCACAACATCCAACGACACGTATTATGTTGGGTACCCAAACGCTTAGTGAGCTTGTGAAAATGGATGACCGTATCAACTATGACAAAGGTACGACAGGAACTGGTGCGAGGCTTGATACCAATTGTATCGGTGGGAACTGTGCCGGATCAAGTCTTGAGAAAACGCCCGCAGGTGGTAGTGGTTCAGGTGGTGGAGAGGTGACCAGTCTAAGTTACCGGTTATTTCCGACACGGTGGTACGAGCAAACTGCGGATCCACTAAATGAATAGGCAGTGCTCTACATCAGGTCTTTTATTAAGCAATGGAGCAAAAGGCTACTATAAGCACGTAATCATTCATCCTAATAAAGCTCAGCAAGGTTTTACGCTTATCGAATTGATGATTGTTGTTATGATAATAGGGATACTTGCTGCAATTGCTATCCCAAGCTATCGTCGTTATATAATCGTCAACGCCGAACGTGAAACACAAGCTAAGATGTTACAGCTTCAGATAGAGTTAGAACGTTGGCGCTCAACTGCCTTGACTTATAAAGGTTTTATGCCGCAGAAAATTGAGCAAGATGGTAGCGTGACTTACAGCTATGCAGACACAAAGAACACTGTGATTAATGTTCCTATAGATAGCGGTGATAACTATAATTATCGTATTACCTTAGTCGACGGGGACACCAAAGTCTCAGAAAAAAGTTTAGTATCAAGCACAGCTGTCGACAATATCACGGGCAGAACGTGGAAAATGTTTGCCGTGCCTAATCCTGATCGTTATATCAAAGAAGGTCGTAAACTTATGCTAACCAGTTCCGGTATCAAATGTATGACGACTGCTACCACTACCACTATTAATATTCGATCGGCAGACTGTGGTAGTGATACTAAGGAATGGTAATCATGAACTCTAAAAATTCAAATACGGACAATGAGAGTGGCTTTACCCTTATTGAAATGATGATCGTCGTCGCTATCATCGGTATGTTAGCAGCCATCTCATATCCTAGTTATCAGCGATATGTGATCAAGACCAAGCGCACCGATATGATGAGTGAAATGCAAAACATTGCTAACCAAATCCAAAGTCGCAAGTTGGCGCAAGGTTCCTATAGTAATGCAATTGTTACTGGATTGGGTAGTGATTATCCCAAGCAAGGTAATGCACTCTATACAATTAGCTTTACTCCCGATCCACTTACCTCAGAGTGGAGTGTTATCTCCACACCAAAACAAACTGCACAAATGAAAAACGATGGTATATTGACGCTAAACTACCAAGGTGTTAAATGTCGAGGTAATGATACAAATAAAAAATGTGGTAGTGGAAATGAATGGAATGAATGACAAAAGTGGTTTGAATAGCCGTAACTGACAAAAAACGTCATATATTATTACTAGCTACTGTTAATTTGTATGTCTATTGACAATTTTTAGTAATCAAGCAGTAATATAAGTGACATTTTGTAATTATGGTTAGATAAATTAAGCCTTTTAAACGAAAAAATCAGAATTCCTTGGACTTTTATAAGAAAAATAATCAGTAGACATAAATTGGCATGACAACTGCAACAGTTATAGTAAGAGAAACATTATATTTATAACTGGCAGTTAGACAATAATTCTACTGCCATATTATCCAAAAGGACATGTCTATGAACGCTCAAAAAGGTTTTACCTTAATCGAACTAATGATCGTTGTTGCTATTATCGGTATTCTAGCGGCGATCGCTTTACCTGCTTATAGTAATTATCAAGCTAAATCTAAATTGACTGCAGGCTTAGCAGAAATTTCTGCTGGCAAGACAGCTGCCGAAACGCTACTTAATGATGGAGAAGCAATTGCAAATGCAGCAGCTTTAGGCTTGAATCCAAGTACTTCTAACTGCGCAATTTCTACAACGGGATTTGTTGCTACTGCTCCAGGTGTAGGTACTATCAAATGTACCATCGCCAATGCTCCTTCTCAAGTATCTAAGGCTGTACTTACTTGGTCACGTACAGCTACTGGTGAATGGACATGTGCAACAACTTTAGCAAATGATAAATCCTTAGCACCTAAATCTTGTCCACAAGCTTAATAAGAAACCAATTTAATTTAGTCTATTTTTATTTTCAATATAATATGCATTATACAAAAAGCCAAACACTATGCTTGGCTTTTTTATTTATTAGAATCGATTTTATTAAATACGTATAGTAGTTTTATATCTAGTCATTTTCTAAAACCATTACTCAGAAGAGAGAAGGAGTGAGTATTTTGAAGGCAGGTATTATTGTAAGCTAAAAAATAGATTAGATTTATATAAAAAACCACCTATAGTCACCTGACTTCAAAAATGTTATAGAATGAGTCAACTAAACGATTATTACTATAAATGACCATGACTTACTCCCTAGATTATCGCAAACAAGTCCTGAAAAGCTTAGATGAGGGTATGACCTTTGCTGAAGCTGCTGTTTTCTATGATATCAGTCCTACGACTATCCAGAAGTGGAAAAAGCGTATTCATAGCAAAACCACCCGATATATTAAGCCCTACAAAATAGAGGATGAAGCCTTAGCTCAAGATGTCAAAGACCACCCTGACGATTATCACTATGAGCGGGCACAGCGTTTCAGATGTAGCCCAACAGGTATTAGTAAAGCCTTAAAACGTATCGGTGTTAGCAAAAAAAAAGACACTTGAGCATCCGAAAGCCTGTCCTGTGAGAAGAGCGACTTATCTGACCAAGCTTAACCACTACATTGCTCAAGGCTTTGCTATTGTCTATATGGACGAGAGTGGCTTTGAGAGTGAAACGATGCGTCCTTGTGGTTATGCACCCATTGGTAGCCCCTGCATTGGCAGTTACAACTGGCAAGCCAAAGATCGAACCAACGTGATTGGTGCACTATATGGCAAAACGCTGTTTGCACTCAATTGCTTAAAGACCAACATTAATAAAAAGGTTTTCTATCGCTGGTGCAAGTTCACGCTGATACCAAAGCTTAAGAGAAAATGTGTAATCATTATGGATAATGCTGCCTTTCATAAGCGAGTTCAAAAACTGCTTAACAGACATGGCCACAGACTTTTATTCTTACCACCTTACAGCCCTGATCTAAATCCCATCGAGAAGAAGTGGGCTCAAGTGAAGTTTTTACGCCAAGGTTGGATGGAAAATGACTTATCTAAATTGTTTTATGATATTCATCCAAAACATAACTCTTTTGTAGTGCAGTGACTATAACCGCATATCGCCATTAGGTGGTTTTTTATTGTCTCAATATAAATATATCAAGTCGATTTAATGAATCTGCTACTTCTCTAAATACTGAATCTTACCTTCCACGCCATCCCATTTCGCGGCTTCTGGCATTTGCTCTTTCATCTCGGTGATGTTTGGCCATTTTTGTGCCAGCTCTTCATTGAGCTGAGTGAACATCTCTTGCCCTTTTGGCACTTCATCTTCTGAAAAGATAGCATTGGCCGGACATTCAGGCTCGCATAGCGCGCAGTCGATACACTCATCAGGATCGATGACGAGGAAGTTCGGGCCTTCATAAAAGCAGTCCACAGGACAGACTTCTACACAGTCGGTGTATTTGCAAAGAATGCAGTTATCTGTAACGACAAAGGTCATATTGATGTCTACCTGTTATTGATTTGGCTTATAAGGGCTAATTATAGTGGGTTCACTTTAAAACCGATATAGTGTGCTGAGATGAATTTTTCGAAGCCTCTGGAGTGACGAAGTCGCACAGCAAGCGAAGAAAATTTATACCAGCGACACATGGCTATTAACGTATCGATGCTATTTTTTATTTTTACTGAATATAGATTTGTAATGACTATAGAATAGATTAAAAATAAAACGTATTTTAACGTCTTTATGGCTATTTAACAATTCCCTTTATTGACTAATGATTTTTTTAAGGTGATATAGCAGATCGTGCGCTTGCTTGGGCGTTAAGCTGTCAGGATCAATGGCATCAAGCTCATCTTGCAAGCTAAACATCTGATTTTGTTGCGGAATATTAGCTACTACTTGATTTTGGTTGATAGGTTTTATACGGGCTTCTTCTGCGTCATAAGGTTGAGCTTGCTCGCTTTTATCGTTTACTGACTTAGCTAAGTCATTTTTGTCATCAACTTCATCAATAATAACTTTTTCGTTTTCCGCTTTTAGGTTGTCTATTTTTAGGTTGTCTATTTTTAAGTTGTCTATTAAATAGCGTTTGGCATCATTTAAGACTTGAATCGGGATGCCCGCCATTTTTGCCACATGCAGTCCAAAGCTAGAGCTGGCAGCGCCTTCTCTGATTTGATGAAGGAGCAGCAACTGACCATCGATCTCACTTGCAGCGACATGTACATTACAAATGCTGCTTTGACGGTTGTCAGCACTCTTTGCCAATTGCGTCAGCTCAAAATAGTGAGTGGCAAATAAGGTCAGGCAGCCAATCTCTATTAGCCTGTTGACACAGGCGTGGGCGATGGCCAAGCCATCGGTAGTAGCTGTACCGCGTCCGACTTCATCCATCAGTACCAGTGATTTATTCGTCGCTTGATTAAGGATATTAGCGGTCTCAATCATCTCCACCATAAAGGTGGATTTACCGCCAGCTAGATCATCCGCTGAGCCAATACGAGTAAAAATACGGTCGATATCACCAATATGCGCCTGCGCTGCTGGGACAAAACTGCCGCAATGCGCGAGTAGGACGATCAACGCCGTTTGACGCATATAGGTCGATTTGCCGCCCATATTAGGCCCCGTAATCATCAGGAGTCTCTCAGGATTTGCCTCGCTGCCCAACGCACAATCATTGGCAACAAATTGGCTGGTATGTTTCGCATTGCTGGTTTGGTTGGCTGTATTATTATTGGTATTTGCAGGATTTAATGCGGCTTCAACGACGACATGACGACCTTGCTTGATATCGATATTGGTTTGATTCCTATTACTTGAATCGTGTTTTGAATAATTATTTGAATCATTTTTTGAGTGTTTGCTTTCCTGCGTATTTTTTGAGTGATTACTCATCAGTGGGCGTTGCCAATGATAAGTGACAGCGAGCTGCGCCCAATTGCTCAGCACATCTATTTGCGCGATAGCAGCACTGAGCTGTTGTAGCTCTGCCAAGTGATTACTGAGCTCGACTAATAGTGCTTGATACAAGGATTTTTCACGCGTCAATGCCAAGGTTTGCGCGCTCAGATATTCTGTCTCAACGTCTTTTAGTTCATCGGTGATAAAACGTTCGCTACTTTTGAGCGTTTGCCGACGGATAAAATGAGCGGGGGCATTTTTTGCCTGCATTTTGGGTAATTCAAAATAAAAACCACTGACTTTGTTAAAGCCGACTTTGAGGCTGGGTAACTGATTGTCCTGCCGCGCACGTTCTACCATGTCATCTAGCGTGACTTGGATATTGTCATGTAGATGGGTTAGGCGATCAAATTCTTCATCATAGCCTGCGGCCAGCATGCCACCATCACGGATATGGGCAGGCGGCTCTACGATGATAGCCTGCTCTATCAGTGCGGCGATGGACTGTACGGCAGGTAGCTGAGCGGGAAAGTGCTGCATGAGCATCGGTAATAAACCTACATGGTCATGGCTGATGCCTGAATTTGTCAGTAGGGTTGTGAGATGAGCGCTACTGTTGATGCCATCGGCAAGCTTGCGTAAGTCGCGAGGCTTGGCGCTCATCAGACCGATACGGCTACTGATGCGCTCGATATCACCAATACTATTTAGCGTCTCTTGTAAACTCATGACCAGCGAATTATCTGCCATCTTTTGATCAGATGAGAGAGATGGGTTCGCGGCATTTAGTAAGCTGGCTATCGCGTCCAAACGTAGATCGATACGGTTATGTTGACGAAGCGGACGCTTCATTTGCTGTACGAGTAAGCGTCGTCCCATTGGCGTTTGACAGTGATTAAGCACGGATATTAATGACGTGCCATTACTACTAACAGGCGTAAATAATTCCAGATTCTGCTGGCTATTGGCATCGATGATTAAGTAGTCATCATTATACTCGACGATTAGTTGATTCACTTGTGGTACGTGACGCTGCTGAGTCTGCCGCGCATAATGAATGAGCGCCGCACAACTCGTCTGACTTAATGGCGTATCGCTGACCCCAAGTCCGTCAAGGCGTTGCACATCAAACTGTTGGCATAGTGTCGCAGTCGCATGCTCACGATGAAAGTCATTGGTCGCCACTTCTATAATAGGGCAGTCAAGATTTTGACGTAACCACAGCAGCCACTCTTCACCAATGCTTTCGTTGAGTGACTCGCTAATGATACATTCACTAGGCGAAAAACGCGCCAACACCGTGAGCATTTGGGTTTGCAAACTCTCAATGTCATCGTTATTAGCGTGCATCGTTTGTGTCGTGAGCGTGCCAGCCGCCAAGTCCATCTGACTAATGGCCGCTTGCAGAGGTTGATTGCTGTTGCCTTTAGGTATTGCAATATCAATAGCGACCACGGTCGGGGTGTGATTGGGTGCAATTAATGCATCATCGGTAATCGTGCCTGCCGTTAGAGTCTTGACTACTTCACGGCGCATAATACTGCCAGCGGCAGATTTGCTTTTGTCTTTTTTCTGCTTATCGCCGATATTAGGAAGGTTAGGTGCGCTGCCAGCCGTATTGCTAGTCGCTGATTCATCGATTTGCTCGCACACCACCACCGTCTGCCCAGCTGCAATCAATCTTGCCATATAGCTGTCGGCTGCATGAAAAGGCACGCCTGCCATGGCAATAGTGTTACCCGCTTTATCCGTACCACGGCGGGTCAAAGTGATGTCCAATATCTGGGCGGCACGTTTGGCATCATCAAAAAACAGCTCATAAAAGTCACCCATCCGGTACAGCAGCAGTGCTTGTGGATAGTTGGCTTTCATGGTTAGATATTGCACCATCATTGGCGTATGATCTGCCAAATCATAAACGTCATCACCTATCACCAGTCGATCAGCGGGTAATTGGTCAGAGGCTAGTTGGTCAAAGGTGTCTTTTTTTGATAACGTATATTCTGATGGTGCAGTTTTTGAGACCTGTTTTGAGACATTGGTGTTTTGAGCGGACGGCTTAGCGGGCATGCAGAATCTCTTATAATGATTAAATGGGTTTTCTTAATAGATTTTTGAGTCATCTGACTTTATATAATGGATAGTGTATCTGTCTGTTAAATAATGATTTCAAGCGAACAAATCAAACAGCCGAAATTACTCAGAAATGTAGAAGTGTCAGCGTTATTTTAACATGTCCTGTCACGCTTTTACGTCAGCAAATATCTGGTCACTGCCCTTGTATCCATCAGCGTCATAACCATATATAATGACGTCACACTGAATTGGGCGATACTTCATTAGGCGATACTTCATTAGATAGTATCTCATTAATTGGTACTTAGTCACTGGATAGTACTGAGTCGGATAATGACAAGACGGCGAGCTAAGCGTTGGCTAATGCGCACTAATTATCGAATATTTCCATAGGTCAAAAAATTATGTTATCAAAGATTGTAGGCAGTGTCGTTGGCACTAAAAATGACCGCGAATTAAAGCGTATGCGTAAAGTGGTCAGCAAAATCAATGCACGAGAGGCTGAGATACAAGCCCTGTCTGATGAGCAATTACAACAAAAAACCGCAGAGTTTAAGGCACGACACCAAAACGGCGAAAGCTTAGATGCTTTATTGCCAGAGGCATTTGCAGTCTGCCGAGAAGCGTCGTTACGTGTCAATGGTATGCGCCACTATGATGTGCAGCTGATCGGTGGTATTACCTTGCACGAAGGCAAAATCGCTGAGATGAAAACTGGTGAGGGTAAAACCTTGATGGGAACCTTGGCGATGTATCTCAATGCCATCAGCGATAAAGGTGTCCATCTGGTCACGGTCAACGACTATTTGGCCGCGCGTGATGCTGAGTTAAACCGTCCATTATTTGGATTTTTGGGCATGACGGTTGGGGTGATCTATTCACAGCAGCCGCCACAAGAAAAAATCAATGCTTATAAAGCAGATATCACTTACGGTACCAACAACGAATACGGGTTTGATTATCTACGCGATAATATGGTCTTTAGTTTGGGCGAAAAAAAGCAGCGCTCATTAAACTTTTGTATCATCGATGAAATTGACTCTATCCTCATTGATGAAGCACGTACGCCATTGATTATCTCTGGTCAAGCCGAAGATTCGTCACGTATGTATGCGCTGATTAATACGATTATTCCAGTGCTTATTCGTTCAAAAGACGAAGAAGCCAATAAAAATAATGAAGAAGAAGATTTTTGGATTGACGAAAAAAATCGCCAAATTGAGATTAGCGAAAAAGGCTACGAAAAAATTGAGCGCTTCTTAATCGAAGTGGGCGAACTTGGTGAAAACGAAAGTTTATATAGCCCAAGCCGTTTGCCATTATTGGCACACGTGCAGGCCGCCATTCGTGCTCATCACGTGTTTGTCAAAAACGTTCATTATATCGTTGATGATGGCGAAGTGGTCATCGTTGATGAAAACACCGGTCGTACCATGCCCGGTCGCCGCTGGTCTGAAGGATTGCATCAAGCGGTAGAAGCCAAAGAAAACGCAGAAATTCAAGCGGAAAACCAAACGCTTGCAACGACGACTTTCCAGAACTATTTCCGACTTTATGACAAGCTATCAGGGATGACGGGTACGGCTGATACCGAAGCGGCAGAATTTAAATCAACGTATGACTTAGATGTCATCGTTATTCCAACGCATGAGCCGATTGCTCGTGTCGATCTGGATGACCAGATTTTCTTAACGAAGCTTGGCAAGTACAAAGGTATCATCCGCGAGATTAAAGAAATCCAAGCCAAAGGTGCGCCAGTGTTGGTGGGTACGGCAACCATTGAAGCCAGTGAAGAGTTGTCTTATTTGCTGGATCAAGAAGGCGTGAAACATAACGTCCTAAACGCCAAACAGCATGAGCGCGAAGCAGACATCATCGCACAGGCGGGCAGTCCAAAATCTGTCACTATCGCGACCAACATGGCAGGTCGTGGTACCGATATTATCCTTGGCGGTAACTGGCAGTCATTTATTGAAGATATTGATTCCGTTAGCCCTGAAGAGATGCAGCGTCTAAAAGCGCAATGGCAAATCAAGCATGATCAAGTGGTGGCTGCTGGTGGTTTGCACATTGTTGGTTCTGAACGTCATGAATCACGCCGTATCGATAACCAGTTGCGTGGACGTGCGGGTCGTCAAGGTGACCCTGGTATGTCGCGTTTCTTTTTGTCGCTTGAAGATGATTTGATGCGTATTTTTGCAGGCGATCGCGTGGTCAATATGATGCGTGCCATGGGTCTAAAAGAAGACGAGGCCATTGAGCACAAAATGGTGTCCAAATCGATCGAAAACGCGCAAGGTAAAGTTGAGAGTCGCGATTTTGATGCCCGTAAAAATCTACTGAAATATGATGATGTTGCCAATGATCAGCGTAAGGTGATTTATGGTCAGCGAGATGATTTATTGGCAGAGATGGATCTGCTCGAAGGCATTAGAGTGATGCATTATGATGTATACAATGCCATGATTAGTCAGTTTATCCCGCCAGGTTCTATCGATGACCAATGGAATGTCGATGGTTTAGAGGATGAGCTTGAAAACGAATTCAAGATTACGATGCCTATTAATGATTGGCTTGATGAAGATCGTCGCTTGGATGAAGAAGGCTTACGTGCCAAAATCGTCCAAACCGCATTGGATCGTTATCACAGTCGCCGTGAGCAAATGGGCGATAAAGATGCTGCCCAGCTAGAGCGTCACTTTATGCTGCAAAGCCTAGATAAGCATTGGAAAGAGCATTTAACGCAGATGGATCAGCTACGTAAAGGCATTCATTTGCGCGGCTATGCACAAAAAAACCCTGAGCAAGAATATAAGCGTGAGTCGTTTGAATTATTTCAAATGATGCTTGGGGCTATTAAATCTGAGACTGTACAAGATTTATCACGTGTGCATATTCCAACTAAAGAAGAGCTAGAAGCGTTAGAAACGCAGCAACGCGAGAATGCGGCTCATATGCAAATGCAGTTTGAGCATGATGATGTTGATAACTTAGACAGCCATTCAAATGCATCAGAGGATCAACCGCAAGCTCAAAATCGCAGTCTTGGCGGCGGCATTGCAGTAGCAGGTGCTATGGCGGGTAATGGTAGCAACGCTAATGAGTCGAATCCATATGCTGGTATGAATGTCAGTCGTAATGCGCTTTGCCCTTGTGGGTCAGGACTAAAATATAAGCAGTGCCATGGCAAAATTTAGTACCAATCTCAAAAACATGATTGCTCAAAAACATGATTGGCTGCTCAAATTTTTGAAAATGTTATAAAGATTGCTAATTAAAAGCTGTTAATATGCGATGAAAAGTCCTTATCTAAAATAGATAAGGATTTTTTTTGGAATGGCGAAGGGCAAGGGATGCTTTGTCGCTAAAAATAAGACGCGCTGTGTAATAAATAAAAAAGACACCCTAGTCAAAACATTCTACAAACGCTACGGTACTGCTGATGTCTCTATCTTGCTTTTCACTGACACTATATAGTCAAAGAACAATAGATTCGCTACAGTACTGCTGGGATGAATTTTTTGAAGCCTCTGTCTGCTTAGGCACAGCAAGCTAGGAAGATTTATACCAGTGGTATCTGACTATTGATATATCGATTTAACTTTTCGATCACTATATTAAAGTTATCGTTGATTTTGTCGTGTTTACTTACAAATTCAACATAGGCGTGTATTTATGGACAGGCTATAGTGTTTATCATATTTATTTGGGAGCGTGTTATGAACATAGCGTTATTAAAACAGTGGCGCACCTCTTTCGCTCTAACAAGTTTGCTGGCTGGCGCGCTAACGATCAGTGCCTGTCAAGAGAAACCAGAGCCAGAACCAAGTGCAGCAGACAGTATCAGTACTGAGGAGTCAGTACCAATGTCTGCTGAGCCTGCCGAACACAGTAATATATTGATTAATAATGAAGACGCTTCTCTCACTGAAGTCGAAGATGATACCGTCGCTTCCGTTAATACCAATGTGAGTCAGGTTACCTATTTATGCTCACCAGAGCTAACGGTTAGAGCCACTTATAAGGATGCTGAAAAGCAAGTCGTCATCGATACCGCTAATGGCACAGCAACGTTGATGAAGACCAATGACGCTAGCAACCCTGAAGTATTTAGTGTCAAAAATGCGATTGATGGCGGTGAAGGTTTTGTACAATGGCGTGTCGCTCATCAAGCACGAGAAACGGGCGTGATGCGTATGGCTGGTGCCGATGCAGCAAAGGTAAGCACCTATGAGTGTAAAAAGACTGATCAAGACGCGGTATAAATAAGCTCGATACGATGCTAAAAAAGTATAAAAAAAAGCAACGCTTGCGTTGCTTTTTTATGACTGCTTCAAAAAATTCATTGCAGCAGTACTATCGCGCTTTTATTTTTTTTTGACGATGCTTATCAAACGCTACTTATTATAAGTAGAACCAGCCTCATGTTCTAAAAACCCTTCTTCTGTCACATCCAGCTCTTCATGTTTGAGCATCACTTGGATACTATCTGTATGCGTATGGACGGTTTTGCTGATATCAATCTCTTGGATAGCGTAAGTCTCTTTCGTAATAGTCGCTACTTGACGCGATAATATTATCTCAATAGGCGTATCGCCAATCTCAACTTTTTTATCGTTGATCGTGACGACGGCCTTGCTGTCCAACGATGGCTCAACATGACGTAAGACATCTTTATCATCGTAATTGCCAGATAGCAAATCTTGGCTTTGGGTGTCATGAAATTCAGTACGAACGATGATATATTCTTCTACTAGCTCAATGGGCACCTCAATAGTTTTGGTGCGTGTGTGTTTAGTAACGGTCACTTTACCAACATCTAAGCGTTCTTTATTTACTACAGGGCGTTCTTCTAATAGCTCTAGACGGCCGCCTTGCCCAGTCGTATTCACTTCTTTATCTTGATCGATTAAGTGTGTTTGGTCTGCTGTTGAGCTATTCTGAAGCGTGTCTACACCATGCGTAGCTAAAATATCTGTTTTATCGGTAGTCATTGTTATTTCCTTATTATTATTAATTGAGTAAGAATAACATTTATAAGCATAAAAAAGACCAGAGGCATGCTCTGGTCTTAATCGCTAAATCAAAGATTCAGCTGCTGAATAGGGTCGCCGTTTTTTATATTTATAAAGATTCGCCATACAAAACAGGTGACATATTAGCCTATTACATACCACGAGCACGGCGTACATCTTCAGCAGTAATGCCGTCGCGGTCAATGATGTTACCTTCACGGTCAACAACGTTACCATCACGATCAATATCTAATTCTTCACGCTGAATGGTTTCAACGATCGTTTCAGTATGACGCTCAGTGGTTTTACCGACGTTCACTTCTTCGGATACATACGTTTCTTTGGCAACACGAGCACGTTCTGCTGACAATTCTACTTCGACTGTCTCATTACCATTGACATCACCGATACGGCGATCAGTTGGACGATCAACGTTGGTACGCTCGATATTAGCATGTTCTTCTTCTAGCTCAACATCTACATTACGCTCTTCTGTAACGACATGCTTACCGACTTTAACTAAACCAGCGACGATACGATCTTTATTAACGGTCAAACGTTCTTCTAACAACTCTAACGTATTTGGTGCATCATAGTTATGTTCTGCAATTTCCATACGCTCTTCAGTTGGAACCGTGTCTGCTACAAATGTCTGACGATCTCTTTCGTACTGATCTTTATAGCTATATTGATAGTCATGATCGTAGACATCCATTGCTTCTACTTGAGCTTGAGTTAGGCTATCAAAGAATACATCATCACCAACGATACGTGCCAAACCTGCTGGTACCAATACTTCTTTTGAGCTAAACCAACCGCCAGCATCAACAATCAAATAACGAATACGGCCAGTAGTATCTTCTACCAATGCCCCTTCGATTTTACCAATTTTTTCTTCATTGACACCATAAGCCGTTTTACCTGATGGGTCATAATAGTCGTCACCGATAAGATCACGGTGAGTGGCTTGAATATCTCTTAAACGAATTAGTTGGCTCATTATATTCTTCCTTTTGTATGAGTAAATTATTAATGGTTATTTTTATAAAGCTAAATTTCCATAAAATATCTATTGTTCTATTAAAACTATTTTACTAAAAACAGATTGTCTAGCTATTCTCGTTAAGTAGCTTCTACATCAACTTGTAATCATCGTAACATCATGATTTTGGATGATATATATAAGCAAGGTAGCAAAGTGTGCGCTTGAGGTAATTGCGTGTAATAGGCTGTAAAGCGGAGCGTGTCTATATAATTTTGAGTTAAGGGTTTCTTACAGTAAAGAACAGTATAGTCAAATCCCTATAAATCCGCTACATCGTCACCCACGCTTGATGTACTACTTGTACTATCTGTGCGTGGCTTCCTTGTATCGAAATTATTTGGCTTCGACTATATTTACTTATTGAATATTTTTAGGTAAAAGTTTAGGCACAAAAAAACCGCAGAGCAATTGGCAATGCGGTTTTGATTAAATCAGAAAAGTTAACATTTCAAATTTTCACGGTTCTCTACCACGCTAAGCGTTATAGAGATGGCTACTTAAGGCAGTTCGATGGCCACTGCAACGGCTTCACCGCCACCGATACATAGCGTTGCAACGCCTTTTTTACCACCAGTACGCTTTAGAGAGTTGATAAGCGTGACTAGGATACGTGCCCCTGAACAACCAACTGGATGCCCTAGCGCACAAGCACCGCCTTCGATATTTACTTTAGCGTGTTCGATGTTTAATTGGTCCATCGTTGTCATCGTAACCATCGCAAACGCTTCATTGATCTCCCACAGATCAACATCAGCTACTGACCAACCTGCATTGGCTAAGACTTTTTCAATCGCCCCGATTGGTGCGATGGTAAATTCGCTGGGATGACGCGAGTTCGAAGCAGTCGCAACGATACGGGCTTGGTAATCAAGACCTTCCGCTTTCGCTTGTGATTCTTTCATTACGACAACAGCAGCAGCACCATCTGAGATTGAGCTGGCGTTTGCTGCAGTAATCGTACCGTCTTTAGCAAACGCTGGGCGCAAAGTCGGGATACGCTCAGCATTGGCGAGGGCAGGTTGCTCATCGGTATCAACAGTTTGCTCGCCTTTACGGGTTTCAAACGTAACTGGCACGATCTCGTCTTTGAAGTGGTCGTCTTTGATAGCCGTTAGGGCACGATTCAGCGATTCGATAGCAAACTCATCCATCTGCTCGCGTGTATAGCCTTTTTCATCCGCCATTTCTTGGGCGAACTTACCCATTAACTTACCTGTTTCGGCATCTTCTAAACCATCCAAAAACATATGGTCTTTCACTTCTTGATGTCCCATACGGTAGCCACCGCGTGATCCTGGCATGATATAAGGGGCATTGGTCATAGACTCCATACCGCCAGCAACTGCTACATTGAAGCTGCCAGCCTTGATACCATCATGCGCTTGCATCACCGCTTTTAGACCTGAGCCACAAAGCTTATTGATTGTCACGGCACCAGTGGCATCAGATAGACCCGCTTTACGCATTGCTTGACGGGCAGGGCCTTGACCCAAACCTGCGGTCAAAATACAGCCCATGATGACTTCGTCGATATTTTCGATACTAACGCCTGAACGCTCGACGGCGGCTTTGATAGCAGCAGCGCCAAGATCAGTGGCGCTCATATCTTTTAATGCGCCTTGAAAGCCGCCCATTGGTGTACGTGCGCCATTTAAAATTACAATTGAATCATTTGACATCGTTATTATTCCTTTTTACGTATTTAAATGAAAATATTTTATTTAGAGTCAAGACAAGCGTTGATGAATCATCGAGCGCTTATCAGCAAGCATTTTCCTCGCTTGCTAGGGCATGTCATCAAGTAGCACACTTAATCATTTAGTGGTCTTAAAATGGCTAAACTTTGCCAAACATCGTCAAATAACGGGTTAATATCTCGATATTATCTGCGTTATTTTCCTTGTTTGACTGCCATTTATCTCGCTTTAAGCCTTACAATCCAAATGATGACACGCCCAAAATCATTGGTTCGTTAAGTATGCGCTTTATGCCAGCTCATCTAAACGAATGCGTACTACTTTATCAGTAATGGTGTTTAATTTTTCGATTTTTTCGATAGCTACGTTCATCTGACTTTCTACCACAGGCAGTGTCAAAATGATGACTGGTACTTGACCGACTTTGTGCGCAGGTTTTTGTAAAATCGCATCAATATTGATACCAGCATCGCTTAGGATGCGAGTAATATCCGCCAAAACGCCAGGACTGTCATAAGCATGAACACGCAAATAATAACCGGTTATCATCTGCTCAGCGCGCAATATAGGCGTGTCTGACAGCTGCTCAGGTATAAATGCCAAATGCGGGACATGATGACCGTGGTTGTTTTGATTAATATTGCTTTGATCGTGGTTGTCTTTGCTACCTAACACACGAACCAAATCCATGACATCGGCCATGACAGCAGAAGCCGTTGCCCCAGCACCAGCGCCATCACCGCAATAAAGCGTTTGTCCTAGCGGATGTGAGTTGACCAGCACAGCGTTTTTTACGCCATTGACGTTGGCAAGTAAGGCATCTTGCGGAATCAGCGTTGGATGTACTCGTAGCTCAATGCCAGCGGCATCAGCATTGCCGTGTCCATCACGGCGTACCGCAAAGCCCAAATGCTTGATACGGTAGCCAAGCTCTTCAGCATAATTCACGTCTTGTAAGGTAATACCTGTGATACCTTCACAATAAACGCTATCAAATTGCAACGGGATACCAAAGGCAATAGAGGCTAGTAATGCCAATTTATGCGCCGCATCGATACCTTCAACATCAAACGTTGGATCTGATTCGGCGTAACCCAGCGCTTGCGCCTCAGACAGCACATCTGCAAATGGGCGACCTTTATCACGCATTTCGGTCATGATAAAGTTGCCAGTGCCATTGATAATACCGGCAAGCCAATTGATTTTATTGGCAGCAAGCGCCTCGCGCATCACCTTGATAATGGGAATACCGCCTGCA
This sequence comes from Psychrobacter immobilis, assembly GCF_904846225.1. GTDB lineage: Bacteria > Pseudomonadota > Gammaproteobacteria > Pseudomonadales > Moraxellaceae > Psychrobacter > Psychrobacter immobilis_F. The sequence continues at coordinate 196,905 of NZ_CAJGZJ010000002.1, read as the reverse complement.
ACCGCTGCTTCATAAGCGACATGGACGTTGTTTGCTTCAGCGAATGCAAAAATCTCATTGCCATGTTCAGCCAATAGCGCTTTATTTGCGGTAACCACATGCTTGCCATGTTGAATGGCGTGCATAATGACGTCTTTCGCCAAGGTAGTACCGCCAATCACTTCGATAACGATATCGACATTATCGCTTGCCGCAGTGGCCATCAAGTCGCTGTTTTGAATAATATTAGGATCAATGTCATCACGTTGACGGCGCGTACCCACTTCGGTAATGATAATATCGCGTCCACTACGGCGTTTTAGCTCAGCTAAATTGTCATTGATTAGATTGATTACGCCCGTTCCGACGGTGCCTAGACCAAGTATCGCTAGTTTGATGGAGTTACTCACAGTATCCTCAAAAGGTTAAATATAACGAACCAATGATAAAGCTGTTACGAGGCCAAATTCGTTTGCAGTATTAAATCTTGCAGTATTAAATATAGTATTTACGCGAATTTGACAGTCGCAATGCTCTCTTTGTTTCATTATAGTTGAATAAAAAATGCTCAAACAGAAGTGTGCTGCTGATGTTGCATAGCGCCTTATCGTATCATACCGACAAGCAAGTGTGACGTCTACACAATGTCGCTTAGCTAATGGCTAACAAAAAGTATCCAATCATTTCCTAATTAGCGCCTACTGCTTGAGCCAGTTGAGCTGCAGGTAAATAGCCGCCTATCTGCTCTCCTGATTCAGTAAAGACGGCAGGAGTACCACGTACACCAAGTTTTGTGCCTAATGCCATGTGCTCTCGTACAGGACTGGCACAGCTAGGTGCTTGTATATCAGCTCCCATTTTTGCTTGATTCATGGCTGCATTACGATCCTGACTACACCAAATCGCTTCCATTTTTGGAACCGATTCTTCACTGCGTGGCCATGCCAAATAACGTACTTCGATACCGCGCGCATTGATGTCATCCATCTCTCCATGCAATTTACGACAGTAGCCACAGTCTGCATCAGTAAAGGCGTAAATAACGGCTTTAGTTTCGCCTTTGGCAGGATAAATAATCATCTCTTTTTTATCGACGGCTTTTAGGGCTTCTTGTGCGGTACTGACCACTAAGGCGGCACTGATATCAACAGGAGCCGCGTCACCAACAGCGATGATTTGACCTTGGATAATGTGTTTGCCAGATTTATCGGTAAAGAACGAAGGCAATCCTTCAGCAGTTACCCAATAAATTCCTTCCATATCTGTCGGCACCGCTGACACGATACTTTCTTCGATGCCAGAAGCCTTTAAATTGGCTTGTAAGGCTTTTGCTACAGCAGGGTCATTATCTGCCGTTGTTTTGGCAGGGCTGACTTTGGTTGATGTTGACTTGACAATGCTGGTATTGCTCGTTGCATCCGCCGCATTATTGGAGCAGCCAGCCGCAATCACAACCAATAAAGCACTCATTATAAAACGAGACAAAGTGGTGCGAGGAGAGTGATGACGGGTAACGAGGTTTTTGATGATGGGAGAGGACATATGGGTTTCCTATAGGCATCGCGCCTAATGATGAATGCGTTATAAATTTATATATAAGGATGCATATCAGCGTTACTCAAAAAACTGACTGTGAAAGCATTTTTATAACTTATTGATAATAAAAGGCAGATGATAATATCCTCTATATTACCATATTTATGAAAAATAACAGCCATAGGCTCTTAGGACAATGATGTAAATTAGCGTGGTTTTGGTAACGATGCCAACGAATATAAATTCAAAAAATAAGATACATTTGTACTATGTCATATCGACGCTTGTCTAGGTACGCTACTGTTAATAATCAGGTTTTTATGAGAATTTGTACAAATTTTTTGTATGGGCCATCTCAAAACCATTTTTCTCAAAAATTTGCCCCAAGGAGCTCATATGGCAGGTGCCAGTTTATTAACCTTACTTGATGACATTAGCGTGATCTTAGATGACGTCTCGGTGATGACGAAAGTTGCCGCCAAAAAAACCGCTGGGGTATTAGGCGATGATTTAGCCCTCAACGCTGAGCAAGTCACTGGTGTCAAAGCTGACCGTGAGTTGCCAGTGGTTTGGGCAGTGGCGAAAGGCTCGTTCCTTAATAAACTTATCTTAGTGCCAGCCGCGCTACTTATCAGCACTATTTATCCACCATTAGTCACTTTTTTGCTGATGTGTGGTGGGCTATTTCTAGCTTATGAAGGCGCTGAAAAAGTTATTCATAAGTTTTGGCCACATATTCTGCCGCATGATGAAGAGCAGAATGCGCGTAGGCAAGCCAATGCTGATGAGACTATAGATTTGGTTGCTTTTGAAAAGGAAAAAATCAAAGGGGCGATACGTACTGACTTTATTCTCTCAGCAGAAATTATCGTAATCACTTTAGGCGCTGCAGCAGGCGGGAGCTTGTTGACGAAAAGTTTAGTGCTATCTATTGTGGCAATAGCGATCACTGTTGGGGTGTATGGTTTAGTAGCGGGCATTGTCAAGATAGATGATTTAGGGCTATATTTAAAAAAGCAGAGCAGTGATATTAAACAGAAGATCGGGGATTTCCTGTTAGCTGCTGCACCAAAATTAATGAAGTTTTTATCTATTGCTGGCACGTTGGCGATGTTTTTAGTGGGCGGTGGTATCTTAGTACATGGCATTAGTTTTTTACATCACGGCGTTGAGGATATCGCGCATCTAACCGGTATTTTTGAAAGCTTAACAACCACTCTTTTAAATGGTGTTATTGGTTTCATCATTGGTGCGGCAGTCGTTGCTATTTTTACGGTTATCAATAAAATGCGTGGCAAGGAGGACAAGCCATCCTCTGCGCACTAAACGTATTAGTTTATTCTTATGATGAATCTGCTTTGTAAATTAATACTTAAGTAAAAACACGCCGCATAAAAAATCTCAAAACAAAAAGAGCCCCAACGTTGTTATCAACATTGGGGCTCTTGCTTTGGGCTTACAGTACTATTTAGGCTTGTAGTACTTTTTATGCTTACAGTACTAGCTGTCGCTATCTACATCATCAGCCTCTAGCTTTTCAGCTTGCGTTGGCTTTTTATGATCGGTTTTGGGCTTACGACTGCGTGCCTTTGGTACTTTTGGCGTGGTTAAGTTAAACATACCTGTCTGTGGTAATAATTGCTCCGCCACATTTTCGATCATGTTTTTATAACTTGCAATCGTAGTTTTCGACTTCGCGGCCTGACTTTCTTCTTTCGTTGGCAGCGCTACCTCAGGATTCGCTATTTGCTCGCTCTCTTCAACATGAGTAGCTTGCACAGCAGCATCTTCGATATCTTTGCTTTCTGTTTGAACGTCGTTAGCACTCTCGACGCTTTCAGCATTGCCATCGTTAGACTGCGTGTTATGCGCCTTTGATAGTTCTTGATCTGCTACTAATAGCTGCTCGCTATCAGCACTGACGCTCTCTGTCTGTGCTTGATTGGCAAGAGCAGTGGCCTCGATGTTATGCGCATCAACGTCATTCTCAGTTTGTTTAAAATCAGTCTGCTTAGTGTCAGTAGCTACCTCATTAGCATCCTCTGATTTTGCTTCAGCTTGTTCTTCAGCAGGAACGCGTAAGGTGGCTGATTCCTGATAATCAGGATGCTGACCACGTGGATCGTTGCTCGCACGTTTGTTAATAGCGCGTGGTTCAACGTCTGTTTTGCCTTGTTCTGCTGCAAACTGACTAACCGCTTGTGTCATCGCTTCAAAGCGCGTTAAATAATCCACTGCTAATGGCTGATAGCCATAGTTGCTAAAGTCAAAGCTCTGACTAGCAAGCTCGTTATCACGACTATCGCTATCACTACTATCGCTCATAGTGCTGTCGTCGTTGGCACTATCGTCAGCATTTTGCGCTTGCTGAGTATATAAGACCATCGTCTCGATAAAGCAGTTAATAACACCTTCTTCTGCTAAGCGAGTTGAGGCTTCTGGCAAAGTCGCACGAATAAACTCACCAACCGTGCCGCGTATAGTCGGCATACTTACCACTGTCTGCTCAATTGCTTTTGGCTTTTGAGCTGCTGGTGATTGTGTCTGCTGACTGCGGACAACGCGTGGGTCATTATTGGCTTGACCAAACTTCTCAGCGGTGACGTAGCGTGTCGCAAACAAGGCTTCATGCGTCAGTTGCAGTGCTGATTTACTCTGATTGCTAGTTTCTACATTGCTGTCCTTCTCTGGAGTATTTTTAGCATTCGCACTCTCATTGATATCAGCAGTGATATTCGCTTTCTCATTCGTCTCTTGGCTCTCTGATACTGCTTGAGTGCTTTCTGCCTCAGTCGTCGTGGATTTTGGACTATCCGCTTGACTGCCTGTAGTGCTCTGAGAGGTTGACTGCACATCAATTACAGATTTTTGGTCATCAGCGTTACTATCAGATTCAGCGTTACTATCAGATTTTGGCGCGTTATTTTGCACTTTATCTTCAGTAGTTCTTACTTTAACTTCATCAACCTTAGACTCATGAGTTTTTACAGCGCTTTTTCCCGTAACTGCATTATCAGAGCTTTTATCATCAGATTTTTGCCCATTAGAGTTTTGTACGTCATTGCTCTGTTGATTAGCCTGCTGCTGAGTCGTGCGTTCTTGTGATGTGTCACTTGCTGATTCTTGTTTCTTAGCAGGTTGATGTTTCATCTGCATAGATTTGCTGTCATCTAAAGATAAGTGCACAACTTCCGGTGATTTAAGCTCAGCAGGTGCTTCATTCACTTGTAATACGACTTCGTTAGGGTCTTGATTGCGGCGTGTGTTAGATTGATTTTTGTTGCCGTTAGCCGATGTAGTCGCTTGCTGATTATTTTGTTTAATATTATCAGCCGTTAGCGTCTCGCCGCGCTCTAACTTTCCGCGTGAGCCACGTTGACTATGCGTTTTACGCTTAGCACGAGTTTGCTCATCTGCTGTATTGCTGTCTTTATCCTCAGAGTCATTGCGCTCGTTTGCATTGCGCTTAGGGTTCTGCTGATTGCTGTCTTGACGATTATTGCGGTTGCGATCATTGGTGCGTCTATTGTCATGCTGACGTTTGTCTTGATTGTCAGACGATTTGTCATCAGCGTTATTGGCAGCTGCATTTGCAGTATTGCTATCTGTAGTACTGCTTACTTCATTGCTCGTCTCATCCGTTTGCTCTTTTCTTTGACGAGGCTTAGAGGATCTAGACTTGCGTGGCTTACGTCTTCTTCTGTCTTCATTACTGCTATCATCAGTATCGCTGTCTGAGGCATGACTCGCCTGCTGACGATTGGCATTGCTATCTGACTGCTGGGTATCATTTTTTTGATGGTCGTTTGGCTGAGTTGCTTGCGCACCATTTGAGGCATTATTCAAAGCATTGCTATCAATTTGTCCAAATGAACCTAAGCTTTGCGCGCCTCCATTTACCAGCGCTTCAATGGCTTCAGCAGCATCACGACTACTGACGCTAGGCGTCGTTGAGGCTTGCGGCGCTTGAGCAAATAAATTAGACAACCAAGCAACAGCTTGCGGTTGGGCATTCGTTTCAATGCGGGCAGGTTGCACAGCTACTGGCGTGGCAGGAGCGACGACATTTTGATTTTGGACGGGCTGCGCTGCACTCGTCGATGAGACGTTGTTGGCATTTTTATGGCTACGGTGATCGTTACTATGATCTACTGTGCTGCTTTGTTGGCTGGCCGTTTTACTGTCTGATACTTGACGTGGCTGGCGAGTTGGTTGCTGTTCTGGGCGTTCTTTTTCAGCAGTTTGCCAATCAACATTGTAGCCAAGATCGCTATGCTCTTGCAGCTGGGTATCAGTGATACGCTCATAACTCGAAGGTGCAAAGCCATCGCGATTGAAGTGTAGTTTAAAGTTCGGTGACTCTAAATGCGCGTGCGGCAAAATGGTGATACGAGTGCCACTGTCTTGCTCAAGATATACCAAGCTGTCGCGCTTTTCATTTAATAAAAAGGCTGCGATGTCAGTCGGCACTTCTGCTTGGACTTCACCTTGACGTTCTTTTAACGCAATTTGCTCAATCTGACGCATAATTGATAGCGACAATGAGCGTAAGTCGCGAATCATACCATTACCATGGCAGCGCGGGCAGATATAACCCGTTGATTCTTCTAATGACGGACGCAAACGCTGACGGCTCATTTCCATCAGACCAAATTTAGAGATGTCGCCAAACTGTACGCGGGCACGGTCATATTTAGTGGCATCAATCAGTCGTTTTTCGACTTCTTTTTGATGCTTGTTGTCATTCATATCGATGAAGTCAATGACAATCAAACCACCCATGTCGCGCAGGCGTAACTGGCGTGCAATTTCATCGGCGGCTTCTAAATTGGTATGATAGGCAGTTTCAGCAACATCTGAGCCTTTGGTAGACTTGGCTGAGTTGATGTCGATAGAGACCAATGCTTCCGTTTGGTCAATAACGATTGAACCACCTGAGGGCAGACGAACTTCACGCTGATAAGCCGTTTCGATTTGTTTTTCGATATTAAAGCGTGAAAACATCGGCTCATAATCGGTATATTTGCGTAGTTTTTCTGCCTGTTTTGGCATCACTGCATCGATAAAACCTGCCGCTTCAATATAAGCGTTTTCATTATCAATCCAAATCTCAGCGATATCATCACGCAGATAGTCGCGGACAGCACGTGTGACCACGCCCGCTTCTTGATGAACCAAGCGAGGCGAAGGATATTTTTGGTTTTGTTCTTGGATAGCTTGCCAGATATTGAGGAGATGGTTCAAATCGTGTTGCAAATCTTCTTGCGTTTTACCGATACCCGCAGTACGAATGATGACGCTCATGCCTTTTGGCAGATCGAGGCTGCCCAGCATGCGCTTCATGTCTTCGCGCAATTTGCCTGAGATTTGACGTGAGATACCACCACCACGAGGATTGTTTGGCATCAATACCAAATAGCGACCCGCTAGTGAGACATAAGTTGATAGAGCAGCGCCTTTATTACCACGCTCTTCTTTTTCGACTTGGACGATTAGCTCGTCGCCTTCTTTGATCAGTTTTTTGATGTTTTCATCACGTGGATTGCCGCTCAAGTATTCAGCAGAAATTTCACGAATTGGTAAAAATCCTTGGCGCTGTGAGCCATATTCGACAAAAACAGCTTCAAGCGATGGTTCGACACGGGTTACGTGACCTTTATAAATATTAGATTTTTTTTGTTCACGAGTACGGTTTTCTAAATCGAAATCGTATAGATGGTTGCCTGTACATAAGGCGACACGAATTTCTTCGTTTTGAGTAGCGTTGATCAAAATGCGTTTCATATCTGTATCCTATGAGTACGCATAACAACGACGAGACGGGCTTTCGGGCGTAAGGGCAAGTGCGGCTAATGGTTAAATTAGCATGGTCAGATTTTAATTAACAATAGAACGTAAATCGTGGGTTTCATAAAGCACGTTGGCTTTTCAATGGCTTATTTTTACCTAAAATGCATTAGCAATGCTAACGAAAATATAAATGCTATAGGGTGTAAAGCTATGTATTTATATCCTATTATTGGTAGGTTTGGTTTAAGTATTCATGCGTCAGCGTACTAGTAAATGATCAGTAAATTTTATTGGTAGCTATGGCAGCGCACTTTGTAAGAGTGAGTACTGGCGGTTACTGGTTTAAAAATACTGATACTCAAGCAGTATCGTGCTGTTGCAATCTATCCATCAAAGTCTAACAATAATCTCGCTGTTGTGAGTGCTATTATATAAAGTAGCAGTCTCCAGCAATTATTTATCTAGGTGAAGCAATTGGTTACTCTTTATTTATCGTTCTATCACATATAACGTTAATCATATCTGGAATGTTTTAATATTAGGTATCGCAGCTTTGGTTATCAGCGGGGCGTACTTGGCAAACAGAATAAATGACCAAATCATCGGTGTGGTGCTATATTTAAATCTTAATTTTCGCCATCTGTTTGACCACCAATACTTAGGCAGCTATCGATATACTTTTCGATCCTAATGTTAAACAACCCATACTTGCTCGACTACGCTCGCGTAAAGGACCATCAGATAACCAGTTATTAAATAATAAACAGTTATCAAGTAAAGTCGTTGTCATGCGGGTTGTGAGTTAATGTAGTGTCATTATCGGTTGATAAACAGGCGCTTTGCCAAATTTATTAACACTGAATTTTTTAACACAAAGGTATTTAGTGTCACTATTTATTTTATGGTACTGATTATTTTATATCACTGAGTACAATCAGTACGGTTCCTTCAATTTATGAGGTCGTATCTATGAATATCTATCATTGATATCTGTAAACAGATGATACGCCCTAAAATCAGATGAAACGTCCAATCTCTACAGGGTATACGGCTTATACCTCTTTACTAATAAGTCGTAAAAATAGTAATCTGCTATCTGAAGCAACAATGATTATTGCCACAGCTTCTGCTTAATTGTCGCTCAACATGCTAAACTATAACAAATCTTTGTGTAAATACCTAACTAAAAATGACGAACTCAAAAATGACTGACGACGCACCTACCCCTGAAGCCCCTGCTATTTTTAATAGCAAAACACGCCCGCAAAGCGCTGACGATGAAATCAGCAACTTTGGCAAAGTAAATTATCTTGAAGTAACGCGTCATCAACATGACCAGCGCTTGGATAACTTTTTGCTGAATCGCTTGAAAGGTTTGCCAAAACCGCATATTTATAAAATGATTCGCTCAGATGAAATACGAGTCAATAATAAGCGCTGCAAGGCACACGATAGAGTACAGCGTGAAGACGTGGTACGTATCGCGCCGGTGGTACTTGCTACCCGTGAAAAGCCAATCATCAGCACCGAATTTGCCAAAAGCTTATTGGCACGTGTGGTTTATGAAGACGAGGGCATGCTAGTCCTTAATAAACCTTCTGGTATTGCTGTTCATGGCGGTAGTGGTTTGGACTTTGGTGTTATCGAAGCCATGCGTGAAGTGACAGGTAAAAAATACCTAGAGCTGGTACATCGCATCGATAAAGACACCTCAGGTTTGTTGATGATTTCTAAAAAGCGCTCAGCGTTAAAAACCTTGCAGCAGCATTTGGTCGACAAAACCATCCAAAAACACTATCTATGCATCGCCAAAGGTCAGCCTGCATTAAATGAGCAACGTATCGATGCGTCATTGCTACGCTACACGCTCGCTAGTGGTGAGCGCCGCGTCAAAGTAGATGCGCAAGACTCGCAAGCAAAAGAAAGCCAGACCGACATTGTCGTACATGGTCGTTTTATGATTGCCAATCAGCCAGTGAGCTTAATTGAAGCCAAACCACTGACGGGCCGCACCCATCAAATCCGTGTGCATTTGGCTCATATCGGTCATGCGATCTTGGGCGACGATAAATACAACGTACATGACAAATCAGGCGTCCATCGTCTGTGTCTGCATGCGTGGCGTTTAGACATTCCAGGCTATGAGACCATCACTGCACCACTGCCAGACGATATGGCAGACTGGTTGCCAGAGACGATCACGTTGCCCGAATAAGTAGCCAAATAGAATTTTTAAGTGTTAACGTTAAGCGTCACGATATCTTATTTCTATGAATAAGCCGCCGTGACGTTTTCGTATCTGTCTCCCTATCTACCATTTATTATTGCTCTTCGCTAAGGTCTATTTATGAGTGAAAAATATGTCACCAATATCTCTACCGCTGCCAAAAGAACGCCATTATCAGCCAATCATCTCTTAGCAGATAAGACGCTGATTATTTTTGATTGGGATGGCACGCTGATGGACTCAATTGGCTTAATCGTTGAATCCATGCATATCGCAGGAGAAGCGCACGGATTTCAGACGACCGATAAAGAAGTACAAGACATTATCGGATTGAGCTTAATGAATGGTATTGATATTTTATACCCTCAAGCAGATGGCACGCAAAAGCTTGCTATTCAGCAAAGTTATGCTGATTACTATATTGCTAACAGTCATTGCACCCCATTTTTTGCTTCGATAGAAGATATGTTGCAGACTTTACAAGATGACGGTAAAAGACTGGCAGTCGCCACGGGCAAAAAAAGAAAAGGGCTAGATCGTGTACTAGAGGCCTCTAAAAGTCAGGAATATTTTGTCATGACACGCTGCGCTGATGAGGCCGGATCAAAACCCGATCCGCAGATGCTGACCGATATTTTGACTTATACGCAGAAGCAGATCTCTGATGCGGTTTTTATCGGTGATAGTATTTATGATATTCAAATGGCTAACAAGCTTGGTATGACCAGTATCGCGGTCAACTATGGTGCGGCAACTAAGGAGGAGCTCGCAGCGCAGCAGCCTACGTATCAGGTTGACACGCCGCAAGTGTTGGCAGAGCTATTGTGTGCTTAGGACGTGTCATCAACTAGCACATTGATGCATTTTAATGCTCATAATCTAATTGACGACATGCCCTAGATAGAAATCATTTTAAATAATAAAAAAAGGGTTTATCGATAATAACGATAAACCCTTTTTGATTTAGGACTATGATATTTATTTGTTTTCTTCTTGAGCATCTTCTTTTTGAACGTTTTCTTTTTCAATAGCATCTTCCAACTCAGCGCCTTCTAGCAACGCAAAAGAGGATTCAATAATTTTATCGGCATCGAGCTGATACTCATACCAGTTGCCCATTACGCCAGCCAGCTCATCAAGACCTTCTTTTCTCAAGGCTGAAAATAACTGAATGGTGCAGTTTAATCCGAGTTTTTTGAGTTTTTTGCGAGTATTGAGTAGGGCGTTTTTAGAAGCGCCATACTTAAGCTTATCTGCTTTGGTCAATAAGATATGTACTGGCAGATCACCATCATTTGCCCAACGTAACATTTGCTCATCAAAGAATTTTAATGGATGACGAATGTCAGTCATAAGTACTAATCCGGCAAGGCTTGAGCGTGACACTAAGTACTCTTCTAGCTCAATCTGCCATTCTTTTTTCATCTCAAGCGGTACAGCCGCATAGCCATAACCTGGCAAATCTACCAAACGCCTCTCAGTATTACCAATACTAAAAAAGTTAATCATCTGCGTACGACCAGGGGTTTTGGACGAGCGTGCCAGTTGGCGCTGATTGGTTAAAGCATTGATAGCCGAGGATTTGCCCGCGTTTGAGCGTCCTGCAAAGGCGACTTCTAGACCCATATCAGGTGGACAAAGGCGAAAAGTCGGCGCTGATGTCATAAATTCAGTTTGTTGAATTTTTTGACGAGACTTGGTGTTGAACAGCGCATGTTCGGCGGCAACATCTGTAAACGGGGTATTCATAAATGGCTCATTAATCTTCAAGAAATTGGATACGGGTATAAAATTTTAATTTACTGGATATTAGGGCGTGTTTGAGTATTCACAAATAGGCACTGCTGATGGCTCAAATAGCGCCAGACAAGGAGCAAGTCGACGATAATGTTAATACCTTAGCTAGAATTGCAACGCAGTATGGGGTAATTTTAGCATCAGCCCATAGGGACAGAACTCTTTTTTGCCGCTTCATTGTTAAAAAAAGACGCTTAGAATGACTAAACTTACGATTTTTAACGTCGAATCGCCTAAAAAATAATTCCTGTCAGTGCCATGGTTGAAGGATCAAACACGCCCTAAGGCAATGCATTGGATAAAACATGGTGAGAATCTATTCGCACTCATTTTAAAGGCGTATTAGTCATAAAAACAGCTGTTCAAAATTACTGACCATTCTATACTATTATCTGTTTTACTTATTGAAATAACGATGATTAACGTCATATAAATGACAGCATAACACTAAAATTAATCCGTCATTAGCAAAGTTATGACGGTCGTCAAACGCGTTACTAAAACCAAACTATATTTATCTATCTGTATATGACATAAATTGTTACAATATTTAATCAGATAGGTTAAATGAACACCATTTAATAGAATGGTTGATCAAATGAGTGAAACATCAAAGGAGGTGTTCTATGTTGTCAATCACCACGCTTTTTAGCCAAACTTATCGCATCTTATTGGGGAGCAGTGCTGCCGTATTATTAACTAGTGTCATGATGACCAGTGCTACTGCTGCCGATATTGCAACCACCTATGATAACTCATGTGCCGCCTGTCACGATAGTGGCGCGCTAAATGCCATCAAAAAAGGCGACAGTGCTAAATGGCAGCAGCTTATAAATCAGAAAAGCATGCCAACGCTAATCAAGTCAGTTAAAAATGGGATGACTCAAATGCCAGCGGGCGGGCTTTGTAATAACTGTAGCGATGATGACTATCGCAAGCTGATTGAATATATGAGTAAATAGTTAGGATATAAATAAAATTGAGCGGTTTAAAATAAAGCGCTGGGTTCATAAACGTTAGCGTTTTTTATTTTGAGTGAGCACTTTAGTGCATCGTTAGAAAAACTGGCTAATGTGATGATTAAGTAAGCAAATACTACAAAGTCTTGCTATAATAATTGAAAATAAACCCTGATGTTAGTAAGTACTTCCAGATTGTTTGTGTCAAGACCTTAAAGTTTGTATCTGCCTTGCCAATAGTAGGGCAGCTCATATTGGGTATCTAATCAGTGCAATCACTCTAAATAATGCTTACGCCGAGCTAGTAGGATTTGTATCAATGAAAAAGTTAATCGCTGCTGCCAGCTTATGCGTTGCAAGTTTCAGCGTACAAGCTGCTATTGTCGTTCCTGAGTATGACATTAATGCTGGTAAACAAATTGCAGAAACTGTTTGTGCCGCTTGTCATGGCGTTGATGGTGTTAGCGTGGTTCCAGCACAGCCTAATTTAGGTGGTCAAAACGTAAAGTATCTCTACAAACAACTGGTTAACTTCAAAGCAGGCTACCGCAAAAACGGTATCATGCAATCACAAGTTGCAAACCTATCTCAGCAAGACTTGGCCAATGTGGCGGGTTATTATGCAAGTCAAGCACCTTGGGGCGTCGGTTTTGGTAATCCTGCGACCAACCAAAAGGCAACCAAACTTTTCTTGGGCGGTGATAAGTCACGTGGCGTAATCGGCTGTGCAGGCTGTCATGGTCCAGATGCTGCTGGTAATGTTTGGGCGGCTTTCCCACGTTTAGGTGGTCAGCATGCACAATACATCTCTACTCAGCTAAAACTATTCCGTGCCGCTGGCCGCGTTGATGATATTGATAGCGATGATCAGAAGCGTGTCAATGACGCAGCGAAAGAAGGCGAGATGGGTATGATGCAGACAGTAGCATCGAAGCTATCGGATAGTGATATTCGTATGTTGTCAGATTACATCAGCGCTATTCATTAATACTATGCACGATTACTTGCTCTGTTTTTTTAAATAAAGTTTCTGAGCGCTTAACCGTCTATTCGTTATTGCTAAGTTTTTAGAATTACCGAGTTATTGAAATTATTGAGCTTTTAGAGTTATTAAGTTTTTAGAATTACCGAATTTTTAGAGTTGTTAAGTTATTAAAATCACTGAACTATTAAACCCCGATTTCGGGGTTTTTTTATAACTGTTTGTCCCTCATATTATAGAGACAATATAAAGATAAAATCACTGACAGATTCTTATAGTTGATTCACTTTAAATTCGATACAGTGCTGCTGGGGTAGATTTTTTGCAGCCTCTGTCACGCTTGCGAACAGCACGCCAGAAAAAATTATCCCAGTAGCACTTAGCTACTAACGTATCGATTTTATTTTGAACTGACTATATCATCGCTCTGTATGATTATAAATTATTATTATTCACTTTAGGTCGTTTGGATTTAGATTATGATGATCCGTTATGCTTCTTATTTTATTGCAGCACTGCTACCGTTACTACTGTTTCGCTGGTTTGTACCGGCATCCATTGGTGAGATTGATTTTTGGTTACTGTGGCTATTAGCCATGGTCGTGGTATCACTGCCAGTGGTTTATGCTGAGATTGCATTGGCCTATCGTAGCGTCGATGCGCCATTGGCAGGTATGCAAAAGCTCACTCGGGAAGCCGATGCCAGTCCAGTATGGCGCAGCTTTGGTTGGTTGGCAGCGCTAGTATCTATTATTATTGCTGCATTAGTGATATCTGGCGCCAGCACAGGTATATTAGCGGCATTGACCGAGCTCAATAGTGCACCCACTGTACCAAGCTTTGCAATTGCTGCAGGGTTGATGGTTATTGCCATTTTATTAAGTTTGCTTGGCGTAGCGCCCTTACCGATTGGGTTGGGTCTCATGGTGCTAGGGTTATTGCTGGGTGTGGCCAATGGCTTACCTCATATTGATTTTGCCATGACTGATATCAGCTTGGGTGAATGGGCACGCGCAGTGGCGCTAGCGTTGGTCAGTGTTGGTGCAGGCACAGGATTATATTGGTTTGGCCAAAACTTATTGGCTAAACAAGCGCTAACAGCGGTAGATGCCAGCAATCTTAACACGCAAAATTCCGCTCGCAATCGTACTACAACTGAATACCGCGCGACCAAATTGGTCTTACCCATTTGGCTATTGCAATTAGTCGTTGGGGTCATCGCTCTATTTATGAGCGGGCTATCATTATCACCGATTGGACAGCTGCTATATTGGGTAGGCGTGCTGTTTGTCGTCAGTTACTTGTTACATTATAGTACCCAGCAATTAGCGCATAAGTTTGGGCTATTGATCAGTTTGGTAGTGACTTTTGTGTTAGCGTTAGTATTGGTCATTGCCATTCCGAGTACTTGGCTGGTAGGTCTTTTGGTCATTATTAGTAGCGTGGCGGTATTATTGTTATCGCTATTTGTGGGCTGGAAGATGAAAATCAGTCATTTGCGCAAGTCATTGAACTTTGGTAATGAAGCTTTTTATAACTTATGGCGGATAGCGATGCGTCTGGTCGTGCCATTGGCCCTATTGTTAGCCTTGATAGGTTGGGTGATGCAGTGGTTGAGCTAATAGCGGATGAGAGTAAAACTATTAGTAATGATGCAGCGAGGCAGTCCGAACAGGCTTTGCTCATGACAGTATATTTGGCATATGCCGAGGATGCACAGCGTCAGCACTATTTAGCATTACAAGTCAGTGACGGTACCAGTTTGTATGAGGCGCTAAGGACAGCGGGCTGGTTAACGAAGTTTCCAGAGCTAGCAAGATGGTGTAAGGAGGTGGTCGATATTACTACGCCGACGGCTAAGCGCTGGCATGTAGGGATTTATGCACAAAAGCAGCCGCTTAATTATCAGTTACAGCCTTTTGACCGTATTGAGGTATATCGCAGCTTAAGCGCTGATCCAATGTCTCAGCGCAAAAGCAAATCTCGAGGTTGAGTGATTAACGGTTAAAGGCTGTTAAGCGTCTTGGCTAAGCATTTTAGTTAGGCAGCGGGAAGGCTTTCTATGCCTTCGATGCGAGTGACTAAACCTTGATCATCAAAGTAGATAACCAAATGCTGGCTGGCATTTTTGACATCGGCGATACCTTTGCGGCTGCCATCTGTGCCAGCTTGATAGTCATAAATATAATCCCAGCGCTTAGGCTCAAGAGTGTCCTTAATCGCTGGACTACCAAGGATATAAAGTACTTGGTTTTGATTCATACCCACTTGCAATTTTTGCGCCTGCGTTTGGGTAATAGGCGTGCCTTGTGGCAAATCAATCTTATAAACACTCAGTAATGAGCAGCCAGACATAGCGACAGCAGCGCTAAGCATACTGGTGATAACAAGCTTGCGTAATGCACTGGTACAGCTTAACGGACGAAAAGTTAATGTCTTTATCATGGTAAGATGACTCATAAGAAATGAATTAGGCACGGCCAGAGCTGTTTGGTGCTCGTCTGACCGATAATCTTGGACAAATGATACGTCATTTACTTGCAATTTCCTACCACTTACGACATTATTTACCAAATGATACCTGAATGATTTTATTGTTTATATTTTAAATTCATAGACTTGCGTTGGGATTACCTCAAAAAATAATAGAGCAAAGGTTTAGTTGCTATAAGTCGGTTTGCTGTTAATAAAATGTTTTATCTTCAATAAAAAATAATCATCACGATTCTTTATCTTATATTTTCGATTCTTTATTTATTAAGACTGTCACAGTCAAAAGGAATATTATGGCTTCTTTTACCAATCAAGATTTACGTAAAGCCGGATTAAAGGTTACGTTACCTCGCATCAAGATTTTAGAGCTGCTTGAGAGCGCCGAGCTACACCATATGAGTGCAGAAGAGATTTATAAGGCGCTTATTGAACAAGGTGAAGATGTGGGTTTAGCGACTGTTTACCGAGTGCTGACACAGTTTGAGCAAGCGGGCATTGTTGAGCGCCATAACTTCGAAAACAATTTATCAGTGTTTGAGATTACCCAAGAAGGACATCATGATCATTTGGTTTGTGATGTTTGTGGAAAGATTATAGAGTTTCATAATGAGGTGATCGAAGAGGAGCAGCTCAAAGTGGCGAAGGATCATGGCTTTAAACTATCAGGTCATTCACTAGTGCTCTATGGTATTTGTGCTGACCAAGAATGTAGAGACACCATAAAGTAGTTGCGGTTGGATTTACAGCAGTTGAATTTAGAATAGTTAAATTTATAGTACAGTCGATTTACTTTAAATCCGATACAGTGCTGCTGGGGTAGATTTTTTGCAACCTCTGTCATGCTTGCGAACAGCACGCCAGGAAAATTTATCCCAGTAGCACGTAGCTACTAACGTATCGGTTTTATTTTGAACAGACTCTAGTAAGCTAAACAGAGTTTTTGCCTCTTGTTGTGTTCAAGCCAAAAAAGCCCTCGTTATTGATGACGAGGGCTTTTTCATAAAAGACTTTACATTTTTTGCAAAGATTGAGAGCGAACATTGCCAGATCAAAATATCTAGCTGATATCTAATGATAAACTATCAGCGCCTTCATCCAAATTACCTTTACCGTTTTTGCTACTAAGCTTGATTTTTAAGCGTAAATCGTTAGGAGAGTCAGCATGAAGAATCGCTTCTTTATAAGTGATTTCCCCTTGTTCATATAGATCAAAGAGAGCTTGGTCAAAGGTCTGCATACCGCTGTCCCGTGAGCGCGTCATGACATCTTTGATTTCGTGAACCTCACCTTTACGAATATAATCACTAATCAGCTGTGAGTTTAATAAAATCTCAATAGCGGCACGTCGTCCTTTACCGTCAGGGGTGGGAATAAGTTGTTGAGCGACAATGGCCTGCAAGTTAAGGGACAAATCCATCAGTAATTGATTGTGACGACTGGTTTCAAAAAAGTGAATAATACGGTCAATCGCTTGGTTAGCATTGTTGGCATGCAAGGTTGCAAAAACCAGATGCCCTGTTTCGGCATATTGAATGGCATAGCTCATGACCTCGCGGTTACGAATCTCACCAATTAAAATGACATCAGGTGCTTGGCGTAAGGTGTTTTTTAGACCTGTCTCAAACGAGTGTGTGTCGATACCGACTTCACGCTGGGTAATAATACAACCGCGATGTTGATGGACAAATTCAATGGGATCTTCAATAGTAATAATATGACCATGAGAGTTTTGATTGCGATGTCCTATCAAAGACGCAAGCGTGGTGGATTTGCCCGTGCCTGTCGAACCCACCAATAAAATGATGCCTCGTTTTTTCATTGCCAGCTCTTTTAGCGCTGGTGGTAAACGTAGCTCTTCAACAGTCGGAATTTTATTCTCAATTTTTCGTAAAACCATCCCAGCCATATCACGCTGTATGAAAGCACTGACCCTAAAACGTGCTTGTTGCGCCTCGTCAGCAATGGCAAATTGACACTCATTCGTTTCTTCGAACTCTTTTTGCTGGTTTGGTGTCATCACACCTTTAACCAATCTCATGGTTTGCTCAGCACTTAACGGCGTTTTACCCACTGGCAGAATTTTGCCATTTATTTTCATGGAAGGGGCGACGTCAGCGGTAATAAAAAGGTCGGAACCGTTTTTATTGATCATTAATTGCAATAGTTTATCAATGTCCATATCGTATCTGCACTTGATGTAAATCAGTTAAAAAATATCTGACATCATAGTTTAAGCGTTGCTAATGATGACCAGTAGAAATAAAGTGTGTCGTGTGACACTCTGCCTTATATCGATAACGACAAATTCTATATCGACAAGAGAAATAGCGACACACGATTGGTAATACTACAAAAATGCTTCAGGTTGCTTAGCATAAGGGCGGGCAACGTCTTTACTGATAGTGCCTTTTGCCACTAGGTTTTTAAGCGTTTGATCAAGCGTAATCATGCCATCGCTTGCACCAGTTTGGATAGCAGAGTACATTTGGGCAATTTTATTCTCACGTATCAAGTTACGGATGGCGGGTGTGCCCAGCATAATCTCATGTGCTGCAACACGTCCACCGGTTTGACGACGAAGAAGTGTTTGTGAGACAACGGCTTGCAGCGATTCTGACAGCATCGCACGAATCATATCTTTTTCTGCTGCGGGAAACACATCAATAACACGGTCAATCGTTTTCGCTGCTGAGCTGGTGTGTAAAGTGCCAAATACTAAGTGACCAGTCTCTGCTGCCGTTAATGCCAAGCGAATGGTCTCAAGGTCACGTAACTCACCAACCAAAATCACATCTGGATCTTCACGTAGTGCAGAGCGCAGCGCTGGCTCGAAACCCAAGGTGTCTCGGTGAACTTCACGCTGGTTAATCAGGCTTTTCTTAGACTCATGGACAAATTCAATCGGATCTTCAATGGTTAAAATATGCTCTTTACGGGTTTCATTAATATAGTCAATCATAGCCGCCAGCGTGGTTGATTTACCTGAACCTGTGGGTCCGGTGACTAGTACTACGCCACGTTTGAAGTCTGAGATGCGTTTGAATACTGCTCCCATGTCCAAGTCTTCCATAGTCAAAACTTTGGAGGGAATAGTACGGAAGACAGCGCCCGCGCCACGGTTTTGATTAAAAGCATTTACTCGAAAGCGTGCTAAATTGGGTATCTCAAAAGAAAAATCTGTTTCAAAGAACTCCTCAAAGTCAGCGCGTTGCCTATCATTCATAATGTCATAGATAAGTTGATGTACCACTTGATGAGTCATCGAAGGCATATTGATTCGTGTCATTTCACCATCTGAACGAATCATGGCCGGCATGCCGGCTGAAATATGTAAATCTGACGCTTTGTGTTTGACGGTAAAGCGAAGTAAGTCTTCAATGCTTAAACTGCTTTTTTCAGCCATAATCGGATATTCCTATCAATCAATAAGGGTAAGATAAAGGATGGTAAAAGGGTATGTTTGCATTCGATAGATACCCGTATTGAGCCAATTACTTCAGTAAAGGATAGGTGAAATTATTTACCATTATTACTATATTTAGTAGCATATGTTAATATCTGTAACAATACAATAACAAGAATGCTGGTAATTAACCATCCATCACACCAATAAGATGTAGAATTAGTTATGCTGATAAGTAGCAAATATATTGGAGCGTATCCTTAGTTCAAGAGAAAGTATCTAAATGAGCTGAAAGTCGCTAAATTTCACCAAATATCATTAAATGGCTGATTAATATCCTAATATTATTTATGCTATCTGCGCTACTTTACTCATTTAACTGTCATTTATCTCATTTTTATGATTACTCTCAAAATGAGAACACGCTCTAGTAAATACCGAATTTTCTTAATGAAGCGTTTTATAACAAAATCATAATTCTTGTTGAAAGCTACTGTTAACGAATATCAAAAATGTCTGATTAAATCATCCTGGTGAGTTGTATATGAGTAATATTGAACAAAACATTGATAACCAAAATTTGGTTAATAATTGGCAACAAGTTAGCAAACAGCTGACCGATGCTTGTAATCATGTGGGAAGAAAGAGTGAGAGTGTTGTCCTGCTGGCAGTTTCTAAGACCAAACCTGCTGATATGATTGCTACGTTGGCCAAGCAAGGGCAAAGTCATTTTGGTGAAAACTATCTGCAAGAAGCCATCGAAAAAATCACTATGCTAAAAGAACAGCCTGAATGTGATGGGATTTTTTGGCATTATATTGGCAGTATTCAGCGCAATAAGACTCGAGATATTGCCGAACATTTCGATTGGGTACAAACGGTCGAGAGAGACATTATTGCCAAGCGTCTCAATGATCAACGTCCCGCTGAGATGTCTCCATTAAACGTGCTGATTCAATTAAATATTGATAACGAAGAAAGCAAATCAGGTTGTTTGCCAGACCAATTGCCTGAGTTGATAGCGACGATTAAAGGCTACGAGCGACTCCAGTTGCGTGGTTTGATGATTATTCCTGCTCAGGCAGACACCAATGCATTTGCTCGAACCAAGCAGTTATTCGAAGAAATTAAACAACGTTACCCAGAGCTGAGTGGCTGGGATACATTAAGTATGGGCATGAGTGGCGATATGACAGAGGCAATCGCTAGCGGCTCTACCATGGTGCGTGTTGGAACGGCAATTTTTGGTGAACGTGATTGATTGAACTTAAATGAAGTCACTATTTTATAAATGACTCATCAGCATTCGCGTTTCTACTTCAGTAATTTGTAGCTGGAGATTAAAAATTCTTGCAAAGCATGGACAGGGTTCACTTGGCTATTGCTTTGCCATTGTATCCATTCGAGCGCTAATAAACAGAGGATTAGCCAGATCGTTCCTGCCAAAAAACCTGCAACCACATCACTTGGAAAATGAGCGCCTAAGTAAATTCGGCTGGTTCCAATTAAGACAATAAAAGTGACTAAAATTATGGACGATACTATTTTGAATACCCTTCTATGGTCGCTACGTACGATCAAATAGATGAGAAAACCATAAAAAACAACTGATCCCATTGAATGTCCACTCGGAAAGCTAAAACCAATCGCATCGATGGCTTGATTGATGGAAGGACGTCCTCTGTGATAAACCTGTTTTAACAACCAAGTTAGCGCACCATTGCCGCCTATCGCGATGACAAAGAAAAGCGCCCCCCATTTATCTTTGGCTTTAAACCACAGTAATAAAATCATTAGAACCGATAAACTGGTCAGAAACCAGACAGAGCCCAGTTCGGTGATCAAAGTATAAATAGCGTTAAGCGTAGGCGTTTTTATAGCGTTGAAAGAAGCAATGACACTATTGTCAAAACGTCTCAATTCATTTTCAAAAACCTCTTCTGCCAGCTCCAAAAAAAGCCAAATAAAAATACTCGCTATTCCCAAGCCGACTATCAAAATGATAGCCAGAAAGCTCGCTTTCTTATTTTCTGCTTCCATAATGCGCTGACCTTTTGAATAAACCTATCATCATTAAAATGAGTGCGTAAAAAACGTACATTAACGCTCTTCAAGTATCGATACCGGATAGCCTTACTTTGATAAATTGATATCAAGCTTTTACAGCCATTTAATCCACTTTTATCAGCGGTCAAGCACTTATAAAAAGTGTATTTTTATATAATGTCTTCAAACTTGGTGACCAACAACTGAGTGATTTTGAGATTATCGGTTGCGATAATTTCAAATCGATAATTGGCATACTCAATCGTATCTGTTTTCTTTGGAATTTTGCGTAGCATATACATCATAAAACCACTAATAGTTTCATAGTTTTCACTGCGAGGTAGAGTGACAATATCTAAAGCGCGCACCACATCTTCGATGGGCGTCATGCCGTCGATTAACCAAGAATTATCAGTACGCTGGACAATCGGCTGCTCCTCCATTGTCACAAGCTCACCCATGACGATACTCATCACATCCTTGAGTGTGATGACTCCGACTACTAAGCCGTATTCATTAACAATAACAGCAAAGTCAGCACCAGTAGATTTAAACATCTCTAACACTTCAAACAAAGACAAAGTATCAGGCACGAAAAGTGCTGGCTTGAGCAGGGCTTTGTCTGTCAAGCTGACTTCTTGCTGGTTCAAGACTAATGCTAAAAAGCTGCGTGACTCTACGTAACCGATGATATGCTCCAAATCATCGTCATGACACACCAAGAATTTGTTATGTGGTTGTTCAATCATGACCTCAACGACATCTTCTGTTGTGGTCTTGGTATCGAAATAAACGATATTTTCGCGTGGGTTCATCACCGAAGTCACCGTACGCTCTTGCATATCGAAGATATTTTCTATCAGATGATGTTCTTGCTTTTTGAGTACACCCGCTTCGGCACCTGCATCCATGACGGCATAAATATCCTCTGGCGTCATATCGTCTTGGCGTATGGTTGAGATACCTAGTAGCTGAAAAATGAGATTTGCCGCACCATCAAATATCCAAATCACGGGTTTAAATATAAAAATTAGTAGCATCATGGGTCGTACAAGCCGCACAGCGATAACTTCAGTGTTTGACATGGCCAAACGTCTGGGCATCAAATCAGCGAGTAAAGAAAACAAACTGGTAATCACTACGAATGATATAACGGATGACACCGCTTCATTATTCACCAACAGCTGTAGATAAGGGCTGATAGCAGATTCTCCTACCGCACCTGCCGAAATAGCGACTGCATTTAAAACCACTTGCACGACAGTGATGAAGCTGCCGGGGTGCTCTTGCATTTTGAGGACATCAAGTGCACGGACTTCTCCTTCTTTTGCCATAATTTGCAGCTTAATTTTGCGACCCGCTGCGATAGCAATCTCGGCAGCAGAAACAAAAGCGCTTAGGGCAAGCAGTAACAAGAGGAAAACACTAGCGGTTAGCAAACTCATGACAGACTCGGTAAAAAAATAGAGAGGTTAAAATAAAGGTGAGAGAATTTAAAAAGGATTGTTTAGAACCACAGGGAAGGTGCTACAGTCAAATTACCCTAAAAACGCTACGGTACTGCTGATATCGATTTTGCTTGCTGTGCCTGCGCAGGCAGAGGCCACAAAAAATTGATATCAGCAGGACGTGATGTATCGATATTAATTTCCACTGACTATATCTATAAAAATTTTGGGTTTTATAGGTAATAAAAGATAGATACTAAAAAAATAGCCACTAAAGAAATAGATACTAAAAAACAGCCACTAAAAAAGCTGGGCAAGTACCCAGCTCATCAGAAAAAATAATTTTCTTTAAAAAATGAGAGTATTGGCGTCCTCCCAACTTCTAAATAATAGAAGTCGGAGAAGCTGTACTACTTAATCAGATTTATCCTTTGATTGACCATTTATTGACCAATGGATAGCGGCGCTCACGTCCGAAAGCTTTGTGGCTAATCTTAGTGCCAATGGGTGATTGCAAACGTTTGTATTCGCTATTGTCGACCATCTTGATGACTTTTGCGACCATATCGGCATCAAAACCTTTATCGATAATATCTTGATAGCCCATATCTCCATCAACATATAACATCAGGATGCCATCTAATACATCGTAATCAGGTAAGCTGTCTTGATCTTTTTGATCTGGGCGTAGCTCTGCTGACGGCGGACGAGTAATGACGCGCTCAGGGATAACTGGCGTGTCTTCTAAGCGATTGCGATAACTAGCGAGCTTATAAACCTGTGATTTATAAACGTCTTTTAGCACATCGAAGCCACCTGCCATATCGCCATATAATGTTGAGTAACCAACGGCCAACTCTGACTTATTACCCGTGGTGATGACCAAATGACCGAATTTATTGGACAGTGCCATCAAAACAACACCGCGAGCACGCGCTTGGATGTTTTCTTCCGTGGTGTCTGCTGGCGACTTATTAAATAACGGAGCGAGGGTATGACGGATGCCTTCAACTGCATCAAAAATAGGGCAAACCGTATAAGAGACATTCAAGCGACGAGCTTGTGCTTGCGCATCTTCTAAACTGATTTGAGAGGTATATTCATAAGGCATCATCACCGCATATACTTTATCAGCGCCCAAGGCATCAACGGCGATACATAGCGTTAAAGCCGAATCAATACCACCTGATAATCCAAGAATAATCCCCGTGAATCCTGAGTGATTGACATAGTCACGTAGGCCGACAACCAATGCCTGATACATCTCTGACTCAAGGCTCAGCGTCAATGGCGCTTTAGACTGGCTGTTAAATTTGGCCGTCTTGACATCTAAGGTAGCCAATAATAATTGATTCATAAAGCGCGGCGCTTCGTGTGCGATGCTACCATCAGCTTGTACTGCCATAGAGCCACCGTCAAACACTAAGTCATCTTGACCGCCGACTGCATTGACATAGAGGATAGGCAAATTATTTTCACTGCTACGTTTGGCCAGCATCGTTTTGCGATTGGCTTGCTTTTCGATCTCAAAAGGTGACGCATTTAAACTAACAATGAGGTCAGCGCCTTGCTTTTTAAGCTCAGAAATAGGGCTTTTTTCCCATAAGTCTTCACAGATGAGTAGGCCAATAGTAATGCCTTTATAATCAAACAAAACTTGGTTGCGACCTTTGTCAAAGTAACGGCGCTCATCAAATACGCCATAGTTTGGCAAAATTTGCTTATGATAAAAGCCTTTTTGATGACCATTATGCAAGATAGCAGCAGAGTTAAAAGTACCGTGATGATCGACATGTGGGTAGCCGACAATCATGACGATATCATTGATATCACTCAAGGTCGACAACGCGTTTTTGACACGGCCTGATAAGCTTGGGCGTAGTAATAAATCCTGAGGAGGGTAGCCTAAAAGGGCTAGCTCTGGGAAAATAATGACATCTGCGCCTTGTTCGCGGGCCTGTAATGCTAGTGCGCGCATTTTTTCGGTATTGGCTGTGATATCACCTACTAAGAAATGGGACTGCGCTAAGGCAAAAGTAACAGTATCTTGTGGTTTGTTGGTATTATTGGCCTCATTTGAGGGTTTGATATTATCAGTGTCTTTTGACATTGTTATTGTTCCTATCGATATAGTATTTAAAATTTGGTGGATCAATATTGATTTAAAATGAAATAAAATCCGAAATTAACTAAAAAATAGTACGCTTTCATATTGAGCGCGAATGTTGAACCCATATGATGAGCTTAAAAATTGCGCAAACCTTTATATAACGTTTACGCACAATATCCAAAATTATGGCGCCACTCTAAAAGTTAGATCTTATAATAGTTTAGAGAAGGACGATAACAGCGGGTTTTAATTTACAGTTTGAAAAATGATCTGTCTGTATCAGCATCACAAAAATAAAGCAAAACCGACTTAACTACGTTGAAAACTTTAAAATAATTGCTTTAGTATAACATTAATTGTCGCCGCAGATAGAACGCGCCAGTGAATTACCTTGTGAGATGTCAGTTTAGCGCGCAATACAAAACAGGCTTCAAATATATGACTTTTACCTACTAAACGCATGTATGAGGTTCTATTCATTATTGTAATTGTATAGTAAGTTTAGACAGATAAAATTGTAAGTAAAAATTACAACATAGCCTTATAAAATTATCATATTTTATTGCATAATGAGCGGTCACCATTGCTTGAATCTTACCTGTTTTAATAGGATTTATAGACCGTAAGCATGGTAAAGTGTTTTATGGTTTGACACTCATAAAGTGGATTTTACTTATATTTTTTGTCTGTATATAGATGATTTACGACCCTCGCTAATGAATACAGTTTATGGACATGGTCTATAAGTTGATGTTCATCACACATTTATAAACTTGCCAGCAAGGTCACGATAAATCCTTGCTGTCTGCTTTTGGTTTATACGCTATGATTGAAAATTGGACAAAAGAATTTATTATTCAGCGCTTGCTGGCCATTACTTTATTGGTGGCGTTATTCGTATTGTGTTTTCAGGTGATACAGTTTTTTATTGTACCGGCACTTTGGGCGGCAATTTTAGCGTATGTTACCTTTCCAATTTATAACTTTTTTTATGAAAAAGTTAAGCTGAGTCCGAATTTTAGCGCGGCTATCATGACCGTTAGCATATCGTTAATGATAGGTGTGCCGCTGGTTATTGGTGTTTTTATCTTACAGCAAGAGGCTTTGAGCTTAATCACCAACTTGGTTTATCGTATAAAAGTTGGCTATTTAGACGTTCCTAGTTCCATTAAAGACCTGCCTATCGTTGGTCAGCAAGTCAAAGATGTGCTGTGGAGAATCAATAAAAATCCCGAGGGAACGCTTGAAGCTTTTCGTATGTGGGTTCAGTCGCATCTGTATTATGGCAAAGTAGCATTTGATGTGGTGTTCAGTGTTTTGGCCAAACTTGGCATGGCACTAATGACATTGTTCTTTTTTTACCGTGACGGCACCAGTTTGGTTCGCCAGATTCGTCAAGCGCTCCGCAATATCATTGGCAATCGTATTGATGGATATATTGACTCTGTAGGCACGACGACGCGCGCTGTCGTATATGGCATCGGGCTGACGGCATTGGCACAGGCGCTCCTTGCGGGTGTTGGTTATTATTTCGCTGGCGCACCAAGTCCTATTTTATTGACCATTGTCACTTTTATCATCGCATTGATTCCATTTGGTACGCCATTCGTTTGGGGCGGGGTATCAATTTGGTTGTTGAGCCAAGGTCATACCGTAGAAGGAATCGGTTTGGCGCTGTGGGGCACTTTAGTGATTAGCTGGGTGGACAATTTAATTCGTCCCATTGTGATTAGTGGCGCGACCAAAATTCCTTTTATCATCATTTTTATTGGCGTATTGGGTGGTCTGACAGCCTTTGGCTTTGTCGGTTTGTTTATTGGCCCTGTGGTACTGGCTATCGGATTGGCGGTATGGCGCGAATGGATTTCAAATCATAAAAATGAGCTATTTGCGCCACAAGAAGTGGTGTTATCAGATAGCCAAGCGCTGCCACCCATTGATAAAGCAGAGTAAATATTCAGATACTTTTATAGACAAAGTCACCATTAATAATGTTGCAAATATGATGAAGGGCAGAATGGATACCACGAAAAATATCACTATTATCGCTGATAGCAATATCGCCAACTTGGACGATTTTTTTAATGCGTCAACGCTTGGGCAAGCATCGATGCAGACCGTGAATATTGTCACCGTTGCTGGACGTGATATCAATGCGCAATTACTCGCAGATCTGCAACCTGATGTTTTATTAATACGTTCTGTGACGCCAGTGGGCGAGGCGTTATTGGCTGATAATGAGAGTGTGCAATTTATTGGTTCTGCGACTATCGGTACAGATCATGTCGATCAGGACTATTTGACGATGCGTCATATTACGTTCGCCAATGCTGCTGGTTGTAGTAAGCATTCTGTCGCGCAATATGTTTTGACGGCTATTTTGACCTTGCGTCCGCAGTATTGGCAGCAATCAATGACGCTTGGTATTATTGGACTGGGTAATATTGGCAATACGCTTGCAGGCTACGCAAATGATTTGGGCTGGCAGGTATTGGGTTACGACCCATTGCTACCGCCCTCAACTATCAACAATGCTAGTCTCGCGCAATTACTTAGCCAAAGTGATGTTGTCAGCTTACATGTGCCACTTACGGACAAAAAAAGTACGGATAAAAAAGACGAAAATACTGAGCGTACTAACCGCGCTAACCGCGATCTTGACTATCCAACGCGTCATCTAATCAATGCAGAGACGTTGGCAATGATGCCAGCTCAGACGATGCTGATTAATAGCGCGCGTGGGCCTGTTATTGATGCAAGCGATCTTGAAGCAGATATCGAACGTACTGCGCGACAAGTCGTGCTTGATGTGTTTGAGCATGAACCGCAAATTGCCGAGCATTTATTATCCAAGCTTGCCATCGCCACACCGCATATCGCCGGCTACACGGTAGAAGGCAAGCTGCGCGGTACACAAATCATCTATGATGCCCTATGTGAAAAATTGGCAGTGATACCCGCCCAATCTATGCAGGCACTATTGCCACTCAATATGTTTTTATGGTCAGAATTAAAAGCGCATCCAGATAAGCTAGTCAAGTTTTATGACATCAGGCAAGATGATGCGGCATTAAGAAAAGAGGCCGTTGATGGTCAAGTAAGTGGCGCTGACTTTGATCGGCTAAGACACGATTATCATTTACGCCGTGAATGGCAATGTTAATAGCTAAAAACCCTTTATAAATCTGGTTTAAAAATACCCTTTAAAACCTATTATTCGTCAGTCGCAGTAGATAATAATGAACCAAGCCAGTAATTCGTCTGATCACAAGCCCAGCTACGCGCCCACCATGTCACTTGCTATGGCGCAGCAGCGTGCACAATTCATGAATTGCATTCGTCAGTTTTTTATTAAACGACAAGTGCTAGAAGTACAGACGCCGCTACTATCGCAAGCAGGCAATACTGATACTTTTTTACAATCAGTTGCGGCGCAAGTCACTTACCAAGATAAACCCTGTACTTATTATCTGCATACTTCACCTGAATTTGCCATGAAGCGTTTATTGGCCACTTGGCAAGTGCCTATCTATCAGATTTGTCCGGTATTTCGAGACAATGAGATAGGCGTAAGGCACAATATTGAATTTACCATGCTGGAATGGTATCAGCCAAATTATAGCTTGGCAGATATGGCATTTGAGGTTGGCGAATTATTAGAAATGCTCTATGGCTATCCCATTGTGATGAATCACTATCGCTATGTTGATGCTTTTATGGACTTCGTTGGCATACACCCGCTGACCGCCAGTCTGTCTGCTCTACAAGCAGTGGCAGAAGACAAAGGTCTGACGGGGTTTGATTTTAATAGTGAAGCAAGCTGTGGCACAGATAGCGAACAAGACCGTCGTCAAAGCTGGCTTGATCTATTATTCAGCCACGCGGTCGAGCCAAATCTGGGGCATGATTTACCGACATTGATTATAGAATATCCACCTGCTACAGCGGCATTAGCAAAAACTGCCCTCGATAAAGAAGGGAACAACGTGGCGAAGCGTTTTGAGCTGTATATCAATGGGGTTGAGATTGCCAATGCTTATGATGAGCTGGCAGATGGACAAGCATTAAAAAAACGCTTTGAACAAGACAATCAATTGCGTCAGCGTCATAATCTACCATCCATGCCAATTGATGAGCATTTGATTAGAGCCTCTGATGATCTCATACCTTGTAGCGGTATTGCGGTTGGACTAGACAGATTGCTTATGGTGATAACGGGAGCGAGTAGCTTAGAAGACGTTATTTCTTTTCCTAGCGGTTTGGCTTAGCATTACACATTTAAGGTTTAGAGTTAATAAAACGAAAATGCGCCCTAGTATCTAAACTAGGGCGCATTTTTTTGATAAGTTTTTAACTTGCGAATAGAGTGGTTATAAGCTGGCAATCGCTTCTTTAATTGGCGTGTCACCGTTACGAAGCCCAAAAACTTGCTTGATGGTATTGTCAGCGGTCAACACTGCCGCTAATGTAGTGGCGACATCTTCAATTGTATTTTCACCAGCTTCACTATCGTTGATGGTGATTTTACCAGTGCCTGCTTTCTCTTTTAATGCACCAGCCTGTACGATGGTGTAGTCAAGCGTACTGTCATTCACTAACCAATGATCTGAATAATGCTTACTAATGTAGTAGCCTTTCAAGTTCATAATGGCAGGGCTGTCCCATTTACTAGTATCTAGTGAAAATGTGGCGCTAAGCATGATATAGCGTTTGATACCTTTGTCTTGCGCGGCCTGCATGGTCTTAACGGCACCATGCAAATCGACTTCTAAGACATCTTTACCACCAGAACCTGCCACGAAATAAATCGCGTCGATGTCTTTGTCCATTTGATCTTGAATGGCGTCTTTTTCAGCGGTGATATCTAAGTCAATTTGGCTATAATTGTCGGCATCAAATAATATCTTTTCTTGACGTGTGGTGCCGATAACTTGATGATTCTCTGCTAATAGCTGCTTAACTAAATCAGTTCCCACTCGACCACTAGCGCCAATTACTAAAATCTTCATAATCATTCCTATTTTTATTTATATGCTTATTGATAGTAATACCATTTCCAAAAATTTGAGTAGCAAAAAACGAGTAAAAGCACTACATCTAGTAGGCTAAACGAGTTCGAAATGGCTAATCACGTCTTTTGGGATTGGATTAAAACTGAGCATAGCGTAACAAGAATAGGCGTCACACTTCGTTATGAAGCGTGCTGATTGCATAGTGTTTGGTTATAGAGTGTATACCGTTTGCAAGGAAGTAAGAGCAAAGGATTGATAAGAAAGGTAAGAGTAGATAAGTGAAAAAAGATAGTTTAGAAAAAATGGATATCACATGGCAATGATGAGAAGTACTAACGTACCAAACGATTGAGACCATCAGCAAACGCTTTTTTGTCACGGTCGCCGTAAGGCTTTTGTCCGCTCATTTCTTGTAGCTCTAGCACACCAGTGCCGCGCATCGTGTCCATAAAGTCGCGCATGTTGAGTTTTTGCTTGATGTTGTTTTTATCGTAAACCATACCGCGCGTCGTCAATACCATACCGCCTTTGTCCAAAATGTCATTGGCCAAAGGAATATCGCTGGTGATAGCGAGATCACCGGGTTGTATTTGCTCCACGATATAATCATCGGCTTTATCAAACCCTGATGGCACCACTGTCATGACAAGTAGCGGTGACTTACGCAGCTTAATTGGCTGATTGGCGACAAATATCGCCATCGTTTGCGTACGCTCAGCGGTTTTTATGATCAAATCTTTGGCGATCAGTGGCACTGAATCGGCATCCACCCAAATCTGCATTATTTCTTAGCCTTCTTCACTGTGGCCTTAGCATCTACGCTGTCTGTTTGATTGCTCTTAGTGGTGACATTGGTAATGGTGAAACTGGTATTTTCTAAGGCGTCATCAGTGTCGGTAATAGTTGGATTATTTACCATTTTTGGCAGATCAACAGCAGCCATCGATTTATTATCAAGACCCATTTTATTGGGCAGTATCGTAACGAGCTTGGCTAAAGCAGTCTCTAAATTAGCCACGTCATTAGGCATCAAGGTAATGTGAGCAATTTTACGGTCGTCACGCTCAGCCTTGTGATAGCTATGATAGTGCACGCCATCAATATTTAGCACCGCGCTGATATCGGGATATTGTCCCAACACGTTGAGCATAATCGCAGGATGTACATTGTCTGTATCGCCCAATGGCAAATTGACCACCGCGCGAATATGGTTCTCAAATTGGCTGGTGACCGCACCCTCAATACTCCAGTGCCCAGAATTGTGCACACGCGGCGCAATCTCATTAGCGAGTACAGAGTCATGACCGCGCGCGTCTTTGGTGACGAACAGCTCAAGTGCCATAACCCCAACATAGTCTAAATGATCCATAACCGTGGTAATGGCATCGGTTGCTTGCTTGAGCAAATGGCTGGTACCAACGGCAGGCGCTTGAGTCTTGGCCAAAATACCATGATGATGATGATTTTCGACCAAGTCATAACAGCGTACCTGACCATCTTGTCCTCGTGCTGCGATAATAGAAACTTCACGGCTAAAGTTAATAAAGCCTTCTGCAATCAAGGGGGCGGGCGTTGGCGTCAGTGAGCCTTTGCCATTAACAGCGTCTTTGAGCTCTTGCCAAGCCGCTTTGATATCACTATCTTGCTTGATGACAAACTGACCTTTACCATCATAACCGCCGCGGCTGGTTTTCAGCACAATTGGCAGTCCCAATGCATCACACGCTTGCTGTAATTCAGCTTCAGAATTGACGGATTTAAAGGGAACGGTTGCGATATCAAGCACATTAAACATCTGCTTTTCTTTTAAGCGGTCTTGTGCGATATCAAGGGCAATCAGCGGTGGAAACATGCCGTGTTTACTACCTGATTTTGATAAATCAGTCAGTTGCTTGACCGTCGACGTTGGCGTGTTTTCGAACTCCAGCGTAAAAACATCTGCCGCTGCAATGAATGCTTCTAGTTGCTCGCTATGAAAGACGCGTCCATATAAACTGGCGGGGCAATCAGCATTGTCTTCTAAAAACACACACTGATAGCCTAATGGTAAGGCGGCTTCGGCAAGCATCATACCAAGCTGACCACCGCCTAAAATACCGATGGTACGAATGGTTTGGGTAACAGGGTAAGCGTTTGCTGTAGTCATGGCAGGCTCTTTAAGTTAAAAATGAATAATGTTTTTGGTGTATTAAAATCTGAAAATTAATCTATCAAAATAGGAAAAGGTGCATTGTATGCACCTTGTATTAAGTAAAGACCATCTAAAAAAAGTATCAAGTAAAAACCTTTTATAGCTGGGTCATTGGTATCAGCAGTGCTTGCTATAAATTATTAACAGTCAACGAGATTAATTGTTGATAATACCAGGCGTTGGGCTGGCAAGAATGGTGTCGGTTTGCGTGGCACGCAGATGGTCTAGCTTAGTAGCAATCGATTCATCATGCAAGGCCAGTACTTGAATCGTAAGAAGCGCGGCATTATAAGCGCCTGCTGCACCAATCGCTAACGTGCCAACAGCGACACCTTTAGGCATTT
This sequence comes from Psychrobacter immobilis, assembly GCF_904846225.1. GTDB lineage: Bacteria > Pseudomonadota > Gammaproteobacteria > Pseudomonadales > Moraxellaceae > Psychrobacter > Psychrobacter immobilis_F. The sequence goes on along the minus strand of NZ_CAJGZJ010000002.1, from coordinate 164,588 downwards.
GTACGATAGACAGTAAGCTGTCCCAACCGCTCAGCATAGAGGACTTTACAGGAACACCAAAGACAGGCAGTGACGTCTGGCTGGCACACATACCCGGCAGATGGGCGGCACCGCCCGCACCAGCGATGATAACTTGTAAGCCGTTGCCTTTCGCGCTTTTGGCATAATCAAATAATCTATCAGGCGTACGGTGTGCCGAAACCACTTCACAATCAAAGGCGATATCGAAGTCTGCTAGCAACTGTGCAGCGGCGCTCATGGTTGCCCAATCAGATTGCGATCCCATAATGATGCCAACTTTTGGCTGACCAGCAGGAGAGGTGATAGGTGCGTTTTGCTCAACAGTATCGGTGGTAGCTGACATGATAGCCGATGTAGTGCTCATGCTTTGATATCCTTAAAACGACCATCATACAAAAGTTTTGCCGTCTTCGTAAAGCCAAGTTTAATGTTTAATAGCGAAGCGGCAGCAATAGCGCTGATTTTATTGGTTTGTACTGGCATAATCATCATGCTGGTATTGTACAAAATGACTGGCGTTCAATGGCAAAGGTTGTTCAGTATCAATCTGATAACAAGTGAGATAACCACTATCTACCGCTGCCGAATAATCGGTGCAGGCAACTTGCGGACTCAGCGGTTCAGGCGTCCCTGTCAGCCAATAATGTCCGACAAACACAGGTTTATCAGTTTTAAGCGCAAAGTCGATATTTTCGGCCAAGGCATCATTTGGAATTTGTGCCAATGCGGACAAAGGTGCACGTGCCACCTCAATAAGCGTGCGGGTATTTAGCTTATCAAGCCACCAGCGAACTCTTACTCTAGTGCGCTTAGTGCCTTCTTTATCGACCATTACCATGCCATCAGGTAGCGCCGTTTCTACGCCTTTTAATACCCGCTCTAGCGCGTCAAACGGCACAGTGTTTTCTTTGGAGGTTAGAATGAGTGCGTGCTGCGTTAAGCGATTATCCTCTGTCAATAACGGCTTTAATGCAGCCATGCTATCGACATCCCAGCAGGCATGCACAAAGCAGGCAGAGTCATTCTCAAACCACAAAGGAAGCTCATAAAAGCGCTGTAGCCAATACTGATGGCTGTCTGAGCCAAACGGGACTTCGGCCAAAAATGCTTCATGCTGGCGTAAATGTGTGTCGTTGTGTGAGCGTAAATATTGGGTGGAGTCTTGAGGGTCAAGCGTGGCAAAGGCCAATGCATTATATTCATGATTGCCCATCACCGCATCAGCCACATCGGCATCCAACATGGCAAATACAATCTCCAAGGTAGCGACTTGCTGTGGTCCACGGTCAATCAAATCACCAATAAATAACGCTCGATGGCCGACTGGTGGCATGAAGTACTGACCGTTATGGCGGTAACCTAACTGAGTGAGCAAACCAACAAGCTTGTCTGCGTAGCCGTGAATGTCACCAATAACATCTATAATCATAATTAACTATCAAATCTTAGTGTGTAAAAGGGTGCAAAACGTAAGATAATACTATAAGGCAAATAGCCATTCAAACGGACTTTAAGCAGTTGTCATATTTAATTTCATGACGATTGCCAGTTCTACAATCAATTACTTTTGCCAATAGTTATTTCTGCTAATTTTATTCAGAGATACTGTATTTTATTCAGAGATACTATATCTAAAAACCAGGCGACAATAAGGCATTGATAAAGTGTAACAGCACTTTTGGTTCTAAAATAATCGTGGCGATAACACCAAACGCCCCGCCCCATAAGTGTGCCATATGATTGATATTTGAGCCGCCGCGTTTATCAGCATAGATGCTATAAGCGATATAAGCCACCGCAAAAAGTATCGCAGGAATAGGAACAACGGCAAAGAGATAGATTTTTTCCCACGGTGCTAGCAAAATAAAAGCAAACAAGACGGCTGATACACCGCCTGAGGCACCAAGGCTTAAATAACTGGCACTATTTTTATTTTTAATATAGCTTGGAATCATCGCAACGATAATGGCCAATACATAAAAAACCACAAAACCATAACCAAATAAGAAAGGTTGATACAGGCCTTCGATAGCACGACCAAAAAAGTATAAAGTAAACATATTAAAGAGTAGGTGCATACTATCGGCATGGATAAAACCATGAGTGACAAAACGATCCCACTGGCCATTGTTTACCGCTGGTGGATAAAAAATCAGTCGATTAAATAACGCCTTGTTTTGCCATGCCAATAAGCTGACAATAACAGTAATAATAATGATAAGAGTCGTGTGGTTAAACAAAGGAAAATCCTTAGGACGTGCCTGATATATGACAATGTTATAAATGACAATGTTCAAAGCCTAAGCCTAAGCGTACGGCTGGGTAATGACTAAACATAACCGATGACTTTATTGCTAAGCGCTTTATTGCTAGGCACTTTATTATTAGTCACTTTATTAGGTATAGCTATTAATAATAAAGTTATACTAACAGTAGTTAGCCTAATACAAAAAACTATTATGTGACAAAACGATGCGTTTTTAGGATGTTTTAGTAGAACTCTCGTATAAGTTGTTCGTTTACGCTTGTAACTCTGTGAGCAAAAATCAAAAAACCATACGTTTGTAAGTTGCCTCTGTCTGCGCAGGCACAGCAAGCAAGAAAAATTTACCCCAGTCACGCAGGGTAGTATCGTGTATCCATTTTATTCAGTATCGACTATATCTTGATGACAATGGTGAAAAATAATAGAAATATCCTAAAGTAAGATGGTTATAAATAAAATAAACACCTCATTTTTTTGTAGATTTAAAGTGAAGGCCGAAAGAGGCAATAATCTATGAGTATGATCGACCAATTAGAAAAAACCGTTACACCAGCGGTGTTAGGCGACAGCGACATCAAGGATAACGTGGCTTATGTTAGTTTGCTTGAGCAGTTTTATGCCATTTTAGCAGCGCGATTGGCAGTGCCTCAGGTTTACTCACAATTAATTCGTACTGATGAGGTGATTGCTGCGAGCAGAGCAACAGAAATCTCATTGTTTGAACAGCTGTGGCAAGATCAACAGACACGGCAAGTTATCGTCCAAGAACTGGCAACCACTCATCATATTGATACGTCTACTACCTTACAGCTGCTCATCAATGCCGCGCCACTGGCTTATCGTGAGCTCAAAATATTGGCCAATGGACAGTTTTTGCCAGCGTTTTTGCAGGCAGAGCAGGCAGCATTGCGTCCGTATCTACCGATATGGTCAGCACCTATTATCATCGTTACAGACGCTAATACTGTGCCAATGGTCGATACTGTTTTGGGTGGTATGCATCAGTCTATTCCAAGCACCAGCGCAATCGCTGCATCTACAGCGTCCTATGTAGAAAATATTGATATAGTAAATACCAATATAAAAAGTGCCGATATCGCAAATAACGATATAGAAAGTCGCAATGTAGAAAGCCGTCATCTAGAAAATACTGAGACCCATTTTGGTGACAATACCGATGCTATTCATGTCAATCCATCGGCACATCATTGGGCAGAAAACAGCAGTATGAAGCACGAAAAAGTGCGTACCCGCAATCAGCGCAATGATCTACTGATAAGGGTGTTTTTATTGATAGTCGCCATTGCAGCGCTAGGGCTTGCTGCTTGGGCAATATTAACCAGACCTAATAGCGTACCACTGGTAGAACCAGTGGTAACAGAGCCCGTTGTGGTAGCGCCACTAGCGCCGCCAGCACAAGTCATGACACCCGTTGAGCTAATCGTTGGGGTGGACAACAGCGGTAGTCTATACACTTGTAGCGGCACAATTGGCGATGAAGCACTACAAAGCACGTTGCAACAGGCGCTCAATACCAGTTTTGGTGAGCAAGCGAGTATTTGTGAATTGACCGTACAAGCGGGCATCGCAAACAGCATAGCGAATATACCTACCGAGGCGTTGTCCAATATCCTGACTTTGCTCAGACCGATACCGTTTGCCCGTCTGCATTTGCAAAATGACCGTCTCATTTTAGAAGCGCCAGATAATTTGTTATTGCAACGACTGGCTACAGATATACGTACGTTGGCACCAACCATGACCATAGATAGTGTTGCGCCTTTACCATTGCCGAATACTAATGGTGATACTGCAAATAATATGTCAGGCATGAACGGGGTCAACAATCAGTTTGATTCCAATGCTAACGTGGTAGACAACGCTTATAACAACGACGGTTATAGCAATAATGCGAATAGTTCTGATGGTAATGTAAGCAATAATGGTGCGGGTGCTGGAGAGTACCAAGCAGGAGATGACAATACGGGCGATAGTGTGATGCCTGCACCAGCACGCAATAATCCGGTGCGCAGTAATAACGGCAATCTCACTAATATACCTCGTAATTCAAGTAGCAATGGCCCTACAAACAACAGGCCGTCGGGTCCTATCTCACAATCAGAAGTAGACGATATGGCGAGTAGTGTCATCGTTGCTGAGCCAGCGCAAGTAAGATAACGGCTGTTTTTATATATACGATTACCGTCATTATTAATTACGACAGTCAGTTCAATATAAAATCGATACCAGTAGCGCGTGATAGTCTTTGGTCTTATTTTATTTAGGCTTGACTATATGTTATTGGTTTGTATGCCGACGTATTTATAGTTACGAGTAGCGGCTGAAACATTACTTAACGTATCATTTGTACAACAGCGCCTTCATTGTGAAAATAGACACAATATTTTTATAATAACAAAGACTGAATATCGCTCTCGATCATTTTAGCTGTCAGGATTTTTGCTCTTATTTTGTATCAAAAATTTCTACATCGAAATTTCACACTGTGATTTTATTTTTTATCATTCAAATTATATTAATAAGTAATGGAGGAAACATATTATGGATATTATCAATCATTTGACACGCACCGTGAGTCCTGCGGTATTAGGCGATGACCATAGCCCAGCGAAGCAGAACTTGCTTGAGCAGTTTTACGCTGTTTTTGCTGCTCGTCTTGCTGACCAAGAAACTTATAGTCGCTTCGCCAGCGAAAATATCGCTCGTGATGATCAAGGGTTTTATGACCGTGTTTGGACAGATGATTCGCATCGTGATCAAATCGCACGTGAATTGGCCAGCACGCATAATGTTGATCAAACAGCCGCTCGCGGTTTAATCGCGATGGCAGCGCCGCTTGCTTTTCATGAAATCAAGAGCTTGGCAGGGGCGACTCCCGTACCACAATTCTTGAATGACAACCTTGCTAGTTATCAGCATCATATTCCAGTGTGGGCCAGTACGGTCTTACCAGCTGGCATGCTCGCGGCAACGCCTGTTGCTGGTGAACGCATATCTGATACCGTTAGCACAGCGCCTCTACAACGCGAAGAAGAAAAGTCGGGTAGCTTTCTGAAAGCACTGTTGCCTATCATTGGTTTGATTATCTTAGGTGCATTGGCATGGGCACTGCTTCGTGGTTGTCAAGAAAATCCTGAGCCTGTCGCTACGCCAATGGCAACTGAGCAGCAAGCGAATGAAGGTGGTGAGCAAGCAGTGGCAGCGGATATTCAGCCTGCCTCGTTAACTATCGCTACTGGTGAAAACAATGAATTGTACGCCTGCCGTATGAGCGTTGGTGACGAGACGCTACAGACCACCGTTATGAATGCGCTGACCAGTGCGTTCGGTGATGAGGCCAATAAATGCCGTGCGGATGTCGATGATAATTTTGCCGTAGATATGCCAGCCGCTGCCCAACTTGCGACTATTTTACCTATTATCAAAAACGTACCAAACGCCAGCATGGTCATCGAAGGCAATAACATTACTGTCAATGCGCCAGATGCGGCCGCGCTCGATAAGTTAGTGGCTGACCTACAAGCCGCTGCACCCGCGATGACGGTAACAGCTGAAGGGCCATTAGACGAGCAAAGTGAAATTGATGATAGCTTGGCCGCCGCTGACATGGCAATGAACAACCTTGGCGAAAACCCAAATCCTCGTGATGTTGCCCGTGCGTTGAATCTGCAAGTAGTGAACTTTGCCGTGGATGAAGACATTATTCCTGATGCCAATAAAGCGATCTTAGACCGTGCCGTTGAGATCATGAAACAAGTACCAGATATGACGCTAAGCATAATCGGTCACACTGATAATACCGCAAGCAACCCATATAATATGAAGCTGTCACAAGAGCGTGCTCAGGCGATGAAGGATTACATGGTGTCAAAAGGCGCTGATGCCAGTAAACTGGTCACCAAAGGCATGGGTGAGACCGATCCTATCGCTGATAACTCTACTGAACAAGGTCGCTTCCGCAACCGCCGTATTGAGTTTGTGGTCTATGAGGAAGCGACAATGGGTAATGGTGGATCGACGGTGGTAAATGTTGAACCTAATGCAGCAAATGATGGCATGGCAATCAGTAATGATGCGCTTAATCCAGATCTAAACCCATTAGACAGCGATAATGATGACTTATTGCCAGATGGTGATGATGCCACTCAAGGTACTGCGTTAGATCCAGCGAAATAATATTTTATCGCTTGTCTAGTTCTCGCTTATTCAAAATGAGCAGATGATTATCAATGACTAAAAAAACCGCTTCTTATAAAGGAGCGGTTTTTATTTTGGTAAAACGATATGTGATGAGCTGGATTTTATAGATATGATTGATTCAATTTAAAAGCAGATACCAGCAGAATACTTTTTTGCGTAATCCTTGTATAGTCGATTCACTGTAAAACAAGCACAATGCTACTGGGATAGGTTTTGCGCCGCCTCTGTCTGCGCAGGCACAGCAAGCAAGTAAAATTTATACCAGTAGCGTGTGGTAATATTTATACTCAATAATATTTGACCTTACTTTATTTAGAATTGACTATATTTTGCATTCATTATTTATTTATAAATAGTAGGATCTTTTAAAGCAGTAGCATCTCCAGAGGAGTTCTCTAATGGCGTATTAAAGAAAGTCTGCGTGACGTTTTGTTTGGCTTGCTGCCAATAGTCAAACTGCTGGCAAGTAGACTCAAGATCGCCTTGCCAAATAGGAATATCGCCACACATCGTTTTAATACGTTTTTGATTGGGATAAGGCAAATCCTGTGCCGCCTCTGCCGCTTCATGAGCCGAAACTCGATCATTACAGACCAGCGCAATATCACAACCAGCTTTAATAGCAGCTTTCACGCGAGCGCTGATATCGCCTGCCGCTTCTGCTCCTGCCATCGATAAGTCATCAGAGAAGAGGACGCCATCAAACTTAAGCTGATCACGAATGATATCTTTTAGCCAAATTTTGGAGAACCCTGCTGGCTTGTTATCTACTTGCGAAAAAATCACGTGCGCGGGCATGAGGGCATCTAACCATGGTAGTGTTTGTGCAAATGGCTGCATGTCGCTATTGATGATTTCATCTAAGCTGCGTGTATCGATGGCTTCTGACACATGTGAATCAGGCGCGATAGCTCCGTGACCAGGGAAGTGTTTGCCAGTGGTCGCCATGCCAGCCGCTTTCATACCGCGCATAAACTGGGTTGCTAAAGCGGTGATAGTTTGCGTCTCATGATGAAAGCTGCGATCACCGATGACTTGGCTGATGCCGTCTCTATCGAGCACGGGCGCAAAGCTCAAATCAATACCCACCGCCAGTACTTCTGCTGCCATCAGATAACCACAGTCATAAGCACAATTGAGCGCACGGTTTGGTTCTTGGTTGAATAAATCACCGAGCCGGCCCATCGCAGGTAACGGCGTAAAGCCTTTGCGTAGTCGTGCGACGCGGCCACCTTCTTGATCGACTCCGATTAATATATCAGGATTGTGGTAGCGTATCTCATCACACAATGCTCGTACTTGCGCGGCATCGGCGACGTTACGTGCAAACAATATCACGCCACCAATTTGTGCTTGTTTGATTAAGCCAATATCTTCAGCCGTCAGTGTGGTACTGTCGATATCAATCATTAAAACGCCGTACATAGGATAATCCTTGTGATGTGATACATTGTCATATTATGGAAATACTGAGTTATAAGAATACTTATTTATAGGTATACTTAGTTATAGAAATACTAAGTTATAGAGGTGCTTAAAAATAGAAGATAATAAATGACATCGCTGACCTATTATCAAAACAGCCTTATTATGACAGGTATTGTTAATGGCGTATAATGTGGCAGATTAATGGGTGCAAATCAATTCGCGGCGATGCATTAAAACATCAACAATCGATTCCGATAGCTGGGTGCAATAAATATAATAGAAAGTTTGGTATGTGCAGGCGTTGGGTGTAAGATTGTTTATACAGTTTGAGACAGTTCACTGTTTATACCCATGATAATATCGATTGATTTTTAGCGATATACTAGCAGTCAACGACAAGATTTAGAGGCTGTAATTAATTAAATATTTAAATAAATATTTAGTAGATAATGATCAATAACAAAGTGCTCGAATAATAGAAAAAATAAGATTTATCGGCAAAAACTGACTCAATAATTTTTAATTCTGATAACACAAATAATATTATTAACTTCAATATAACTAGGTATATATGATGAAAAAACAACCAGCACAGTGGTTACTCAGTGCAGCGTCAGTGGGCATCGCCGGTATTATTCTCACCCAAAGCTATGGCACCGCCGTAGCCGAAACCAATACCGAAGGCTTTGTACAGACACCTGAACAAAAAGTCACCACGCGTCAAGTAGCAGCCTTGCTGGATCGTAGCCACTATCTCAATCAACCGTTAGACAGTAAAACGGGTGGCGAGATTCTGTCTATGTATATTGATAGCCTTGATCCAAACCATACCTTATTTTTGCAGTCTGATGTCGATGAGTTTAAGAAAAAATACGCTGATGAATTCGGTGCTCGATTGAAGCGTGGTGACTTGTCTGCAGGGGTAGACGTTTTTGAGCGTTATCGCAAACGTTCAAATGAGTACTTTATTATGGCGAGTAAAATGCTAAAAACGAAGCTCGATTTGACCAGTAAAGATACCATCGTGCTCGACCGTGAAAAACTCAGCCATTTTAAAACCCAAAAAGAGCAGCGTGATTATTGGGCACGTCAGCTGAAATTTCAGTTGATGAGTATTACCTTGGGTCAAGAAGACGAGAAAGCCAAAGAAAAAGTATTTTTAAGCAACCCAGACATCACTCGTGGGCAGGATTTGGTTCGTAATGATCAGCGCACGCCAAGTCAGATTTTACAAAATCGTTTATCACGGCAGCAAGAGCAGTTTAAGCGTCTCACCAATGATGAGATCATGGAAACTATCTTAAATACGGCGATGCTGACTTATGATCCGCACAGTAATTATTACGCGCCAGTGCAAGCCAATGAGTTACAAATCCAGTCCAGCTTACAATTAGAAGGCATTGGCGTTTCTATTCGTCCTGATCGTAAAAATCCAGATTATACCCGAATCGTTACCTTAGTGGATGGTGGTCCAGCTGCGAAATCTGGGCAGATTAAGCCCAATGATTTGATTATTGGTATCGCAAAAGATGGTGAAAACATGACCGATGTGGTCGGTTGGTCAACGCGTGAGATTGTCAGTTTGATTCGCGGTAAACGCGGCACATCGGTGACGATTAAAGTGCGTCAGCCTAATGCACCGGACGCCAGCGCCCGTAACGTGACAGTGGTGCGTGATATTATTCAACAAGAAGAGTCGGGTGTCACCCATCGCGTCGTAGAAATACAGCGACCCAATATTGATAAAACACCAAAACGTATTGGTGTTCTTGAAATACCAAGCTTTTATTTGAACTACCGTGCACGCCGCAATGGAGAAGATTATCGCAGCGTGAGCATCGATACCGAAAAAGCGTTAAAAGAATTGAATAAAGAAAATATCGATGGTTTAGTGGTTGATCTACGTAATAATCCTGGTGGCTCGCTAGATGAAGTTGCCAAAATGCTCGGATTCTTCATTAAGAGTGGACCAATGGTACAAATCCGTGACAATCGCGGTAATATCCAAGTCTACCGTGATGACGATGGCGGTGAGCAACTTTATAGTGGCAAATTATCGGTCATCACCAACTTAGCCTCTGCCTCAGCGAGTGAGATATTTGCAGCCGCTATCCAAGATTATGGACGTGGAGTAGTGGTGGGTAGTACGACAACTGGTAAAGGTTCTGCACAGATTCAGCTGGATAATTTGGCTTTGGGTTCTGCCACATTGACTCAGCGTAAATTCTACCGTATCACTGGTGGTAGTACGCAGAATAAAGGGGTCGTACCTGATGTAGAATTGGTTAATATCTATGATGACGCAACCTTTGGTGAGCGCGCGCAGAAAAATGCCTTACCGTGGGACACTATCAAAACCGCACCCTATAAGCCTGAAGGGAAGTTTAGTGCCAATACGCTAGCGACACTTAATCAGCAGTCCAAAATTCGTCAAGAGCAAAATCCACAGTTTACTTATTTATCAGCGCTAAATGATATTCGTGATATGGATGATGAGAAAAAAGCTATCCCTCTCGATATCAATAGTCGTCGTGCCAAGATGCAATTGATTGAAAAGCGTTCATTGGAAGCTGAAAACAGACGTCTCATCGCCACTGGTGAGAGCCCATATTCGAACTGGAATACTTATCAAGCCGCGATGGATGCAAAGTTTGAAGAGCGTAGTCGCATGAAAGCTGCTGAGCGTACAGAGTTACCTGAAGACGAAGCTTTCATCAATGAAGCAGCTTACATCATGCTTAGCGCTGAGCCTGAGGTTTTGCTCAGTCCAAAAGAAAAGCTCTAAAAAATGAACGCTGTAAATCAAAAAATATATTTTGTAAAGTGCGTGTAAGCATATGCTTACATCAATTGACGCTTAAACCTCTTACTAACTAAGCGTCAATCTGCGATTATAAATGCACGGCACGATTGAACGAAAAGGTTCATGATACTAGGGATTGGTATCTTAAAGGTCGCATCAGGGATAGATGGTTTACGAAATTAAGGATAATAAGGCTGGATGCCTGTCAGTTATAAGATATCTCGGGATTAGGTATCATATAACGTTAACATGGATGGTTGGTAATAAAAGCCGCATAACGCTTGTCGTTGTGCGGCTTTGTTACGTCTATAGAAGCGTTATTGATAGCAGCAGTGCGTGATGTATCGACATTACTTTTCACTGACTATAGCAGCGTGATCGATAGAAATTGCACATCGTAATTTTTTAAAGAATTTATAAATGATAATCACAAAAAAAGGTCAGTAGACAAAGCCACTGACCTTTTTAGTTTAAACGATACGCTCAATCATCAACGTATCGTCTAAACCTTTCTCATTGAGCTCTAAAAGAGATTAGTGCTCAACGCCACCAGCACCATGTACGTGGCCATGGTTGAGTTCGTCTTCAGTGGCTGCACGTACTTCTTGAATCTCAACATCAAATGTTAGACGCTTACCAGCTAATGGATGGTTTGCATCAACAATCACTTCATCATCATTTACATCAGTAACAGTAACCAGCATTACTTGGCCGCCAGCTTCTGACTGAAATTGCATACCAGGCTGGATATCATCAACACCTTGGAAGTTATCACGTGGCACATGTTGTACCGCTTGCTCTTGGTATTCGCCGTAACCGTCAGCAGGCTCTACAACTGCGTTGACTTTTTCGCCAGCAGATTTGCCTTCTAACTGTTGCTCTAGGCCTGGAATGATATTGCTATGGCCATGCAAATAAGCAAGTGGTTGACCTTCTGGTGATTGGTCAAGAATGTTGCCTTCGTCGTCTTTTAGTGTGTAATTGAATGTGACGGCTGTGTCTTTTGCGATAGTAGTCATAAGTTATCCTAAATATATCTATGTAAAAAATTAAATACGTTGCAATAAACCTAAAAAATCCAATTGGCAAGCCAAATAGGCGCGTCATTAGTCAATTATCATCAGTTTATTAAAGTAACTTTAGCAGTTAGCGTCTTTAATTGAGATGGGTTATATAACTTTCAAGGTGAAAACAATAAAAAATGCCATTTAATACTAATAAATGGCATATTTTATAAAAAAAACGCTGTTTTCTGTGTTTTAGTAGTGACTATTACGTATTCACGGTTTGTCCGTTGCGTTTTTGCGCCAAGACTTTTACCATAACAATAAAACAAGGATAAAAAAACATGAATTCAACTGCCAATACTTCTCATACTCAGTCAACCGATACTAGTACACTGAATACTCATACCAAAATAAAAGCTGATATTAGCTATCGATTCGATTTCGCGCGTTTTTTTGAGCATTTGGTTGATGTATCAATTAACTTTACGGCAACGACTGACACGCCCCAGCTTTGGCTGCCAGCGTGGATTCCCGGCAGTTATTTGATGCGTGAGTTTGCTCGAAACATTACGGCGGTGCAATATCGTATCATTGATGATGAAAAACAGTCTGAGACTTATCGAGCACAAAAAACAGATAAGAACACTTGGCAGCTTCCCAACGCCAAAGTAGGGCAGACGATCCTCGTGGATTATGAAGTCTACTGTTATGATTTATCTGTGCGAACGGCTTATGTCGATCAGCAGCGTTTGTATGGTAACTTTACTTCCTTGGCATTGGCAATTGACGGTCAAGAACTCATGCCAGTAAAGGCAAGTTTAATCGTCCCCGCTGCGTTCTTGGCAGACAAAGAGGGCAGTCGTGTGATGCTGGCGTGTGGTCTGCCGTATACTCATTTGCGCCTTGATGAGCAGCCCAGTGATGCTCAATACGACGAGGATCAACACGATAATATTAAACGCGGCAATGCCCAACGCGACAATGTTAAGCACGACAATGTTAAACACAGTTATACGTTACAAGCAGATAGCTATCACGAGCTTATTGACTATCCTTTTGAAATCGCAGAACAAGATACGTTTGATTTTATTATCCAAGACAATGCGCATCAAACGTTATCTCACAGGTTTTATCTGTCAGGGAAGCACAGCGCCAATATGGGCAGGCTACAGCAAGATGTGACCCAGATTTGCCAGACTTATCTAGATTGGCTGGGTGATGCGTCCTTTAACGATTATACTTTTATGACGTTCGCCAGTGGTCAAGATTATGGCGGTCTTGAACACATCAATTCGACCAGCCTCATTACGCCGCGCCGCGATTTACCGAGTATCCATGAACCAAAAGTACCAAGCACCGATTATCAGCGCTTTTTGGGCTTATGTAGCCATGAGTATTTTCACTCATGGTGGGTCAAAACTGTACGTCCAGATGTCATGTTAAAAGTGGATTTGCGCCGTGAAGCTTATACGCCATTGCTCTGGGTGTTTGAAGGTTTTACCTCTTATATCGATGACTTTATGTTGCAAGCGTCCAGCGTGATTGATAAACCAAGCTATCTCAAATTACTGGCCGAACAAATCAACCGCTATTATCAAACTCCAGGCCGCGCACACCAAAGCATCGCCGAGTCGAGTTTTGATGCGTGGATCAAGCTGTACCGCAGTGATGAAAATACAGGCAATGCTGGTATCAGCTACTATAACAAAGGGGCGCTGGTGGCGTTATGTTTGGATCTAACGTTGCTACAAAAGAGTGCGGGTCGCTATCGCTTATTTGATGTGGTCAAAGCTTTTTATGCGCAAGCCAAGCAAAACGATAACAAACGTATTGGTATCAGTAGTGCCGATATGGGCGTCGTCATTGGGCAGTTTATGCCAATAGCGGATTGGGAAGATTTTGAGCAGCGTTATGTCAATGGCGTTGAGGAGCTACCTCTTGAATCCATGCTAAGAGCCAATGGTATCAAGATTCGTACCAACACCAAAGAGACGGCTGATAAGCATGTGCCTTGGGGCATGCGCTGTACGGACACGCCTGCTGGACTCAAGATTAGTCGCGTACAACGTAATAGTGCGGCTGCTAAAGCTGGACTCTCAGCGAATGATATCATTATCGCGATTGACGGTATCAAAGCGGACAATAAACAGCTGGCGTCACTGAGTACCGCAGAGCGCGATGTTGAGTGTTATGTTTTTCGCCGTGATGAGTTGATGCGTGTCAATGTACAGCCGCAGACTATGTTGAATATCGATCAGCAAGACAGTGATATTAATAATCTTACTAAGGAAGGCTTTCCGCATAAAGTAAGTCTGCATTTGCTAGAAGGGGATAGCTTCTCAGAAAATCACGAGGATGGTCTACAAGCAAAAGCGAGCTGGCAACCATGGCTTGATGCCATGAATCGCTATCAGGTTTAAGTACATTGATTTCCGTGACTCTTAATTACGCTCATTAAACATAAAAACCCCTGCTAAAAATAATAATTAGCAGGGGTTTTCTGTCATTAGCTTCGAGATTTTTGATATTTTATAGAGAAGTTAAAATAAATGAGCGTTTAGGTCACAGGCGGCTTAATGTTATTCTCATCTTCTGTTTCACTAAGCTCATCGTTAATATTTTCATTCTTTTCAAAGTTTGCAATCCAATCTTGCATCACTGTAATCTCGGCTTGCTGGGTATCGATGATATCTTGAGCCAATTGCCGCATCTCTTCATTGGTACCATATTTTAGCTGGATTTTTGCCATCTCTACTGCGCCAATATGATGGGGTAGCATACCGCGGGCAAACGCCATGTCAGGCACCGGATCGGCGATACCCAATACCATTTCGCCATTTAAGACGTCCATGCTCCTAGCATAGGCCTGCTGCATCGTCTCAGTATTTGGCTTAGGTTTGGACGCATCAGGATGGCTGGCGAGCCATTTATTTACAATATCGACTTCAGCCTGCTGGGCATCGATAATGTCTTGGGCAAGCTGACGCATGGTATCATCCGTACCATATTTCAGTTGAATTTTTGCCATGTCTATCGCGCCGTGATGGTGACCAAGCATCGCTTTAGCAAAAGCAGTATCAGGGTCGTTATAACTCATACCAACCATCATCTCATCATGCATTTTTGTCATCGACCTCGTATAGTCTCTGAGTATGTCGGTCATTTGTGTGTCATTCACGTCGTCTTCATTTTCTATAAGCCCATCATCTTCGATGTTGTTTTGAGTGTCAGCTATGTCCGTGACTGGTGGCGTGATGTCATTTTCAGATGCTGCTTCACTGTTGTTTTTTGTCGGCTGACAAGCACTCAGTATAAGCGCCGCAGAAATACTGGTAACCAACAAAACAACACGACGAGGAGCAATCATGACATATCCCTATTATAAAAATTAAATGATAATTGGCTGAAATTTACTACACATAACCAATTAAGTGCTAAATCTTAGCAGATAAACCTTACTCATTCGAGACGCAGTGTTTGAAAATTCGTAAAGGGGGCGCATTCTATCTTTTAATGCTTGATGGCTTTAAAGAATACCATCGTTGCCATCTAGAATATCACGCATTCGTATTCCTTCTAATCGAAAGGTCGCATAACTCATAATCCTTCACATACAACCAGCTCCATTTAGTCCAGCTGTGATTGATTCAAAATCTTCTTCTACAGATGACTAATATGATCGTATTTCTTGCTCATCGACTGGCGTTAACAAATCCACAGATGCGCCACTCTCGACACAGCCAATTAGCAAACAATGTAATTGCTCGACTAGACCTGAGGTTGTACTTATTTCATTTACTTCCATAAAACGCTTCTTATCATTTAACGTTTTACTATATAAAATCCTATAATGCGCCCATCAATCATAATATCCCTATTACAGGTTATTTGAATTGAGTGATTTACTTTTGTTTTTGACGGTTAATCCATTCTTGTGACGCGTCGCCCATGGTCAAACCCGTTGCAGTTTTCATCCAATGCATAAAGTCACGGTCAAACTTACACGGTGCACCAAACTTAGATTCAAAATATCGACGAACATTCTGGGTTGTTTTATAGCTATCTGTGATCAATGTCTTGTCATCAATATGATTTTTATGCCAATCAACCTTTTCCATAATATTGGAACCTCAGTGTTGAAACCTTTTTATATATAATGCTTTAACCATCAATTTAGCGAACCAGCTACTGAGTAATTCCTAACTGCTGATAATGTTCCTTGTTTAAATGAACGCGCACAAACTCACCAACAGCCAAGTCACCCAATTCGAACCCTGCAACCGACCAGCGAATCAAGCGTAAGCAAGGCAATCCAACATGAGCGGTCATACGTCTCACTTGGCGGTTTTTACCTTCGTAAATCGTCAGCAGCAACCATGACGTTGGTACATTTTTACGCTCACGAATAGGTGGCTCACGTTGCCATAAATCAACGGGTAAATCAACTTCTTCTACCATCAGTGCCGTCGCTGGCAGTGTTTTGCCATCCTTTAGTTGAACGCCTGAGGCCAGCTCATTTAACTGTGCTGTGGTTGCTGTTCCTTCAACTTGCACCAAGTAAGTTTTGCCTTGTTTACGTCCAGCATTGGCTTTTGGTGGATGAGTAATGGCTTTATTGACACGTCCGTCACTCGTTAAAATCAGTAAGCCTTCCGAGGTCGCATCAAGCCTGCCCACCACTCGCAAGGATTTATCCGTAAAATAGTGTGATAGGGTGGTGTGATCATTGTTGTCGTCATTACGGAACTGACTTTGTACCCCATAAGGTTTATTAAATAAAATGAGACTAGAGGTCGACATAAAATAATATTTCCTACATTCAAATCGGTGATGAATCATTGCAGTATATAGTCAACTTACTTTAAAAGCGATATAGCGCGGCTGAGTAGCGTTTTCACCGTATTTTAATGATAAAGCTATTTTTCAATAGTTTTTTATCGCCCAAAAAAACACCCCGAAGATCTAAGACCTGCGGGGTGTTTTACTTACTTTGACTTAAGCCGGCGTAAAGCCTTTGGATAAAATCTGCTTAAGCCAAGCTATCTTTAGCACATTATAAAGAAAGCGCTTACAAAGAAGCTAGGGCTTCGTTAAACAAAGTACTTGGGCGCATCACTTGTTCAGCCAGTTTTTCATCAGCCAAATAGTAGCCTCTGATGTCAACCGATTTGTTTTGAGCATCATTCAACTCTTTGATAATAGCGGCCTCATTGCTTTCAAGATTTTGCGCCAGCGCTGAGAACTTCTCTTTTAGATCGGCGTCTTGATCTTGTGCAGCCAGCTCTTCTGCCCAGTACATAGCCAGATAGAAATGACTACCACGGTTATCTAACTCACCCGTTTTGCGTGACGGTGATTTGTCATTTAACAGCAGTTTTTCTGTGGCCTTATCAAGCGTGTCCGCCAATATTTGCGCTTTAGTATTATTGTCGTTTTTGGCCAAATGCTCCAAAGACACCGTTAAGGCTAAAAACTCACCCAATGAATCCCAGCGTAAATGGTTCTCTTCGACCAGCTGCTGAACATGCTTTGGTGCAGAACCACCAGCGCCTGTTTCAAACAAACCGCCGCCTTTCATCAGTGGAACAACTGATAGCATTTTAGCACTCGTTCCTAACTCTAGAATTGGGAACAAGTCAGTCAGATAGTCTCTTAAGATGTTACCTGTCGCAGAAATCGTATCCAGACCACGAGCGACACGCTCTAAGGTATAACGCATGGCACGAACCTGTGACATGATTTCGATATGCAGACCTTCGGTATCATACTCTTTTAAGTACATTTTAACTTTTTTGATCAATTCGTTTTCGTGTGGTCTATATGGGTCTAACCAAAAGATGACAGGCGTATCTGAATCGCGTGCGCGGCTGACAGCAAGTTTTACCCAATCTTGGATAGGCTCATCTTTGACTTGACACATGCGCCAGATATCACCTTCTTCGATACGCTGTTCAAGCAATACTTCATCCGTATCAATATCGACAATACGAGCGATACCTGCTTCGCTAGATTCAAATGTCTTGTCATGCGAGCCGTACTCTTCTGCTTTTTGAGCCATTAGGCCAACGTTAGGAACCGTACCCATCGTGGTTGGATCAAAATTGCCATGCCATTTGCAGAAGTTAATCATTTCTTGATAAATACGAGCAAAGGTAGATTCTGGCATGACCGCTTTACAATCATACATTTTGCCATCAGCGCCCCACATTTTACCGCCTGCGCGAATCATTGCTGGCATAGATGCATCGACAATCACGTCACTGGGTGAATGAAAGTTGGTAATTCCTTTTGCTGAATCAACCATCGCAAGACGTGGGCGATGTTCTTGACAAGCATGCAAATCGCTTTCAATCTCTTCACGTTTGCTGGCTGGCAGCTCTGCAATTTTTTCGTACAAGCTTGCCATACCGTTATTGACGTTAACACCTAACTCATCAAACAACGCACCATGTTTTTTGAAGGCGTCTTTATAATAAATTCTAACCGCATGTCCAAACACGATAGGATGCGAAACTTTCATCATGGTGGCTTTGACGTGCAAGGAGAATAAAATACCGGCTTCGCGGCAATCTTCCATTTCTTTCTCATAAAATTCAAGCAGCGATTTTTTGCTCATGAACATAAGGTCGATTACTTCTTTGTCTAGCAAAGCGATTTTTGGTTTTAGTACCTTTGTCTCGCCAGCATCAGTCAACAGCTCCATACGCACGGTACGGGCTTTGTCTAAAGTCATAGACTGCTCGCCATCGTAAAAGTCACCATTGTGCATGTGCGATACATGTGTGCTTGACCACTGCTTCCATTCACCCATAGAGTGCGGATGTTTGCGCGCGTAGTTTTTTACCGCTTTTGGTGCACGGCGGTCTGAATTACCTTCACGCAAAACGGGATTGACAGAACTGCCTAGATTTTTACCATAGCGCTTACGAATGGCTTCTTCTTCATCCGTTTTGGGATCATCTGGAAAATCAGGGATGGCATAGCCTTTGCTTTGTAGCTCTTTGATCGCGGCTCTTAGCTGCTGTACAGAAGCACTGATATTAGGCAGTTTAATGATATTGGTGTTTGGATCTTGCGTTAGGCGACCCAGCTCAGCCAAATTGTCAGGAACGCGTTGATCTTCCTTTAAGTACTCAGGGAATTCAGCCAGTATTCGTGCGGCAACAGAGATATCGGTGGTTTCAACAGAAACACCCGCTGTTTGCGTAAAAGCCTTAACGATAGGCAAAAATGATAAAGTGGCTAGCGCTGGGGCTTCGTCCGTTTTTGTATAAATGATTTTTGACATTTTAGTAGTGTCTTCCTTTAGGCTGGAGTTAAAAATAAAGCTCAAATATGACGTTGAATATATTTAACTGGTACTATGCAATGTTGAACGATATGATCACGTTCATCATATCTGGCCGCTTAGAATCTTCTGAAATTACTTAATACGTCTCTTTTTTAATGGTCATTAACGGTGCTTTGAGACGGTATGCAATTACTGCTAAGTCGTTAATCCACTATAAGTTAACGGTGATGTCAATCTCGTATAGTGAACTAAGTATACTGTTTTCGCTCATATCCTATGTGTTTGAATTATATTAAGCTAATAACAACCTTATTCTACCAGCCATCGGCTGCAATATCACCTTTTCCATACAAGGTGTGTTTTTCTAATGCCAAAAAAACGCAGTATGACTAAGAAAAATTTTTTGAGATGTCGCGACTATATTGCATGCAGCCAGCAAGCGAGACTTATACCAGCATCGCGCTATTTCAAAGGTGTGCCATCCTATTTTAGACCGAGCATCCTGTCTTTGTATCAGTTTTTATAGCAAGTTTTCTTACACATTTGCATCATGCTAAAAAATAACCATTATAAAAAACTGCCTATAGTCCTATTGGTGGTTTTCATTAAATACGGCAATTTTTTGCAAATTGTGACAGCAAACTGGCCAAAATTTGCTAGGCTAGGTGATTAACCAATGGGTTATCAATAAATAGATAGTGGCCATGAGTATGAGTTTAGAGTACGCGTTAATTAATGACACCAGTTGGCAGACCCAAACGGACTGGCAAACACCTGATACGCCTTTTATGTCATTTGCCTTTTGGCAGGCGCTCATCGATACAGGTGCGATTGGCGAGCAGGCAGGTTGGTTGCCGATATTTATTTTGGTGCATCGCGTCGCGGACACCGATGACAAAGCAAAAGACGCAGCAGACGTATCGCAGCCCGTTGCTGTAATGCCAGTATTTATAAAAGGTCATCATCGTGGTGAGTTTGTGTTCGATCACGCATGGGCAGAAGCCTACGCGCGTTACGGCGTCGATTACTATCCTAGGCTGGTCACAAGCGCACCTTATACACCGATTACAGGTCAGCGCCTTTGGTTGGCAAAAGGTGAGACTTTAAATGAGGAAATTATAAAAGCAGCAATCGCGGGCGTGGATGATATCGCTCAGCAAGTGGGCGCTTCAAGCTGGCATGGATTGTTTGTCACGCCTGAGCTGGCCTCTATCGCGACTACCGCCATGCCGACTGATATTGACGTCGCGCTTGCGATAGCAGCCCAAGACAAGGGTCTAGAGACAGTAGCTATCGACATGCCGATACTGGAGCGGCAAGGGTGTCAGTTTTTGTGGCAAAACAAAGATTTACTCAGAGACAGCCAGCCTTTTATAGACTTTGAGGCGTTTTTGGCGACACTCAAAGCCAAAAAGCGCAAAACCATCCGTGCTGAGCGACGCAAGGTCGCCGAGCAAGGCATCACTTGTCAGCGCAAATGCGGCGACGAGATTAATGATGAGGACTGGAAAGCGTTTTATCACTGTTATGTTATGACGTATGCGGTGCGCGGTCAGCAGCCGTATTTAACCATCGACTTTTTTATGGCATTGGCACGCAGCTTGTCTGCAAATCTCATGCTGGCACAAGCGCTAGATGTAAATGGTGATATTATTGCCAGTAGTTTATTTTTATACGATGACCCGAATAGCGACAGTGTCAGTGATACGGCGACTTTATACGGTCGCTATTGGGGGGCGCTGGGTGAGTACGACAGCTTGCATTTTGAGTTGTGTTATTATCAAGGTCTTGAGTTTGCCATCGAGCAACGTTTGACGTATTTTGATCCGGGCACACAAGGAGAGCATAAGCTGGTTCGTGGTTTTATTCCAACGACGACGCACTCTCTTCACCGTATTTATGATTCGCGTTTTGTGCCAGCGATTAGTGATTTCTGTACCAAAGACCGATTGTATATGGCGCAGTATCGCCAGCAAGCTTTTGAAGCGTTACCATTTAACGCCGATAATATGCCTGAATTTGATAGTGATACCTAAGATAACCCATCATCCTTGTCTATCTACTATCCAAAAACTTACTATTAGCCGTTAACTATGTCCAGCAATTTTTTTTCTTCTAATCATCTTTTACCGCCCGCTGAGCTAATACCATGGCTTCATGCGAAAGGTTCTTTGACTGCCATGCTTGAGGTTAAAGCACAGCAGCCATTGCGCGTAGAACGTCGCTTTGAAGGGTATAGAGCGTTGTCCTTAGCACAAAAAAAACAACTGGGCGTGCAAGGTGCGATGCTTAACCGTCCCATGCTGGCGTGGGTACGTGAGGTGCAACTCTATGGCAATGACGCGCGACCGTGGGTGCAGGCGCAGAGTGTTTTTCCACTACCGAGCCTGACAGGTCGGGCGCGTCGTTTACAAAAGCTCAAGGGCACACCCATCGGTTATGTGCTGTTTAAACGCAGTCGTACGCTGCCCAATCAACGCTTTATTCAACATAGTCGCGCGGGCTGGCAACGGCAAACGCGTTATGATTGGTATGGCCGCAAATTACTGATCAGCGAAATATTTTTGCCTGCATTTCTGTCCAATCTCGCTTAATAAATATACGTTTGATAGACATTATTATGAAACAGTCGTTATAAAATAGTGTCAGTCCACTATAAAATGCGACAGCGTTAACCTCGTTTGAAATATTCGACTATAGATCTGCACTCGGTTCTTGTACCACTTTCAAATTGAATTGACTATAGATGGCATCACGCGCTAACAATGGGTAAACCATTTATTTTATTGGCTATTTATCTGCGTTATATGGCCATTTAATTTGCTTCGCTTAAGGGACGGCTTTTTTGCGCTCACCGCATAAATTTTCATGTTACACTTAATGTTTAGCGATGCTTTCGATGCAAGCACGGATCGAGTTTATTGCCGAATTGGATAAGCCACTGACAGACGCATTGCCCTCGCTTACTCCTATTAATTATTTGCTAATAAAGCCTGTCCATAATACTCCCAATACAAGCGAGCGGTACGCTGAGATGCAACAGTACTCAGCGCTATTTACGCAGTAGTGGTTTTATTGTGGGAAAGCTATCAGCTTTTTTTCAATGACAGTTTTTTCATCACGTTTTTTAACGACAGTCACTACTTAGGACATCACTATGTTTAAAGATATATCTATCAAAGAGTTTGATCCCGTACTTGCTGAAGCGATGGCCGCAGAAAGCGTTCGTCAAGAAAACCATATCGAATTGATTGCTTCTGAAAACTACTGCTCGCAAGCAGTCATGGAAGCACAAGGCACGGATCTCACCAATAAATATGCTGAAGGCTATCCTGGTAAGCGCTATTATGGTGGTTGTGAGCATGTTGATGTCGTTGAACAATTGGCCATTGACCGTGCAAAAGAATTGTTCGGTGCTGAGTACGTTAACGTCCAGCCGCATTCTGGTAGCCAAGCAAACTCTGCCGTCTTTTTAGCATTACTTGAAGCCAATGACACCGTACTTGGTATGAGTCTAGACGCGGGTGGTCACTTGACTCATGGCGCGCATATCAACTTTTCAGGCATCAACTACAACGCGGTACAGTATGGGCTGGTCGAAGAAACAGGTCATATCGATTATGACCAAGTAGACAGCCTGGCCCGCGAGCACAAGCCAAAAATGATCATCGCTGGCTTTTCAGCGTATTCGCAAGTGGTTGACTGGAAGCGTTTCCGTGACATCGCTGACGAAGTAGGTGCGTATTTACTCGTTGATATGGCACACGTGGCTGGTTTGGTTGCTGGTGGCGTATATCCAAGCCCAGTACCTTTCGCTGATGTGGTGACCACCACGACGCACAAAACCTTACGTGGCCCGCGCTCAGGTATGATTTTGGCACGTGATGAAGTGCTGGCCAAAAAGCTTAATTCTGCCGTATTCCCAGGCAACCAAGGTGGCCCGTTGATGCATGTCATCGCGGCAAAAGCGGTTTGCTTTAAAGAAGCGCTAGAAGACAACTTTAAAACGTATCAACAGCAAGTGGTCAAAAATGCCCAAGCAATGGCAAAGGTCATCCAAGATCGCGGTTATGAAATCATCTCTGGCGGCACTGAAAACCATCTCATGCTAATCAGCTTAGTTAAGCAAGAAATGACGGGTAAAGAAGCAGATAAATGGCTTGGCGATGCGCACATTACCGTCAATAAAAACGCCGTACCAAACGATCCAAAATCACCATTCGTGACGTCTGGCATTCGTATCGGTACGCCAGCGATTACTACTCGTGGCTTCAACGAAGCGCAAGCAGGTGATTTGGCCGGTTGGATCTGTGACGTGCTAGACAGTCGCGGTGATGAAGCGGTTGCCACTGAAGTACGTGGCAAAGTAGAAGCGATCTGCAAAGAATTGCCCGTTTACGAAAAAAACCAGTAAGCCAGTTGCTTTAATGGTAGCCAACGCTCTGTGAGGATTGGTTAACAAAAAAACCGCTTAGCGTTTGCTAGGCGGTTTTTATTTTTTAATAAAAGGATAACTTGATGACGCTACGAATCCATGCTTTGTACCATGTTGATTTTGAAGAACTTAGCTATATTAAACAATGGGCAGATAGGCAAGGTCACAGCATTATTGTCACTCATTTTTATAAAAATAACCCATTACCCGCTCAAGACAGTTTTGATTGGTTGATCATTATGGGTGGACCAATGAGCATTCACGATGAAGTAGATTTTCAGTGGCTAGCTGATGAAAAGGCTTTCATTCAGCAAAGTATCGAAGAAGGAAAAACGGTAGTTGGTGTTTGCTTAGGTGCACAGTTAATAGCAGATAGTTTGGGTGCAAACGTTGCGCCATCTGGTATAAAAGAGGTTGGCTGGCTGCCCATTCAATTGACCAAACAAGGGTTAAAGCATCCGCTGCTAAAAGAGCTACCAAAAGAGGAATTTACTGTATTTCATTGGCATGGCGATGGTTTTGAGTGTCCTGAAGGCGCTACGCCAATTGCAACGTCACAAGCTTGGGCCAATCAAGGTTTTATCTATCAAACGCCAAAACATAAAGCGTTAGGTACGTGGGTGCTTGGTTGGCAATGTCATTTTGAAGTCACCAAAAAGAGCATGGTAGATATGGTAGCGCATGGACAGACGTATATAAAAGAGGCAAGGCTTGAGCATCCTGACTCCGTTCAATCGGCTGATGAGATCGTAGAGTTAGGTGATAATTACATTGAAGATAACAACGCATGGCTTTCAACAATCCTAGATAACTTGGTGAAATCTGGTCAATAATCCGGAAGCAATAAAAAACCGCTTAGCTGTTGCTAGGCGGTTTTTTTTGGTCAGTTCATTTCTGCTTTGATGTAAAATCTCCGACCGTCTTTTTTAACAAGTATGACGCCTTTATTAAAAGGCTTTATAGCGTCTTGGTTCTGCGGAATAATGGCGATGTCATTATCGAGATATCCTAACTGCGCGTCTTGTTTCACACCAGTGATGTCTCCTTCAAAGTACCATAAGCTATCTTCTGAAAATTTCGTTTTGTTATCTACTATAGCTAGAGTATTACCTTGCTCGTCTTCTAATTTAAAGGTCGTAGAACCTTCTATATCTTCATCCAAAAAATTAATATACGTCAAATCTAAAAACTTAAGATCACTGAACTGTACTGGTACAATCTCTTTACCCAATTTATCTACCAAGCCTACCTGATCATTTTTGGTGACAAGAGCGATGTTATCGATAAAAGGCTCAACCTTATCGTATTTAAAGGGAATAACGGTTTTATTTTCAGTATCAATAAAGCCCCATAATCCGTCTTTTTTAGCGGGCGCCAAGCCCGCTTCAAACATACCAATATTATCGTATTCTAAAGGTATGACCACTTGGCCAAATTTATTGATTAGTCCCATCATATCTTCTATATCAACTGCCAATAAGCTTTTATCAAAATGCCAAGTATAGTCATATTGTAGAGGAATTACGATAGCGCCTGCCGTATCTATAAACCCTGATTTACCGTTTTTAGTGACAGGAGCTAGGCCTTCATTAAAGTCTAAAACTTTTTCATATTGCAGAGGGATAACGGCGTTACCTAGTTTGTCAATGAAACCATATTTATCGCCCTTTTTAACCCACGCTAGACCCTCAATAAACACACCAGCCTCATCGTATTGTGGTGGAGAGATGACGTTGCCTGACGCATCTAAAAAGCCAGATTTGCCTGCTTGAGAGATATGTATAATACCGTCGGCAGTGTGCGAGATATTGTCAAATTCTACAGCCACAATGACCTTTCCTGCACTATTAATAACGCCCTTTTTTTCTTCTCTAGTGACGATGACTAATCCCTGACTAAAGTCTTCAACAGAATCATATTTTGTGGGTATGATTTCGTAACCGGCCCTATTAATAAAACCGAATTTATAGTCTTTCTCAACGCGGGCTAGACCTTCATCGAAAAATTCAATAGCACTGTACTGTATAGGAGTAATCTTATTGCCACTTGAGTCAATAAGACTCCATTTGTCCTCTTTTTCTACCCGTGCGATACCCTGCTCAAAAGAGTAAGCGCTATCAAACTGCTTTGGAATGACAAAATCTCCTTTTTTATCAATAAATCCATAATTATTATCTGAGGAGGGACAGCGTTCAGTCATGGATACACTGGCTAATCCCTCACTAAAAGAGGTTGCATCGCCGTATTTTAAAGGGATAACCTCGTCGCCTTGTCGATTAATAAAGCCATATTTATCTTCATTTTCGACAAGAGCTAAGCCTTCAGAAAACTCATAGACACGTTCATATTGCATGGGAATAATAATTTTTCCTGTTTTATCAATAAATCCCCATTTGTCATCCTTTTCAACACCAGCCAAGCCTTCAGAAAAAGAACTAGCTTGGCTATATTGTAGTGAGATGACTTCCTCTCCAGTTTCATTGATAAATCCGTGCCTACCATTTCTCTCAACCATAGCTAAGCCTTCAGAAAAAGAATCAACATTTTCATATTGTAATAATGCGATAATTTTTCCGGTTTTATCAATAAAGCCCCATTTATGTAGCATAACTATATTTGCCAATGGGCGAGATGTCGCGACAGCCGCTAGACCTTCTTGGAAAGACTCAGCTTTATCATATTGCAGTGGTAAAACGATCTGTCCTGAGGCATTGATATAACCATATTTCTCGCCAGTATATGGGCTTTCAAAGGTGGTGCGCATTACTCTCGCTAATCCCTCATTCAAACAATCAATGCTATCGTAGTTTGCTACGGGTGGCTTTTTACATATCTCAGTCAATGAATCATCCGCCCAAGCATTTTGTGCAAATACAGTTATTGCTAGAGCGATGCTGATGCTCAGTTTTGATAAAATCGGATTAAAGAACATAAATATCCAAAATAGTCGTCATTAGTTTGATTTTATATAAACAAAGAAATCAAGTCCATACAAATATCTTTATCCATTGATTTACTTGGTTTATGCTAATAAATAGTAATTCACTGAGTGGGATAGAGGCAGGTAACCGCTTGGCTTGATAGTTAAGTGGCTTTTTATGCCAATTTTTACTGCAAACTAGCGCTTCTTTAACGCATAACAGTTTAAATTGTGCCAATCAAACCACTATAGGAAGTCTGAATAGAAAAAAGGCTGGACTACGATTACGTAGCCCAGCCTTTTTTATTGATTTTTCTTTATTATTTAACCAATCACATAAACGGCAACTTGGTAAATATCTGCAATACCGTCGCATTGACGATATCGACAAAGAAAGCACCAACCATCGGCACAATTAAGAACGCTTTAGGTGATGGCAGATAACGGTCCGTGACTGCCTGCATATTGGCAATCGCCGTTGGCGTCGCGCCCATACCAAAACCACAATGACCTGCTGACAGTACCGCTGCATCGTAGTTTTTGCCCATCACTTTAAAGGTGACAAAGTAAACATAGAGGATCATGACAAAGGTCTGTACCAGTAAAATAATCAGTACAGGGCCGGCCAAATCCGTCAATTCCCATAGCTTCAATGACAATAATGCCATCGCCAAAAACAGACTCAAAGAGGCATTACCAATCACATCAATAGCACGGTCAAACATATCAAAATTGAAAATAAGAGTCAGTGAATTGCGGATAATTACGCCAGCTGCCAGTGCCCAAACGAAGGTAGGCAATTCCAACCAAGTGCCTTCTGCAAGGATGGTCATACCATCTGCAAAAGCCAACGCGGCGGCGAATAATGCCAATGATTCGATAGTAGAAGAGGCAGTAATCAGACGAATGTTATCCGGTTTTTCAAACATTTCTCCATGTTCGTGCCCTGCATCTTCGTCATGTTTGGTGCTATATAATGACTGTTGATTGGCAAGTTTTTCAACGTCGCTTGGATTTGGATTGTCAGGTGTAGGTTTTAAACCAAGCTGTTGAATCAATTTACGAGCAACAGGCCCACCGATGATTCCCCCTGCGACCAAACCATAGGTTGCCACTGCGATACCAAGAGTCGTTGCGCCAACCACACCATACTCTTGCTCTAATACAGTGCCCCATGCGCCAGCGGTACCGTGTCCACCAGTCAGCGCGATAGAGCCTGTGACCAAGCCGAGCAGCGGATCCAGTCCCAATGCGCTTGCCATTCCTACCCCAACAGCGTCCTGCAATACAATAAATACGGACACCACAATGGTGAAAATTAACAAGGGTGTCCCGCCTGCTTTCAGCTTACCAAAATCAGCACTTAACCCAATGGAGGCAAAGAACATCAGCATGGTTGCTGTCTGCAATCCTTGGTGAAAGTTAAAAGTATAACCCCAAATTATGTTAAGCGAGTAAATGATAATGGCGGCAACCAAACCACCAGCCACGGGCTCTGGAATGTTAAAGTCTTCTAAGAACTTAATCTTTTTAACCAAAAAGCGCCCAAGTAACAGCACTAAGGTGGCTAATATCAGCGTGTAATAGCCGTTTAAGGTAATTTCCATATGTGAATCCTTCCTATACAAATGATTGAACCCAAATTCGGGATAAATATGGTTTTATCTCGAATTCAGGTTTATGTAATGATTAGCGGTAAAGCTATGTTTATAGGGTTAATAGTTTTCAAGTTAACCATGATTTATAAGGTTAAACATCATCCGCAGGCGGCATAATAACCCACAATTGCGGCTTGCCAAAATCTCTGTAGGCATCTTCAATAATGCGTTTAAAGACATCAAAATCTTCGGTATTTATCTCTTTTACTGCTGTTAAATTCAGCGTTAAATGAGTCACTGCGCTGTCCGTCAAGCAGTCCCATGCGCTGTCCCAGTTAGCTGAGAAGTAGCTGGGAAAATCACAGACGTTTGCTAAACTTTGCAATAATGTGGTTTTATTTAGTACGTCACCTACAGGTATGTTAACAGCCTGTGAAGGAATGTTAGCACTTTGAGCTGTACCGTTTTGGTTAATGTGATTTTGATCGATGTCGTGCGGCTCAAGATAATAGATGGCTTGGCTCATTTTATTTTACCTGCAATTGACTAAAGCTCTCGTAATGATCAACCGTCAGATAGTAGACAGTTGGGGGATTACCGCCAGTGACGATACGCCGCGCGCCGCGATGCGAAAGCCCCGGTGTCGGAACGGTATATTCGCGGTAGTAGCCTTGTGACTGCGCTGGTAGAGTGCCTTCACGATTATAAAATGTCGTGCCATCTTTATTAGGATAAGGATACGGCCCGCCTTGTTGAATCAAGGTGATGGTATCGTCTATTTGCCTATCACCCGTTATGCCAGCAGTAGCGGTTGGGCTTAAGTTATCAGATGATGATTGCGATAGCGTCGCTGATTCAGCACTACCAGCAAAAAAAGTGGACTTTAAATCCCCAAAGAAATAAACTGCGACAGCGATAATGGCAACGAGAATAAATAAGGTAGAGAAAGGACTTTTTTGGGATTGCCCGTCGCGGCGACTGTTTTGAGAATGTTGATGGCTTTGAGTGTTCTGAGAGTGGTGATTATGGCTAGTATTATCGGATGAACGTTTGGGCACATCTGTTGCAATGTCATCTTGTATACTGAGTGAAGAGGACGTCAATTCTGTGGCTCTTAACTGGTTTTCAGCGTTACGTTCGCTATTGAAGTAGACTTTTTGACCAACGGTAATAGGCTGTGACAAACGCACTTTACTCACATGAAAAAACACGTCTTCGCTTTGATTATCCACATTGATAAAGCCGTAACCTTTGTCTTGATTCCAATACTTAATTTCACCACTCTGCATGAGCCCACTTTCCTATAAAATTTTCTGTCATGATGCAAAATGATTTTGCGCAATATACGTATATTCAGCAGTATCGTAGCGGCGTTAAGGGTTTTTGACCATAGTATATGTACGGCTAATAAAAAACGTCAGCAATTGAGCTGACGTTTTTTTGTGGATTATACGTCAAGTTAGACGTTAGGTGATAGGTTGCTAGACAAAATTTAGCGGCAGTAAGTTAAGCGCGTGTCTCACCATGACCATAAACTATCCATTTTTGTGAGGTTAACCCTTCAAGTCCAACAGGGCCACGGGCATGTATTTTGTCAGTGGAGATACCAATTTCAGCACCAAGTCCATACTCAAAACCATCGGCAAAACGGCTAGAGGCGTTAATCATCACGCTTGCAGAATCTACTTCGCGAATGAAGCGTTGAGACTTGGTATAGTTGTCAGTAATGATGACATCGGTATGATGGCTACCGTGGGTATTGATATGTTCAATCGCCTCGTCAATACCTGACACCACTTTTACGGCTAAGATAGGCGCTAGATATTCGGTATCCCAATCCTCCGCAGTCGCGGCAGATAGATGACCTTTTAGCGTTGAGTTGTCATTTAGGATAGCTTGAGACTTGTCATCAAGGCGTAATTGCATCGCATCATCAGCGGCAATGATCGCTTCAGCAATCTTTGGTAATAGCTCGCCTGCGACTGATTCATCGACCAATAGCGTCTCCATGGTATTACAAGTGCCATAGCGATGGGTTTTTGCGTTAACACTTACTTTCACGGCAATTTCAGGATCAGCATCACTATCAATAAACGTATGACAATTGCCATCTAAATGCTTAATCACAGGGACACGGGCATCACGACTGATACGTGCGATGAGGCCTTTGCCGCCACGTGGTACGATGACATCAACATAGTCAGTCATGGTAATAAGCTCACCGACAGCGGCGCGATCGGTCGTTTGTAATACTTGTACGCTATGCTCAGACAGACCGACTTTCTGTAAACCTTCCAAGATACATTTGGCAATCGCTTGATTGGATTCAAACGCTTCAGAACCTCCACGTAATATAATCGCGTTGCCTGATTTTAGCGCCAATGAGGCGGCTTCTAACGTTACGTTAGGACGCGACTCATAAATCATGCCGACCACGCCGAGTGGTACGCGCATTTTGCCTAAGTGAATACCTGATGGCTGATAGGTCATATCAGTGACTTCACCGATAGGATCGGGCAGTGTTGATACGTCTTTTAGACCCTGTAACATACCGTCGAAGCGCGCGTCATTTAGTTCGAGACGATCAAGTAAGGCGGCGTCTAGATCGTTATTTTGACCATTATCCATATCGATTTTGTTGGCAGCCAAAATATCTTGCTTGGCATTTTTTAACACATCATAAATTGCCATTAACGCTGAATTTTTATCGCCAGTGTTGGCAGCTGCGAGGGCGCGTGAGGCGGCTCGTGCTTGTTTGCCGACAGATTGCATATATTCGGTAACGTCTGTGATATTAGATTGACTCATCAATTATTTTCCTTATGTAATAAATGTTTTAAACAGAAAAAGCGCCAAAAAAGGCGAAAATTTAGCAAAAAGAAGGTTTAAACACCAATACGGCATTATGCTATTTAACATAGAGGAGATTGGCATGATAGTAAAGATGGTTTTGTGAACAGCGCTCGTTTTAAAAGGCGTTTATCGGCTACTTTATACAGCCGTCATTTTGATTGTATCCTATGCTTCTCATAATGTAGCCGTCATTGACATAACAGACAAACGCTAAATTTGTCGTTACGTGCTTTAACAGAACTGCTTTGTAAATACTAAGGTAGCCATGATTATTCATGAGTATAGTAAATGCCAAGACTGTGAATGTTGAGATTTTGAATTCTAAGATTTTGAATGCTAAGACGATAAGTGAAAGCCTTTAATAGATAAATGACTACTCATAAAAAATATCAATTAAGTATGTTAAATAAGAATGGGAAATTGAAATGACTATGAAAAATAGCAACATCAAAAAAGACAGCGGTTATAAGCACTGGCTGACAGTTGGATTGGTCGCAGCAGCGTTGACGTTAAGTGCTTGCGGCAAAAAAGATGAGGCGCCGATGGAAACGGAATCGCCTGTTGATGCTCAGACGACAGTAGAAGATGAAGCCAGTGGTGTCGCGACAGCGGGTGATAGCAGTGTTGCGACGGCAGGTGACGATGTTGCTGTAGCCAGCGCTGACGACGGTGTGGCCGTTGATGCTAATGACGATGTAGCAGTGGCGACTGCCGATGATTCAGAAGTGTTAGACGGAACTGAAGATTCAGAGCATGTCTCAACATACTAATTCATTGTGATAACGGTTTTATTATGAGGATGGCCGTTTAATTAATGACTGTCTAATCATTACTATGCTCAGATAAAACTGTGTTCAGATAAAGCCACGTCTCTTACATTTAAGTGATAAAATAAAGCTCAGCGCTGTCAACACAGTCTGAGCTTTTTTATGTCAGTGACACACAGATGCTGAGCCAACTTAGTAACTCACTGGCTTACACAAGATTTGCCTTTTTACTGTGTAATAAGAGACAATATGACGTTTTTGCCTTATGAGCCATAGTGATATCACAATAATTGCTGTGGTTGATGCCAATAGTACCTACGGCTATTTTTTACTCACGTTTTCACTCATATTTATTGGAAGTCTGCTAAACCATGCTTGATATTGCAAAAAAACCGACTCGGCCTATCGCCTTAGATTTACAAGACGTCCATAAAAGCTACGGCTCATTAGCAGTGCTAAAAGGGGTATCACTCACTGCCTATGATGGTGATGTGATCTCTATTTTGGGCTCATCAGGCTCCGGTAAATCTACCTTATTGCGCTGTATTAACTTGCTCGAGAATCCCAATCAAGGCCGTATCATCATCGGTAACGACGAGCTTGTGCTAAAGCCTACCAAGTCGGGTGAATTACAAGCAGCAAATGTCAAGCAATTAGAAAGTTTGCGTGCTCGCGTGGGTTTTGTTTTTCAGAACTTTAACTTATGGCCGCACAAAACGATTCTGCAAAATATTATCGAAGGGCCAACCCAAGTCTTAAAAATCAAAAAAGCTCAGGCTATTAGCAATGCTGAGAAATTACTCGATAAGGTTGGTCTACTCGATAAAAAAGATGCTTATCCAGCGAATTTGTCAGGTGGTCAGCGGCAGCGTGTGGCCATCGCCCGCGCACTTGCTATGCAGCCGCAAGTACTCCTGTTTGATGAACCAACCTCAGCATTAGATCCTGAATTGGTCAACGAAGTGCTCGCAGTCATGCGTGAGTTGGCAGCAGAAGGTCGTACCATGCTGATTGTCACCCATGAGATGCGCTTTGCTCGAGAAGTATCAAGTAAAGTTGTTTTCTTGCATCAAGGTGTCATAGAAGAGATGGGCACACCCGAGCAAATTTTTGATAATCCTACCTCTGAGCGTGTCAAAGACTTTATGGCATCGCATCGTCAAAACTAGTCCCGTATTCAAAAACTTAGGGTGGTAACTTGTTTACCATCCTAAATTTGCTGTCCAAAAAATGTCTAAAACATAAAAATGACTATTCAATAATCAACATTAACTGTTTATTACAGTTTAATGACAGTTGGTAGGCAAAATGTTTGTTTTTGATATTTGACTCAGGTATTATCAAAAGGCTTACAGTTGGTCGATTATCACGGCTGCTGGTATATCCTATTTATCTATATTGCTTGTCTGGCAGGGACGTCAGAGAACAAAATATCAGAACCCTATCTTAAAACCCTATCAGAATTTAAGGAATATATGATGTCGAATTCTCGCCTACTGTGGTCATCGATGACCATTACCGCCGCGTTGATGCTAAGTGCTTGTAGCCAACCAGCTAACGAAGCGACTGATGCTAGCGCTGACGCCTCTGCAGCAGACACGTCTGGCAAGACCATTCGTATCGCGACCGAGGGCGCTTACCCTCCTTTTAACTATACCAACGCTGATGGCAGCTTGGCAGGTTATGATATCGACGTCGCTAATGCGCTATGTGAGCAGATGCAAGCCAAATGCGAAATCGTTGCTCAAGATTGGGACGGTATCATTCCTGGTCTACTGGCACAGAAATATGATGCGGTTGTGGCTGGCATGTCGATTACACCTGAACGTCAAGAAAAAGTCGATTTTACCGAACCTTACTTTGCTAACACTATGGTTTGGTTGACTGATCCTAAGAGTGGTTTTGATCCTATGGCGATCAAAAATCTGACATTGGGTGGACAGCGTTCGACCACGCCAGGCGCCTATCTTCAAGACAATTATGAAGGCAAAGACGGCAATACCGTACAGTTATATGACAATTATGACAATGCCTATTTGGATTTAAAATCTGGTCGTAGTGATGCCGTATTGGCCGAAAAAGTATCTGCCAAGTCATGGTTAAAAGACAACCCTGAAGGCTTTGGTATCGTTGGTGATGAAATCGACAACGACGATAATATTGCCATTGCTGTTCGCAAAGGTGACGCACTCAAAAAAGATTTTGATAAAGCGCTGAGTGAGATCCGCAGTAACGGTGAGCTGGCACGTCTTGAGCAAGCGAACTTTGGTCAATAATCTTCTAATTGAGAAATGAAGGAATAGCAAACATGACAATATCTATGACATCTTCAAAAAACCAATCCCTAAAAAACAAAGCGTTTTGGCTTGCGCCATTAAGTGCCGCCGTACTTATGCTGGCTGGTTGTAACAACAGCTCAACGCCAGCAGATGGCGCTGCAACGGCAGATACTACATCCGACGCACCCATGAACATAAAAATCGCTACCGAATCGAGCTACAAACCATTCAGCTATACGGATGCTGATGGCAAATTAATTGGCTATGAAATTGAGCTGGTCGATGCGTTATGCGCGCAAATGAAAGCCAAGTGTGACGTTATTTCCCAAGACTGGGATGGCTTGATTCCTGGGCTAAATGCACAGAAATTTGATGCGATTATCGCTGGCATGTCGATCACACCTGAACGTAAAGAAGTGGTCGAATTTACTGACCCGTACTTTCATACCGGTATTATTTTAATTGGTAAAAAAGGCGATGACATTAGTGTTGCCGATTTGAAAGGACAACCTATTGCCTCACAGCGCTCAACCGTTGCCTCGCAGTATTTGCAAGATGAGCATGCAGAGGCTGATGTCAAGCTTTATGACACCCAAGATAATGCCTATCTAGATCTAACCTCAGGTCGTGTGCGCGCGATGATGTCTGATAAAGTCACTGGTATTGATTGGTTAAAAACCGATGCTGGTAAAAACTATGAAGTCAAAGGACAAGAAATCAGCACTGACGAAGATGCGATGGGTATCGCGTTTCGTAAAGGAGATCCACTGGTCGCCAAGTTCAATAAAGCTTTGGCTGAGCTAAAAGACAATGGTACTTATGATCAAATCACAGGCAGCTACTTTGGCACCAGCTCAACGGCTGCGGCTCAAAAAGCGGTGGCAACCACAGAGGTAAAAGCAGACACGGTGGTTGAAGGTGATACCGCTAATGCTGATACTGCTGTCTCGCCAGAAGCAAAAACTGACGCCGCGACTAACTAATATCGCCGATCTTCTTTATGATTAATCGCTTATCTTCTTTGTGATTAAAAGAAAAAGTTACTGCTATATTTTATAAGCAAATGCCAAGGATGATCATGAACAACCATGTTGACCGACATAATGCGATGACGAATGCATCCGTTATCAATGACATAAGAGCACGACGTTTCTCAGGGTTGCGTTTGTCAGTGCCTTGTTTTTCGATGTCCTTAGTCGCGATGACTGCGCTTTTAGTGTTAGCGGGTTGTAGTAATGGTCAAGATGATGCCAATAATGATGGCCAAAAAGCCGCGACGACGGGTGATGTATTGCGTATTGGTACCGAAGGGGCGTATGCACCTTTCAATTATACCAATGCTGATGGCACGCTTGGCGGTTTTGATATAGATATTGCCAACGCGCTCTGTGCCGATATGAAAACCACTTGTGAAATCACCGCGCAAGATTGGGACGGTATCATCCCCGGTCTAAAAGCTGGCAAATATGATGCGATTGTGGCAGCTATGTCAGTCACGCCTGAGCGCGAGCAACAAGTGAGCTTTACGGATCCATATTTTAGCAATACCTTGGTTTTTTTGGCCAAAAAAGACAGCAATTTTGACCCTAGTAATAGCGGCGATATTGATTCGCATTCTATTGCTGCTCAGCGTTCGACCATCTCTTCGCAGTGGCTCGAAAAGGCGTATCCAAAAGCGGATATGAAACTTTATGATACGTTGAGCAATGCGTTTTTGGATTTGGGTTCGAGTCGCGTTGATGCCATGGTGTCTGACAAACTGCCAGCATTAGAGTGGCTTGGTACAAGCGCAGGCAGTAATTACGCGCTCAAAGGTGATGAGATCGATATCAATGATAATTTTGCCATTGCGGTGCGTCCAGGCGATGCGCTGCAAGCTAAGCTGAATCAGGCATTGGCCAACATCAAAGCCGATGGCACTTATGATAAAATCAATCAAAAATACTTTGCTGTTCCACAGATCGTCTCAACGGTAAATGCTGAGACGACAGCAAAACCAGCGAAGTAAGCGTCAAAAGTTTTTAGAAGTAACCGTTAGCGTGGTCGTACTTGTTTTTTAATGAAAAGGATACTGCCTCAATGGTGATATCCTTTTTTGCTTTTATAAAAATGGCTGGATATTAGTAATATTGACCGCTCGGTTTGCGCCAATCTAACTAATCTAACAGGCTTTTAGCAAGATAAGTGCTGATTTAAGCGCCGCTTTTATGTTTGAGTATTAACATAGCCCGTAGCGAATATGATAAAATCAGCGCTCATTTCTACTGTGTCAATTTTCGCAGCAATAATCGTACTCATTTGACGTCAATCTATGACGCAAAGGGCCAATGTCTACTTGGTCTACAATACGATTGTCAGCAGCACCCAGCTATTGATGCTGATTCTTTTAACTCATATTTTGCAAATTGCTAATATAAAGAGACTGAGTGGATAATTGTGTTTGATTTACAAGGATTTGGCGCGCTATTACTAAGCGGCGCTACCGTCACCATCAAGCTTGCGATGACCAGTTTAGTCATCGGCATGGCTTTGGGACTACTCGGTGCCACAGCGAAGCTGTCTAATATTTGGCTGCTGCGTAAGATTGCGACTGTGTATACGGCGACTATGCGCGGTATTCCAGAATTGCTGCTGGTACTGTTTATCTACTATGGCGGCTCTATACTGCTCATGACGATTCTCAAAAAATTCGGCTATAACGACTATGTTGAGATTAGTGCCTTTTGGGGCGGCGTCATGGCATTGTCTATTGCGTTTGGTGCTTATGCGACTGAAATTTTTCGTATGTCTATCCAAGAGATCCCCATAGGACAAAGTGAAGCGGCGCAAGCGATTGGCATGCGTCCTTTTCAGACGTTTTATCGTGTCACCTTACCGCAAGTTTGGCAAATCGCTTTGCCGGGACTGGGCAATCTATTTTTAGTTTTGCTCAAAGATACCGCTCTAGTATCGGTTGTGGGTCTCAAAGACATTATGTATCAGTCGTCACGTGCCGCCCAATCAACACAGCAGCCGTTTACTTTTTATATGGCAGCCGCAATTATTTATTTGGGTCTGACCATGCTGATTACTGGTTTTATGATGTGGCTTGAATGGCGTGCCAATCCAGCGGCACGCTACGCCAAAAAGCTGAGCCGTCAGTCCACTCACCGTCAATCGACCATAGGATAGAGGAGAGCTACTATGGATTGGAATTGGCAGGTCATTTTTGATAGTATTCCTGACTTACTCGACGGGGCAGTACTGACCGTACAGCTTGTTATTGTCTCAGGTATTATTGGACTGTTTTTTGGTTTGATTTTAGCGCAACTGCGCTTGTCAAAAAACTGGTTGGTACAGATATTACCCTTTTCCTATATCTTCTTTTTCCGTGGCACACCGCTACTGGTACAGATATTTTTGATTTATTATGGTTTAGGGCAGTTTGAGGCCGTACGCAACTCGTTCTTATGGGAACCTGTGCTCAGCCAAGCATATTGGTGTGCCATTATTGCCTTTACCCTAAACACCAGCGCTTACTTAGCAGAAATCATTCGCGGCGCTATTCAAACGATTCCCGTTGGTGAGCTCGAGGCGGCGGATGCCATTGGCATGTCGAAGTGGCAAAAGCTCACACGTATCACTTTAC
This sequence comes from Psychrobacter immobilis, assembly GCF_904846225.1. Classification (GTDB taxonomy): domain Bacteria; phylum Pseudomonadota; class Gammaproteobacteria; order Pseudomonadales; family Moraxellaceae; genus Psychrobacter; species Psychrobacter immobilis_F. The sequence continues at coordinate 127,071 of NZ_CAJGZJ010000002.1, read as the reverse complement.
CTCGCGCCTTTGGTATCGTGATTCCCGCCTACAGTAACGAAGTGATTTTTATGCTAAAAGGCAGTGCGCTGGCATCGACCATCGCTCTAATGGATATTACAGGCGTTGCTCGTACGATTAGTGCGCGTACTTATACCTTGATGGAGTTGTTTTTTGCCGCTGGTATTGTTTATTTGCTATTGTCATGGGTGATTTTATTTAGTTTTAGGTTGTTTGAAAAACGCATGAATCGCCATGCCAACTATGTGCCGCCAGATGTGATGACTCATACCATACCTTAGTAGCTGGTTCTAAAATTATATTAGAAAAATAGTGTCAGATAGTGCAGTATGTATCATCAACATATTCGATAATTTGCTGAGAGCACCTAATATGAGTCAATCCCCACACATGTCTTTGGTCAATGCCATTGCTGCTAACGTTAATGATGATATGAGCGTCGCCAATGGGAACGACAGCATACGTGCATCTATCGGTAAGGTAGTCTGTGTTGGCCGCAATTATGCCGAACACGCCCGAGAGTTGGGCAATGAAATCCCAAAATCGCCCATCCTGTTTATGAAACCGGCATCGTCAGTCGTCAGTGTGCGCCATGATATCGTCCGTCCCAATCCAGCGACCTATGGTGATACTCATTACGAAGCGGAGCTCTGTATTCAGCTGGCAGCGGACTTATCGGCGGCTACTGCTGAACAAGCCAAACAAGCGATTGGCGGCGTGACAGTAGGACTTGATCTGACCCTACGTGACCTGCAAAGTAAGCTCAAAGAAAAAGGTCATCCATGGGAGCGTGCCAAATGCTTTGATGGCGCGTGCGTACTTGCTGATTGGATTGATCCACAAGCGTTTGGTGACTTTAGTCAAGTGAGCTATCAACTCACTATCAATGATGAGCTGAGACAAGATGGCGATAGCGCCCTAATGTTGTTTTCGGTTTATGAGCTACTGGCAGAAATTAGCCATGCTTTTAGCTTGCAAGCAGGTGATGTAATCATGACGGGCACACCAAGTGGCGTTGGTATCTTACAAGCAGGTGATCTATTAACATTAAAACTTGGCGCGCATGAATGGCAAGTACAGGTTCGCTAAGCCAGCTATAGTCATCACACGTTACTATTTATCAAATAAATCATATCAAAAATCCCAAGTCATCGCTTGGGATTTTTTCGTTTTATAGAATCTGATCTTCATTAAGATTTGTCATTACAGCGTGTCATTAAACTGTCATCTGCTTTTCAACGTACTGTCATAAACTCTCAGTAGACTTAGGCATAATTCGTATTTTGGTGGCTGTAACTTTAAGCCGTAATCAAGTTTTTTATGCCAATCCAGCCTAACAGCAAGGTGACTGATAATGACATTATTAAATAACAAGCTAGAACATGCCCACGAAATCGTTGAAGATTCAAATCCTACCAATAATATCGATTTTCAAACCATTATTAGTCGTCGTCTAAACCGCCGTAGTATTTTAAAAGGCGGCACAGGATTGACGGCGGCGGCGTTTTTTGGAGCGTTACCCTTGGTTGGTTGTACTGACGACGATGACAGCAGTGGCAATCCTATCGGCAATAATGACAACAATGCGGCTATCCCTGCACAAGGCGATTTAAAACGTCCTGAGACTTTAAAATTCACGGCAGTGGCGCATTCAACAGCCGAAACAATGACGGTGGCAGAAGGTTATAAAGCAGAAATCATATTACCGCTAGGCACACCGCTTATGTCTGGAATTGAGGACTGGAAAGACAATCGTGAGCAGTCGGCAGAGTCGTTTGAATGGCGTATGGGCGACAACCACGATGGTATGTGGTTTTTTGGCAAAAAAGGCAATGGGTACGATGCCAAGGCTTCAGAAAATGGTCTGCTGGTTATGAATCATGAATACGTGAATAGTGCCGAATTAAGCCCGTTTGGCTACCACGTTATTCAAGATAAAGATGCCTCTCCTTTATTTCAAAGTCGTCGTCTTGCCAGTGATGTGCGCCGTGAAGTCAACTGTCACGGAGTAGCCGTGGTTGAGATGACTCGCCGCGCGGATGGCAAAGGCTATGAGATGGTGCCAAACTCAAAATACAATCGCCGTGTCACCAGCAGTACGACTGCGCAATTGACAGGTCCTGTGGCAGGCTCTGATTTGGTAAAGACTAAGTTTGATCCAACAGGAAACCAGACTCGCGGCATCAATAATAACTGCGGCGCGGGCTTGTCACCTTGGGGCACTTATCTGACTACAGAAGAGAACTTTTTGGGCGTGTTTGCCCGTGGTCAAGATGCCAGTCAATTGAGCGCTGGTCATAATTATGGTCGCGTGCGTTACGGCGCGACAGAAAACTCCCCAGGCTCTAGATATCTATGGCATACCCCAGATGCAAAAGATGCCATAATCACCGACGAGTTTTCACGCTGGGATATGACCGCTGCTGGTGCAAATGCTACTGATGACTACCGCAATAACTTCAATACCTTTGGCTATATCACAGAAATCGATCCTTTTGATCAAAACTCTGTGTCACAAAAGCGTACTGCAATGGGACGTTTTGCTCATGAAAACTGTGCTTATGCGCCAGTCGAGCAAGGCAAGCCTGTGGTTTTTTATATGGGTGATGATGCTAAAGGTGAACATATCTACAAGTTTGTCTCCAAAGCCACGTGGTCGAATAGTGATATCGGTGGCGGCCTAAAAGCGGGTGACAAGTATCTAAATGATGGCACGCTCTATGCTGCTGTCTTCAATGAAGATGGTAGTGGCGAATGGAAAGCACTGATTTATGGTCAAAATGGCTTGGACGCCTCAAATAGCGTGTTGCCTTTCAATGGACAAGATGAAGTATTGGTCTTTGCGCGTGCAGCGGCTGATACACTTGGTGCGACCAAGATGGATCGACCTGAATGGGTATCAGTCAGTCCGATGACAGGCGAGGTATATGTGACCTTGACCAACAATAGTAATCGCGGCGTCAAAGAAGATCAACCGCTGTCAGCATCTAACCCGCGCAGTTATCAAGTCAATGGCAAACCAGCAGGTAATGACAATGGTCATATTATTCGTTGGGCAGAAGCAGGCGGCGACCATGCGGCACTGAGTTTTGAATGGGATATTTATCTGTTTGCCACCCCTTATGATCTAGCGGCAGAGAACTTATCGCAATTAAATAACACGAATGATCTGTCTTCTCCTGATGGTCTATACTTCGATCCCCGTGGCGTGTTGTGGATTCAGACCGATGACGGCGCTTATACTGATACCACTAGCTGTATGCTGCTTGCGGCGCTGCCGGGTAAGGTCAGCGATGGCACCACCATAACCACCTCAGCAGGACAACCAACGCGCGTCGGTATGGCTGCGAGTAACGACAATATCAAACGCTTTTTTGTTGGCCCTGAAGGCTGTGAGGTGACAGGCATCACTATGACACCAGATTTCAAAACGCTCTTTATTAATATTCAGCACCCAGGTAATACATGGGGCGCTGTTGCTGGAGGCAGTATACCGCGCTCAGCGACGGTGATGATTACCAAAGAAGATGGCGGTGTCATTTTGGCAGAGTCTTTTGATTCAGCAGAAAATATGGCTTAAAAAGTTAGTGGCTCATAAACCGTAACTGTATTTCGTCAAATAAATAAAAAATCTCAAGTTACGGCTTGGGATTTTTTATTTTTAGCTCATTTAGATATTATCGTTTGAATTTAGGACATGCCCTAATATAGTCTGTCCTAAATAAGGTTAAATATTATCACGCGCTACTAGAATAAATTTTCCTTGCTTGCTGTGCCTGCGCAGACAGAGGCGGCGAAAAACTTATCCCGGTAGCGCGGTGTTTGTTTTATAGTGGATCGACTATACACACCAAAAAATTAGGCGCACAAGTAATGCGAGCGCTCGCAACCTCTCTTTTTTAAGCTGAGCGATTTGATTGTCAGTCGTGTTTTTTGGGTTAGAATTATATGCGTGGTTTGTTATGATACGCCCTAAATTCCTTTGATAATAAACTACTTACAAGTCAAATCCTTCTCTTTTATTTTCTGTATTTAAAGGATAACATAGGCGACTATTCTTTTCGCTGAATGTGCCAACATAATGAACGCTATGAGTAATACAGACTTATTTTATCACGACAGTGTTAGCTATGGCAGTGCTAGCAGCGACGCCAAAGATCGGCATGAGCTTGAGGCACATTTCGGCTCAGACAACAGTGAGCCACTCTATAGTGATTTGTATGAGCAAATAGACCAACTCGAAGCAATCGATGTAGATGAGCTGATGAAACTGCTCGCGGATGAAAAAAGTGGAACAACAACGACGCCTGTCACTTTTGCTGATTTTTTTGAAGGATTGGCGCAGCTTGCAACGATGGGTGTGGTTGAAGTCACTGATATCGTCGAGGCTATCCACCGTGAAGTGATTTTGCGTCCTTTGGGTCATTTTAATGAAAAATATCTGAACAAGTGGCCTAGCGGTATCACTGGGCGTATCTACGGCACAGTACGTCAAATCATGCTGATGGTGGGTAACAATCTAGCGTCAGTGCTACGACTATACAAAAACAACGTTGGCCGAAAAACGGCTCAACCACTGCCTGATTCATTAAAAAAACTCGTGAATGTGCTCAATGGTGTCATGGGCGATCATCTTGTGAATCATCAAAATGCGCTGGCGATTCCCACGATGCTTTATGATAAAGAGGGCAATCCACAACACGGAGAGTTGTCAGGGCGTATTGCCATTTTATGTCATGGTCTATGTATGAGCCACTTAAACTGGCGATCGCAAGAGCACAATGGAATGGGCTATGCCATCAATCAAAGTCAGCCAGAGACGACGGTTTTATATCTTGATTATAATACTGGCCGCCGTATCTCGCGTAGCGGTCGTCAGTTTTCCCAATTATTACAAAACTTGGTCGATGATAATCCCAATATCGGCCAGATAGATCTGGTCGGTCATAGTATGGGTGGCTTGGTCGCTCGCAGTGCATTGTTTTACGGAGAGCAAGAACACCTAGATTGGATCATGCGCGTGGGCAATCTGATTACTTTAGGCTCGCCCCATCATGGCGCGGTGCTTGAGCGTATTGGCAACCATGTACAAGATATTATCGCCAAACTGCCGTTTGCAGGGTCGCTTGCCAAGCTTGGGGACATGCGTAGTGCGGGCATTATTGATTTGCGTCATGGCAGTATTCGGGATGCCGACTGGAGTATGTTGGAGGGTCGCAGCGTGCTGCCACAAGATTTTCGACATCCTGCGCATTTACCAAGTGGTATCAAAACCTACTTTGCCGCCAGTGCTTTGCTTGAGACTCATTATGATTCTAAGATGACTAGCCTATTAGGCGATGGTTTGGTATCCGTTGCATCAGCGCTGGGTGAGGATGATGTTGAACACGCGTTGTTCGTACCCGATGGTCATAAAGCAGTGTTTTATGGCGTGAGTCATATGAACTTGGTTAATAGTAGACGAGTCCGTGAACAAGTGGTGGAATGGTTGCTGGACAATGGACACAGCGATTATGCGGACAGAGATCGGATATATTCTTATCCTAGAAGTCTGGCATTGGCGTTGTAGAATTTAGTCTTAACATGGGTCTTAGTCTATATCATCGGTGCGATATCCATCTTCTAAGCCTTCTTCTAAATATTTATGATGATTTAGTTTTTGTTCAAAGATAGAGCTTATAAACTCCAGCTTAAATGATAAGAATGTTGTCTATTTCACCATATAAAAAACCCCCAAGCATCACACTTAGGGGTTTTAAAAAGACTGATATGTAGCGATAAAAAACTAGTCAGCAAATATTGCTGCTACATCGTCTTTATTAAATTTATAGACTTCACCGCAGAACCCGCAATCCATCTCAAACGTACCGCCTTGGTCTTCGATGATTTCCAACGCTTCCGCTTCGCCAATTTGCTCGATTGCTGTCTCACATTTTTCGCGTGAGCACGTGCAACCAAATGCTAGGGGAGCAGGGTCGGGAGCGACAATGTTTTCTTCATGATACAAGCGATAAAGAATCTCGTTGGCATCTAACGTCGTCAGCTCTTCTGCCTTGATGGTACGCGTCAATACTGACAAGCGTATCCATAAATCATCATCGATACCCGCATCTTCGTTTTGCTCGACTTCATAGGCTTCTTCAGCAGTACGAGGTAGCATCTGTACCAATATACCACCCGCCTGCAAGCCATCACATGCCAAATTAATCAGCGTTGGAATCTGCGCCGATTGCTTTTGATAATGCGCTAAGCAATCCGCCAAATTGTCATGACTGCGCTCAACGATACCTTGATACGGCTCGCCACCTTCAGGCTGAATATTGATAAACAATACGCCTTGCCCCGTCGCGCCCAGCTCCGCAAATGCCTCTTTGGCATGCGTCAAGCTTTCCCAAGCCTGCACTTGCACGTCAGTTTCACCTTTCCAGCTGGCAAGGGCACGAATGATGCCGTCTTGGTCGCACTCTGCCATCGCCCAATTGAGCAAACTATCACTGTCTGATGACTGTAACTGAATAGATAAGCGACCGTTGATTTTGACCGTACTGATTAGCAAACTCGCTGCCGTCAGCATTTCACCCAATAGTCGTTTAATCGCTTCAGGGTAAGGCTTTTGGGCAATCGTGCTCGCATAACTGCGTGATAGGCGCACCACATCACCGCGCACGGGTGAATCTTCAATAAAGAAACGTTGGCGTACATCGTTGTCGCTATGGTTGTCAATGCTTTGGCTGTCTGCGCTTGGGACTTGAGTATCTTGTGTCATAGGTCATTTGTAGTATTAAGAAGTTGTTAGCTTTATGGGGATTCATCGTGATTTATCAATTGCCGCTCATAGATTGCTGAATCGTTTTAAGGTATTCATCTGCCAAATAGAGGCAAATTCAATTTGACATATAGTCAATCTATTATAAAAGAGTTACGTTTAAAGTATCGGCCCGCTGGTACAAATATTATCACGCGCTACTGGTATTAATTTTCCTTGCTTGCTGTGCCTGCGCAGACATAGGCAGCGCAACATTTATACCAGTAGCACTGTGTCTGTTTTATAGTGGATCAACTATAGCACTCATTTTATTTTGTAGTCAGTCAAATAAATAATCAGCAAACCATAAAATGTCAGTCTCATGAAAAAAAGTTCCCCCACGTCCGTTAATTTGTTGTACAGTAACATTAAGTTGCATTGTGATAAATAACAGCAACAACAATAGGGATGCGTGACAATAGAGTCAATGACTAAAATCTGTGTCAAAGCACTCTTTCAATCTTGGAATAATGTAATAAAAGGATGTATTTCATGAGCTATTTATTCTCTAAACCGTTAACTCTGGCCGCTTTTATGGCTTTAGGCTTAGTAGGCTGTAATAACAGCAATCAAACAGCAACTGATGCTGCCCCTGCAGACGATGCAACGACGACAGACGCTGCAGCAAATACCAATGGTACGCTACAAAAAATCAAAGACTCAGGCACCATCGTAGTCGGTCACCGTGATTCCTCTATTCCATTTTCTTATATCTCTGACGATCCAAATCAGCCTATTGGTTATGCCCACGATTTAGAACTGAAAGTGGTTGAAGCTGTTAAACAAAAGCTCGACATGCCAGATCTTAAAATTCGTTATAACTTGATTACCTCACAAACACGTATTCCATTGGTACAGAATGGCACGGTCGATTTTGAGTGTGGCTCAACCACCAATAACGAAGAGCGTCAAAAACAAGTAGCGTTCTCTAATGGTTTCTTTGAAATCGGTACGCGTCTACTCACCAAAAAAGATTCAGGCATTAAAGATTTTACCGATCTAAAAGGTAAAAGATTGGTTACCACAGCAGGTACGACCTCAGAGCGTTACATCCGTCAGTACAACGATGATAACAAAGTGGGTATGGACATCATCTCTGCAAAAGATCATGGCGAAGCATTTTTGATGCTAGAAAGCGGCCGTGCTGATGCCTTTATGATGGATGACGTATTGCTAGCTGGCGAAAAAGCCAAAGCAAAAAATCCTGATGAATGGGTTATCGTGGGCGAGCCACAATCGTTTGAGATTTATGGTTGCATGATGCGTAAAGACGATCCTGAATTCAAAGCCGTGGTCAATGAAGCGCTTAATAATGTCTTTAAGTCAGGCGAAATTAATGCTATCTATGACAAGTGGTTCTTGAACCCAGTGCCACCGAAAAACGTCAATCTAAACTTTGAGATGTCAGACAACTTAAAAGCACTGATTGCCAATCCGCATGACAGCGCTGAACCAAAAGAAGCGACGGCACAATAAAGCTCCTTGTTCCTCAACACAGCTTACGCGTTCAGATTGCCATATAAAATCAATCTGGTGCGTAGGCTTTTTAATCGCTGCTCGGAGAGACAAGCATGAATTATAGCTGGAACTGGGGTGTGCTCTTTGAGCAGACCGGTATCGGTAGCGAGCTTTATATCCATTGGATGATAACTGGTCTTGGCTGGTTATTATTGATTGGTAGTATTGCATGGGCTATCGCCATGGTCGTGGGTACGATCTTTGGTATCATGCGCACATTGCCTAATAAGACAGCTCGTGCGGTCGGTACGGCTTATGTGACATTTTTTCGCAATATCCCATTGCTTGTGCAGCTGTTTTTTTGGTTTTATATTGCGCCCGGCTGGCTCACGCCCGCGATTCAAGACTGGTGGTATAGGGAGTTGTCGCCTAATACGTCAGCCATGCTGTCAGCGAGTATTGGTCTTGGCTTATTTACGGCGGCTCGTATCGTTGAGCAGGTGCGTACTGGTATCGAATCGTTACCTGATGGGCAGATTAATGCCGCTTATGCACTGGGCTTTAGCATTCCGCAAGTTTATAAAGAAGTACTATTACCGCAAGCCTTTCGAGTTATTTTGCCGCCACTGAGCTCAGAGCTCACCAACTGCTTTAAAAACGCTTCTGTGGCCTCGCTAGTTGGGGTAATGGAGTTGATTAGTCAAACCAAAACTATCAGTGAATATACGCAAAATAGTATTGAGATTTATACATATGCGACGATTATCTATTTGGTTTTTAATCTGTCCTTGATTGCCATTATGGGTTTGATTGAGCGTAAGCTGCGTGTGCCTGGGCTGATTGCAGGAGGTCAGAAATGAGCATGATGACTGAGTTAGCAACCGCCTATCCTGGTTTGATGGGCGGGATGATTACGACCTTAAAGGTACTGTTTTTAGCCATTATTGGCGGTATCAGCTTGGGTACGGTCTTGGCATTGATGCGCTTATCTGGCATCAAAGCACTTGAAATACCTGCCAAGTTATATGTGAATTATTTCCGCTCGGTGCCACTACTGCTGGTACTACTATGGTTTTATTTTGCCGTACCAATGATTTATTTTTGGATAGCGGGTAGTTATCTACAGCTGAATGCGGCTTTCGCTTCTTGTGTGGTTGCCTTCATGATGTTTGAGGCGGCTTACTTCTCAGAAGTCGTACGGGCAGGTATTCAATCCATTGGTAGTGGGCAGGTCAATGCGGCTAGAGCCTTGGGCATGACGTATGGTCAGACCATGCGTCTGGTTATTTTGCCACAAGCGTTTCGTAAGATGCTCCCGCTGATTTTGCAGCAATGTATTATTTTATTCCAAGACACGACATTGGTATTTGCCATCGGTCTGACGGACTTTTTCCGCGCCGCTTATGTCCGTGGTGAGCTGATGGGCTTGTTGACACCTTATATCTTAGGTGCTGGTGCGGTTTATTTTGTCATCAGCTTGAGTGCATCGATTGGTGTGCAACAACTGCAAAAACGCTTAAGGTTTTAATCGTATTTAAGACACGTTTTTTAGTTTTAAGACTTTTATTTAACAACGATTATTAATGATTACTATTAATGACGATTATCGAAAATAATGTGGTTAGGAGCCAGTGATGAGCAATGCTGATACGTATATAAACGATTTTGGTGGACTGGTCACCAATAATGGTCATGCGAGCGACGAGATAGTCATTCAAATGAGTGATGTCAGCAAATGGTATGGCGATTTTCAGGTGCTAAAGGATTGTACCGCCCATGTCCATAAAGGCGATGTGGTCGTTGTTTGTGGCCCATCGGGTAGTGGTAAATCGACTTTAATTAAGACGGCCAACGGACTTGAGCCTTTTCAAAAAGGTCAGATTATGGTCAATGGCATCTCTGTTGGTGACCCAAAGACCAATCTACCCAAATTACGCAGCCGTGTTGGCATGGTATTTCAGCACTTTGAGTTGTTTCCGCATTTGACCATTATTGATAATTTGACCGTGGCGCAAATTAAAGTGTTGGGACGCAAAGAATCGGAGGCCAAGCAAAAAGCAATGGCGTATTTAGACCGCGTCGGCCTGACGGTACAAGCCGCCAAATATCCAGCAGAGCTATCTGGTGGGCAGCAGCAGCGAGTAGCCATTGCTCGTGCGCTTGCGATGGATCCAGTGGCGATGCTGTTTGATGAACCAACTTCGGCACTTGATCCTGAGATGATTCAAGAAGTGCTCGATGTCATGGTGGAGCTGACTCGTGATGGCATGACGATGATGTGTGTGACTCATGAAATGGGTTTTGCCAGTCAGGTAGCCAACCGGATTATCTTTATGGATGAAGGTAGTATCGTCGAAAATTGTAGTAAAGATGAATTCTTTGAAGGGGCAAAAAGTGATCGCGCGCAGATGTTCTTGTCAAAGATTTTGAATCACTAATATTATGCTTTTAATAAAAACTGCGCCCATCGGGCGCTTTTTTTGTCCATTAATTTATCCGCTCAATAAAGACGTTGAGGTGAGTAACGTACTGTTTACTGGTACAATAGCTGCCATTATTCTCGATAATTAAAATAATTTCTTATTTATACTGGAGCTAAAATGAGCGCAGAAAACCTATTTGCAGCATCGGCAACAGCACCAAAAAAAGGTGTGGTCATTATTGGCGCTGGCTTGGCAGGTTGGCACGTCATTGATGCCATTCGTGCGAAAGACAAAGACATTCCGATTACCTTAATTACCACCGATAGCGGCGACCGTTATCATAAGCCAATGCTGACGATGGCGATCAGTCAAAACAAACGCGCATCGGACTTGGTGCGTGCGACTGGCGTTGATGCAGCGGCAGCGGCACAAGTGACGTTGCTGCCTCATACTCATGTGGTAGATATTGATCCTGTCGGTCAGACAGTGCAGCTTGCCGCGACTGATTCGGTAGACACATCATCTACTCTCGGCTATGACAAAATGGTGCTGGCGATGGGGGCACATCCTATCTTTCCAAAAAGTTTGCCAGAAGATTTGGTTTGGCACGTCAATCATATCGAACGCTTTGGCCAGCTTCAAGAAAAGCTAGCAACAGGTAGTCAACATATCGCTATTGTTGGTGCTGGTATGGTTGGGACTGAGATTGCAGAAGACTTGCTCAAAGCGGGTCATCAAGTGACATTGATTGACCTAAATGACGCGCCACTCTCGCAAATGCTACCGTCAAAAGCGACTGCTCGTATTGCCCAAGCCGTGAAATCACAAGGCATTAACTTTTTGGGCGGTTATCAGGTATCTGACGTCACTCGTATCAGTGAGGGTAGCAATGAAGGCCGTGACGAGGGTAAGTTGAAAGTCAGCTATGAGCCGATAGCATCAACTTCAGATAGCAGCACGGCTGTGCAATCTGAGACAGTAATCGTTGATCATGTCATTGCTAGTACTGGTCTGACCGTCGATGATAAACTGCCCACTGCCGCTGGTGTTGAGTTTGATCGCCGTACGGGCATCGTCGTTGACGCGTCCACCTTGCGTACCCATGCTGCTAACGTTTATGCCATTGGCGATTGTATGTCGATCAATGGAGTCGCCTGTCGTTATGTCGCACCATTACGGGCGCAGGCTGCGACTATCGCCGATGAGATTTTGGGTATAGAGCATGGCGGTTATGATCACAAGCCGCCTATGATTCGCCTAAAAAATAAAGCCATCTCTGTGATGGCAACGGGCGTACCGCGAGCGGATGGCAATTGGCAAGTCACCAGCGAAAGCGATGATGAACTGATTATGGACTTGCTAGATGATAATAATGAAGTGAGTGCCACCGTGACCATCAAAGCGCCTGTCATACCTAAAGCATAATGGTCAAAACAGAAGTTTTTCAATTCAAGCCAGTGTTGCCATCATAAAGCAGCACTGGCTTTTCTAATTTTTTATCATCATTTTTCGATAGATCGTAAACTTACTGCTGATCTGATTGGATAATAAGCGATACTTAATCTATCAATATTATTGACAGAATTTTGTTTAAGGCGCTATAGTCAGTGAAAAGTAATATCGATACATCACGCACTGCTACTATTAATTTTTTTGGCTGTGCCTACGCAGACAGAGGCTACCAAAAATTGATATCAGCAGTATCGTAGTGTCTTTAGGGTGTTTTGACTATGTATTGGTTTGATTTTCTACTAACGGCAGCTATTAGAAATATTGGTGATGAAAAATATTCAAGGAAGAATATTATGTTTGTCCTTAATGCATTTTTACTGCATAAATAAGTAAGCAATAAATGCCTATAAGCAATACTAAAGACTAACCCCAAATAGCAAAACGAAAGGACTCGTTATGACTCAACTTTCCGATTTCGACGATATTGTTAATGACAATACTCTTCATGGCAATACTCTTAATGGCAATATTATTAATAACAAGACTCTCACTAATATTCCAAAAGTTAATATTGGCGCGCGTTCGGCAAATGCGCCACTCAGCCAAAGCCATGATAAAGGGCTTGATGTGCCGCTGATTGAAGCGACCATCGGTGATTTTTTTGATGCCATTGTCGATAAGTATCCTGAGCGTGAAGCCTTGGTTTCTCGCCATCAAAACATCCGCTGGACGTATCGTGAGCTACAAGAGAAAGTCAATCAGTTGGCCAGTGCCATGATTGAGATGGGACTTGAGATCGGTGATCGTATTGGTATTTGGTCACACAACAATGCTGAATGGCTGCTGATGCAATTAGCAACTGCGAAGGTAGGCGTAATTCTCGTCAATATCAATCCTGCTTATCGTACTTTTGAGCTGCAATATGCTTTGAATAAATTGGGCTGCTCGGCATTGGTATTAATGCGCCATTTTAAAAACAGCGATTATGCGCAAATGATTCGCGATCTATGTCCTGAGATTTATCATAAAGATTATACCCAACTTGATTTGGTCGAGGTTCCAACGATTGAGCGTATTATTTGGATTGATGAGCCAAGCAGCGATGAAGAATTTGGCTTTATGCAAAAATTCTCTACTTGGATGGCAGAGGGCGATGCCAATGATCCACGCGTCACTGAGCGCCAAGCCTTACTCAAAAACACCGACGCTATTAGTGTACAGTTTACCAGTGGCACAACTGGCACACCAAAAGGGGCAACCTTAACCCATCGAAATATATTAAATGACGGTTATTTCATGGGCGAGGGAATGAGGCTAACGGAAGAAGATAGACTGTGTATTCCACTGCCGCTCTATCATTGCTTTGGGATGGTGGGTGGTAATCTCGCCATATTGACCCACGGTGGTTGCGCCGTTTATCCCAATGACGGCTTTGATCCGCTAACGGTATTGCAAACGATCGAAGAAGAAAAATGTACTGCGTTACTGGGTGTACCAACGATGTTCATCGCAGAACTTGATCATCCAGAGTTCGATAGCTTTGATTTGTCCAGTTTACGTACTGGTATTATGGGCGGCTCTAGTTGTCCGATTGAGGTCATGCGCCGCGTCATGGATAAGATGCACATGCAGGAAGTGACCATTGCTTATGGCATGACCGAAACCAGCCCAGCATCTTGTCAGACCAGCTCGCAAACGCCTCTTGAAAAGCGAGTATCGACAGTGGGAATGGTGCTACCAGCCATGGAGGTTAAAATAATTAATACCGAAACAGGCGACGTCGTCCCGATTGGAGAGACAGGCGAGCTACTCACGCACGGCTATGCCGTCATGAAAGGCTATTGGGGTAGTCGCTCTAAAACCCGTGCGGCGATCACTGACGGCTGGATGCATACTGGTGATTTGGCAACGATGGATGAAGATGGCTATATTACGGTGGTTGGACGCAGCAAAGATATGATTATTCGTGGTGGTGAAAATATTTATCCAGTAGAAGTCGAAAACTATCTCTATCGTCATCCTAAAATTCGTGATGTACAAATTGTCGGTGTGCCTGATAAAAAGTACGGTGAAGTATTGGCGGCATGGATTATCGAAAAGGAGCCGGGTAGCTTAAGTGAAGAAGAGGTTAGGCAGTTTTGTCGTGACCACATTGCTCATTATAAAGTACCAACCTACTTTCGCTTCGTTGATGAATATCCAATGACCATCACTGGCAAAATTCAAAAATATAAAATCGTCGAGCAAATGATAGAAGAATTGGTTCTAGAGTAAGTTTGCACTATTAATAACTATTAATAACCACGAAAGCCAGCTTTATACTATTATGGTATAAAGCTGGCTTTTGCAATTTGAGTCATAGAGTCGATCTACTATCAAACAATCAAAATGCTACTGGAATAAGTTCTGCGTTGTGTCTTTCTTATATTGACCCGACTATAAATAAGGCAAATTTATCCCAGTAGCGCGCGATAATATTTGACCTTATCTTATTTAACACTGACGACATAAGAGAATGCTAGTTTAGTAATCAACAGCGCATTAATCTTATATTACGCTTTTAAATGATACATATTGTATTGATATTATTGACAGCCTTTCGTTTATGGCGGTATAGTAGCGAACACTATGTAAGACTTGTTCAAGGAAGATTGGTTTATTTGCAAGCTATCAATAAGCACGATTAATAAGCACTATAAAAAGTAAAACGAAAGGACTCGTTATGACTCAGACCCCTGATTTCGATATTATTCTAAATACTATTCCTAGTATCAATATGGGCGCGCGCTCAGCCAATGCGCCACTCACCCAAAGTTATGATAAAGGTCCTGATGTGCCGCTAATTGAAGCGACCATTGGTGATTTTTTTGATGCCATTGTCTTTAAATATCCTGAGCGTGAAGCCTTGGTTTCTCGTCATCAAAACATCCGCTGGACATATCAACAGCTACAGCAGCAAGTTAACCAGCTGGCCAGTGCCATGATTGAGATGGGACTTGAGATCGGTGATCGTATTGGTATCTGGTCACACAACAATGCTGAATGGCTATTAATGCAATTAGCGACCGCAAAAGTCGGCGTTATCTTAGTTAATATCAATCCTGCTTATCGTACCTTTGAGCTGCAATACGCCTTAAATAAACTGGGTTGCTCGGCACTCGTTCTAATGCGCCATTTTAAAACCAGTGATTATGCGAGTTTGATCCGAGAGTTGTGCCCTGAGATTTATCATAAAGATTATACCCAACTTGATTTGGTCGAGATTCCAACGATTGAGCGTATCATTTGGATTGATGAGCCAAGCAGCGATGAAGAATTTGGTTTTATGCAGAAGTTCTCTGCATGGATGAGCGAGGGCGATGCCAACGACCCACGAGTAGCAGAGCGCCAAGCGCAACTTAAAAATACCGATGCTATCAATGTGCAATTCACTAGTGGCACAACTGGCACGCCAAAAGGCGCCACGTTAAGCCATCGAAATATCTTAAATAACGGCTACTTTATCGGTGAGGCCATGAATCTCACCGAAGAGGACAAACTGTGCATTCCCGTACCGCTCTATCATTGTTTTGGGATGGTGCTTGGTAATTTGGCAATCCTTACGCACGGTGGTTGTATCGTTTATCCGAACGATGGTTTTGAGCCATTGTCGGTGCTAAAAGCGGTCGAAGAAGAAAAATGCACCGGTCTGCATGGCGTGCCGACGATGTTTATCGCTGAACTTGATCACCCTGAATTTGAGAACTTTGATTTATCAACCTTACGCACTGGTATTATGGCAGGCTCTAGCTGCCCAATTGAAGTCATGCGCCGTGTCATCGATAAAATGCACATGCAGGAAGTGACCATTGCTTATGGCATGACTGAGACCAGTCCTGTCTCTTGTCAAACCAATGAGCATACGCCGCTTGAAAAGCAAGTATCTACCGTAGGACTGGTGCAGCCAGCGCTTGAGGTCAAAGTCGTCGATACTGAGACTGGCGAGATTATGCCATTGGGCGAGACGGGCGAGCTGCTCACGCGTGGTTATTCGGTGATGAAAGGCTACTGGGGCAGCCGTTTTAAAACACGCGCGTCCATTCAAGACGGCTGGATGCTGACGGGTGATTTGGCAACGATGGATGAGGACGGTTATGTCAAAATCGTTGGTCGTAGTAAAGACATGGTCATTCGTGGTGGCGAAAACATTTATCCTGTCGAAATCGAAAACTACCTGTATCGTCATCCCAAAATTCGTGATGTACAAATCGTCGGTATACCGGACAAGCGTTATGGCGAAGTATTGGCGGCGTGGATTATTGCAAAAGAGCCGGACAGTTTGACCGAAGAAGAAGTACGTCAATTCTGTAGTGAACACATCGCTCATTATAAAGTGCCGACCTATTATCGCTTCGTGACTGAATACCCGATGACCATCACTGGCAAAATTCAGAAATATAAAATCATTGAGCAGATGAGAGAAGAGTTAGGTCTATAACAGCCACTCTATTGCATATGTTACCTCATCTAGCATTTATCTGAATAAAAACGATAATGAATAGGTGAGTAAAAACGACTATAAAAAAGTTACTCGCATTTATGTATTAAAGAAAAGGGATATCATGAGCGCTATCATAACCAGTAAACTGAGTCCAAACGCAGCTGAATTCCAGCAAAACAGCGCCGCTATGCAAGCTGTGGTTGATGACTTATATGTACACCTGCGTAAAGTGGTTCAGGGCGGATCAGAGCGAGCACGAGCCAAGCATTTAGCACGTGGCAAGCTGTTACCGCGCGAGCGTGTCGAGCGCTTGCTGGATGTCGGCACGTCATTCTTAGAAGTGGCGCCAATGGCGGCGCACAATATGTATGGCGAAGATATTCCAGCGGCTGGCGTGATTGCGGGTATCGGTCGCATCAATGGTATCGAGTGCATGATTGTCTGTAATGACGCCACGGTAAAGGGCGGCACTTATTATCCAATAACCGTCAAAAAGCATTTACGCGCACAAGAAATTGCTCAAGAAAATCATTTACCCTGTGTTTATTTGGTTGATTCTGGTGGCGCAAACTTGCCCAACCAAGATGAGGTATTCCCTGATAAAGAACACTTTGGCCGTATATTCTTTAATCAAGCCAATCTCAGTGCGGCTGGCATTCCCCAGATTGCCGTGGTCATGGGCAGCTGTACGGCTGGCGGCGCTTACGTGCCAGCGATGAGCGATGAGTCCATTATTGTCAAAGACCAAGGCACTATATTTTTGGGCGGTCCACCATTGGTTAAAGCGGCAACAGGCGAAGAAGTCACGGCAGAAGACTTGGGAGGCGGCGATGTACATACTCGTTTGTCAGGCGTGGTCGATCATTTAGCACAGAACGACACGCACGCGTTATCGATAGCTCGCAATATCGTCAGCCACTTGAATCGTCCTACTAAAAACATTCCCAACCAAATTAAGCCGCGTCCGCCGCGCTATGATGCTAAAGAGTTATACGGTGTTATTCCAACCGATAAGCGCAAGCCTTTTGATATCAAAGAAATCATCGCCCGTATCGTCGATGACAGCGCTTTTGACGAATTTAAAGCGCGTTTTGGCACGACGTTGGTTTGTGGTTTCGCGCATATTGAAGGGATGCCTGTTGGTATTATTGCCAATAATGGGATTCTTTTTAGTGAGTCCGCGCAAAAAGGTACGCATTTCATTGAGCTGTGTTGTAAGCGCAAAATCCCACTCATATTCCTACAAAACATCACAGGCTTTATGGTCGGCCGTAAATACGAAAACGAAGGTATCGCTCGTCATGGTGCCAAAATGGTGATGGCGGTGGCCAATGCCAAAGTGCCAAAATTTACCGTTATTGTCGGTGGCTCATTCGGTGCCGGTAACTACGGCATGTGTGGCCGTGCTTATAGCCCGCGTTTCTTATGGATGTGGCCAAATGCGCGTATCTCTGTCATGGGCGGCGAGCAAGCAGCGTCAGTATTGGCAACCGTCAAGCGGGATAACTTTGATCGTAAAGGCGAGGCGTGGAGCGACGAAGATGAAGCGGCCTTTAAAGCGCCTATCCGTGAGATGTATGAAGAGCAAGGACATCCTTATTATGCCACTGCACGTCTTTGGGATGATGGCGTGATTGACCCAGCTGACACCCGTAACGTATTGGCATTGGCGCTTAGTGCGGCTCATAACGCACCGATTGAAGAGACGACTTTTGGGGTCTTTAGAATGTAAGCATTCTATCTTCCCATAATAAGCAACTACTGCGTCAGCCTCATTTGAAGTACGATTTGTACATCTGCATTCGGTTTCCTTGTACTAGTATTATTATGGATTGACTGAAAGTTTGATTAAGCGTCTATAGAAAGAGATGCATACATAAAAATATAGAGAAGATGATGACAAAAAATAGTGATAAAAACTCTGAAAATTATAAAAGCCTATTGGTTAATGTTGAGCAGCATATTGCCACCGTAACCTTGAACCGTCCTGAAATTCGTAATGCTTTTAATGATGAGATGATTGGCGAATTGACCGACGTATTCAAGACGCTTGGCGCTGATAATGAGGTACGTGTCATTGTTTTAGCGGCTGCTGGAAAAGCGTTTTGTGCAGGCGCTGATCTTAATTGGATGCGTGCGATGGCAGATTATAGCTATGAAGAAAATCTTGCGGACGCCGATAAATTGGCACAAATGCTTAAGACTATTTATGAGTGCCCCAAACCAACGATTGCCGCGATTCAGGGTGACGTTTATGCAGGCGGTGTGGGTTTGGTTGCCGTTTGTGATGTGGCGATTGCCGTTAAGATTGCCAATTTTTGCTTGAGTGAAGTCCGTTTGGGGTTAGCGCCCGCTACTATCAGCCCTTATGTCATAAAAGCGATGGGCGCTAGAGCTGCACAGCGCTACTTCCTCAGTGCGGAAGTATTTGATGCCAAAAAGGCGCGTCAGCTTGGTTTCATTCATGAGCGCGTCAGCGAAGAATCACTAGATGATACGGTTGCGGCATTGTGCGATCAAATGAGCAAAAATAGCCCTGATGCGGTCAAGACCTGCAAGCGCTTATTACATGACGTCGCAGGCGCACCGATTACCGATGAATTAATTGCTGACACTGTTAAAAGTATCGCCGATATCCGCTCGTCAGAGCAAGGAAAAGAAGGCGTGCAAGCATTCTTGCAAAAACGTAAGCCTGATTGGCTGACAGCAGACTAACGACAGATAAATGCGCAAACAGACAAGACATCAAATAAAAACGACAAGACACAGGGATAGTTATGTTCACTAAAATTTTGATCGCCAACCGTGGTGAAATTGCCTGCCGAGTGGCCGCGACTGCCAAGCGTCTAGGTATCAGTACCGTCGCTGTTTATTCTAATGCTGACCGCGAAGCCAAGCATGTGGCTGTCTGTGATGAGGCTATTTATTTGGGTGGTTCTGCGCCAAAAGACAGCTATCTTAAAGGTGATGCAATCATTGCGATTGCGATTCAGACTGGTGCACAAGCGATACATCCCGGTTATGGGTTTTTAAGTGAAAACGCAGATTTTGCGCAGGCTTGTCAAGATGCAGATTTGGTCTTTATTGGACCATCGGCCGCTGCTATTCGCGCCATGGGTGGCAAATCTGAATCCAAGCGTTTAATGGAAGCGGCTGGCGTGCCACTGATACCCGGTTATCATGGCGATAACCAAGACGCCGCATTTTTGCAGCAGCAGGCAGATGCTATTGGTTATCCCGTGTTAATCAAAGCCAGTGCTGGCGGCGGCGGTAAAGGCATGCGTATCGTTGAGCAGAGTAGCGACTTTATTGACTTGTTAGACTCGTGCCGACGTGAAGCGATTACTAGCTTTGGCAATGATCAAGTATTGATCGAAAAATATGCGCTAAAACCACGTCATATCGAAATCCAAGTATTTGGTGATACACACGGCAATTATGTGCATCTGTTTGAGCGTGATTGCTCAGTGCAGCGTCGCCATCAAAAAGTATTAGAAGAAGCGCCCGCACCGGGGGTCGACGCAGTTATGCGTGAAGCGATGGGAACCGCTGCAATCGAAGCGGCGCGTGCGGTTAATTATTTTGGTGCAGGCACGGTTGAATTTATCGTTGAGCAGCGCGAAGATGCTATGAATTTTTATTTCATGGAGATGAATACGCGTCTGCAAGTTGAGCATCCTGTCAGCGAAGCCATTACTGGCGTCGATTTGGTCGAGTGGCAGCTGTTGGTAGCGGCAGGTTTGCCACTGCCCAAAACGCAAGACGAGTTGGTTATCAATGGTCATGCGATTGAAGCGCGCATCTGTGCTGAAAATCCTGACAATGGGTTTTTACCAGCGACGGGCACGTTGTTCACTTATCAAAAACCTGAGCACAGCACCTTTACTATTAACGATGTGCGTATCGATGATGGGGTACGCGAGGGCGATGTGATTAGTCCGTTCTATGATTCTATGATTGCCAAGCTGATCGTTCATGCGCCCACTCGCGCACAAGCATTGGCAAAGCTCAATCG
Organism: Psychrobacter immobilis; assembly: GCF_904846225.1. Classification (GTDB taxonomy): domain Bacteria; phylum Pseudomonadota; class Gammaproteobacteria; order Pseudomonadales; family Moraxellaceae; genus Psychrobacter; species Psychrobacter immobilis_F. The sequence continues at coordinate 106,438 of NZ_CAJGZJ010000002.1, read as the reverse complement.
CGCATTGGCACAAACGCGTATCGTCGGTTTACCAAATAACGTGGCGTTTTTGCGCTATATTTTAAATACCGATTCGTTTAGCGGGGCCAATCTCGATACCGCATTGATTGAGCGTGAGCGTGAGGTGCTGTTTAATCAACATCCGCTTAATTTATCGACGCTGGTTGTGACCGCTATTGTCCAGCAACTTGCTAGCGAAGCAACGTTGCACAATACAGACAAAGATCCGTTTAGCAAGGCGACAGGCTTCCGTGCTTATAGCGACTATACCCGCTCATTTAGCTTGATTTATGATGAGCAGTCTTATCGCGCAGGTATTAGCCATTGGCATAATGCAAACTGCGCAGATAATAAAAAGGGCGCAAAAACGCTCAGTAGTTTCGACCTCATCCTTGAGAAAGACACCGTTAACAACGATATAGACAGTAAAGAGACAAATGAGCAAGCAAAAATTGTCTACGAAGGGCAAGTCAGTTACGACAGTAGTGACGCAAACAACCATACCTTATGGCTAGATGGTGCACGTGTCAGCGCGCAAAGCTGGATGCATAATGAGACTGTCTATGTCTTTAGCGATAGCGGGCGTGATGAGATTATATTGATTGATATTATGGCGCACGTGAATGAAGACACCGCCGCCGTTGGCAGTTTAAAATCGCCAATGCCAGGGCAGGTCGTTGCTTTCAAAGTCGCCGTTGGTGATACCGTCAAAAAAGGTGAGCCACTTGCGGTCATCGAAGCCATGAAAATTGAGCATACGATTATCGCGCCGACCGATGGTGTGGTTGCAGAGTTGCTATTTGCGGCGGGTGATTTGGTCGCTGATGGCGACGAGTTGCTGCGCATTGACAGTGAAGAGAATCAGTAAAAAGAACAGAGAAAGGACAGTTAGTATGAGTATCTCATATCCAAAACACGTCACTATCGTTGATGTCAGTCCTCGTGATGGCTTACAAAACGAGTCCATGACGGTACCGACGGCGGTAAAGCAAGCGCTTATCGACGACTTGATTGCGGCAGGTGTCCAAAAGCTTGAGGCCACTAGCTTTGTGTCACCGAAATGGGTGCCGCAAATGGGCGACAATAGCGCTTTACTAGAAGCAATCGAGTCTACGAGGCACGCCGACGTCTGTTATTCGGTACTCGTGCCCAATATGCGCGGTTTTGAAAATGCGATCTTGCATCGTCCCGACGAAATCGTCATTTTTGGCTCAGCCAGCGAAACCTTTAGCCAAAAAAATATCAATTGTAGTATCGATGAGAGCATTGAGCGTTTCGCGCCCGTTGCTGCTGCTGCAAAAGCGCAAGGCATCAAAGTACGTGGGGTCATTTCTTGTACCGTCGGTTGCCCTTACGAAGGCGAGATTGATCCCAGCCAAGTGGCCTATGTGACCAAACGTTTGCTTGAGATTGGTGCTGAGCAAATCGGCATTGCAGATACCATTGGTGTTGGTACGCCACTCAAAGTACAACGAGCGTTACAGGCAGCGCTTGAATATGCGGATATCGCTATACTATCAGGGCATTTTCATGATACCTATGGTCAAGCGTTAAGTAACACGTTAGCCGCTTTACAAATGGGTGTCAGTGAATTTGACACCTCAGTCGCTGGGCTTGGCGGTTGTCCCTATGCCAAAGGCGCAACGGGAAATGTTGCAACTGAAGACGTAGTTTATATGCTACATGGTATGGGAATTAGCACCGGAATTGATTTGGATAAATTGGTCGTTGCTGGCGAGCGTATTAGCAAATTCTTAGGTCGTCCTAACGGTTCAAATGTGGCACGAGCACTGATTAATAAACGTCAGTCTTAACCAATATATAAGTCATTTACTTTAAAAAAGATACAAGTACTACTGGAGAAAATTTTTCGCAGCTTCTGTCACGCCTGCGAACAGCAAGCAAGAAAAATTGGCACCAGTAGTGCGAGATTATTAACGTATCGGCTTTACTTAGAATTGACCGTGACATAAAAAATGGCATCAAAAATGAAGTTGCTCTAAAACATATTAAAATTTAAGCATTAAAACATTTATAGACAAGGAATGGTTATGAGTTTACCTGGATTAAATTTTCAGCTTGGCGAAGACATCGATGCGTTACGTGACGTCGTTCAGCAGTTTGCGGCAAAAGAAATCGCCCCACGTGCGAGTGAGATTGATAGTAGCGATCAATTCCCCATGGATTTGTGGCAAAAAATGGGTGATCTCGGTCTACATGGCATCACCGTTCCTGAAGAGTACGGCGGTGCAGATATGGGCTACGTCGCGCATATGGTTGCGATGGAAGAGATTAGCCGCGCTTCTGCCTCTGTCGCGCTGAGCTATGGCGCACATTCAAATTTGTGTATCAATCAAATCAAACGCAATGGCTCAGACGCACAAAAGCAAAAGTATTTGCCAAAACTCATCAGCGGTGAGTTCATTGGTGCGCTCGCAATGAGTGAGACGGGCGCTGGTTCAGACGTCGTCAGTATGAAGCTGAAAGCCGAAGAAAAAGACGGACATTATGTGTTAAACGGCAGCAAAATGTGGATCACCAATGGCCCTGATGCTGACGTGATGGTGGTCTATGCAAAGACCAATCCTGAGCTTGGCGGTAAAGGCATGACCGCATTTATTGTCGAAAAAGGTATGAAAGGATTTGGTACGGCGCAAAAGCTCGACAAGCTGGGTATGCGCGGTAGCCATACGGGTGAGATGACCTTTAACAATGTCGAAGTACCACGCGAAAATATCTTAGGCAGCCTCAACGAAGGTGTTAAGGTGCTCATGAGTGGACTAGATTACGAGCGTGCGGTACTGGCCGCAGGTCCTATCGGCATCATGCAAGCGGTGATGGATAATGTCGTTCCCTATATCCATGATCGTAAACAATTCGGTCAAGCCATCGGCGAGTTTCAACTCATCCAAGGCAAAGTCGCCGACATGTACACCATACTGCAAGCAGGTCGCAGCTTCTTGTACACTGTGGGTAAAAACCTCGACATGCTAGACGCGCGCGGTGCGGGTCATAGCCGAGAAGTGCGTAAAGACTGTGCCAGTGTGATCTTATGGTGTGCCGAAAAAGCCACGTGGATGGCGGGCGAGGGCATTCAGATATTTGGCGGTAACGGCTATACCAATGAGTATCCGCTTGGTCGTTACTGGCGCGATGCCAAGCTGTATGAGATTGGCGCAGGCACTAGCGAGATTCGCCGTATGCTAATCGGTCGTGAGCTGTTTAATGAGACCAAGTAAATAGTGCTAGTTATCTGAAAAGTTAACTTTTATCGAATAATTTTATTCTGAGATCTAAAAATGTGCTACGTTATATAGCTAATAGCGTGGCACTTTTTAATGACTTAAATAAAAGACTTTTATAATGATCAATAAATTACATATCGAATTAGCCTTTAATACTATTTCTAATATTACTACTCACTTGAAAACCATAGTCAAGCATGGTTTTTTAGCCATCGGGCTTGCATTCTTTACCTTTATAGCGAATACGACCATAGCGCATGCAGAGTTGGTCGATTTGTCTAATCCTGAACCAGTTATTCAACTCTCTACCCGAGATGCTAGCTGGCTGAGACCGCCAAGGTTTGATCGAGTTGCTCGTTCTATGGAGCGATATTTAACTCCTCTCTCTATTAATCAACATGGAAACATTATTGGACCTTATGATAGAAAACCCTTTAAAATGGTCTTTTCATTATACGTTGATAAGCAAGGTAATATTGGAGAAGTCAAAGTAATTGAAAGCAGTGGTGTGGAGAATATAGATTCTATTTTTTCTACATCGCTTAAAAAGGCTCGTTTCAAACCTTTTGCTATAAAAGGGCAGTTGGTAAATGGCAGAGTTACAATACCGATCGTATTTAATCAGCAATAATTTTATAATTAGTATTAAGCTGATAATCCAAATAAAAAGCATTACGCCTCACACGTACTGCTTTTTTTAGTTAAAACGACTGACGACTTATCATGACTGCTTACGATAATCAAAATAACGCGCCAGCCCATTTAATAATAAATCATCTCGCAATCGCACTGGGCGATTGATGTGTTGGGCAATAATGGCTGCGTCACCGCCCGTCATAATCAATTCAAAGTTTGGGTGGCGATGGCTAATCTCATTGATCGCGCCAACAATCGACAATAATATCCCGCGATGGACCGCATCTTGTGTGGTTATCCCTTGACCAACGCTATCAAAGATACCATTGGAGATAGTAATTTGCTTGGTGCCAGAAAACAACGACTCACGTTGCAGATAGATACTGGGAAATATATAACCGCCTAAATGTTCAGCATGATCGATCAAATCAATCGTCACCGCCGTACCGCAGCCAATAATGCATTGACGTTTTTTCTTATCAACGGCCCCTAGCATTTGTAGCCAGCGATCACAGCCGAGCTGTTTGTCATTATAATGACTTTTCATAAGCGGGTGCATCGCATCGACATGAACGAACTCAAACGGCGTATTCAGACGACTTAATGTGTCTGAAACTTTTATATTCAGATCCTCGCCCAGCACTGATGAGATACCAATAAAGTCAGGCGCATAACGCTCAAAACGATCAGTCAGACCCATCAATAATTCGGCAGGCGCTTGCAAATGTTGCTTGGCATCATGTGCGACTATCTGCCCGATGTCATCGGTCAGCCAGTATTTTAGACGAGTGTTCCCAAGATCAAGCCAGAGCATAAATATCCTTATATACAGTCAACCAATTATCAATAGACTAAGCTAATGCTTGGCTCACGTTTAGTGCTCGTTAAGTAAGCGGTTTAAACCTGATGAATAACGTCGATGCGTCCCGTAAAAAGCGCAGAAATCTTACCGCTATCTTGGCGTAATTGCAAACATCCGTGTGTATCAATACCGCAAGCATGACCGGTGACGGTCTGGTCTTCACTGTTGTGATCTTGAGTGACACGTAGGCGCAGACCCGCTAGCGCATCCATCGAGTCAAACTGTTTGAAGAAGCTGTCCAAGTAAGAGGTATGACCCGTAGGTTTCTCTAATCCTAGATGCTCAAAGCGCGTCATAGCTGCCATCAAAGCCTTGCTCATCTGTTGATAAAGCACGCGCAGGCTTGGCAGCTCAATCGCCAATGCTTTTGGCGTTATACTCTCACAAATATCCTGCAAGCTAATCGCTTGATAACTCATCCCTTCAGAGGTTTGCGCGGTGAGTTTGGGTGCGGCTTGTACGTTGAGACCCACGCCTATGACGATGCCGACCAACTTGCCGGATTTCGTCACTGGCTCTATCAAAATACCAGCCAGCTTATGAAAGGGTAGCGTTCGTTGGGCTAATTCAGGTTTATCTGAGGCAAGTATATCCAAGGTCGGTTGACTATCAAGTGGATGCTGACTTTGATAAAACCCCAAATCATTTGCCCATTTTACCCCAATTGGTGTCAAACCTTGCGCACGCAGTTGCTCATTTAATGTGTGGACGATCGGCATTTTTGCCAGCTCAACGCCAACAATTAGTGACAATAAACCACTGACTGGCATATGCACTGGGTGATATAGCGACAGATAAACATTGCCACGCGGCGATTGCCATGAGCGCCCGTGTTGTCCACGCCCTGAGCTTTGGGTCTCTGCGGTCAATAAATGCATCTCGGCGCAATTTAAGGTGCCATCTTGCAACGCTGCGATGAGCTCACTATTGGTAGAGCTGCTACTAGCAAGGTGGCGATGATTCAGCTCAGGTAAATGGTCGAGCTGGTATGATTTAGAATCGGATAAGTGGGTAGCTGATAGCATAAGTTTGGTCGATATGATTGATTTAAGAGTGATAACGCATATAAATTAAACAGCATAAAGGTCGGGTTATCATTTGGCAAATACAATTCATCATGCTTATATGATAGTTGCTATGATAAAAGCTAAGTAGTACAAACGGTTAAATTGGTGATATAAAGGATACTAATAGATGCATGAGCGTTTTCTGGTGGGCAGTGGCTCTTAAGTAGGATTAGGGTATGGTCGTTCAATACAAGCAGTGCTCATACTCATATTATCTCGTCATATAGAATGTTCATAAATGCATAACAAGCTAATGATACTTAGAAAGGACGCAGTTATGAGCCTCAAAAATACCTTATATTCAGTTTTTCCTTGGCTACTTTCACATCCCGAACGCGCGCGAATTGAAGCAGCCAAAAAACCACGACCTTACTTTACAAAGTTTAGTGAGACGGTGAAAGTTATGGACTATCTGGGCGAGAGAAGCCTTATTGATAATAATGGTCATACTGTTGCTACCTTGCCTTATCATGACGTCATGCCCCTACAGAATGGTCGCAGTATTGTCTGTGTCATGAAAGATAGTGAAAGCTATGATGATGTTAAGTATGGCTTTATTGATGAAGCGGGTAAATTGGTCATTCCTACTATTTATGATGATGCGGACGATTTTTATTGCGGCTTAGCCTTTGTAGAAAAGGACGGGAAATGCGGGTTTATTGATCCATTGGGAAAAGTTACTATCCCTTTCAAATACGAAGAGACTTATGGTTTTGAAGAAGATTTAGCCGCCGTACAATTAGATATTGCAGGTAAATGGGGTTTTATTGATTTAGCAGGACAGCTGGTTACACCTTTGGTGTATACCAACGCATTGAATTTTTCAGAAGGTTTGGCAGGGGTTGAATTAAATGGAAAATGGGGCTTCATCGATAAACAAGGTCAAATGATAATCACGCCTATATTTGAGCAGGCTTATAGCTTCAACGCTGGATTGGCGGCTGTTAAGCTCAATAATAAATGGGGTTATATTAATAAAATGGGCATTGTCAAAATCCCTTATCAGTTTGATTGGACAGTAGAGTTTAAAGAAGGGCTGGCTTTTGTAGAAAAGAAAAACAAGTATGGCTATATTGATACCTTAGGCAATATGGTTATCCAACCTACCTATCAACGAGCAGAGAGCTTTATTGATGGCCTAGCTATCGTGATGAAAAAAGATAACTTTGGCTTTATTGATAAATCGGGAACAATCGTCGTACCGCCGATATATGACATCATTGGAGAGTTTGATAATGGCGTGGTATTTGCCAAATATAAAGGTAGAAAACTTTGGTTAGACAAGCAAGGTAATGAAGTGGCTGACCCCAACCAAAAAACGATAGATAGGGTTATGTTAGCACTGCGTTAGTGGCGGATAGCGTGCCAGTATAAGATTATAAAATAGTCGAAAAATAAAAGGAAAAGTAAAATGCAAATAGTTGTTAGGCTGGCAGTCGAAGCGGACGCTGATGCAATTCATGATCTATCGCAGTATCTAGGTTATGCGGAGACTTCTCAAACTCAAGCGACTGAAAAACTGCTCAATATTATGAAATCTGATGAAGACGAGGTATATGTTTCTGAAATTGACGGTCGAATTGTTGGTTGGTTACATGTTTTCTATGCTCGTAGGTTAGCATCTGCTGATTTTTATGAAATTGGCGGTTTGCTGGTTCATCCTGAATTTCGAGGTCAAGGTATTGGTCGCCATCTGGTTGAAAACAGTTTAGAAAATTATAAAGGAAAGGTTCGAGTTCGTTGTAACGAGACTCGCATTGATGCGCATAATTTTTATAAGTCCATTGGTTTTAATAGCGCTAAAGTTCAGCATGTATTTGAAAAATATTAGCCCATTTAGATATTATTGCTTAGATTGAAGACATACCTAACATATACAGTTAAAGAGATTTTTGCTGAAAAGCGAATGATAACAAATATGTCTACCTTGAAAGTAATATGAGAGAAGCTGTTTCAGTTAAATCTACTTAATATAGACGGGACAAGCTTTAATAAACATTTAAGCTCTCTAATATGCAATTGTTGAAAACTCGATGAAACCTCACAAACCCTAAAAATCCATCATAATTTCAGGTAGAATAGCCGCCTGTTTTTGCTAAGTTTATTGATCCTTCATGCGTTTAAAATCCCTAAAACTGGCAGGCTTCAAATCCTTTGCCAATCCAACGACTTTTACCTTCCGTCATGGTATCACCGCCATTGTCGGGCCGAATGGCTGTGGCAAATCCAACGTCATTGACGCTATTCGCTGGGTGCTGGGTGAAACCTCTGCCAAGCAGCTGCGTGGCGGGGCGATGAGCGATGTCATCTTTGCGGGTACGCAAGACAAAGCGGCCAAAAGTGTCGCCAGTGTCGAGCTGACCTTTGAGCATACGCAAGATGAGCAGACGGGTATTCGCCATGAATTCAATCTCTATCAAGAGCTGTCCGTCCGTCGTCAAATAAATAAAGAGGGACGCTCGGATTATTTTATCAATGGCACGCGCTGTCGTCGCCGTGATGTGGTCGATGTGTTCTTGGGTACGGGACTTGGCGCGCGCAGTTATGCGGTTATTGAACAAGGCATGATTGGGCGTATTGTCGAATCCAGCCCCATGCAATTGCGCGAATTTATCGAAGAGGCGGCAGGCGTCTCACGCTATCAAGCACGCCGCGAAGAAACGCAAAAAAAGCTAGAGAAAACCCAAGAAAACTTAGCCCGTCTGCATGATATGCAAAGCGAGCTGGTACGCCAACATAAGACCTTGTCTAAGCAAGCAGCCAGTGCCCAGCGTTACGAAGCGCTGGCATTGACGCTGGCTGATATTAAGCAGCAGCTCGCCATTCAACAGTTATATCACGCCAAACATACTCAGCAGCAGCAAAAAATAGCGCACGAGCGTAGCGCTACTGCGGTTAAAACCCTACAAGCCAGCTATGAGAATATAAAAGCCAAGCAAGATAAGCTGTCCGATCATATCAATCAAGAGCAATGGCTAAAAGACGATGCCCAAAGCGTACATTACCAGCAGCAGCTAAACCATCAACAAGCGGAGCATCAACTGGGCGAGGCAAAATCACAGCTGGCCACTATCGAGCAGCAACTGGCCAGCCTAGATCAGCAGCGCGAGCAAGCCGCTGGTGAGATTAACCAGTTAACGGCAGAGCAAGCTGAGCAGCAAAATATACTAGCAGCATTGCGTCCACAGCTGAGTGAATTGACCAGCAAACGCGAGTCGCATAAACGTAGCGAGCAGCCCCTGCAACGTGCATGGCATGAAGCACAAAACCAGCTGTCACGCTTGCAAGATAATGCCCGCACACTTGAGCAACAGCAAGCGATGAATACTCAGTCGCAAAAACGCTACCAGCAAAGTGATGATAAATGGCAACGCCGCCAGCAGAACTGGCAGAATCTATGGCAGCAATTACAGCGGTCACTGTTGCCTTCTAACACGCCGCCATCTAACATGTCCTCTGCTAATATATCGCCTTCTAACAATAGTGATGCACTAGAAAATCCAAATGTTCAAGACTTACACCAAACGCTAGAGACGCAAGTTGCTGAGCTAAGCAAACAGTTGCAGCAGATTGAACGGCAACAAGACAGCGTCGATGAGCGCCTGTCCGAGTTACAGCCGCAAGCTCACAAGTTACAACAAAGCCTGATGACGCAGCAGCGCGAGTTGAGCGAGCATGAAAAGCGTCATGCATTACTGGCAGGCGAGTACGATACCCTACATCAGATACTGCATCCTAAACCGACGCCAAAATCTCAACAGCCTCGTAATGAGCAAACGGGTTCAGACACGAACGCTGTCAATAACAGTCACGACTTGGCTATTGTAACCTTGCGTGAGCAGATTGAGCTGAGCGCAAAGGGGCAAGAGTACGCCTCGTTGCTCGATAGTGTATTGGCGCTATGGTTAGACAGCCATGTGCTGATTACCGATCAAGCCAATCAAACTAAGCACTCAAACCAAACCGAATCAGCCATCTACCCAAGCATTGATAATGATAATGGCAATTCTCAAAAATCAGCCAGCTTATGGCAAGCACTTGAGCATGGCATAACCGATTTACTGACTTATCAAACGCTACAAAACCAAAATTCCAGTATAAAAAACAAGTCAGCCGTAGAGACAGGGCATAGCTTGTGGTTATCTGCCGAGCAAAACGACGCGAATGCAGCGCCATTTATTGATAATTTGCCAGACAAACTGGTTGATAAGGTATTGCCATTATCACAGCTGATTACGGCACCGAACTTAACGCTGTGGCAGCACTGCTATTTATATATCGCATCGACTGAAATAAGCAATCAACAAACGCTTGAGGCGCTGACTGATATCTTAAAAGCTCTGCCAGCTTCCGCCATTTTGCTCAGCACAGATGGTTGGCTTATCAGTCGGCAAGGGACGATTAACGTAAGCAAATTTGCTGGCACGCAGAATGATAGTAATAGTCAATTCTTAACGCAGCGTTTGCAGCAGCGCACCCGTTTACAAGCGCTAGAAGCACTGCTTGAAGCACTTGAAACCACCATACAAGATCAGGAAAAAGCCATCGCTAATAACCAGCGTGACGCTGATGCCCTGACGGTTAATGTAGAAGAGACGCGTGCGCAAATCGAGCAGTTAACCCGTGACAAACATCAATGTCAGCAGCAGCTAACCACGCAGCGTGCAAGTTTTGAGCGCTTGCAAGCCGATAGCCAACGCCTAAATGCTGATAAAGCGGCACTTGAGCAAGAGCAGCAAGAATTGGCGCAAGAGCAGCAAACGCTGAATCATGAGCAGCAGCATATTCACAGTGAAATAGCAGCATTGACCCCCAAGATAGCGGATGCACGAGCGACGAGCCAGCAATTGCAAGCGGAGCGCAATGAGCTGAACCGCGCGCGTCAAGCAGACGATGACGCTTGGCAAGCATTGCAGCTGAGTATTCAGCAAAGCGAGATACGTTTAGAGCATAGCGCCAGTAGTCTTGCGCGTGCGACCCAGCAGCATGACAAGTCGCTACAAAACGAGCAACATCTAAAAGCCAGCCATGAGCAGCAGCAAAATAAACTGCCAGCGTTGCAAGCAGCATTGCAAACAGTTCAAAGTGCACGTGATGCACAGCAAGTAGTATTAACGAAGCGCGAGATGGCCTTGAACGCGCTTAAGCAAGATTATGCTCATCAGCAAACAGAATTAGAGGCGCTACAAAATAGCCTGCAAATTCAGCAAAATCAGCTGGCTAATCACGGCACTGAGCTGGCACTAAGCGCTGCAAGGTTGGACGATGCCAGCAGTCATACACAAGATGCCTTAGACGCATATTATCGTGTCAGTCATCAATATAAAGCGGCATCGAACCTGTCGCCGCACCCGCAGCAAACCATGAGTGTCTCAAACCTGTTGGCGGATTTTATCGCCCATGATCGCCGTGTACGTCCTGACAAAATCGCTGAGCTTGAGAAAGAGTATAAAAGCCTTGAGCAGCAATTGGGCAAAATTGGTGCGGTCAATCTAGCGGCAGTGGCAGAATTGGCGGAAGTTAATGAACGCTTAGAGCCATTGGCAAAACAGACAGCAGACATTGCGGCCAGTATGGATACGTTGACAGAAGCGATTGCTTCGATTGATGAGACGACCAAGACGCTGTTTATGCAGACGCTAGAGGCCGTCAATAACGAGCTTGCCAATTTGTTTGCCAAAGTCTTTGGTGGCGGGCAAGCCAGTTTGACTTTAAACACGGACGATATGCCAGCCAATATACCCGCTGATAAGTACAAGTCTGAGCAATGGCGCGCAGGGCTGACTTTGATGGCACAACCAAAGGGCAAGCGTAATAGCCGATTGGCTGTGCTGTCGGGCGGTGAAAAAACCCTTACCGCGCTGAGCTTGATTTTTGCCATATTTAAGCAACATCCCGCGCCATTCTGTGTACTGGATGAAGTCGATGCGCCACTTGATGATGCCAACGTCGCCCGTTTTACCAGTTTGATTCATGAATTGGCGGAGGATTTGCAGTTTGTCTTTATCAGTCATAATAAGCTGACGATGCAGATTGCTGGCGAGCTCAAAGGCGTGACGATGCCAAGTGCTGGGATTTCTACTTTGGTCAGCGTCTCGCTCGATGAGGCTGCACGTTACATTTCTAGTTAAGAGCATTGTTAATTAAAAGCATTGCTGAATAGCAAAAATAAGTGATAACTGGCAGCCGTTTCTGGTGGTATAGTTAGGATTGAGTTTGTAACGTAACGCAAGTGTGTCGGGCTGACGATAAACGATGACTATATGGTGACGATGTTAATTAGCCATGCTAGACTATTGCCATTTCCCCTCTCTTATGTATTCCCTTTTGTCATATATTAGGATGTATTTCTTATGACCGCTATTCAGTTTATATTGATTGCCGTTGCCGCATTTATCGTGCTTGCAGGGCTGTTTATGGTCATTCGTAGCTTTAAGCGCCGCAAAAATGCTGAAGCTGCTGCGGTCAATTATGATAAAAATGGTATTCCTATCATACCGCGTCATGAGCGCAATATCGTCGATCAGCCAGACTTTGATGATACGGTTGCTGGCGAGACCAGCATCGGCCCTGACCGCAGTTATCTAAATGCTGTCGTTGAAGAAGCGCCTTTGACGCAATCAACTATGACCCAGCCACATGCTGATGCACAGTTGACGGCTGGACGCAGTGATATAAGCGATGATAGCAATCTGCATGAAAGTAGCGTAATCGATGATACAGATTATGCGCGCTGGCAGGATGAGCAGCAGCGTAGCGAAAATGCTGAGTTTGTACAATCTACTGAGCAGATGCATGCCGAACAAGAGCCTGATGCGTTTTCAAGCTTGATGTCGGCTACAGACAGTCTGATGCCATCGATTGACACCGCCGAAGAGCCAAGTTTTGACAATAACAGTCCGATTCTCGATCAGCATTTATCAGAGCCTGTTGATGAAGCCCAAAACGGCCCATTAATCAATGCCAAAGACAATATCAATATCACCATCTTGCCACACCAATATCGTGATCGTCCCGTGTCTATTATCCGTGGTCGTGATTTATTGGCATTGATTGATAAGTACGGTCTGCGCTATGGCGCGATGAATATGTTCCATCGCTATGAGCAAAAAGACGGCACAGGTATGTTGTGGTTTAGCATGATGGGTATTACCGATAGCGGTATCGCGCCTTTTGATCCGCATAGCGTGGCGACCAATACGTACAACGGCGTGGTGGTGTTTTTATCGTTGCCGCATCCACAAGCCGTACGCAGTTTCGATAGTATGATGAGCATTGCCTATATGATGGCAAGCGATTTGGACGCCATTATGCTGGATGAAGAAAATGAACCAATCACCCCAGAATACAAGCAACAACTGCGTAACCAAGTTCGCGACTATGAAAGTTAAAGGCTGAAGGTTAAAAGCTGAAGGTTAGAAGCTGAAGACTGGTTAATAAAAGCTAATTAATAGTAACTGTATTCTAAAAGGCAAATAGCGATTGACGTTATTTGCCTTTTTTATTGTTCTTTTTCTAAAATTTTGCAGGTTATCTACTATAAAATAGATACAGTGCTACTGGGATAAATTTTTTGCAGCCTCTGTCTGCGCAGGCACAGCAAGCAAGAAAAAATTATTCCAGTAGCGCATTATCGTTTTTATTCTTATTTTATTTGGGACCGACTATAGTTTTCTATAAAACGGTATCCGAGCTTCCTGCAAACTTGTTATGATATCGGCATCTTGAATCGCAAAAAAGACGCCGACTATGACTGACTCTATCTCATCAAATAATTCTAAAAATCCATCTGCTCAAGCAGAAAACTCAACAGCTGCGACATCTAATATAGCCAGTACAGCTGATGGTAGTACAAATAATAGTACAGAGATTGTCTCGACGATGCGGTCGCTTATCGAGACCATTAAGACGAATAATTATAATTATTATGTGCTCGACAATCCTACCTTAGAAGACAGTGAATACGATCAATTGCGCCGTGCCTTACTTGAGCTAGAAGAAGCCAATCCGGATTTGGTACAGCCTGACAGTCCAATCAATCAAGTCGGTGATATACCGCTGTCAGCCTTTACTCAAGTCACCCATGATATTCCTATGCTCTCGCTGGGTAATGTCTTTGAATACGCCGATTTGAGCGACTTTATGCGCCGCGTTAATGATCGTCTAAGCGTGTCTCAGCAAAATCCTGAATACGAGATGGAGCTAAAACTTGATGGGTTAGCGGTCTCGCTAAAATATGAGCACGGACAGTTTGTACAAGCGGTGACACGCGGTGATGGGCAAACAGGTGAGGATATCACTCAAAATGCCAAAACCATTCGTAATTTGCCTCTATGGATAGCCGATGCTGCCGATATCGAGCTACTAGAAGTACGCGGTGAAGTGCTGATGCCAAAGGCAGGTTTTGAGCGTCTCAATCGACTTGCTGAAGAGAACGAAGGTAAAACTTTTGCCAATCCACGCAACGCTGCCGCTGGGAGCTTACGTCAATTAGACCCAAGCATTGCAGCCAGTCGCCCGCTGGCATTCTATGGTTATTCGATTAACCAAGGATTGCCCAAAACCATCGAAACCCAATCAGCCGCGCTTACATGGCTGACAGAACTTGGGTTTACGATCAGTGCGGTGGAGGTCGTCAAAAATCCAAAAGCAGCTCAAACTTATTATGAGTCCATGATCGATGCGCGCAGTGATTTGCCGTTTGAAATCGATGGTATGGTGATTAAGGTCAATAGCCTCGCATTGCAGCAGCAGCTTGGGTTTTTGTCACGCGAACCGCGCTGGGCAACCGCTTATAAATTCCCTGCCGAAACGGTCATGACACGCTTACACGCGATTGAGTGGCAAGTAGGACGTACTGGCGCGATTACTCCCGTTGGTAAATTAGACCCTGTGAAAGTCGGCGGCGTCACCGTTAGCAATGTCACCTTGCATAATTTTGGCGAGATTCAGCGTTTGGATGTGCGCGCAGGCGATATGGTCAGCGTTCATCGCGCAGGGGATGTCATCCCCAAAGTCACGCGCGTTTGGACAGATCAACGTCCAGCAGATTCTGAACCAGTAACACTTCCATCAACTTGTCCCGTTTGCGATTCTCCTGTCTTGCTGCCCGAAGATGAGGCATTGGCGCGTTGTACGGGCGGTCTGTTTTGTCCCGCGCAGCAGCAAGAAGCACTTATTCACTTTGTCTCACGTCGAGCGATGGATATCGATGGGCTTGGCGCGAGTTGGTTGATTAGCTTTTTTGAGCATGGTCTGGTCAAAACCGTCGCTGATATCTATCAGTTGCACAAGCATACGGACGAGCTGGTTACGCTTGAAAAACTGGGTGAAAAGTCAGTGCAAAACATCATCAGCGCCATTGATGCCAGCAAACATACCACGCTCGCACGTTTTATCTATGCGCTGGGTATTCGAGGCGTTGGTGAAGGGACGGCACAGAACTTTGCTCAGCAATTTGGTGACTTAGATAGCTTGATGGCCGCCAGTATTGAAACCCTGATAAAAACGCCTGATGTGGGCACTATTACTGCTGAACTGGCGTATGAATTCTTCCGCGCACCGCACAATATCGAAGTCATCACCGCACTACGAGAAGCGGGCGTGCATTGGGATAATGTCGAGCAGGTCGCATCAGAAGGGCTGCCGCTCGATGGGCAAACGTGGGTCATCACGGGCGCGCTCGATAGCATGGCGCGTGATGAAGCCAAAGCTAAACTGCAAGCGCTGGGTGCAAAAGTCTCAGGTAGTATTTCTGCGAAAACCACTGCGCTGCTGGCAGGGGATAAAGCTGGCTCGAAGATGGCAAAAGCTGAGAAGCTAGGCGTCAAAATAGTGGGTGAGGAAGAGTTTTTGGCGATGGTTGGGGAGTAGGTTTAAAGAAAGAATATTGGTTATGATGTGAAAATATAAGTTTTAAAGGCGCTTCTTTTGAGGTAGTTATAGATTTTGATATTTGTAACTACCTTTTTTAAGTCTACTATCTAAACTCTTCTGGAATATAGACAGGCTGTATATCGCCTGCCTTTTGAATTAAACGAACCTTTCTACTATCTGAAATAATAGGAAATTTTTCAATATCTACAGTTTTTATATGTTCATTTTCAGTAACATTTTCAGATATATAGTTTATGTATTCTTGACTAGAAAAGCATATTCTAATTATATCTTTATTTAAAATATCACTCAAGACTTCAGTGTCGTCTGAACTTTTGATATGAATCAACCTATTTCTTATTTCTAGTAGCTCCATTAAGCTTGACCAAAACTTAGTTTGCTTGATTTCTGGCAATTTGTATATATCAGTAATAACCAGATTTATTTTTTCTTTCCACGGAATATATCTTTCAATTTGCTCTTTGTTATAAATCTCTTTTTTTCTTGTAGTGGTTTTTTCCCAAATAAAATCTTTTGGTATAGATAAGTTTACGAAAGTCTCTAAAGCAGTAAAACTGAATATAATAGACTTTTGAGCTTGCTCGATAAATTCATATACTTCCAAAGTATGACCTATCATTTTCTCACCAAGCTCTCTATCTTCTTTTTTCTGTTCGGAAGGAATTATTTTTATCCTGTCTTTTAGTTTTTTAATATTCCTAATTGATTCGTTAGCTATATTAATCTGAAGGGCAACCATACTTGGAGTTAAAAATTGTATTTTTAAATTTTTAATATTTACTTCTTCTACATCTCTTGAAATAAACTTGTAGTTATCTAAGTCGCTAGGAACTAAAACTTTAGGAGGTAGGAACCTAATATCTAATAATCTAAAAGATTCTTCCTTAAATTCAGATATAAGAGCTATTTTTTCATTATTACTTTTCATGTGTATTCCTATTGTAATGAATAAAGTAGGGTGCGCTCCGCGCACTACTTAAGAATTGAATCTTTAAATTGAAAGAATTCTTTAAAGAATAACTAAACATTTGGATATTTGTATAGATAAGAACTTTTAATTTTCTTTAGGTTTGGACGTTGGTGCGAAGGGCGCGCCCTGCAACTTAGAGTTTCTTGGTAGCGTATGCGCAAAAACACACGATATTAAATTCTACTCCACTATTTCCCTGTGCGCCTTCACATCACTTTTCTTACCATCAGGTTTGATTTCAATGGGTAATACCAGCCATTAAGAAAAAACGTGCGTCACCCTAGAGCACGTTTTATCAGTCTACATTATCACCAAATAAATACTCATAGGCTTTATCTACAACCGACAGCACTTCTGCCGTCTTCATCTTTATTACTTTTACTGACCAATAGTGCTCATCAAAATATTTAGGTTGTTTAGGTGACTTATCGGCGTTGAAAAACCTTTCATACTCTTTTAAGTCTTCAGGATAATCGTCTAAATTTTTAGGATTACGATGTATGTGAATGATGACCAGTTTGGTTTCTTCTTTATGATTTATAATAAACGGATACCACCCCTTGTCTCCATATTCATGTGGCTCTATATCCCAAAGATAATCTACAAAATTTTCAAAATCAAAATAGCTATCATCGTATAGGCTCTCTTCGTATTCTTCGATCTTAGCTGGTGTGTACAATGTCGGTTGAAGACCTAATCTTATTCGCTCTTCCACTTTCCACTCAGAACAGTATTGTTTTGCTAAAGCAATCATCAACTCTTTATTACTCAGATGAAATAACGATGGAGATTGGATTTCAAAAACAGCTCTATCACTGAGCGGTGTTAAAAACATACTTTTCATGTTATAAGCCAGATGCGGTGGAATCATTTCTATATCAACGCATAAATTAAGACTATAAAATTCTGCTGTTAGATGCTCAATGACGATAGCAAATTCACTATACGTACCATCTTCATAATAAATGCCAGGATTTCCAAATATCATTTTTTATCTCATTTTAATAAAAGAGTTGAGTATATCCCATCTTACTCCGCCATTTCTCCATGCGTCTTCACATCACCTTTCTTACCATCAGGTTTGATCTCAATAGGCAATACCAATCCCTTAGCAAAGTCATCAGACAGCACATAATCATAGCTGCTGGCAGCGACATCGGGCGTGGTATGAATGACAAGTTTCATATCATTGCCATCGGTTATCTCGTGTGAGACATAGGTGTCGCTCAGCTGATCCAAGACTTTGGATAGCGCCTCATTACTTGCTGTACTCACCGTTAGATTATGCTGAGCAGTGGCATTATCCACATCGAAATATGTCGCATAATCTTTTACATTTTGACTATCGAGCGCAAACGGATATTGATAATTGGCGAGGTTAGCAGGTGTTTCACCACTGGCGACCAATGACCAATCGATAGTATTTGGCGTTGGTATTTGTACTGAAGGCTTCGCTGTCGTTACCGCTGGTTCAGAAGCTTGGCTGGTAGTTTCAGCACTGTTGTCGCATGCAGGCAGCACGCACATACTGACAGTTGCGATGATGATCATACTTATAACGCGCTTAACCATCGACGTATCCTCTTTATGATTGGACGAGCATTTTTTTATAAGTGCTTCTTACATTATTACTATTTTGACAGCTTTCGTGCTGCTTCTCTAGCGAAATGCAGCAAACATGCGCTTGTTATGAAAATATCAAAGTAATAGCCGTATTTTTAAAAACGCGCACAAAAAAACAGCCATCATTAGATGACTGTTTTTTTGTTTATTTACTTTATATTTGCTATAGATTTTGCTTGTAGCTACTAACTAGATTTGGCAGTTTACTTGGTATTCTTTACCGTTCGCCCATTTGATTGCAAAGATACCTTTGTCGCCTTTCATGTGCCATGCGTAGGCCGCTTCTGGGTTTGAGTCATTGACATAGCTTGCCGTATCACCTTGCACACCGCCGTTCAAGACGATCTTTTGCTCTGTCCATTTTACTTTTGGCAAGGTCGCATTTACCATGGCTTGTTTTTTATTAATAGACTGTTTTGCCATGATTTTGCTGCCATCAGTACAAGTATAAGGGGCTGCTGCCATACGGTCATAAGCGGCATCAGGCATGCTATCTTTAACAGGCATGTTATCTTCAGCAGGCGTTTCTGAGGCATTTGGCGTAGTAGTAGGGGCAGTGGTCGCACAAGCACTTAGCAATGCAAGGGCAGGTAGGGCAGTTACAATTTTAGTTAAGGTCTTCATAAGTTTCTCCAAATTAAATTCGTTTTTATGTATATATTCTTAATAATGCGTTAAGTATATAGCGCACATGGTAACCAAAACAGTTCGTAGATAATGTTGGAAATTGTTTGTTACGTATTTGCTGAGTTACCCAATCACTGAGTAATGTAACGTGATATGTATAGTGCTTTGGAGTGTTGCTCAGTTTAAATCACTGCAGGATTAAATGAGGCTATTCAAATAAAAAGCGTCTACCGACTAAGAAGCGCCTATCAAATAAAAAGCACCTAGCGATTTTTAGTCGATAGGCGCTTTTATTGAGCTGAATTAAGACGTTTAAACTATTTCGTTTTACGCGGTGGCAGACCTGTGTGCTGAGTTTGGAAATTGCCTTTACTCACGCGTTTTTTGCTGGTAGAGTTTTTGCCAACAGGGCTATTGGTTGACGAGCTGTTTGCCGCTGAGCTATGGCTACGCTTCACCGAGTCATTACCAAGGCGACTATTCTTTTTGCGCGCTGACTGATAGCTGTCTTGCGCAGCATCGCGACCTTCCAAACTGGCATTGAATGGCGGAATCAAGCAGCCACGGTTTTTGCCAATCAAATCACTGCGTCCCATATCTTGCAGCGCTTTACGCAGCATGACCCAGTTTTTTGGATCGTGATAACGGAGGAACGCTTTGTGCAATTTACGCTGCTTACCAGACTTGACGATATCCATATCACCTTCACTACGGCTAATCTTATGTAGTGGGTCTTTGTGCGTATGATACATGGTGGTCGCTGTCGCCATCGGACTTGGATAAAACGCTTGTACTTGGTCAGCGCGATAGCCATGACTTTTTAGCCAAAGCGCAAGGTTCATCATGTCTTCATCTTTAGTGCCCGGATGGGCGGCGATGAAGTAAGGAATCAAATATTGCTCTTTGCCTGCTTCTTGACTGTACTGCTCAAACATAGCTTTGAATTTATCATAGCTGCCCATGCCAGGCTTCATCATCTTCGACAAGACATTTTCTTCAGAATGCTCAGGCGCAATTTTTAGATATCCGCCGACATGATGGCTGACCAGCTCTTTGACATATTCAGGATCTTTGACCGCCAAATCATAACGCAATCCTGACGCGATCAGGATTTTTTTCACGCCTTTGATATCACGAGCTTTACGGTATAATTTGGTTAAATTGCTGTGATCGGTGATTAGGTTTTCACAGACATCAGGATAGACGCAAGAGGGCTTGCGGCAGTTCTTTTCGATGGTGTCGTCTTTGCAGCTGAGACGGTACATGTTTGCCGTGGGGCCACCAAGATCAGAAATCACGCCAGTAAAGTTGGGCGCGGTATCACGAATCGCTTCAACTTCGCGCAAGATTGAATCTTCTGAGCGGCTTTGAATAATACGTCCTTCGTGCTCAGTGATTGAGCAAAAAGTACAACCACCAAAACAGCCACGCATAATATTGACAGAAAATTTAATCATGTCATAAGCAGGAATACGCGCATCGCCATAGCTTGGATGCGGCAGACGTGCGTACGGCAAATCAAACACATAATCCATCTCTTCAGTTGAGAGCGGAATCGGTGGCGGATTGAGCCAAACATCGATGGAGGTATATGAATTACCAGCACCGCTGCTATGACGTTGTACCAGCGCACGAGCATTACCCGGATTGGTCTCAAGATGCAAGATACGGCTGGCATGAGCATAAAGCACCGGATCAGATTTAACGTGCTCATAATCAGGCAAGCGAATCACCGTTTGCTCACGTGGCGGCATTTTTAGCTTATGTTTACGGGCAGTCATTGGCTTGTCAAAGCCGCGCATTTGTACGACTTGCGTTTCTTCGTCGACTTGATGAGCATTGAGAATTTTGTTACTTACTGGCTCAGAAACGAAACCTTGATACTTAGATGACATTGATGATTGCGACATCATCGCTTGTCCAACTGGCGAATCGGTAGGTTTGTCTTGTTCAATGGAGCATTGATCGACGTCTTCGGTCATCACATAAGGATTGATAATCGGATCAACACGACCAACGGTATCGACATCGTTACTGGCGACCTCGGTCATATCTTGTTGCCAATGGCGACGCGTTGGGGTCAATAGATACGACGTACCGCGCAACTTGCTCATTTGCTCAAAGCTATAGCCTTTTGATAAACCATGTACCACATCGACAATGGCACGTTCAGCATTACCATACAATAAGACATCGGCACGGGCATCAAGCAAAATACTGCGACGGACTTTATCCGACCAGTAATCATAATGAGCGATACGGCGTAAACTGCCTTCGATACCGCCCAAGATAATCGGCACATCAGGATACGCTTCACGGCAGCGCTGGCTATAGACGATAGCCGCGCGGTCAGGACGTTTGTTGGCGACATTACCGGGCGAGTACGCGTCATCACTACGGATTTTGCGATCTGCGGTGTAACGGTTAATCATGCTGTCCATGTTGCCCGCTGTCACGCCATATGCATAAACAGGTTTACCCAGTTCCATAAAGGCGTCTTTGCTCTTCCAATCTGGCTGGGCAATGATGCCAACGCGAAACCCCTGCGACTCTAGCAAGCGTCCGATAATCGCCATACCAAAACTTGGATGATCGACATACGCATCGCCTGAAATGATGATGACATCACAGGCATCCCAGCCCAAATCGTCCATTTCTTTGCGGCTCATCGGCAGATAAGGCGCAGGCTCGTAGCAGCTCGCCCAATGTTTGTCATAATCGTAAAGTGGTTTGGTGCCTTGTTTAAAGGCGGTGCGAGCAATGGTATCGGCAGACATGGGCAGACCTGTTGAGTAGAAAATGGCACTAAAAAACCACCGTTATTCATCAAGAATAATGACGGCTCATTTAAAGGCGCTCATTTTAACATGAATTACACTCATGATGCGATAAAGGATTAGCGATAAGTTATTGATAGCGTGAGAGAATGTACCAGTAAGAATGGTTTTCAATCTGTCAAAACCATTCTTACTTTAGACTAAAGTTTAGTATAAAAAAGCATTAGACGTTTACTTTTCTAATTTTCTAACAACTGAAATGGGAAGGTAACGACATCAAATGCTAAGGCAAAGGGTAATAAAACTAGCTTCTGAACTGTATTTGCGCCACTACGATGGACTTGGTTTTGCTGACTTTGTGTATAAAATTTCACCATATAGGGCTTGGTCAAAGCGCGATAATTCGACTGGATGATGCTCAAGTTACTGACTTGTGGATAGATAGCCCCTTTAACTGGCACGCTAAAGCAAAAGCGCTGAGCATTGATACGCTGGTCACTGGCTGAGGTGCAATCGCGGCCATTATTCTGCAAAAAGAACTGATAGTCAGAGCGTTTAAACTCATCTTTTAATTTGGCGTAAGACAGTTTCATCTCACCCTGAAAGTAACCATCATTGTTGGGCACATAAAAATTCATCTCATTATCGACTTGAATGTTTTTTGGCGTCAGGTTAGTTAACAGATTGACCATTTCTGTCCCGCCTTGGGTCAACACATAGCTGTTTTTTTCACCGACGATAACCATCGTCGCGTTGGGCATTTTTGGTAAAGCCTGAGCAGGACGACCAAAGGCGACGATCTGATCTTCAGACAATGTGGTTTTAGTCGTTTGAGTACTGACGTGATTGTCACTTTCTAACAATGAGCTGGTGGCACAGCCTGAGCTGGCGAGCAATGCTGTGAGCGATGCGCCTATAACCACAGTTTTCAAATTCAATCGTTTCTGTAAAGCATTTTTATGCTTGCTACTATTCGTTTTTTGCAATTTATCGAGAGCGCTATCTTTATGCTGGTTCATGGTAAGGCTTCCTTGTCTGTAACAATCGACTACGGTGAT
Organism: Psychrobacter immobilis; assembly: GCF_904846225.1. Taxonomy (GTDB): domain Bacteria; phylum Pseudomonadota; class Gammaproteobacteria; order Pseudomonadales; family Moraxellaceae; genus Psychrobacter; species Psychrobacter immobilis_F. The sequence goes on along the minus strand of NZ_CAJGZJ010000002.1, from coordinate 83,676 downwards.
GAAAGGTTCATATCTGGTTAGGGCATGTCCTCAATCTGAACAAAAGCGACTAAACGGGCTAAAAATAGCTAAATCTTGCCAAACTATGTCAAATAGCCAGTCAATATCTCGATATTATCTGCACTATTTTCCTTGTTTGGCTGCCATTTATCTTATTTTTATCACCATTTTCAGATTGAGGACACGCCCTAGTATTTATTATCAAACTTCCGTTCACATCGTACCTCGTTTGGTCGATAATTATCTACTTATAATTGACAATAAAGACGGATTAAAATTAATCGTTATATTTACCTCACTTAATCCAGCAAAATCTTTGTGCCACTTTTAGTTAAATTCATCACAAACTGGCTGGTAAAACGGCGTACGTTATTTTCATAAGTCAATAAATTACGAGTGAATTGATGATAATCATTCATATTTTTGGCATTTATCATCAACATAAAATCGGCATCACCGGATACCTCATAGCAGCTCATTACTTGTGGCTGTGCATGCATCAAACGCTCAAACCGATGTTGCATCGAGTTATTAGAGCGCGACATCTCTATCATCACCACTGCCGTCAGACCGTAGCCCACCTTGTTGGGGTCAACGATAGCGACTTGCTTGGTAATGATGCCATTGCTTATCAGTGATTGGATGCGGCGTTGAGCCGTTGCGATAGAGATGTGAACACGTTCCGCCACCGTTTTTAACGGTAGTGTCGCGTCATCTTGTAGCAAGTTTAAAATGGCTTTATCAATATCATCTAGATTTGGATTCATTATAGTTCCTCAAAAGTCTCATTATTAAATATCTCTCTCTCACTATCATAAACAATGACTATGAATAACCACTATAAATTAAAAAATGATAAATAATTCAGATATTAGTCATAAATTGATAAATTCAATCAATAATAAATGAATATAGAGAAATTTTTTCGTAGCACCTTAGTAGAATAGCTCCTAACAAACCAAGCTTCATTGGAAAAATAATCAGCTCAGATGACATTTGGTTTTCAAAAATAACAACTGATCTTTTTGATCTCTATTCAAACTCGTGGTGTTTTTATGTTTACTTCAATGCTTTCTACTGTCTTCGCAAATACACTAGCCACGACTGTCTCGCGCTTGCCGTTGCCTGCGATTTGGACAGCGGGTAGCACTCAGCAACGCACATTGATATTGGGCGTAGTATTGGCAGTATTATCAAACGTATTGTTTGGCGTCCTCTATGCTTATAGCAGCTTTTTAGCGCCATTGTCAGGCACGCAAGTATTTATTTGGCGTATGCTGGCGATGTGGGCAGCATTGATAGGTTATTTGATTATTAGTGGGCGCTTAGGTTTGCATGTTGGTAAATTAAAAGCGATAACAGGAATCAAGCAATGGGCATGGCTATTGTTACCCACGCCGATATTTCTCAGTCAGTTTTGGCTCTTTATGTGGGCACCAGTTAATGGGCAAGGCGTACAAACGGCGATGGGTTATTTTTTATTCCCATTGATGATGGTGGTGTTTGGTTGCGTCTTATTTGGCGAAAAACTCAGCCGCCTGCAATGGTTGGCCGTGGCATTTGCTGCATTAGGCGTGGGCAGTGAAATTGTACGCACGCAAAGTGTCTCTTGGGCAACACTTTGGGTTTGCGGCACTTATCCTATTTATTATATCTTGCGCCGTCTGCAAGGTATTGGCGCAGTGACTGGATTATTGGTTGATTTAACGATATTCGCGCCATTTGCCTTGGCCTATTTGTTTTTTGTGGCACCCAGTAGTTTGATACTCGTTAGCGGTTCTGGTTTCTTTATTATGATGCTGGCAGGATTGGGTGTACTTAGTGTTTTGGCGATGAAAACCAACGTTGATGCCAGTCAAATGCTGCCCGTGAACGTTTATGGCATGATGAGTTATTTAGAACCAGCATTGTTGTTCATTTTGGCAATAACCGTATTGGGCAATCCGTTTGAATCAGCGATGATCTATAGTTATGGGCTGATTTGGCTAGGCATTGTTTGTTTGATCATCCACGGTGTACGTCAATTGCGCCGCGCTCGTAAAGGAATGCACATGGAAAAAATGGCCAATGCCGTTTAAAGAGTCATGAATGAAACCGATTTATCCAATAAAAAGGACGATTTAACAAAATGTCAAATCGTCCTTTTGGTGTTAGATTAAAATAATCGATCTTTAATCTAAATGCTGTTTAAAGCCGCGCTGCTTATCACGTTCCCAGTCACGGTCTTTTAGCGTTTTACGTTTGTCATGCTGCTTTTTACCCAGTGCCAAGCCGATTTGGCATTTCACTAGCGAATTTTTCCAATAGCAAGACAGCGGCACGCAGGCATAGCCTTTTTGATTGACAGCACCAAACAGTTTTTCAATCTCGCGGCGATTGAGCAGCAGCTTACGAGTACGAGTACTATCCGGACTGACGTGCGTTGAGCTGGATAGCAATGGCTGAATATGCGCGCCAAATAAGAAGGCTTCATTATTACGGAAGATGACATACGCTTCGGTAATTGTCATTTTACCTGCACGAATCGCTTTGACTTCCCAGCCTTGTAGTGCCAGACCTGCCTCAAATGCCTCTTCGATAAAGTACTCATGACGAGCCTTTTTATTCGCACAAATTTGATTGTCCGGTTTTTTTGATTTTTTTGACATAATTTCTCCATAAGAACCCATTAAAAATGTGGCGTTCTTATCTAACTAGTCCCACTAATTCCTCATCCTAACCCGGTCATTTGGATTGTCTTACCTTTAAATTGTCTTTTACTTAAATGATAAGAAATAAGACGGATGAGTCGAACCCGCTATTGTAGCAAAGCCTTTGGCGAAAAGGTAAGTCTGCTGTTAGGACAAATGTAGCAGATAAGTATTAAGTTTGAGCAAAATTTGCTAGCATATGGCCTAATATCATTGAACTTATTAGCCACGCTATGAACCCTTCTACTTCTTCAAAATTGCACACCAAAATTTTATATCCCGGTACTTTTGACCCCATTACCAACGGACATGTGGACTTAGTCACGCGCGCCACCAAATTATTCGATGAGGTTGTCATTGCCGTTGCCTCAGGGCATCACAAAAAGCCTTTATTTGATTTCGAGGAGCGTGTCGGCTTAGTCAAGACCGTATTTGCTGATTTACCGCAAGTATCGGTGATTGGTTTTAAAGGTTTGCTGGTCGATTTTATGCGTGAAAAAAATGCCACGGCAGTTTTGCGCGGTCTGCGAGCCATGTCAGATTTTGAATATGAATTTCAGCTGGCTAATATGAATCGTGAGCTTGACGAAAACTTTGAAGCGGTATTTTTGACGCCTTCCCAAAATTATTCGTTTATCTCGTCTACTATGATTCGTGAAATTGCAAAACTGGGCGGCGATGTGACGAAATTTGTGCCGTCTTGTGTCTCGCAAGCCTTTGTTGAAAAACTGAAGCTCAAGTAGGTTTAAATACGCAGTTAAAAACAGGCATTAATTAGATAAAGTATGGGCTGATAGTAAGTAGTAAAATAGTCAAAGTATAGTCAGTCTTAAATAAAATAAGTTCAAATATTATCACGCGCTACTGGTATAAATTTTCCTTGCTTGCTGTGCTTACGCAGACAGAGGCGGCGCAAAACTTATCCGAGTAGCGCTGTGTTTTTCATAGTGGATCAACTGTAGTACAGCAGTCAAAAATTATCCGTTACAAGTAAAACAAAAAAGGAGCAGTTTATGGCGCTATTAATCACTGATGAATGCATCAATTGTGACGTCTGCGAGCCTGCCTGCCCGAATGGGGCTATCTCAGAAGGGGACGATATCTATGTTATCGACCCCGATTTATGCACCGAATGCGTGGGTCATTTTGACGAGCCGCAATGTGTGGTCATCTGTCCCGTTGACTGTATTCCTCATGACCCAAATTATGTCGAAACCGAAAGCGATTTGATGTCAAAGTATAAGCGTATTACTGGTCAATAAAATATGAAAATATTATCTACAAAATCAACAGACGACTTTGACCAGCAACACCTTTGGCATCCTTACGCCAGTTTGCCGCCGACTTATCCAAATATCGTTATTGACCATGCAGAAGGCATTTATATCGTCACTCAAGATGGCAGGCGTCTGATTGATGGGATGTCGTCTTGGTGGGCGAGCGTTCATGGCTATAATCACGCCGTGCTTAATGAGGCGATTATCAAGCAATTGGGTAAGATGGCACATGTGATGTTTGGCGGCTTGACGCACCAACCCGCCATAGATTTGGGTAAAAAACTGCTGTCTATTGTCCCTTCTGGGCTTGAGGCGATATTTTATGCCGACAGTGGCAGCATTGCGGTAGAAGTGGCGTTAAAAATGGCATTGCAATATCAAGTTGCTGCCAATCGGCCAGCCAAGCAGCAGTTTGCCTCAACTCACTCTGGTTATTATGGCGATACATGGCATGCGATGAGTGTTTGCGACCCAGTCGCTGGCATGCACAATTTATATGGCAAACAATTACCGATGCAGTATTTTGTGCCATCACCGCCACTCGGATTTGAGCGTGCGTTAACCCAAAGCGAGCGTGATGCATTAACCGTATTTTTTGCTGAAAATAGCGATAAACTTGCCGGATTTATTATTGAGCCAATCATTCAAGGCGCAGGTGGAATGCGCTTTTACAGCCCTGAGTATTTACAGTTATTGCGCCAATTGTGCGATGAGCATGACGTATTATTGATTGCTGATGAAATTGCGACAGGTTTTGGTCGTAGTGGCAAGCTGTTTGCTTGTGAGCATGCCGATATCAGTCCTGATATTATGACGATTGGAAAGGCGCTGACAGGTGGTTATATGACCTTTGCTGCCACTTTGTGTACACGAAAAATAGCGGACACCATTAGCCAAAGTGATTATCCAGCGCTTATGCATGGCCCAACCTTTATGGGTAATCCTTTGGCTTGCGCCGTCGCTTGTGCCTCAATTGATCTAATAATGTCTTACGATATTGAAACGCGCACAGAAAATATGCAGGCCATCATGGAGCAGCAACTCATCTCTGCTGCAACTTTAGAGGGTGTCGCCGAAGTGCGTTGTTTGGGAGCCGTAGCAGTAATCGAGCTAAATGATGCCGTTGATATGCCGATCTTTCAGTCATTGCTCATTGATAATGGCATTTGGGTCAGACCGTTCGGTAAACTGGTCTATATCATGCCGCCTTATATCATCACTGATGAGGAGCTAGAGGCTTTATGCCAGTCACTACTCACTGTCGTCACGTCTTATTTGAAGCAGATTTTTTTGACTAAAAAGGGTTAGCTATGAGCGTGCTATTTATCTCTGGTATCGATACCGATATTGGCAAAACCTATGCCACTGGTCTGCTTGCCAAAGCACTTATGCAGCAGGGCATCGATGTCATAACCCAAAAGCTGGTACAAACAGGTGTCGCAATAGATAGATATAGCGGTGAGATGAACATGGCTGATGATATTGTTACCCATCGCGAATTGATGGGTATGCCGCTACAGCCGTGTGACCTTGATTTTACAACCTGTCCGTATCGATATGAAAAACCTGCGTCACCGCATTTATCAGCACGACTTTCAAAGCAAACGCTCAACCCTGAAATGATTACCAATGCGACACGCCGCTTGCAAGCAGATTATGATGTGGTGTTATTGGAAGGCGCTGGTGGCTTACTTGTGCCCATCACTGAGCAATTATTAACCTTGGATTATATTGCCTCTCAAAATTATCCTATTATTTTGGTTACCTCTGGGCGCTTGGGTAGTATCAATCATACGTTGCTGAGCTTAGAAGCCATAACGTCGCGTGGTTTAAAGGTTCATAGCGTTATTTATAATCATATTCACGATGCTGCTGATAATACCGATGCTGAGATTGCGAATAGCACGATTGATTTTTTACAACATTATCTCAAGAAAAATTATCCAGACACTCACTGGTTACAGCTGGCACAACAAGATAAAAACGACTCGAATGCTAATGAGCTAACGTTACCAAAAGATTTTATTTAAATAATCGAATACGGGAATATAAATAATCTAAAAAGACATTCCCACGCAGTCATTAGTTTTGCTATACTAGCGCGCTTGGTAGACTAGGCAATCGCCGCTGCACACTGGCAACAGATGAGCAGGGGAGGAAAGTCCGGGCTACATAGGGCAGCGTGCCAGCTAACGGCTGGGCAGGGTAACTTGACGACCAGTGCAGCAGAGAGTAGACCGCCTGTGGCATCGCAAGATGTTATCGGTAAGGGTGAAAGGGTGCGGTAAGAGCGCACCGCGTGGCTGGCAACAGTTCACGGCATGGTAAACTCCACGCGTAGCAAGACCAAATAGGCATCGGCATGGCGCGGCCCGCGTTCGATGCGGGTAGGTTGCTTGAGCGTATTAGCGATGATACGCCTAGAGGAATGATTGTCCACGACAGAACCCGGCTTATCGGTTTACCAAACCTTTTTATTGTTCGTTTTTATCGTTAGTAGTATCAATATTTGCCATTAATTTGAATAAAATTCCTATTTTTTGCAAAAAAACGATAATTAGGGGTTGACGTTAGTCACTTCTATCGGTATTATACCGAGCCTTAAATGGCGATGTAGCTCAGCTGGTTAGAGCGCATGACTCATAATCGTGAGGTCAAGAGTTCAAGTCTCTTCATCGCCACCATTTATAGCAAGACTGCAGTATTAAAAAAGCCAATCCTTTGCGATTGGTTTTTTTTTTGCGTTCAATAAATGAGTGAGAAACAGATAACATAGTTAAATACTGATCAAATTTAACTAAATTTGCTATTACTTACCTACTAGTTTCTTGCTAAATCATAGGTTTATCTGTTTAGAAACAGATTAATTGTTGTAACTTGTGTCGCGCTTACTTATCATAGGGACTGTTTTCGGTAAAGTCATGTAACGCTATGTCTGTACAATTGCCTCCTTATCGTCCTATCAAGCATCGCAGTGGCCTCAAAGTCATGGGTGCGGCATTTCACGCTTTGCTGATGCGTGAGCTACAAACGCGCTTTGGCGGCTACCGATTGGGTTATTTGTGGGCGCCGTTAGAAATCATTTTCCAAATGCTTATATTTTTAGTGATTTTTGGCGTGATTATTGAACGGACATTACCAGGAATGAGCTTCCCGTTATTTTTGGTTGCCGGAATGGTGCCTTTTCGTATGTTTCAGACGATTGCGACTAGAGCACTAGGAGCGGTTGAAGCCAATCAGGGACTTCTGATGTACCGATCGATACGGCACATTGATGTTATCATTGCTAGATCAGCTTTAGAGTTGGTTATTTATTTTATAACATTTGTTATATTGTTGATTGGATTAGCTTTTTTTAACGATTATGCCAGTTTAGAAAATTTACATATTGTCCTATTTTGTTGGATAACGCTTTTTATGTTTAGTTTTGGTGTCGCCTTGATCATGATGGTGGTCGGTTATTATGGTGGTGAAATTAGTAAAGTAATTGGTATTATTTTCACTATATTATATTTCATGTCTGGGATTATCTATCCTATTCATGTTGTTCCTGAGCCCTATTTTAGTTATCTACTCTATAATCCTTTTATTCATAATATCGAGTTGATAAGACACGCGTTAGCACCGAATTATCCTGCCTATCATATTGATATGAGTTATTTCTTGAAATGGACAGTCGCAGTAAATTTCTTGGGTCTTCTCATGTATAAAGCAGCCGAAAGAGATTTAATACGCTCTAAATAAATCATTAAGCGTGATACCAGCTTTAAATTAGGGCAAACGAATGATTGAAATTAAAAATGTTTCTAAGTCATTTATGACCAAACAGGGTCGGCACTATCTTTTTAAAGATTTAAACCTGACCATTGGTGATAAACAAAGTGTGGGTTTGCTTGGTCGTAATGGAGCGGGCAAATCCACTTTACTACGTATTATATGTGGACTCGATAAGCCGGACCACGGTGAAATTATTACCGATTCTACGATTTCATGGCCAGTAGGAGTCGCAGGCGGTTTTCAAGGTAGCTTAACGGGTCGTCAAAATGTACGATTTGTTTGTCGTTTATACTCAAGCGGCCCTTATATTGACGAAAAAATTCGTTTCGTCGAAGAATTTGCAGACATTGGTAATTATTTTGATATGCCAGTGAAAAGCTATTCTTCAGGGATGCGTGCCCGTTTAACCTTTGGTTTAAGCTTGGCCTTTGATTTTGATTACTATATGCTCGATGAAGCGGGTGCGGTTGGTGATGCCGCTTTTCGTAAGCGTAGTGAGGAAATTCTGGCAGCACGCCGTGCGCAAGCAGGATTTTTAATCGTGTCGCATAATATTGGCGATATTAAGCGTAATTGTGATATTGGTATTGTGCTAATGGATCAAACAGCACACGTCTTTGACGATACAACAGAAGCGATTGAGGTTTATGAAAAGCATATCCACAAAGCAAAAAAATAATATAATCAACTTCTCGCTGTTTATCGGCTTGGTGATCCTTCCTTGGGTGCTCATGATATTTTATGTCATGTCGCTTGCTCATCCGCGTTTTACCTCAACTGCTGATGTGGTAGTGAAACAGGTGAGCGATACCAGCGTGCCTTCTGGCGGTGGTCTATCAGCTTTACTGGGTGTCAATAGTACCAGCAAAGAAGACGCGACTTATTTGACAGAGTATATCTTGTCAAATGATATGGTAAAGCGCCTTGACAATAAGTTTAAGTTTCGCGAGGCTTACTATGTCGATGGCTCGGATCCGATTAATGAGATTGATCCTGATGCTACGCAAGAAGAGCTGCTTGAATACTTCAAAAAACGCGTACACATTGATTTAGATGAGCAAAGTTATGTGCTATCGGTATCGACAGAAGCGTTTGATTCAAAGTATGCTTTTGAGCTCAATAAAACAATTTTGAATGAGTCTGAAAAATTCGTAAACCGTATTTCACAAGAAGTGGCTCGCGATCAGCTGGTATTTGCAGAGACGCAACTTGATGAATCGCAAGATCGCTTAAATGATACTAAAGAAAAACTATTAAACTATCAAAACGAAAATGAGATTTATGATCCAGAGTCTAACGCTCAGGTTGTCAATCAGCTGATTGGTAGTTTGCAAGCACAGCTTAGCTCGTTACGTACTGAGGAACGGCAACTGCTCAGCTACTTGAACCCAGATGCCCCGCAAGTGGTTTCATTAAGAAGTCAGATTAAGGCGGTTGAAGAACAAATTGGTCAAGAACAAACCAAATTGACATCGCCAAACACGACCAAATTGAACCGTCAAGCCGTACAATTTGAGACCATCAAAGCTGATGTCGAGTTTGCCACTGAGCTTTATAAATTATCGTTATCATCACTCGAAAAAGCCCGTTTAGAAGCCTTTAAGAAGATGAAAAACTTAATCGTGATTTCTACGCCTTATGAGGCCGAAGAAGCATTATATCCGCGCCGTGCTTATATAATCTGGACATCATTAGTATTGCTATTAATATTCTACGGATTTGTGCGCTTAGTCATGGCAGTGGTTCGTGATCATCGTAGCTAGTTTTGACAAAAAAGATATCAGTAATGATCGATAGATCAGCAAAGGAATACAACGCATGAATATGAAACCACGTGCTATCGTGACGATGATAAGTTTAGCCATGGCAACAGCTAGTATGCCAGCCATGGCAGCGAGCAGTTATGCTGATCAAATATCAGGGTCTGGCTTTGGTACCAGCAACAACAGTATGAGTCAGGATCAGAATCGTAATAATATTAATGTCTCAACGCAAGCGTTTGCGGGCGGCGTGCCAGGGCAGGCGACCACGCAAGAGGCGGTTAACGCGGCAAGCTTGCCAAGCCAATCGGTCATCAACACCACGCGTCCTTACCAAGATATTAATACGCAAGATATGATGTTTGGTGAGCAGCTATTTCGCGGTGCATTTTCGACTACATCAGGCTCCACTTTTAATGACAGTTATGTGATTAACCCTGGCGACAATGTCCAAGTAAGGATGTGGGGCGCTTATCAATATGCGGCGACTACGACCGTTGACCCACAAGGTAATATTTTCTTGCCAAATGTTGGTCCAGTACGTATTTCTGGCGTACAGAATGGTAGTTTGCAAAATGTGGTTAAAAGTGCCGTCAGTCGCGTTTACCGCTCGAACGTTGGCGTTTATGCGTCCTTAGAGCAAGCACAACCAGTGAAAGTTTTCGTTACTGGCTTTGTTAAACAGCCGGGTTATTACGGCGGGCTTGCGGCAGACTCGGTATTGTCTTACTTAGATAGAGCAGGCGGTGTTGATCCGACGCGTGGTAGTTATATTGATATTCAAATCAAACGTAATGGTCAGATGCTACAGCAAGTCAACCTGTATGATTTCCTATTAGCTGGTAAATTGCAGTCCTTCGCGTTTCGTGATGGTGATGTGATTACTGTCGCGCCGCAGAAAAAAACGTTCGAAGTGGCTGGAGAGGTCCAGAACGAATATACGTTTGAGTTTGATGTGAATGATTTAACCATTGGTGATGTGTTGCAAGTTGCCAGTCCAGCCGCAAATGCGACCAATGTTAGCATCACTCGTAGTGCCGGACGTGCGCAAACGGCAGAGTATTACTCTCTCTCTGCAGCACAAAACGTCCCAGTATATAATGGCGATCAAATGGTGGTGACCTCGGATCGATATGCGGGCACAATCGCCGTTCAGGTTAAAGGGGCGCATACTGGTAATGGTGCGATGGTTGTACCCTATGGCGCTCGTCTGAAGGATATCGTTCCGCAATTGCAACCGAGCCCACTGGCAAAACTGACGCAATTGACCATATATCGCGAATCCGTTGCCGAGCAGCAAAAACGTATGATTAATGAGTCGCTTGATCGTCTAGAAGAGTTGACGCTCGCTAGTCAGTCTACAACTCGTGAAGAAGCAGCACTTCGTCAAGATGATGCCAATTTGGTCAAACAGTTCGTAGCGAAAGCTCGTAATGTTAAAACGACTGGTCAAATCGTTGTGTTACCAAATTCATGGCAAGACATTATTCTGCAGCAAGGCGATATCATTGAGATACCGGCTCAAACATCAGTGGTTACAGTAAATGGTCAAGTGCGTGCTCAGGGTGCGCTTACCTTTAATCCAGATTACACCGTTGGCGACTATATTGCCAATTCGGGTGGCTTCTCTGACAATGCTGACACTAAAGAGATCTTAATTATTCATCAAAATGGTGCCAGTGAAGTGGTCAATACGGCCTATCGTATCCAACAAGGTGATGAAGTTATGGTGCTGCCGAAAGTCAAAACCAAACGCGTAGAAATCACCCGTGGCCTATCGCAGATTGTCTATCAGTTGGCTATCGCAGCTAAAGTTGTCCTAGATTTATAAACGCGCTATGGGTTGATGTAATATTAATGGTAAAAATAGTAAGTAAAGGTATTCATGATGGCAAAAAGCGTCGCAGACAAAGACAAAGCACCCATTGCATCTACCTCTGATAATGCACTATTTTTACCATCAGCCAACAACCAAATACCGCAGCATTTAGCCGTTATTGGAAAAGGCATGCGTCGTAATAACGTGCTGTTATCCCAAGTGTTGCAGGCGGATATCCAGCGCTGGTATCCGTGGTCAAATCTACAGCACGGCTTGACTGAAAATAAACCAGCGCTACTTTCTTTATTGCCATTACCGACATTTATACAGCACCAAATAACGCATTCACTGAAGCCGCGTCCCGATGCTTTTATCGGTTGGGGTCATAAAAAAAGCTATCAACGAGCTAATAAGGTCGCTACAAAGCAAAATCTTGCGACTTTGAGTATCGAAGATGGCTTTTTGCGTTCATTAGATTCAGGTATTAGTAGCCGCCACGGGCTGAGCGTGATTGTTGATGACATTGGTATTTATTTTGACTTGACGCACAGCTCACGCCTTGAGCAATTAATCATTGAGCGTGCTAAGAGCGATGCCAAATCTGAAACACGTGCACTAGATAACAAACACGCCAAGCAATTGATAGCACGTATCTGTGATGAAAGACTCAGCAAGTATAACGCAGTAATCGCGTGTCCATCATTAGATAAATGGGTGGATGAAGAGAAGGCTGGCACAATAAAAAACCCGCTAAAGTCACACGTGCTATTAATTGACCAAGTGGCTGGTGATGCGTCTATTGAAGGTGCTGGCGCTGACAAACGTCAGTTTAAACGGATGCTAAAAGCCGCTTGTCGCAACCATCCCAACGCTCATATTTGGGTCAAGGCTCATCCTGCAGCAAAATCAGGTTACTTAACCAATCTAAAGCTACCCAAAAACGTCCGACTCTTAAATCAAGCACTCAATCCTATAGAGTTACTCGCGCAAGTAGATCACGTTTATACGGTCAGCTCACATATGGGTTTTGAAGCATTGATGCTTGGTAAAACCGTGCATTGCTTTGGGGTCAATTGGTATAGTGGCTGGGGTCTTACTGATGACAGCGAGGCACCAAAACGTTTGCTAAAAACGGTCCAAAAACGCCGTCACGCTTTTACAAAAACACTGCGAGCAAAGGGAACAGTACCAAACCGAGCCTTATTTCCCCTATCATCTGTCAATAAAGTGAATACGACGTTAGAGACGTTATTCTATAGCGCTTATATTGAGTATAGTCGCTATGTCGATCCAGCGACGAGACAAGCTTGCGATATTGATACAGCGATTGAATGGTTGGTGACCAATCGTCACTGGCAAGCGCGCCTTGAAAGTCACTTGACGGTATATGAGTTTAGCCGTTGGAAGCTACCTTTTGTTAAAGCTTTTGTCGATTTGCCACGTACGACGTTATTTATCAAACCAAAACCTCGTCTAAAAAATATGCTGCATCCAGACCATATTCGCGTCAATTATCAGCAACCTTTGCTTGTTTGGGGTTTAGCCAAACGCCAGCAATTACGAAAAAAACGACAAAATAAGCTTATTAATCAGCCTACTATTTATTGTATGGAAGATGGATTTATTCGCTCAAATGGTTTGGGCGCTACGTTACTAGCACCATTGTCGGTGGTGATAGATCAGCAGGGCATCTATTATGATGCGACCCAGCCGTCAGATTTAGAAACGTTATTGCGTCACTGCAAGGTGTTGAGTCCAAAGCAAAGCGTGCGCGTACAAAAACTTCAAGACAAACTGCTGACTCAGCGCGTGAGTAAGTACAATGTTGGCATGAATGCAGGCAGCGCTGATGATCAACAGAACGCTTGGATGCAGGATGCCAAGCGTTCTGGGAAATCTCGTATTCTCATTATCGGTCAAGTAGAAGATGATTTATCGGTGCAGTATTGCGGCTCGGACATTAAAACCAATAGCGATTTGATCGAGCGTGTATGCCAAGAAAATCCTGATGCTTATCTGATTTATAAGCCGCATCCTGATGTGGAAGCAGGACTGCGAGCAGGCAAGGTAGCGGAAACCTATTTGCGTCAAGTCCAAGCGGTCGCTTATGATACGGCGATGCCTGATTGTTTAGAATGCGTCGATGAGATACATACTATCAGCTCATTGACAGGATTTGAGGCATTGCTCCGTGGCCTGAAAGTGAGCTGTTATGGTTTGCCCTTTTATGCAGGTTGGGGCTTAACGACCGATATCGACGCGACGCTAGCGCCAAAAACTGAATATTTAAAGCGGCGTAAACGAGACACTGCACTAACGCTTGAGCAATTGCTATACTGTGTACTCATAAGTTATCCACTATATCGTCTACCTAATGGTTATGGGCTGGCGCAAGTAGAGCAAGTCATTGATTATTTATATCCACTCGCAAATAACCAAAGCGGATCATCACAAGCTGGCATATCTAGTGAAGTAGATAGTTCAGTCAATCCCTTAATACTGTCTCTATCAAATTTTTCTGCCAATTTCAAACCCACCCAGCTTAAACGCCGAGCTGCCACGCGTTTCATGCAACAACGTCATAAATGGCAACAGCGCCTACGCAACATATCCTTTTAGCCCATTGTAGATGGGTAACGCAGAACCACTGCGACAAGCATGGATTTTTTCGATATAATCACCTATCAATGGTGTGTATTTTCACAGCTTAATATACGTTTTCGCGCTTCTTTTTTATCCGTCAATTAATGGTAGCCCAATACTATGGCAGTTTCGATGTCTCACTTGCTTACTCATGGACATGTCTTGCTGCTACAAGGGAAGATGGGCGGATTTTTTAACCGTTTTTCGACATTTTTGCAATCTCAAGATATTAAGGTTAGTAAAGTTAATTTTAATGCTGGCGATGCGTTTTTTTATCATCATGATAATACTTATGAATATACCGACACCTTAGCGCGCTTTTCTTCTTGGTTGCAGGATTTTATCGAAAAAAATAGTATTGATGCTATTGTATGCTTTGGTGATTGTCGTCCGCATCATACGCAAGCTGCCTGTACTAGTGATCGATTGGGTATCTCTTTTTTTGTATTTGAAGAAGGGTATTTGCGTCCTGATTATATTACCTTGCAAGAGTACGGCATCAATGGCTACTCACGCTTGAATACGGCTGATATTAAAGCGCTCAAAAAAGCCAATGACCATCCGATATATACCCACAATCGTTTTTATCGTTTGAGTATTGCTGCTATCGTCTACTACATTATCGCTTGGGTATATAAAAGTCGCTATCCGCACTACTCGCATTATCGCGGTATGACTGCATGGCAAGAGGCCATAGCGTGGCTCAAAGCACCATGGCGTAAACTCAAAGGATACTTACCTGATAAGCAATTGCAAAGCAGGCTGACAAATCAAGACAGTCATAATTACTTTTTGATTAGCTTACAAGTGCACAATGACTCACAGATTACGCATCATAGTGATTACCGTGACGTGGTGCAGTTCATTGATGAGTCTATTGCAAGTTTTGCAGATTGTGCCAATCAGCAACAGCTATTAGTATTTAAACACCATCCGTTAGATCGAGGTCATCGAGATTACCGTGAGTTGGTTGCGAGCTTGGCTGTGCGTTATCAAGTGGCACATCGGGTTTTTTATGGTTGTGACATGCATCTGCCAACCTTAATGAAGCATAGTATCGGCATGGTGACAATTAATAGTACAACAGGTCTGCAGTCGGTATATCACAAAAAACCGACCAAGGTTATGGGCCGTGCTATTTACAATACGCCTCAGCTTATCGATCAAAAACCGCTTGATGAGTTTTGGCAGCAACCTAAAAATCCAGACAATGAGTTTTATCTGCGATTCCGTGAGTATTTGATAGAGCAAACTCAAATCAATGGTGCTTTTTATGGTAAGTCGCCATGGATGCATAAATATCTGTATCCAGTTGGAAGCAATTCTATAAAGAGTGATCTCTCCGAAAAAGATACACCTCAATAGTTTATTTGCCTTGAATGGTGGTTGTTTATTAACCTGCTAGAAGGTAACAGCGCTTTGCTAAGCACCTGACTTTCTGTCTTTAGCGTTTTCTGCTCGTAACTTCACCTGTAAATCACGCCTCTGCTAATAAAATCGCCTTACTTTGTAGTGGAAAACTGCTAGAATACTCTTTCATGCCTGCGCATAAGAGTTCGTGTCCTGAGCAGTGATTAGAAATAGCACTATTAACGAACAAGCTTATTCTGATTATCTCCTCTTTATTTAAAGACGATGATCTTATCTATTGCGCTTATCAGCATTATTTATTCTTTTTATTTTATTATTCTATCACCCTTAATTTAGTAGGCGCTTTGTGACTGCATTAGCCAATATTCGTAACTTTTCAATCATTGCCCACATTGATCATGGCAAGTCGACGCTTGCTGATCGTTTTATTCAAATGTGCGGCGCCCTGCAAGATCGTGAAATGCAGGCGCAAGTACTTGACTCCATGGATATTGAGCGCGAGCGTGGTATCACTATTAAAGCGCAATCGGTCACGTTGTTTTATGACCATCCTAATGGTGAGCGTTACCAGCTTAATTTTATTGATACCCCAGGACACGTTGATTTCTCTTATGAAGTGTCGCGCTCATTGGCCGCTTGTGAAGGCGCGCTATTGGTCGTCGATGCTGCGCAAGGGGTAGAGGCTCAGTCTGTAGCCAACTGCTATACCGCTGTTGATCAGGGTTTAGAGGTGATGGCGGTACTTAATAAAATTGATTTGCCACAAGTTGAGCCTGAACGCGTTATTCAAGAAATTGAAGATATTATTGGGATTGACGCTGTTGATGCACCACGAGTATCTGCCAAGTCCGGTTTGGGCGTCGACAAGCTGTTAGAAGCGTTGGTCGAATTTATTCCAGCACCAACTGGCGACCGTGAAGCGCCACTACAAGCGTTAATCATTGATTCATGGTTTGATAGTTATTTGGGTGTGGTTTCTTTGGTACGTGTGCGCCAAGGCACCGTAAAAAAAGGCGATAAGATTTATATCAAATCGACCAAAGAAGCACATCCCGTTAGCTCTATTGGTGTATTTACACCGAAGCCATTAGATACCGGTATCTTAGAGGCAGGGGAAGTCGGTTTTATTATTGCTGGTATCAAAGACATTGCTGGCGCGCCAGTTGGTGATACGATTACCCATTCTAAAACGCCTGATGTTGACCGTATTCCTGGTTTTAAGCAAATCACGCCGCAAGTATATGCTGGTATGTTCCCAGTAGAGTCTACAGATTTCGAAAAATTCCGTGAAGCCTTGCAAAAGCTGCAAATTAATGATGCTTCGCTGTTTTTTGAGCCTGATACTTCTGATGCATTAGGCTTTGGTTTTCGCTGTGGCTTCTTAGGTATGCTCCATATGGAGATTATCCAAGAGCGTCTAGAGCGCGAATACGATTTGGATTTGATCACGACAGCACCTTCTGTGATTTATGAGATTGAGAAAAAGAACGGTGAGGTTATCTATGTCGATAACCCATCACATTTACCTGAGTCGAACAATATTGAAGAGTTTCGTGAGCCGATTGCTCGCTGTCAAATTCTAGTACCGCAAGAGTATTTGGGTAATGTGATGACCTTGTGTATTGAACGTCGAGGTGCTCAGGTTGATATGCGCTTTATGGGTCGACAAGTACAGCTGATATTTGATATTCCAATGGGCGAAGTCGTCATGGATTTCTTTGATCGCCTGAAGTCTGTTTCTCGTGGATTTGCGTCGTTGGATTATAACTTTGAGCGTTATCAAGCCGATAAATTGGTCAGAGTGGATGTGCTAATCAATGGTGATAAAGTCGATGCCTTAGCAATGATTGTGCATGAAACTCAATCACGGTATCGTGGTAATGCGCTTGTTGGTAAAATGAAAGAGCTGATTCCCCGTCAGATGTTTGATGTAGCAATTCAAGCGGCTATTGGTGGTCAAATCATCGGCCGTAGTACCGTCAAAGCCATGCGTAAAGACGTACTGGCTAAATGCTATGGTGGCGATGTGTCGCGCAAGAAAAAGCTATTGTCTAAGCAAAAAGCGGGCAAAAAACGCATGAAGCAAGTGGGTAATGTGGAGATTCCACAAGAAGCCTTCTTGGCTGTACTGCAAGTCGAATAAGTAGTGAATATTCATTGTTGGTGTAAAAGTGACAATCATTAGTGCAATTAATTGATGAATAGCAACCGTTAAAGCAGCAGCTCGTTAATAGGCAAACTAGTATGGATTTTGATTTCAATTTAATTTTAGTGCCGTTGACTATAGGCTTAGGTATTGTCTGGCTGTTAGATAAGCTGGCGTTCAAGCAGCGCAAGACTCGCGGACGAGGCAAAGAAAGCCTATTGATCCGCTGGGCTTATGACTTTTTCCCTGTATTGGCAATAGTATTGATAGTACGCTCATTTTTAATTGAGCCATTTAATATCCCGTCATCGTCTATGGTGCCAACGTTATACACGGGCGACTTTATCGCTGTCAATAAATACGCCTATGGGGTACGACTGCCCCTGACTTATAATAAAGTATTGGATACGGGCGAGCCGGAACATGGTGATGTCGCCGTATTCCGCTACCCTGAAAACCCAAGTATTTACTATATTAAGCGTGTTATTGGTCTGCCTGGCGATACTGTCAGCTACGACCAAGGTACCATTTCTATTAATGATGTGCCTATCGATACTAAGCCTGTAGATTTCTTACCAGATGCTGAATTGACTTCACAGCTTTACTCACCCGGAGAAATTGCGCCAGGGCAGATGCTGACAGAAGAAGGGGCCGCAGGCTTGGGGCAGCAAGAAGAATCTGAGGCGCGTTACTTCCAAGAGTCGCCAGATAACCACAAGCATCTTGTTCGCTACTTGAATGGGATGAATAGTTCTCAGTATGCACCGTTTTTACAGCAGCAATCGCCAGAAGTAGTGAGTTCAGAAGGTACTACTTGGCGAATTAAAGTTCCAGAAGGTCATTATTTTGTGATGGGTGATAACCGCGATCGAAGTGCTGATGGAAGATTTTGGGGTTTTGTTCCTGACGAAAACTTAGCCGGTAAGGCCGTTTATATCTGGATGCACAAACCACCAGGTCTAAATGTACCAACATTCCAGCGCAATGGCGCCATTGATTAAATGCGTGAGCAGTTAAGTTGACGAGACGCTCTATTGGTTGATTTATCGATAATAGTTTTATGCTAATATTGTTGCTATTTAATAAATGATTACCTATCAGATAGGTAGGTACCAAATATAGTTATCTACCAGTAGAGGAGTACTATAATGCAGCAATTATCTGGATTGGCCGTGCAGCGTGGTGCTAGTGTAACGGGTATTGTTTTAACCATTATATTTCTGGCTATTGCTGCCAAACTAATCATTGCTATCGTTCCCGCTCAAATTGGAGATTATCAACTGACCAAGATCTTGAGCGCACAGCTTGCAGAATCAAATAACAACAAAGAAACGGCCAAGCAGTTCGTTGAACGTGTCAATAGACAGTTATCTATCAATGCTGAATATGACACCAATGCCGAAGATGTATTTACTTTTACTGATAAAAAAACAGGTCAGTTGGCTATTCATAAGCAATATGCAGTCACCAATAACTTTTTTGGTAATATTGATATTTTGAATCGCTTTGAAGGTGATATCGAAATGGCAACCGCAAAATAGTTGAACAGGGTATTAAAAAATCCCGAATTTTCCTCATAAGACTTAAAGCGATTATAAATAATAAATCTTATTACTAACTACATCAGTAAAACAGAAGGGATAACCATAAGCCTCGCATGAAACCAACTTCGCAACATTCTCAAGCGGTATCTACTCCCCCAAACAATAACGCGTCTGTTGACACGCTTATTATTAGCTCTGAATTTATTCAGCGTTTAGCAATACTGACGCGCAAGTTAGGCTATGTGTTTAATGATTTGAGTCTGCCAAAACTCGCATTGACACATCGCTCATTTGATAGCAAAAAAAATTATGAGCGCTTAGAGTTTTTGGGCGATGCGCTTTTAGGGATGATCGTGGGTGAAGCTTTATATCATCGTTATCCCAGCCAAAATGAAGGCCGCCTCACTCGCATGCGTGCGACTTTGGTGCGCCAAGAGTCATTGGTTATTATTGCTCAAAACCTAGAGCTCTCTAATCATCTGATACTAGGTGTTGGTGAACGAAAAGGCGGTGGTCGTAATCGCGCCTCTATATTAGCTGATGCCGTAGAATCTTTAATTGGTGCGATTTATTTAGACAGCCAAGATATGGACATTACTCGTCGTTGTGTTCTCTCATGGTATGGGGATTTAATCGATAGTGTGAATGACCAAAAAGCCCTGAAAGATGCGAAGAGCCGGTTGCAAGAATGGCTACAATCTAAGCAATTTGATTTGCCAAATTATGAGCTTATGGAAACGCGTGGCAACGCACCGAATCAGATTTTTGTCGTACGTTGTCATGTCAACATCAGCAATTGTGCCGATATTACGGAATCTGGTGAAAGCCGACGTATCGCTGAACAAAAAGCCGCAGAACTTATGATTAATCAGTTGCATAAGTTGCCAAGTTCGGCTAAAAAACGTTCATAGTTGATATGAGATTCGTGGTAAACATAACTTCAATTGTACTGAAGCCTTCTAATACGTTTTTATTTTGATAAGCCCTTGTTCTACTTATCATAAATGTTACTTATTTTAAACCCCCAAATATTTTCCAGTCGATGATGGTTTCGCTTTTTTAGTGCTGATATAACCACTACATCATCAAGCACCGTTTAGCTGGTTATAAACCCTATAGGATTAATCTATGCGTAATCGTACTGATTTGCCGCCAAATAATGAAGATAGTGCCAACGATATGACCGAAAATACAGAGTTCAATCAAAACCAAGATAATGCTGATACCCTTCACAATAGTATTGATCACTCAGAAGATGTCACGTTAGAAAATGATATGGCCATTGAAGAGTTCTTTGCGCCAAGTAGTCATACGCGCATTACTGATGACTTTAAGGCTGGCTACGTTGCCATCGTTGGACGTCCAAACGTCGGTAAATCAACTTTGATGAATCACTTATTGGGTCAAAAGCTATCTATTACTTCACGTAAACCGCAAACGACTCGTCATCGTATTCATGGTATTTTATCGAACCATGAGATGCAGGCGGTATTTGTGGATACGCCAGGTATTCATCGTAATGAAGTGCGTGCTATTAATGAGCGTATGAATAAAGCAGCGGTCTCTGCTTTAGTAGACGTTGATTTGGTATTGTTCGTTGTGGATTCAGATCAATGGCGTGATGATGATTTACTGACATTACAGAAACTTGGCAATACGAACTTGACGGTCGTATTGGTCATCAATAAATCTGATACCTTAAAAGATAAAGGTAGTGTGCTGCCCCTTATTGAAACTTTCAGTGACAGCTTTGATTTTGCCGATATCGTACCAGTGTCTGCTCTAAAAAATCAAAATTTAGATCGTCTGCAAGAGGTCATTGCCTCACATCTACCAGTCGCTGCGCCTATCTATGATACAGAGCAGATTACCGATCGCTCAGAGCGTTTCTTAGCCAGTGAAATCATCCGCGAAAAAATTATGCGTAGTGCGGGCGATGAAGTGCCCTACGATTTGACCGTACAAATTGATGCGTTCAAAGATGAGCCTGCACATACTGATCCAAAAACAGGTCGCCCACGTAAGGCCTGTACGTTTATTGACGCTACTATTTACGTTGAGCGCAGCGGTCAAAAAGCCATTGTTATTGGTGACAAAGGCCAACGTATTAAGCAAGTTGGTATGGATGCCCGTAAGGATATGGAGCAGCTTTTCGATAAAAAAATCATGCTGACACTGTGGGTCAAAGTTAAGCGCGGCTGGTCTGATGACGAACGTGCGTTGACCAGTTTAGGCTATTAATAGCGATTGAACGATAGCTTTTTGGCAATTGTATTCGTACTTGCAGCACAAAGCTCCATGCTGAGGTAATAAAAAATGCGTAATGAAGCGTTAATCGGTTATTTATTACATCAGCGCCCCTATCAAGAAAAGCGCGCCTTATATTATTTGTTTTCTCAGCAGCATGGTGTCATACATGGTGTTGGGAAAACAGGCGCACCGCTATTTATGCCTTTACAGCTCTTTGCCACTGGTAAACGTGATTTAAAGACATTCAGCCAAATTCATATCGCACCTCAAAACCTCACTCAAACCAATATCGAAAAAGAAGATATTACTACCGTTGCCTTAGCGTCAGTGCCTTACGAAAATATTACCGGTCAACAGCAATACTCAGCGTTGTATTTGAATGAAATACTATGGCGTTTGTTGCCGACTGAAGACCCGATGCCAGTGTTGTGGCAGCATTATCAAAACAGTCTACAGCAACTGAGACAGCCTCTGAGCGCGAATGGATTACGCTTGTGTTTGCGCCAATTTGAGCAGCACTTGTTTAGCGAGCTGGGTTTTAGCTTGACGCTAACGCATGACAGTGTCCAAGATATTATTGTGCCTGATTGCGCTTATCGTTTTTTACCCGATGTGGGTTTAGTCGCTGTCTTGCAGAATAATATACAGGCTGAACATTTAGAAAGTGCTACTAACGAGAGTTATTTCGCTGGTACTGATTTGATTGAGATGGAACAGCTAGGTATGACTGAAACAACATTGAATAATTGGTCAAAGCTACATCGATATCTAATCGATCATTTGCTCGATTATCAGCCACTGCAAAGTCGTTTACTATGGCAGCAGTATCAGCGTTACCAGTAGCAATACAAGGCACGCCTAATACTGTTTTTGTGATAATTAATATTAATGTCATTACGCAAGTGTAGAGCAACTACAAATTGAACACCGGCCATGCATTCGTCGCAGATTCTGTATTTTTAGGAATTGATCGAGCCGTTATCATAATGAAAAATACGATGAATAAAAGATATATAGCTAAAAAAATCATATCTTAATCTAATTATTTGCCACACTGAGTAGGATGATTTTTATTAAATTTTTGTTTGATAATGCCTGTCTGATTGAACGATATAAGATACATTGCTTTATTATAAGCAACGGTTGGACAATATTTGATATGTCCGAAATGCCCTCGAGGTGTACCACTATCACCCCAAAACTTAATGTAATGTCTTCTATTTCCTACTCTTAAACTTAACCGACTGTATTTAAGGTTTAATGACTGCTGAGTTATTAGTACATCTACTTGAGCATCAAAATTCTTACTATGGCTTTTGTCTATAAATGCCAATAGCCACTTATCACTGTTTCTATCACAATGTCCTTTAGTGTCAGATAGGCAAACAATTACATTCTTTTTTCTAATATAACTCTCAGCTTTCGCTAAGTTCAGAGTGTTTTCTATCTGATTTTTGATTCTTTTGGCTTCCATGCGTGCTAATTGGGTTTGAATAGCTGGGGTTGCGATGGCAATGATAACCGCTAGTACAGCGACAGTAGTAATGAGTTCCAACAACGTAAAACCTTGCCTGCCTACAGTCGTAGAAAAATCAGTCTTAGAAAAATTTGTATTTGCAGAAGTGTTTTCATTGAAGATAATTTTGCAAAAAAGTGCAATATAAGTTCGAAGTGTGCAGATAGGGTATAGGTTGTGAATAGTTTCATGTTTGAATAAGATGAATATGAGTAGAATAACAGTAGAGAGCTTTCCATAACTTGATGAGATCTTAAAAGGTAATGCCATAAGGTTTCAGTGTCTAAAGGGTGGAATTTTTTTAAGTAGAGTGATGTTGTTTTTTGATCGTTATTCGGGTATAAATCAAGCAGTTTTTGAAATGTAAGGTTCATTCATGAGCGTTACAAAAAATTTAAAATATGGCCGTTTGTTATAATAGCAGAATAATGTCGGTTATTGTAATATAAACAGAATATATGTGTACTGTCAAAAAATGTTTCAATTAGTGAATAAAAGCTTTTAATAATAGAGAAAAATTACTAACTGTATTAAAATGCGCTCAGACAATAGATGAGATTAGGTTTTTATTCTATTGTGAACTGACATACAAAAGATGAAAAGCGTAAGGTGTGTTAGTTCTAGGTAACTTGAGCTGGTTATTGTGTTTTAGTTACAACATTATCGTGTAATAATGTGTAGCTCGTTAACGAAAAAAGTTGTAAACTGGATTGATAATCGCTAAGCTACTCCTTAATTGGTTTTGCTTTGTAACTTAAAATGCGTCAAAGATGTCTAATTTAGAGTGTCTTGAAAATCGGTTTTGCTTAACGCATTACTAAAATTATCCTTTGGAGGAAGTCCATGAAATTGAATAAAATTGCTCTAGCTCTGATTGCTGTAGCGGCCGTACCTGTAGCATCTAACGCTGGCGTGACAATCAGCCCATTGTTACTTGGTTATCACATGACTGAAGAGTTTGGTGATACATCTGATAAGCAACGTGAATTACTTACCACTGGTAAGAACTTGCAAACAAACACTGATCGTGTAGGTAACCCTAACGGTGGCGTTGCTCAGGAAAGTGGTCTATATACTGGTGCTGCATTGGGTATCGAACTGACTCCATCTACTCAGTTCCAAGTAGAATATGGTGTTACAAACACCAATGGCGAAGCTTCTGAAGATTCAGCAAAGTCTGGTGCTAACCGCTTTGACGTTGAACAAACCATGCTTTCTGGTAACTTCTTAATTGGTACTGAAGAATTCACTGGTTACACTGATAATGCACTTAAGCCATATGTACTAATTGGTGCTGGTCAATCTAAGATCGAAGTAGAGAACCAAGAACAGTATACTAATTCTAATGGTCAAGTAGTTGACGCTGGTACTGAAGTAGCAAGCTCTAAAGACACTATTGGTAACTTAGGTCTTGGTGCTATGTATCGTATCAACGACGCGTTAAGCCTACGTGGTGAAGCTCGTGCGATTCATAACTTTGATAACAACTGGTGGGAAGGCATGGCTTTGGCCGGTCTAGAAGTTGTTCTTGGTGGCCATTTAGCACCTACAGTAGCAGTACCACCAATGCAAGAGCCAATGATTGACGATACTCCAATCGTAATCGTTGAATCTGATCTTGATTCTGACGGTGATGGCGTACCTGATAGCATCGATGCATGCCCAGGCACTCCAATGAACGTAGTAGTTGATGAGCGCGGTTGCCCAGTACCAGTAGATATTACTGATGAGCTGAAAATGGAACTACGTGTATTCTTTGATAACGACAAATCAGGTATCAAAAACCAATACAAACCAGAAATTGCTAAAGTAGCAGAGAAGATGCGTGAGTATCCTAACTCTGTAGCACGTGTAGAAGGTCATGCTTCTAAAACTGGTCCTTCAGCACGTTATAACCAACGTCTATCTGAAGCCCGTGCCGTTGCTGTTAAATCTATGCTAACAAACGAATTCGGTATCGCTCCAAACCGTCTATCAACTGTTGGTTATGGTTATGACCAACCAATCGCGCCAAACGATACTGAAGAAGGTCGCGCTATGAACCGTCGTGTTTATGCCATCATCACTGGTGACAAAACAATGACTGTTGAACAAACTAAAGATATGGTTGTTCAGTAAGTATTAGCCAATTGGCTATGATATTAAATAGTTAGTTACAAAAAAAGCTACCCACTGGGTGGCTTTTTTTTATTTATGTATTGAGAAAGGCAAGTTATTACATAAATTTATGAAGCAATAATGTTATACTAGCCGCCCAAACATTCTGTAAATTGACAGAATGTACATTAGCATAGCCATCTGTACGATGAATTCATCAGCATAGATATTTGATTATATTAAAATTATTTGATATTTTTTGACCTTCAGTATTATGAGGTTTTCTAAAAATAGATATTCAATGTCTGTCTGGTTTATTATAGAAGTTTATCCAGCGGCGCTTACTGCTACTGCATTTTTTTAAGACAAAACGAGCATTTTATATGGCGAACGATATCAAACACCTGCGTAACATTGCAATTATTGCCCACGTTGACCACGGTAAAACGACTTTGGTTGATAAGTTATTACATCAATCTGGTACTTTCGGCGACCGTGCAAACATTGCTGAACGTGCAATGGACTCAGGTGATATTGAGCAAGAACGTGGTATTACTATTTTGGCTAAGAATACAGCCATTCGATGGACAGATAAGACTGAAGACACTGAATATCGTATCAATATTGTCGACACCCCAGGTCACGCCGATTTCGGTGGTGAAGTTGAGCGTGTAATGTCAATGGTCGATTGCGTACTTCTAGTTGTCGATGCTGTTGACGGTCCAATGCCTCAAACTCGTTTTGTGACACAAAAAGCATTTGAGCAAGGTCTAAAGCCAATTCTTGTTATTAACAAAATTGACCGTCCTGGCTCACGTCCTGATTGGGTAATGGATCAAATATTTGATTTGTTTGACAATCTAGGTGCAACTGACGAGCAGTTAGATTTCCCAGTCGTTTATGCATCAGCATTAAATGGTGTTGCAGGTCTAGAGTCAGACAATCTAGCTGATGATATGACGCCACTATTCAAGACTATCGTTGATGTGGTACAAGCGCCACAGGTTGATGCAGATGCGCCATTCCGTATGCAAATCTCCAGCCTTGATTACAATAGCTTCGTTGGTGTTATCGGTATTGGTCGTATTCAACGTGGTAAAGTTAAAACAAACACACAAGTCACTGTTATTGATAAGCACGGTAAAACGCGTAATGGCCGTATCTTAAAGATTATGGGCTATCACGGTCTTGACCGCATCGAAGTAGAAGATGCACAAGCGGGTGACATCGTCTGTATTACAGGTATTGATGCGCTTAATATTTCAGACACGATTTGTGATCCTACTAACGTTGAGGCCCTACCAGCACTAACGGTAGATGAGCCAACCGTATCTATGAACTTCCAAGTAAACAACTCACCTTTCGCTGGTCGTGATGGTAAGTTTGTCACGTCACGTAACATCCGCGAGCGTCTTGAGCGTGAACTGATTCATAACGTTGCGTTACGTGTAGAAGATACTGAGTCTCCTGATAAATTTAAAGTATCAGGTCGCGGTGAGCTTCATTTGTCTGTGCTTATTGAAAACATGCGCCGTGAAGGTTTCGAGATGGGTGTATCAGGCCCAGAAGTTATCGTTAAAGAAGTTGATGGTAAGCTACATGAGCCATATGAAAACGTTGTCTTTGATATTGAAGACGGACATCAAGGTTCTATCATGGAGCAGATTGGTCTACGTAAAGGCGAGATGACCAATATGGAACTTGACGGTAAAGGTCGTATGCGCATTGAAGCAACCATGCCAGCTCGTGGTTTGATTGGTTTCCGCTCAGAGTTCCTAACACTGACCTCAGGTAGTGGCATCATGACGTCAAGCTTCTCACATTATGGTCCGCAAAAGATCGGTGATGTTGGTGGTCGCTCTAACGGTGTATTGGTTTCTATGGCAACCGGTACTTGCCTAGGCTTTGCCCTGTTTAATCTACAGAAGCGTGGTAAGTTATTTGCTGAGCCACAGCTTGAAGTTTATGAAGGTATGATTGTTGGTCTCAACTCTCGTAACGACGATATGGCCGTCAATCCTACTACTGCTAAACAGTTAACCAACGTTCGTGCTAGTGGTACTGATGAAGCTTTGACTTTGACACCAGCTGTCAAGTTCACTCTTGAGCAGGCACTTGAGTTCATTCAAGACGACGAGTTAGTTGAAGTAACACCAAAAGCCGTTCGTCTTCGTAAACGCTATTTAACTGAAAGCGAGCGTAAGCGTCACGGTCGTGGTAAGAAAGGTGCTTAATATCAATCTATAAATCACCAAGTGATTTAGTGGATTGATATTTTATAGAAGCATTTGATGCCATTATGATTTTATGATTGGTATCCAAATAGCTAAAAAACTAGCAGTATAGAGTGGACTAAATAAAGTTCATTTTATATTGCTTTTTTTTGGGCTGTAATTTTTATATAATAAAAAAACAATGATCGACAGTAGTAGTGTTTCTAACTATTACTCTTAGAGCTCAATATTGGGTCAGCTATTGAGTTACTTATCTGGTTACCGATTAGTATTTTGAGGAGAAAATAATGAGTATGGTTTCTGAGTTTAAAGAGTTTGCTATAAAAGGTAATGTGATGGACTTGGCAGTCGGTGTCATTATCGGTGGAGCCTTCGCTACTATTACAAAGTCTTTGGTTGAAGACATTATAATGCCGATCGTTGCGTTTATAGCAGGTGGTGAAATCAATTTTAAGAATATGTTCTTAGTCTTAGGTAATGTACCTGAGGGCGTGGCTATGAATTATGATGCAATTAAACAATCGGGCATCCCAGTGTTAGCATACGGAAGCTTTATTACGATTCTGATTAACTTTTTAATTTTGGCCTTTATTATTTTTATGATGGTTAGAATGGTTAATAAGTTACGTCGTAAAGAAGAAGTGAAAGAAGTGGTAAAACAACCTTCAGAAGAGGTGCAACTGCTTCGTGAGATCAGTGCTAAGCTGAGCAATACTACTATTCCAAAATAAATTTTTCTAGCTTGGCTGAAACAATAAAAAAGGCTAACACAATGTTAGCCTTTTTTATTGTCAATTTATAAAGTTGTTATTTCTAATATAGGGATGTCATACAAAAAGTCTAAACGATAGCAGTTTACGGCGTCACTACGACATAATCATTGGTATTGATTAGAATCTCTGATGGTTGATCAACGACGATACGCACGGTATTGTCATTGTTAACCACTTGCGACTTATAGTAGTTGTCTTCGGCTACAGTACATCCTAAGCAGCGTCCCATCGCATTCCAAGGTTCCACAAATAGCTTTTGCTGTGCTTGATCTGCATTACCACCGATAAGAGAGAAGGGCAGACTCACAAGATAAGCTGCAGTACCAGCAACGGCATTGACAAGTTGTAGGGGTTTACCCACCACAGTATCAACGACCATCGTTCCGTAGGAAGGGCCAAAATCTGTTTCATCAATCTCTATGGCTGCTGCGGCAGGCTGCATACTAGTGACCAATAAACTTAAACTTGCAACAACAGTAAAAACTTTCTGTTTAACTGTGTACTGGTTCTTAGCTTTAACAGTCATAACGATATCCTAAAATTCATAGTTAGTATGATTACTGGTTGCTGTCACTTCTATGAAGAAATATCACCGCAACGATAAATAGAGTAAATATTACAGATAAATAAACAGTATGACGTATTTATGTAAATCCTAGCGCTATTAAAGCAAGATGCGCGTAAATAAGCAATATAAATGCGCACAGCAAATGTGTTTAATACCGTACCGACTTAGAAATGCGTTGGCTATCACAAGGTTTTAGATAATAGGTTGACAGTGTGGACAGTAAACACTGGCTCGGCCACTTAATTTGATATTTTCGAGCACCGTATCACAATGTGGACAAGTTTCACCTTGTCTACCGTACACGTTCAATGTCTGCTGGAAATAACCTGTTTGACCATCTGCAACGGTAAAATCTCTTAGTGTTGAGCCACCAAGCTTAATCGCCTTTTGTAAGATGACTTTAATATGATCCACCAAAATAGTAATCTGATCATAAGACAGTTTATGGGCATGAGTAGCAGGATGAATCCCCGCTAAATATAAACTTTCTGTCGCATAAATATTACCGACGCCAACCACAATTTGTTGTTCCATAATGACCGATTTGATAGGGCGTGCAATAGGTTGAAGTCGCTTGTTTGATTCGGCCTTGCTGGTGATCTCATCAGTCGTATCTTTGTCAGATCTATTGGTTCTCTGAATTAAATGATATAAATAGTCAGCAGTAAAATCCTCTGATAGTGGTTCGGGGCCTAGATGATCTAATAGCTTAGCACTATAATCCTCATACCATAAAACTGATCCAAAACGTCTTGGGTCATAATAATGTAGCTGAGATTTTTGATTATCAGCGTCATTAAAAACTATCACCAAATGATCGTGCTTGCGTTTATCAGTGCCATAACTGTGCTGCTGTAAGCTACCTGACATGCCTAAATGAATCAAAAGCTGACGTGGTGCTAGTATGCCAGCTTGAGTAGTAGCATTAACTTTATCGGTTACCAATGGCAAAAAATTCAGTATTAAATACTTTGCTCGACGCTCAACCTTATCTAATGTGTAATTAATTAGATTATCTAAGTCATTTGGCATCGCCCAGCGCAGTTTTGGCTGGAATATTTTTATATCAGCAACACGCTGGCCTAGCAAGGGCGTTAGGCTCGTTTTGGTCGTTTCTACTTCAGGCAATTCAGGCATAGTATTTTTATAAAAACTCTATTGTTAAACAAATATGTTTTGGCATCGCCTTTTATTTAAGCGACGGCTCGTCGAGCATGCAAGATACCATGCTGCTGCTCTAATTTGGCTAAGAGCTTTGATAAATGCGCCAATCCTGAAACTTCGATATGGAACTTTAAAAAGGCAATATTGTCATCATTGCTCAGCGTCTCAACCTGACGGATATTGACGTTTTCTTTATCGATAATTTGTGTCAAATCACGCAACAATCCGCGTCTATCATAGGCTTCTATATGAATGTCAACAGGCTGATAACGGCCAGACTGAACCCGCCAAGCAGCCTCAATTTCGCGTTCAGGATCTCGTTCGATGAGCCGTAAATACTCAGGGCAACCGCGATTATGGACGCTCACGCCTCGTGACAAGGTGATATAGCCCGCAATTGGCTCGCCGTGTACAGGATGACAGCAACCTGCTAAATTTATTTCAATATTATCCAAACCTTTGATACTAATTTTATAGGCATCGGGTTTACTGCCGTCCCTAGTATCTACGTTTAGCACAAAATCTTCTGGCGGTTTTTCGGGCTCTAGATGTAGCTGCCGAGAAATATGACTGGTGAGCTGATTGAGACCAATCTCGCCAGTGACTAGGCCAACGATAATATCATCTGTCGTATTGACGTGAAAATGCTGAATATAGTCATTTAAATCAATGCTATTGGGATGCACCGATAGCCTCTCAAGTTCTTTGCTAAGCATTTGACGACCAATTTCAATATTTTTGTCACGGTCTTGCTTATTAAACCATTGCCGTAATTTTGAACGCGCGCGGTTGGTATGGATATAACCCAGTGAAGCAACCAGCCAATCGCGATTGGGCTCGCGGGAAGCCTTTGTAATAATCTCAACTTGTTCGCCCGTTTTGAGCTGATAGGTTAGGGGCACATAACGCTGATTGACTCTAGCAGCTTGCGCACGGTTGCCAACTTGCGTGTGCACATAATAGGCAAAGTCAAGGACGGTCGCGCCTTTTGGCAGTTCAGTAATATCACCATCACGGCTAAAAATATAAATGCGTTCAAATTCATCAAAATCAACGAGTTGCTCTTCTTCGTCAATTCCCATCTCATCTATCTCATCGCCTGTTAATAAAGACGAGCGTGGATGATTTCGGGTTTCATTATTGATAGACAACAGCTGACGCAGAGAGCTGATTCTCTGATTGAGATAATTGTCTTTTTTATTCTTCAGGCCTTCTTTGTAATTGACATGCGCACACATGCCAAGCTCTGCTTCAAAGTGCATTTCATGAGTACGAATCTGTACTTCAAGCGATTTGTTCTCAGCAATAACGGCCGTATGTAGTGAGCGGTAACCATTAGATTTAGGATTGGTGAGATAGTCGTCAAACTGCTCAGGAATATAACGCCACAAACCGTGTACCAATCCTAGCACATGATAGCAATCTGAAGGATTGGTAACCAACACTCGCAGCGCGCGAATATCATAAAGCTGATCAAAGGATAAGCCTTTAAGTTTCATTTTTCGGTAGATAGAATAGATATGTTTGACGCGTCCAGAAAGCTCAGCCTCGATACCAGCTTCTGACAGGGCTTCATTGAGCTTGTCTTGGACACGTTGAATATAAGACTCACGTTCGCTACGTTTTTCGGATAGCAATTTGGCGATTTCTTTATAGCGCTCAGGTGCCAGATAGCGAAAAGCTAGGTCTTCAAGCTCCCATTTAAGCTGCGCGATGCCCAGTCGATGCGCTAGTGGGGCATAAATAGTCATGACCTCACGTGCGACACGCGTCTGACGTTCTTGAT
The DNA here is from genome assembly GCF_904846225.1 of Psychrobacter immobilis. Lineage (GTDB taxonomy): Bacteria > Pseudomonadota > Gammaproteobacteria > Pseudomonadales > Moraxellaceae > Psychrobacter > Psychrobacter immobilis_F. Next base: position 52,261 of record NZ_CAJGZJ010000002.1, on the reverse strand, counting down.
TAGAGAAGGTCAACTCACGCATAGCAAAGGTACGCTCAGCCAATTTGATAAGTACAACGCGCACATCGTTGGTGACGGAGATGAGCATGCTATAAATGTTTGATAGCTGGTCACGCTGATTATTGACAAAGTGATCTTCTAAACGTTTATTGCTTTCAATAATCTCAGACAGTTTACCCATTGCCAAAGTGTCTTTGACAAGAGTTGATATGTCTGCATTGAAGTTTTTTTCAATATCATTAAGGCTTATGATTGACTTACGTGCGCTGCGATATAGCATCGCAGCGACTAGAGCGTCCTCGTCTTGATAAAGATAAGTCAAGATATCGGTCATACCAATACCAGTCACATAGGCGCCTGAACGCTCAGATTCGCTGGTATTCATATGACTACGAATAAACTCACAAGCAGCGCATAAGTTAGGCACAGAATCTTGCCCAATACGCTTGGCGACATTGTCTAGCCAGGTGGGAATATCGATACTTACCTGATCTAAATCAACCCCTTCGAGCTCTTTTTCTGAGAGAATATTATTTTCGTCTAGAAGCGGATTATCAGAAAACTCGTTCTCAAGCTTTGGGTCATGACTGTGAAAGGCATGCAACGCTGAGCGATCAAAAGTGGTATGTAGCTTGTGAGTAGACAGCTGGTATTTGATATCGAGTGGGATTTGAGCATAGCTGTTGGCAGACTGATGAGAGCGTTGACTCGCTACTAATTGCGCCGCAAGTGCTGCACTATCGACTTGCGTGGTCTGTCCATCCACTAACGGTAATCCTTCACGAATTTTTACCATAGCCGACTCCTCTTAGCTATCATGAATTGATTATAACGTCATCTACTATGCACACACTTCGGGTTGATAATTTTAAAGTGTCAGGTATAAACCAACACGGCGGCTAAAAATATCTATTTCTAGCAGCGATAAAGTGTGCATAAAGTATATAAAGTTATGAGTGTAAATATTCACTATGTTTTGATTCAACAAATATAGGAAGATTGTTTATTATTATCTCATTTTGAGGCGACAAATCAAGCGAGGCTCTGTAATGTCTGCTTTTATAGTCAGTGAAAAGCACTATCGATACATCATGCACTGCTTCCATCAATTTTTCTTGTTTGCTGTGCTTGCGCAGACAGAGGCTACAAAAAATTGATAGAAGCAGTATCGTAGCGTTTTTTAAGGTATTTTGACTATAAGTAGAGTCAATAGCCGTTATTTATCAGCACAGCTTAACCCACATTTTCGGTAAGCATTAATCGCTATAAATACGGCTATTTTTATCTCAAACATCTCTTTTATAAATTATAAATTAAACGGCTATTTTTTCGAAACGAGCGATTGACTCGACATGACCAGTATGACAGAACATGTCCATCACTCCAGCATCAGTCAAACGATAGCCTTGCTCTAGCAATGCTTTTGTATCGCGGGCAAGCGTCGCAGGATTGCATGACACATAAACAATCCGCTCAGCATTAAATTTGGGCAGATACTGCATAATTTCCCACGCACCAGAACGTGGTGGGTCAATCAATAGCGCATCGAAGCCTTGATTGGCCCACGGTTTGTCAGTGCAATCTTGGGTCAAGTCTTGGCTATAAAATTCAGTGTTATTGATGCCGTTGCGACGTGCGTTATCAGCGGCGCGTACGGTCATGGCTTCGCTACCTTCAACTCCGACAACTGAGCCTGTTTCACCAACGAGGCGCGCTAATGGCAAGCTAAAATTACCCAGTCCACTAAACAGATCCAATACGCGTTCACCCGCTTTTAAGTCTAACAAATCGCAAGCAAGCTTCGTCATTTGACGGTTTACAGACAAGTTGACTTGCGTAAAGTCAGTCGGGATAAACTCAAAAGTAAGATCATATTCTGGTAATTGATAATACAAGCGTCCAAACTGCTGACTCATATCATCAGCATCCGTCAAGGCGATACGCTGAATGCTATCAACGCCCTTAGACTGTAAATATAGCTGCCAATTGCGAGCAGCAAAAAATACTTTTAGCTTATCGACATCAGCGTCTGACAACGGTTCTAAGTTGCGCACAATGAGGGCAACGGGTTGATTGCCGTCCGGCAGTTCAGAGATTTGTTCACCCATTGCCAATTCAAGCTGGGCAATTTTGTCACGGCTCTCTAAGGTGCTAATCAGCGTTTTTAAATTTTCAATCTCAAAACCAATACGCGGATCTAAGATATGGCACTCGTTTAACTCTGCTAAGAAATTACTTGAGCGCTCACGAAAACCGACCAAGGCTGTTTCTTTTTTGACGACATAACGTACGCCAAGTCGAGCTTTGGTGCGATAGCCGAGGCGATCACCAACCACTGGGGCGAGCCAATTGTCAGGCGCTATATTGGCTTGATGCAGGAGCATTTCGGCCAGTACAGATTGTTTAAAATTGATTTGTGCGTCTGGTTGCCAGTGCTGCAAATTACAACCGCCGCAGACACCGAAGTGCGGGCAGGGTGGTACGGCACGCTCAGGGTGTGGATTGGCAGTGATGCTAATGGCGTCACCTTCTTCAAAGCTAGTACGGCTATTGGTCAATTTAACCAAAGCACTTTCACCCGGTAAAGCAAAGCTGACAAAGATTTTTTTGCCATGTTTGTCTTCTACATGACCGTCCTCTGTACCAAAACCGTTACCGTATACTGCAACACCGCGACCATCGTGCGACAAACCATCAATCTTAAAAGGCAGTGGCTCGGCCTCTTTCAGACGACGACGTGTTTTTGGTGACGGCTTAGACTTTTTCTTATTAGGTGGAATAGCAATCGCTGGAGTATCGCTGGCTTTTTGCGTCGCATCAAGCGCTGTAGATTTTTTTGAATCGGTGGGTTGCATAAACCTGCCTTAATAATAAATGATAAATAACTGAAAAATGAGAGTAGAAGCCATTACTTATAATATCGTGCGTTATGATTTGGGCGCAGTTGACCAATCAGCAATGAAGTCTTGATGGCGCGGACTGCCATCTGCTTGGGTATATTTGAGTAAATAATCATGGCTTTGTCGTTGCCACGCATCAAAATCTGTTGAAGATAACGCTCCCGTTAAACGCAACCAGCGCAGATAGATCAGCCAAGTATTCATGACATCAGACTCGCAATATATCGAGAGTGTCTGCCAATCACCATTGGTAACGAGGTCGCCGACCATACTGCCATCGACATCTGTCTTGCCGGGTAGCCCATACAAACTGGCGACTATATCCATGGCTTCACGGCGGCTCGCACCGTATTGACTAAACCTGTCCATCAAATCGAGATGGCGCGTGTGGAAGCGATTGACATAGTTATCAAAGCGCATGTTTTTGATACGTGCGCCTTCTTCAAACAACCATGGCGCTGACAAATCATATTGCATGGCGCGATATATGAGCACCGGAATATCAAAGCCAGAGCCGTTCCAGCTGATGAGCTGAGGCAGTTTTTCAAGGTCACTAAATGCTCGAAAAAACTTGGCAAGAATATCTTTTTCGCTAAACTTATCTGCCGTCAGCGAAAACAACGACAACGTGCCATCTTTGATATATAAAGCAGAAATACAAACGATGCGTTGCAGTGGCAAGCGCATAAAATCATGCCCAGCCTCTTGTGTCCGTATCGCCGTCAGCGCGCTTAACGTATTCGCATCATTGAGCTCAGCCAATTGCGGATAGATACGGCGAGCCGCCTCAGTATCAGCGACAGTCTCAATATCAAAGACCAAGATAGGGTCGGATGGTAGAGCTTGTGACATAGGTAATCCTAACTATTTATGCGCTTATTGCGCCGTATTGTCTACACTGTCATCGATACTAGTGTCACCAACATTACTACTGTCATCAACATTGTACAGACCAGTCGATAAGTAACGATCGCCGCGATCACAAACAATAAAAGCAATAACGGCGTTAGGATTTTCTTTCGCAACTTGTACCGCTGCCCATGCTGCAGCGCCTGAAGACACGCCAGCAAAGATACCTTCGGTCTTAGCCAGTTTACGCATATAAATTTCTGCAATATGCTGATCAATATCCATAATCTCATCGACTAAATCTGCGTCAAAGATACCTGGCATATAGGCGGCAGGCCAGCGGCGAATACCAGCGATAGAAGCGTCTTCATCAGGCTGAAGACCGATAATTTTGACGTCTGGATTTTTTTCTTTAAGATAACGCGCCACACCAGTAATCGTACCTGTAGTGCCCATAGAGCTAATAAAATGAGTAATCTTACCGTCAGTTTGCGCCCATAGCTCAGGCCCTGTGGTCAGGTAATGCGCTTGGCTATTATCAGGATTATTAAATTGATCCAAGACGATGCCTTTACCTTTTGCCTGCATTTGCAAGGCCAGATCGCGCGCCACTTCCATGCCTTCATCTACCTCGATTAGGGTTGCGCCATAGGCAATCATGGCGTCTTTGCGCTCTTGGGTTGAATTGGTCGGCATCAGTAGCGTGATCGGGTAGCCGCGCATCGCTGCGACCATGGCTAAGGCAATGCCAGTATTGCCGCTGGTGGCTTCAATCAACGTATCACCCGGCTTGATGTCACCGCGCTGTTCTGCTTGATAAATCATGTTGAAGGCAGGACGATCTTTGACGGAACCGGCTGGATTATTGCCTTCAAGCTTGGCCAGTAATGCGGCACCATTGGTGAGTCGCTCTTGTTCCGGTAAGCGTTGCAATTTGACCAGTGGCGTTTGACCCACGCAATCGGCAAGGGCAGTGACTTGAGTAATAAAGTTGGCGTTGGACATGGCCGTCGTGGACATACAGTATCCTTATGGGTTTTCGAAATTGAATATTTAAATGATAAGCTATTTTTTTAAATATAATTCTATTTTTTAAATCCAAGCTTTAATACAGCAACTATTAGCGTAAGCTAGTGATTTAGTAGCTAATTGTATTATTGTGGCCGCGAGCAAATAGCGACAGGTAAAAAGTTGCGTCATTATATCATTTTGTTTTTAGCTACGCTGAGAGCATCAAGAGATTTTGGTAAATGAGTGATGTTTAAAAAAGGCTGGTCAGTTAAAATCGCTATTAACTATTAACTATTAACTATAAATAATAAAGGGCGTTGTCGTTATTACAATATATACGAAAGGTAAAACGCTATAATGAGTTGGCAGCGACTGTGGCTCCGACTACGATTTATCTTCATTTATTAATAATGATTTTCGATGAGAGCATTTACGTGCATAAATACTGCTAAGATACCTGAGATATTTAGAACAGTATTGATTGGCAAAAGCCGCTTAACGCTGTTATTTATAGGTAGCACAAACCCCAGTAGAGAGTAAAGCTAGCATGGCATACAAAAAACGTTTTGATACCAGTAGCGCCTATGGTCAGCTTATCATATTGGTGTTTTTGCCAATTTGTGTGTTAGCTGCCGTCGGTGGTATTTTGGTTTTTTATGAAACCATGCGGGCGAGCAATTCAGAACAAAGCGTATTGGCAGAAGCTGTTCTTATTCGCTATACGCCAGAAATTGCCGAGCTGATTCCTGAGCTGTTAGAACAAAAGCGTCAACAAGCGAACAGCGAAGCCAATGCTGATGAGACCTTGAAAACAGTGGTGACGACGCTTGAGGGTGTTCAAAGTAAATTGGGTCGCATGCAGTCTGAGCAATATGTCGAGCGCATCGCTATTATTAATGAGAACAATCAAATACTCATGGCGGTCGGCTATGGAGCAAATGAAGAATGGCCTTCGTTAGATCTAAAAGAAGACTTTGTATCGCAAAAACCGACGCCCATTGGTACCGCTTATGGCAGCATATTAGGCGAGTTTGAAGGGCAGAGGTTGTGGTTGTTAGTGGATATGGATAACGAGCCACTCTATATTGCGCGTTATCGTATTGCCATGGCATTGGTGATTACTGGGTTGTTCACTATTTTAATTCTACTATTAAGCTTGAATATTTATTCAAAGCGTTGGATCGCCCCAATCTATGAGCTACGTTTGCAGTTGCAACGTACGCATGTCGATAATTTGTACCAGCCGATTCCCGTTGAGTCAGATGGCGAGCTGAATTTATTGCAGCAAGATTTAGTCAAAACGTTGCGCCGCCTACATAGAAGTTTTCAAGAACTTAAGGATCATGCCGAACAAACTGAGGATGATTTGCGGCTTGCTTTTGATGAGATGGAAATGCAAAACATCTCTATTCGTAATGCACGTGATGCGGCCATCTCAACCAGCCAAGCCAAATCTGCGTTTTTGGCCAATATCAGCCATGAGCTACGCACGCCTTTGAACAGTATTGACGGTTTTATTAATTTGCTGGCACGTCATGGGGAATTGAATCCCGAACAAGACTTGTATGTGCAGACCATACGCAAGTCTTCGGCACATTTACTCGCTTTAGTAAACGATGTCTTGGATTTTTCTAAGATTGAAGCTGGTAAACTGGTACTTGATCGCCATGAATTTGATCTCTATGACACTATTTATGATGTGGTCGATATGCTCTCTCCTGTGTCTGCGGAGAAAGGCCTGCGTATGGCGGTGCTGTTCTACAACGACGTACCGATGCGTATCAATGGCGATGCCTTACGCCTCAAGCAAGTATTGACTAACATTGTAGGCAACGCGATTAAGTTTACTGATAGCGGCGATGTGGTCGTGCGTGTCAGCTTGGACGATCATCGAGACAATTATCTCATGATTAGTGTGCAAGATAGCGGTAAAGGGATTTCTTTAGCCGATCAAAAAATGCTGTTTCAAAGTTTTAGTCAAGGCGATCCCTCAATTACCCGTCAATATGGAGGCACAGGCTTGGGTTTGGTCATCTCCAAGCAGTTGACCCGTCTGATGGGCGGCGATATCGGTTTTCATGATAATGCTCAAGAAAACATTGCCAATCAGGGTGCAACGTTTTGGTTTCGCATGCCATCGCACGTTGACGTGTTAGAAGCCGCTACTGGTCAGACGATTGAGCTGCCAGTGTTGGCACCGCTTGCAAGTGATACCGATGAATTTAATGTGTTGGTATGGATTAATCATACTGCCTCTATACAAGTGCTCAAAGCCAGCTTGCAGTATCTGCCAGTTACATTGACTCAAGCCAACTCGTTACCAGGTGTGCTTGAGTCATTAAAAGAGCGCGGCAACTTTTGGGATTGGGTCATCGTTGATGATGACACTCAAGACGATATGATGGCGTTACTCAAGCAGATTCGTCTCCATTATCAGGGTAAGCTTGCGGTATTTGGCTATCAAGTTGCCGCCGACCAAGCACTATTAAACCGCTATCATGCCAATATATTGTATGAGCCATTAGACAAAAGACAGCTCTATGCCATGCTCGATACGCAAAATCGTAGCATACCCAAAAGTATGCAAGAACCACGTTGGAAGGGTGTGACGGTGCTGGCAGTAGATGACCATCTGCCCAATCTACTAGTACTTGATGCGCTACTTAGCGAGCTTGGTATTCAGGTCATGACCGCGAGTAGTGGTTTTGATGCCATAGAAATCATCAGCAAACAACAAACCAAAAACCAAAAACCTGCTAAAAATGACAAGCAGAGCCTATCAAATAAAACCCAACTCTCCAAAGCTGAAGCTCGTGATGAAGTCAGTAAAAAATCAAATAGCACGCTTTATTCGGAAGAGGCACATGTTGACGATAAAGGGGCTACTCAGGACAAAAACGACATTGATTTAATATTTATGGATATTCAGATGCCACGTATGTCAGGGCATGAGGCGGCGAGACAAATTCGCAATATTGAAAATGAGGATAGCCGTATTCCTATCATTGCTTTGACGGCTCATGGATTGGCTGATGAGCGTGATAAGTTGATCGCTAGTGGCATCAATGACTATGTTGGTAAACCCATCAGCCAACCTCAGTTATTACAGGTGCTGCAAAAATGGCTTGGACGTACGACAACCATGCCGCAGTTAACGGTATTGCCTGACGCCAGTCTACACGGGGCTGATGATTTGCAGAGTCGTCACTCACCATTGACAGATGTGCAACATGGCGACGCTGAAACGTATTCGACGTGGCCTTCAGACTCTACAATGATTGCGTATCCAATGATTAAAGGTAATGATAATAGCGGAGAAAGCGCACCTAATATGCTGAATCAGCAAAAAATCACTCGTCCTTTATCATTGAAAAAAATTCGGGATAACTATTTGCGTGACAGCCAGCCGCGTGAAGATTATAGACGAGAAACGCCGCGCGAAACCCAGTCACGCTATGAGAGTTTACGCTTGCAAAAACAGGGAGATACATCTTTATTTTCTTCCGCAAATGACAAAGTCGATCGCTCTTATGATGACAGAAACCCTCTAGATATTTTAGATTGGCAAGACGCGCTCACTCGCTCAGCGAACAAACCTGATTTGGCAGCCAAGCTTATCATCATGATGCTTGACACTATTAATGAGGAAAAACAGGCGTTAACTCAAGCGTGGGAAACACGAGATCGTCATATGCTGGCGCAAATCGCTCATCGCATATTGGGTGGCAGTCGTTATACGGGCGTGCCACAATTACGTCAGGCGAGTCAAGATTTAGAAGATAAGTGTTTGTTGAATATTCAGCACATTACGCCTGCACAGTTTGCCATGCTTGAGCCTTATTATAGAGCACTATTAACCGCATTAAATAACTTACAAATGCTAGATTTATCTGCTTATCCTCAGCTTAATTATCACCGCTTAAGTGAAAACGATATGACGTGGAAAATGATATAAGTTAAATGGTATAAAGATACTTACTCATAGGATAAGTATTTTAAATTTTATTTGCATCAATGGTTGGCAGCTATCTTAAAGAGCGTCTTGTTATCAAAGAGCGTACCGTAACAGTCAGTTATTGCTACGATAGCATAAGGGTAAGCCTGCTAATATTGCCATTATCAACATCATATTCTTTCATAAGGACTGTTATGAACGCGATTGCCACTTATCAGTATGAGACGCTGCAAGTTAGTATCACCGATAATATACTGACAGTTACTTTAAATCGCCCACACAAAAAAAATGCCATGAGCTTTCAAATGATCAACGAGTTGATTGCGGTAGCAAATCGTATTAGCGCAGATAAAACAATACGAGCCGTCATTTTAAATGGGGCAGAAGGAACGTTTTGTGCGGGTATCGACTTGGCTGACTTAAATCATCCAAAAAACCAAGTATTTGCGCTTTGGGAGCTTATAAAACCATGGCAAAGCTTATTCCAACGTGTATGTCTCATTTGGCGCGACCTGCCTGTTCCTGTCATTGCTGTATTAGAAGGTTATTGTATTGGGGCAGGGCTGCAATTGGCGTTGGCTTGCGATGTGCGTATCAGTCATTCTGATTGTAAATTGTCTATCATGGAAGCCAAGTGGGGCTTAGTACCGGACATGGGATTGACTCAATCTGCATTCGGGATTGTGCGGGCAGATATTCTAAAAGAGCTGGCGATGAGCGCGCGCGTCTTTGATGCTCATAAAGGCAAAGCGTTGGGTATTATCAGTCATTGTAGTGACACGCCTCTTGAACAAGCCCAAGCGCTTGCTGCTGAATTTGCAGAGCGCTCTCCTGATGCTGTGTTAGCAAGTAAGCGAATCATTAACGCCATGTACCAGCAGCCTAAGGCAACCTTATATAAAGAAAAAGTATGGCAGATTAAAATGATGCTCGGTCGCAACCGCAAGCTAGCACTTAGAAAAGCCAAACAAGTCAGCACTGTATTTGACAAGCGTCAGTTCCGTTAAAACTTTTTATTAAAAAGATTGATATAGTCGATACTGAATAAAATGTATATACGACACTATACTGCGTGACTGGGACAAATTTTTCTTGCTTGCTGTGCCTGCGTAGACAGAGGCGACAAAAAATTTATCCCAGCCCCGTTGTCTCTTTTTTATATTGACCTGCCTATACATCAGTCTGCTGGTTAGAGTGGTTTGTTTACGGTCATACCGCTATTGAAATATAAGTGGATAGCACGATATAACACTGTCCGCTTGCGCATATGTAGATAAAGATGCACTATTGTTTTTAAAAATATTTACCTGTTCTATGTATCCAACAAGCGCTTAAGTAATAAAGTAATCATCACTATATAAAATGGTCTAACTATGTCTGCCTCAAAACCCTCTCTTCCAAACAACTCTATCGCCTCCGAACGAGTACGCTCTGCTGATCTGCCTGTTGCATGGATTATGATGCTGGGGCTTATCGTAGCGGTAGGGCCATTATCCATCGATATGTATCTACCCGCCTTACCGTCAATGGCCGATGACTTTGGCGTATCTACAGCATTTATGGCCAATTCTGTGCCAGCATATTTTTTGGGCTTGGTATTCGGGCAGCTATTTTATGGTCCATTTAGTGACCGTGTTGGTCGTGTTAAACCTTTATATATAGGTATGACGTTGTATGTCATTGCTTCAATTGTGTGTGCGACGACTGACAATGAGTATGTGTTGTTCGTCGGGCGAACCATGCAAGCACTCGGCGCTTGCGTAGGAGCCGTGGTTACCCGTGCGGCGATTCGTGATCGCCTAACGGCCAAACAAACGGCTAAAGCCTTTTCTATTATGATTTTAGTAATGGGCTTAGCTCCAATATTAGCCCCATCACTTGGCGCAGTGTTTTTACAGTTTTCTAGTTGGCATTCTATCTTTTGGTTTTTGGCCGCCTTTGGTGCCCTGAATTTGTTGCTGACCAAGTTTTTCTTTTTTGAAACACTGACAGAAGAGAATCGCAACGTTCGCCCTGCTAAAGAAGTCTTGAGCCAATACTGGGATTTATTAAAAGATCCTACTTTTAGCTATCCAGCGATTGGCGGCGGTCTGTTGATGGGGGCAATGTTTGTTTATATTAGCTCAGCTTCTGAGTTGATTATGGACACTTATGGTGTATCAGCGACACATTTTGGTTGGCTTTTTGGAATGAATGCTGCGGGCTTCGTGGGTTTGACCCAATTGAATCAATGGCTCACTAATCGTTTTCGCATTTTAAGCATTCTGCGCTTTGGCGCGATGATGCAAGTTATTTCTGCGGGCGTGCTATTCGTGATAGGCCTCATTTTAGGGACTGATGCGTGGCTGCCGTTGGTATTGGCATGCATATTCTTTTGTATTGCAGGTTTGGGTTTGACTCAGCCCAACGCCTCTGCTATTGCGCTGGCTTTTCAAAAACGCCGTGCTGGTATGGCAAGTGCCCTACAAGGTTCGCTGATGTTTTCAGTGGGAATTTTTGGTGGCTTATTGTTAAACCTATTTCCAGTCAACCCCGTGCTTAAAATTGGTATTGCCATGTTTGCATTGATGAGCTTGGGTACTTTTTTAGTTTGGAAAATAGACCGCAATCTAAATCTTGATGATGCTGAATAGACCATAAATTCCCTATGTGATTTGACAGCTAGTTTCGTTGAACAACCAGCTACCTAAACGCAAAGTAAAAACTAAAAAAGCGACACAGTCTGTGTCGCTTTTTTGTCTTTTAATATTGCTATATTTTGCTTTTATCTGATGCAGTTAATCAATAAAATACTGGAGATTTCAATCGGTTATATGATAAAATACCGCACAGCTATTTTTATCATATAGATTTGGGTGTTTTGCTTAAATCTGACAATAGCCTTTTTTAAACCAACCAATGACACACACATCATGGCAAAAAATTGCTGGGTGTTTGGCGACTTGATTAATTTGCAAAAAGTTAGTGCGGTATTCATCAGCATTAACCGTTAGCAGATGCGTGTCGCTGAATAGGCAGTTTTTGTGATGTGGAGGCATAACCCAACCAATAGGATATATTCACATGGCTACAAAGAATCCAACCAAAATCGAAATGCGCGACTTATTACAAGCTGGCGCTCACTTTGGTCACCAAACACGTTTTTGGAATCCAAAAATGGGTCCATATATTTTTGGCGCCCGTAACAAGATTCACATCATTAACTTAGAGCACACAGTAAAAGCATTTAACGAAGCTTTGACCTACGTAAACGGCCTAGCTGCTAAGAAAAACAAAGTATTGTTCGTTGGTACTAAACGCGCTGCAAGTGGTATCATCCGTGAGCAAGCTGCTCGTGCTGGCATGCCTTACGTTGACCATCGCTGGTTAGGTGGTATGTTGACTAACTGGAAAACACTACGCCAGTCAATCAACCGTCTAAAAGAGCTTGAGAAGCAAGCAGAAGACGGTACTTTCGCTAAGCTAACTAAGCGTGAAGCGTTAGAACGTACTCGTGATATGGAAAAACTTGAGCGTTCATTGGGCGGCATCAAAGATATGGGCGGCTTACCTGACGCAATCTTTGTTGTAGACGTAGATCATGAAGCGATTGCTATCAAAGAAGCCAAAAACTTGGGTATTCCAGTTATCGGTATCGTTGATACAAACTCTAGCCCAGATAACGTTGATTACATCATTCCAGCTAACGATGATGCTATCCGTGCGGTGACTTTGTATGTAACTTCTATGGCTGATGCGATCATCGCTGGCAAAGAATACGCGCAAACTCAAGCTGGCGGCAAAGCGGAACCAGAACAAGCGCCTGCTGCTACTGAAGCACCAGCTGAAGCCCAAGCAGAAGAAGCGGCAACTCCAGCAGAATAAACAGCTGACCTAGATGGTTTAACTTTGTAAGGATATCTTGATAGTTACTCTATCGGTATCCATATAGAGTTATTAACAGCGTATAAGCTCACAATATGCATGATGTAGTTTTACTCGTCATGCCTTGTTGTTGATGGAGAGCTCATTAATAGGCGAGTATTATCGCTTATATTTGTACTGATTGTATTTTGGAATGATTATATTTTGTACTTGTTATACATAGTATTTTCTGTAAAAAGCAATAATCAGCGCTTCGTGACAACAAGAGCGGTATAGCACAAATAAATAGCAACAAGTATCAAATAAAAGTTTAGTACTCCCATACATAACAATACTGAGGTAACTCTTATGTCAGAAGTAAAAGTATCTGCAAAAATGGTAAAAGAATTGCGTGACCGTACTGGTCTTGGCATGATGGAATGTAAAAAAGCGTTGGAAGAATCAAACGGCGATGTCGAAACTGCCATTGATAACCTACGTAAGTCTGGTCAAGCAAAAGCTGCTAAAAAAGCTGGTAACATTGCAGCTGATGGCGCTATTATTATCGCTCAAGGCGACAACAAAGCATTCTTGTTAGAAGTTAACTGCCAAACTGACTTCGTTGCAAAAGATGGCAGCTTCACTGCATTTGCAGAAAAAGTAGCCAACCTTGCATTAGCAAACAACGTTACAGATGTCGCTACTATCTCTGAATTGCCTTATGGCGACGGTCAGACTGTTGAAGAAGCACGCGTATCTCTCGTACAAAAAATCGGTGAGAATATTCAGATTCGCCGCGTTGAGACGTTAGAAGGCGCTAACATTGCTTCATACCGTCACGGTCTGCGTATCGGTGTCGTGGTATCTTATGAAGGCGGCAACGCAGACACTGGCAAAAACCTTGCCATGCATATCGCTGCGTTCAACCCAGTTGCAGTAGATGACGAAGACGTTGCTGCTGATGTATTGGCACGCGAAAAAGATATCATCGAAGCCAAAGCAAAAGAATCTGGCAAGCCTGACAATATCGTTGAAAAAATGATCGAAGGTGGTCTACGTAAATACCTAGACGAAGTTACTTTACTACGCCAGCCGTACGTAATGGACAATGAGAAAAAAGTTGGTGACGTACTAAAATCTGAAGGCGTAAAAGTACTTGGTTTCAAACGTCTAGAAGTTGGCGAAGGCATCGAGAAGAAGCAAGAAGATTTTGCTGCTGAAGTTGCTGCTACTCAAGCCGCGAACAAGTAAATTATCATTTAGTATTCAAGGTTTGGCTATATCATTGACACGTTAAATGAGATAGCCGCCAAATATGAAAAAGCCCGTTAATACATTAACGGGCTTTTTTACGTTTAGACTTTAGTGCTGTATAGTCGATCCACTATAAAATAAATATAGTGCTAATGGGATAAGTTTTGCGTCGCCTCTGTCTACGCAGCAAGCATGGAAAATTTATCCCAGTAGCGCGTGATAACATTTGACTTTATTTAGGCTTAACGGCCACTTAGCGTAAAGCATCATAAGCTGAATTGGAGTAACTGGCACCATTGATATTGCTGCTAGTCCCGAAGCTTACATTTTGTAGGCCATTGTTGGTATTGGTGCTACTGGTCTGATTATTGGCATTCATACTAGCGCCAGATAGTCCTGCATCATTCTTATACAGGCTGTTATAGCGGCTCATCACTCTTTGGACATAGTTACGTGTTTCTTTAAAAGGCGGAATGCCACCATATTTGTCGACATTACCTTCACCAGCGTTGTAGCCTGCAACCGCATGTTCAACGTTGTTATTAAAGCGGCGTAGTAGCCAAGCGATATATTTGGCTGAACCTTCAATATTATCAGCAGGATTCCAAGGATTACTGACCTTAAAGCGGCGAGCAGTTGCAGGCATTAGCTGCATAAGACCTTGCGCTCCTACAGGCGAGCGCGCATTCGGGTTAAACGCTGACTCGGTGTGCATCATCGCCTTCACAAGTGCTGGATCGATGCCATTTCGCTCGGCAGAGGCCCGAATATAACTGTCATAAGCGTTACGACTGCCACTATTGCTGGCAGCACTGCTACCGTAATCAGTGCTATTACTATTGCCATCGTACATTTTAGAGTCTTTGTAGTAAGTCACTTTTACTTTTTTAGTAAATTTATCAAAATTACCACTTGGATTGACGTTGGTCAGCAGCACCTGTCCACCTTTATCTTTATAGATATACATATTGCCTGCTTGAGCAGCAATAGAGAAGCTGGATAGGGCAATGGTACTAAGTAAAACAGGAGACATGCAGCGATTAATTAAGGTCGCAATGTTTATCATAGGGTCATCACTTTTTATAGAATAATAGCAAATTGCTTTGCTTATAGGCGTGTCGTTTTGCGCATTTAAGCGGTCATCGTGTTCGTAGGATTTTACAGCTATAAGGAATATAACGACCTAGCAAAAACCACGTCTAGCTAAAAACCACTTGCGATAGATACAAAAAATAATAATGGCTTACTATAACATATAATAACTTTTCAACGTATTTGATTGTCAAAATAAGACCTAAATATCACGATTATTTTCAAATAATCGTAAATAAATCAATAGAGTACTGTTTTTAGGGTGGCTGGTTGAGTAAGCAGGCTCTAAGATAATAATAAGCAGTGAATACAGTGACATTAAATTATTTAACCACCAATGGCCCTAATAAAAATAGGAACCCAGACCGCGGTGACTAAGCCATTTACTGCCAGTCCAAATGCAGCGTAACGTCCAGCGGTATGACTAATTTGCCACGCCTCTATAGTGCCAAAAGCATGGGCGGCCAATCCAAGCGCTAGGCCTTTAGCGCGATCATCATCAATACCGCGAAATAAAAAACGCGCTAATGTGCCGCCCATTAGGCCTGACACAATAATAATTAAGTTTGCCATTGCCAACGGTGCTTTAATCAAATCTGCCACACTCAATCCAATGGGCGTCGTCACTGAACGAGTCGCAAAGGCCAGTATCGTGTCATGACTTAATGAAAATAGATACGCCAGTGACATCGGTAATAATGCGCCAACGACACTTGCAAGGATAACGATTAGAGTGAGTTTTTTGACAGGTAGCCCTTTAAAGCTCATCGCTGCCAATGGTACTGCTAATAGTACGGTGACATATCCTAATAGATGATCAAATACAGGCTTAGCAGCACGGTAATAATGATCATAATCCCATTGCAGAATGAACAAAAAAACAAGAACTAACGCAAGGGCGGTGATCACTGTCGGTAACCATGAGAGCTTGCGTGCCAACACACGAGCAATGACATGAGCTGCCAAGGTCAATAATATCGCCGCAAGGGTCGCCATAAATACACTATCAAAAATCATGACATCTCTCCGCAGCTCATCGCTGTCCCTTCTGCTCATCAACGGTCGTGTTATCAATACTTGCTTTATTATTTAGCCAGTGCTGGGCAAGTATGGCCAGCCCCCAAAGCGGGATAAACGTACTGATAATCATCGTTAGCATCACGCCCCATAGCTCATCACCTAAGGCAAATAGCAATAAGCCTGCACCAGCAGAAACGGGTAAGAAAGCAAAGCCGCTATCAACCAATAAGGTATTACTGGCTTGCGTCAGCCAATTAGGTAACCCTTTGAGCAGTCGCCAAGTCATCAGGATAAAGAACATAGCGACCAGTCCAACGATGTTCGCAGCTTTTTCTATACCTGCCCACTGACAGATTACAACGGCAGACTCACGGACAAATATGACCATCGCTAAAGTCAAGATTAATGCTAGCCACAAGGGCAGATGGGCGGAGTGAGTAGATTTCATAAGAAATTCTGGCCAAGTCAGAGATAAATAAGATAATAGCAAGATTCGTCGAATGTATCACAGGCGATTATATAGGGAGTAGGCAAACTAATAAAGTTTATAGAAGAATCAGGTCTTTCGTGATTTAAAAAAATACATCGATACCTTGATGAGCAGGTACTAGATATTACTGGAATTAATTTTTCTCGCTTGCTGTGTCGTTGCTGACAGAGGCTTAAAAAATTGATATCAGTAGCACCGTCGCGTTTTTAGGGTATTTTGACTATAGAGCTGTTGAATTGTTTTGATTATAAAAAATAATAAGATATATCACATAAAAAAGGATGATATCGATTGATACCATCCTTTTATCGCTCACAACTAATAACCATGAGGTTGTTTTAAGAAGTAAGCAGTTCTAAGAAGCGGGTTGCTTAAATCTGTGGATTAGGCACTTGATCTTCTTTTAGGGCTGATTTCTCTGAATTTTCTGCTACCGAGTTTAGCGCATCAAACTCATCAAAAGCTTTCTCTTCCGCTTCGGTCAGTGTCAGATCTTCATCCTCATCCGATTTTTCAAACTCTTCAAGTACTGGCATCAGCAATGTCGCTTGGGCCAATGGCAATACATCTAAAGGGTTTAAGTTGGCTTGACCAAGCAGCTGTCTTAGCCGCTCACTTGGCAAACGAATGGTCAAACACTCATGACCATTATCATCATAACTTTCTTCTAAGATGACACCCAATTCATATAATGTGCTTTTAAATTGACCCGCATTATAAGGCAAAGTGACATCAAATGTGGTCAATTTACCAGTCAGCAGCTGCTGTACCGCAAGTGACAGCGCTTCCATGCCTAAATTTTCTCGAGAAGATACATAAACACGATTAGGCTGACCTTCGCTAGCATAACCAATATGTGCAGGCTCGTCGGTCAAATCAATCTTATTATAGACATTGAGCACAGGCACATCATTATCGATTTCAGCCAGTACGGCTTTAACCGCTTCGATTTGCTCGTGCATGTCTTCACTTGACGAGTCGATGACGTGTAGAAGCAAATCTGCCTCTAGAGTCTCCTCTAATGTCGCGTGAAAAGATTCGACCAATTCATGCGGTAGATGACGAACAAAACCCACGGTATCGACTAATACGACTCGGCCCACACCTTGCCAGTCTAAACGGCGTAAAGTAGGATCGAGCGTCGCAAAGAGCTTGTCGGCAGCATAAATGTTTTCATCAACCAAACGATTGAACAGAGTGGACTTACCCGCATTGGTATAACCGACGAGCGAGATGGTTGGTACGTCAGATTTTTGTCTGCGCGCGCGACCTTGGGCACGGGTTTGACGTACTTTTTCCAGCTTGCTTTTAAGCTGATTTACTCGTGTTTGCAATAAGCGACGATCTGTTTCTAGCTGGGTTTCACCAGGTCCACGCAAGCCAATACCACCTTTTTGACGCTCCAAATGCGTCCAACCACGTACCAAACGGGTCGAGAGATGATTCAGCTGTGCCAGCTCCACCTGAAGCTTACCTTCATAGGTACGAGCTCGCTGGGCAAAAATATCTAAAATCAAGCCAGTGCGATCAAGCACACGGCATTTGACCAACGCTTCGATATTACGCTCTTGTGAGGGCGACAAGCTATGGTTAAAAAGGACGATGTCAGCATCATGTTCGCGTACCAATTCTGCTATTTCTTCGGCTTTACCACTACCGACAAAATATCTGGCATCTGGTCTTTGACGTGAACCTGTAACGAGCGCCAAACGATCTGCGCCTGCTGAATCAGCCAGCAGCTCAAATTCGCCTAAATCGTCAGGATCTTGAATCTGGCGGATGTCTAAATGTACTATAATGGCGCGTTCGCCACCTTCGTGTCTTTCAAAATAATCCAAAGAGTATCACCTATTCAATAAAGTAAATATATCGCTATTATCAATTCAGTAAGTCAGCTCAGTAAGCTTTGATATAACGTTCATATGACCATCTATATAAGGCCTGATTGCTTGATATTAAAGCGTATCAGCATAATTAGTGATGATTTTATGTTACAGCATTGGTTATTAAATGTTCTATTGTCAAATGCCTCATTATCATCGTCTATATTTTGATAATAAAAAGGTAAAAGTAATTGAGAAATAATGCTTTCATTACTCTAACAAAAGCTGTCTATAATTCAGTGCACAAATCGTCACTGACGCACTGAATTTTGCTATACTCATGGCGCTTGTTCAAAATATATAATCATAAGTTTTTAACCACGAGGGACACAGATGAGCCAATCTAAGTCAGGCTTTTCACTCAAACGGCAATTTGGCCGCGGCAAACAAATCGCTGGCATGACGACGACTATCGCCGGAGGACTACGCGCCGCCCAACGTATCGGAGCATTTAGACAGCCACCACGCGAAACGCTGCCACGATATATTCAAACCTTTTGCCGAAAGATGGCAGGATCGTTTGGTGTAAAGGTCGTTGCAATCGAGCGGGTAGAGCAACATCATGGTTTATGGGTATCCAATCATGTGTCATGGATGGATATTCCTGTGGTAGGTACGCTAAGCCCTGCTTTCTTTTTATCCAAAGCTGAAATCGGTGAATGGCCGATATTTGGTAAATTGGCTCAGGCTGCCGGTACGGTATTTATTGAGCGTGGCTCCGGTGATACAGGCTCGGTCGCAGCACAAATAGCCAGTTTTTTAACCGAGGGATTCTCGGTGATCTTTTTTCCAGAAGCGACCACGACGGATGGCAAAAAAATTAAGCGTATACATGGCACACTGCTACAAGCAGCCATAGATGCGGATGTCCCTGTTCGACCGCTTGTTATTGCTTATGTCAATAAAGATGGCACTTTGAGCGAAGCATTACCCTATTACGGTAAGCTTACGATGAAAGACAGCATAAAAAAGGTGCTGGATAGTAAAGACGTCACCGCTTATGTATTACCGCTTGAGCCGATAGATCCCAAAGGCATGAATAAAAGTGAGCTGACCAATTTATTACAAGCACGCATGCAAGAAGGTCTAGCCGAGCTGCATTCTAGAGTTTTAACAAAAATCCCTAAAGCGTGAAATTAAATAGAGTTTTCTTTATTTAAGTCAGAAACAAGCACCAATAAAAAAGGCGCAAATCGCAGTGATAATACTAGCGATTTGCGCCTTTTTCTTTTCATGATAAATACTTCGGTAGCAATTCATGAGCCATTAATTCATAAACGACTAATTCATACCAAACTAAGGCGATGGATTGGGCTGCTGTGCATGCACCGCTTCAATGGCTTCTAATACGTCTGAGCTTAACGTCAGGTTAACACTGTCGATATTGGATTGTAATTGCTCAGTCGTGGTCGCTCCAATGATATTGCTGGTCACAAATGAGCGTGAATTGACAAAGGCCAATGACATTTGTGCCATGTCCAAGCCTGCATCAGATGCGATTTTAGCGTACTGAACCGTGGCTGATTTTGCTTGTTCATTGACATAACGCGCAAACCGATCATACATAGTGAGACGAGCGCCTTCGGGACGTTTACCATCGAGATATTTACCAGACAGTACGCCAAAGCCAAGCGGCGAATAAGCAAGCAGACCAACATTTTCACGATGCGCAATCTCTGCCATATTGACTTCGTATAAGCGGTTGAGCAAGCTATAGGGGTTTTGTACGGTAATGGGGGCAATCAAGCCATTTTTATCCGCTTCCCAAAGATAGCGCATCAGGCCCCAAGCCGTGTCATTCGACAGGCCATAAGCACGAATACGACCTTTTTTGATTTCATCATTTAACGCTTGAATGGTCTCCAAAAATGGCGTTAAATCATCCAGTGATTGTGCTGCCATCTCTTCGGTATAACCGCGCTGACCAAAAAAGTTCGCTTGGCGTTCAGGCCAATGTAGCTGATAAATATCAATATAATCGGTCTGCAAACGCTCAAGATTGCTATCGATAGCACTGCTGATGTGTTCAGCTGTAAAACGCGTCTGACCATCCCGTAAAAAATCCATCGGCGATATTTTGCTGGCAAGGATCACCTTGTCGCGCTGCTTGGTCTTATTGAACCAAGTGCCCATAAAGCGTTCTGTATCGCCTTGCTTGTCTTTGTCAGGCGGTGAAGGGTACATCTCAGCCGTATCCCAAAAATTAACGCCTTCGCTCAGCGCCAAATCCATTTGCTCGTGTGCTTGAGATTCAGTATTTTGCTGTCCCCATGTCATAGTACCGAGACAGATTTTAGAGACTTTTTCATCGAGTTGTGGCAGCGTTTCGTATTGCATGTAAGTATCCTTTTTGAGTTCGTTTTTATAGTTGATCGTGCATTTAACTGATTATATTAACTGGATACCAGTCACGCCAGGTGGCGTAACTTTGAATACCTTTACTTTAAACAGTACTGATTGCCCAGCAAGGGGGTGATTAAAATCCACTTCGATTTCGTCATCATCGATCGCACTAATGGTACCGGGCAAGGTGTTCTTGCCTTTATCCTCAAATTCAACCATCATGCCTATTTCGGGGTTATCAGCGATAAGCGCAAATTGGGGACGGCTGAAATGTTGAATATTGTCAGGATTCCAATCACCAAATGCCTGTTCTGGCTCAAGATGCGCAGAGCGTGTATCGCCCGCTCGTAAGTTCATTAGCACTTGCTCAAAGCCCGGCAACAAACTCTCGTCGCCGATGGTCAATGTCACCGGAGCGTCACGGCTGAAGGTTGAATCAATCATCGTACCGTTTTCTAGTGAGACTTCAAAATGCAGCTTAACAAGACTGCCAAAAGTGATGCGTGTGTCTTCATTGGGATTGATAAATTGAGATTCGGTCATAGTCAAAAGCCATTTATTGCGTAGATAAGGTTAAGTCAAAAAACAATGTATGAAATGATAAGCCATATGGAAAAGGTTGTAAGCGTAAATAGTGTAACGCAAATAGTGTACTATATTTGGTGAAAAGTAATATCGATACACCACACACTGCTCATATCAATTTCCTTGCTTGCTGTGCCTGCGCAGACAGAGGCTACAAAAATTGATATCAGTATCGCTGTAGTGCTTTGGAAATATTTTAACTATATATTTTGCGAGTCTAAAAAAGAGTAGGATTGTGATGGCAAACAAGCAACAAGGCCACATTAAAAAGTGGCAAGACGATAAAGGCTTTGGTTTTATCGAAACAGAAAATGGTGATTCGTTATTTTTTCATATCAATGAATTTAAAGCACGCCGTCGCCCTGATATTGGGGAGAAAGTCGTTTTTACAATTGCGCGAGACAATCAAGGGCGGATGCAGGCAAAAGATGTGCAAGAGCTAAGCTTTGTGCAACAAAAAATGGCACAAAAAAATCAGCAAATCCGTCAGCGTAACGCCAAACGTAGTCATCAAGCGGACTTTGAAGCGGGACAAAAAAAACGTTTGTTTCTTGGCGTTGGATTTTACGGCGTTTTAATCTTACTGGCGGCAACCAATAAACTGAGCTGGCTAGTCGTTGCTTGGTATGCGGCGCTAGGAATTATAACCTACGGAATGTATGCCAAAGACAAAGCGGCTGCACAAAGTGGTGATTGGCGAACGCCTGAATCAACGCTGCATCTATTGAGCGCGCTTGGCGGCTGGGTGGGGGCAATGGTCGCACAAACGTATCTACGTCATAAGTCGCAAAAGCCGGAGTTTCGAGTGGCGTATTATTTGACCGTCGTGATTAACATGGCAGGATTATTATTCCTATTGGCAGGTGGTGGTTTAGATTCTTTGGCCAATTTATTATAAGGGCTGCTATAGTCGGTGAAAAGTTAAGTCGATACATCAATAGTCAGATACTGCTGGTATAAATTTTTCTCGCTTGCTGTGCCGTTGCAGACAGAGGCTTCGAAAAATTCATTCCAGCACTACTGTAGCGCTCATTTATTGTTTTTTGACTATATAAATAAAAACTAAGATGCGAATATGGGTAACATACTCAATGATTAAGAATAGTAAAAAGGTGGATTACGAATACGTAACCCACCTTTTTATTTATAAATTGAACGGATTTATCTAGCTACACGCAATTATGACCGTGGCATTTCACGCTTTTTTTCTAAAAATAGCATATCAATGACAATCAACACCACGCCAATACTGATGCCCATATCGGCAATATTAAAGATCGGATAATCCCAAACATTGGCATAATGCACATGAATAAAATCAATCACATGACCATGCAATAAACGATCAATTAAATTACCAACCGCACCGCCAAGTACCAACGCCAGTCCGAAAGAGAGCAACGTGGCTTTGCGAGGGGCTTTAATCAGATACACGATCAAAAACAGCGACATCACGAGCGCCAAACCTGAGAAGAACCACTTTTGCCAACCGCCTGCATCTGCCAAAAAGCTAAAGGCAGCGCCATAGTTATAAGCGAGCGTCCAATTAAGGAAAGGCTCAATGACAGGCACTGGCTCATGAAAGGTGAGCTTAGTTTCAGCCAACCACTTCGTCCACTGATCGATAATAATCACGACTAGGGACAACAAATACCACATAAAGGCACGACGACCATTGGCGATCATTTTTGGCGTCTTAATTAAACGACTTCTAGGTGTCGTCGAGCTGCCCGTGGTTGCATGAGCAGGCTTAGGCGTATTATCGGCGTCAACGGACAGTTGATTATTTTCCGATGTATCTATTGAGTTAGGCTCTTTTGAATTAGGCATAGTGGCGCACCTCGCCATCGCCGCTGACATTGGTGACGCAGCGGGCGCATAATTCAGGGTGCGCACTGTCTGTACCGATGTCATCACGGATGTGCCAACAGCGCACGCATTTGGTGCCAGTCGCGGCACTAACATCGACCACTAAGTCTACAGGTGTTTCTGTATCGCTGTCAGTTTGGCCTTCTAGAGTAACCTTGTCAGCAGGGGCATCGCTCATTGGCTTCAGTGTTGCTTTGCTAGTAATGAGAACGAAACGAAGCTCTTCGCCCAGCTTGGCTAAACTATCTTGCATCGCGCCATCAGCATATAGGTTCACATCGGCAGATAAGTTGGCATTGATGATTTTTTCACCACGCGCCGTTTCGATGTGTTTGTTGACCATGTCTTTAGCCAGCATGATACGCTGCCAGTCCTCATTACTAATGTCGCTTAGCTCGAATTCTGGGAACGTGTACCATTCTTCAGTGAACACATAGTCCGCTTTATTTTCATTGTTACCATGCAATACTTCCCATGCTTCTTGCGCGGTGAATGACAAAATCGGCGTAATCCAGCGAATCAAAGCATTGGCGATGTGATAAATAGCCGTTTGTGCTGATCTACGCGGCTGACCATCAGTCTGCGTAGTGTATTGACGGTCTTTGATAATATCTAGATAGAAGCTACCCAAATCTTGCGAACAAAACGCCGTCACATGTTGAGTGACTTGGTGAAAGTCCATTGCATCGTAGGCACTAATGATTTGTGCTTGTACCGTTTGCGCCCGCTCAATGATGAACTTATCAAGACTGACCAATTCATTGATATCAATACTGTTGATCGCTGGATCAAAGTCATCGGTGTTGGCAAGTAAGAAGCGTAGCGTATTACGGATGCGGCGATACATGTCGATCGCACCTTTAAACGATGCTTTACCGGCGCTCATCTCATAACGATAATCGCTAGACGCAATCCACAGACGTAGCATATCAGCGCCTGTTTTATTGATCTCTTCTTGTGGGGTGATGATATTGCCCAGTGATTTACTCATCTTACGGCCGTTTTCATCAACGACAAAACCGTGCGTCAATACTTGCTTAAACGGTGGGCGCTCGTACATGGCTTCAGACGTTAGTAATGACGTCTGGAACCAGCCACGATGTTGATCTGAGCCTTCTAAGTAGATATCCGCAGGATTGACCAGCTCATCACGCTGTTCAAGCACAGTAAAATGGGTCGTACCTGAGTCAAACCATACGTCTAAGGTGTCCGTTGCTTTGTCATAATCAGCAGCTTCCGCGCCTAAGAAGTTTTCACAGCTGGCATCAAACCAAGCTTCAACGCCGCCTGCATTGATTTTTTGTGCAGCGACTTCCATCAGCTCAAGCGTGTTTGGATGTAGCTCGCCCGTTTCTTTATGCGTAAAGAAAGCGATCGGCACGCCCCATGTACGCTGGCGTGAAATACACCAGTCAGGACGACCATTCATCATCGCTTCAATGCGGTTTTGTCCCCATGCTGGCGTCCAATTGACTCTAGGGATATCGGCAAGCGCGCGCTCACGTAAACCTTTGGCTTCCATACTGATAAACCACTGCGGGGTTGCGCGGAAAATAATCGGCGACTTATGACGCCAGCAATGCGGATAGCTGTGCTCGATCTTTGTGTGGCTGATTAAATGACCATTGTCATGCAAGGCTGCGATGATTTTTGGATTGGCTTTATAGATATGTTCGCCCGCAAATACCGCTGCGCTCTCTAAATAAACACCCGTGCCACTCACTGGATTTTCAACAGGCAAATCATATTTAAGACCAACGATATAATCGTCTAAACCGTGACCGGGTGCAGTATGTACTAGACCAGTACCGCTGTCAGTAGTCACGTGATCGCCTAAGATAAGCGGCACTTGACGGTCTACAATCAATGGATGCTGGGCGCGCAGACCTTCAAGCTCGCGTCCTGATACGGTAGCAAGGACGCCCTTACTTTCTAATTTAAATTCAGCTAATGCCGTTTCAACCAAATCAGTCGCCAACAGCAAATTGCCTTTTTCGGTGGCGACCACGCTATAGTCATGCTCAGGATGTACGGCGATTGCTTGGTTAGCAGGTAAAGTCCAAGGCGTCGTCGTCCAAATGACAGCTGCAATGTTGCCATCTAGCTCAGCTAAGGCCGCTACTTTTTCGGTATCAAGCACATCAAAACTGACATAGATCGCATCAGACACTTTATCTTGATATTCGACTTCAGCTTCTGCCAAGGCAGAGCTACAGTCCAAGCACCAGTTCACGGGCTTCATACCGCGGGTCACATGACCGTTGTCATGAATTTTGGCAAGCGCACGTACGATGTTGGCTTCTTGATGAAAGTTCATGGTCAGATAAGGGTTGTCCCAATCACCAAACACGCCCAGACGTTTGAAGTCTGCTTTTTGCAACTCAATTTGCGTGCTCGCATATTCGCGGCAGAGACCACGAAATTCGGTCGCAGAGACTTTTTGACCCACTTTACCGACTTTGGCTTCGACCTTTTGTTCGATAGGCAGACCGTGACAGTCCCAACCGGGAACATAAGGCGCATCGAAACCTGATAGCGTTTTTGACTTTACAATAATGTCTTTTAGTACTTTATTAACCGCATGGCCTAAGTGAATCTGACCATTAGCATAAGGAGGGCCGTCGTGCAAAATGTACTTGGTCGCACCAGCACGCGCCTTGCGAATTTTGCCATACACGTCATCGGCTTCCCAAGCAGCCAACCAATCAGGCTCACGTTTGGCAAGGTTTGCACGCATTGCAAATGGCGTATCGGCAAGGTTTAGTGTGTCTTTGTAGTCTTGGTTCGGTGTATCAGTACTTTTATCAGTCATAAAGGTGTCTTTTTAAAATGAAGGGTAGAAGTTGCATTTGAAATGGATGATTAATGTTAAATATAATATGGGGTCAAATGTTTGATAATCGATGGTCGCTTCTTGTTTATAAGAGGTTGCTTATAAGCCAGTGGTAAGGTCAGTCACTTATAAGTATATTCATGTCCATAATAAATGGTAACGAGATGATTGCAACCTAAAATACAGTTATCAGAATAATTAGAATAGCATCGATGATAACGGCAGCTATTATATGATAAAAAGGGTGGGGGAAAAAGAGCTGACCAGCGTCGTGCTGACTTTAACCCAAACCAATTATCTATCTCAAGAATACATTAGCCATTAAATCATAAGTATAGTCAGTTCAATATAAAAAAGAGACAACGGCGCTGGGATATTGTCATGTATCCATTTTATTCAGTATCGACTATATGGCACGGTTACGTGTTTATTTGCTAAATACTAAAAAACGGACGATAGCCATAATCGCAATTTCAATGACCAAAGTGGCTGAATACCTGTCAAACCTTGTGCCATCTCACCATCTTTTAAAATGACATATGACGGTGTGACTTGTCCCTGCCAATCGGCAAAAATGCGACCTTCTTGGTCATTTACCGTCGTAAAGTTATAATTATTTTTATTAAGGTAACTTTGTAACTCTTGGTTGGAGCCTGATTTAATAGCAATAGTGACGACAGGGTAGTTATTTGCTATGGCAAGTTTGTTTATGGTCGGAGAGGTCACACTACAGATTGGACACCACGTACCCCAAAAATACACGAGCGTCGGTTGCTCACCACTCAGTGCCGCCAAATCAACGGTCTGCCCTTGATACTCAGTTAATTGCAGCTGCGGATTGGCTGGCATGACGGGTTGTCGCCACCAATTAATCGCCGTATAAATGACCAAAAATATCAGACCATATAACAGTACCGTTTTTAACACAGACCACATCTTTTGCTTCGGTGTCTTTTTAAGCCTGTCTTTTTCCTTTGGAATATCAGTCGTCATAGCGGTTGCTTTTTGTGCTCTAGTCAGTCCTAAATAAAAGAAGTAAAAATACGTACAGTGATACTGGAATAAATTTTTCTGGCTTGCTGTGCCGTTGCTGCCAGAGGCTGCGCAAAATTTATTCCAGTATCACTGTACGTATTTTATAATGGCTCGATTGTAGATAAAAATAAACGGCTGAATGGTCAGCCGTATTATCAAGTTATTTTGTTATTGGGTGCTTATCTTAATCAATTAAGGTTTTTGTGCACGGTTTTGCAACGGATCACCGATTAGCACGCTACCTGAGTTTTCACGGCGTTCTTCATCAGTTAACTTGCTCGCTGAAATTTTGGCTTTTCGTTTCCATTTTAAACTGAACAAATCATCACGGCGATCAAGTAAGTTATGTACCGAGCCTTCATTTCGAACGTGAGTGAGCTTGTCTAAATTCACATCTGAGAAAAAGACCATCTCAGTGTTGGGCGTTGTTTCTGCCATAATCGCGTCATGCGGAAATGCAAAATCTGAGGGTGAGAAAATAGTCGACTGCGCGTACTGAATATCTAAGCTCTCAACTTGTGGTAAGTTGCCCACTGACCCGCAAATCATCACATAGCATTCGTTTTCAATCGCCCGTGCTTGAGCACAATGGCGTACACGCAAATAACCATTCTTGGTGTCTGTCCAAAAAGGCACAAACAAAATATCCATATCTTCAAGCGCTAATAAACGCGCAAGCTCAGGAAACTCGACATCATAGCAGACCAAAATCCCGATCCGACCAGCATCAGTGTCAAACACTTTGACTTCATCACCACCTTCAATGACCCAAGCACTGCGCTCATGCGGCGTGATATGGATTTTGCGTTGCTCTTCAACCGTACCATCGCGGCGACAGAGATAGCTGACATTGTATAAGGTATCGTCTTCATCCAATAATGGCATAGAGCCCACGATGACATTGACGTTGTAGCTGACGGCCAAATGTGAGACTTCCGTTTTGAACCACTCGGTATAACCGGCCAAGAAGCGAATGGCGATATTTTGATCGGTTGATTCGCAAAGACCCATCAATGGCGCATTAAAGAACTCTGGTAAACAGGCAAAGTCTGAGTTGTAATCGGCCATGATATCGACAAAGAACTCAACTTGTTGCAATAGCTCTTCAGGTGATTCAACTTCACGCATTTGCCACTGAATACCACCAATACGTACTTCAGATTTGCGCGTATTAGGCTTGTAGTCTTTTGGCTCATAATAAATGTTTGCCCACTCAAGCAAAGTCGCAAAGCCTTTAGACTGTTTGTCATCTGGCAGATAAGCGGTCAAAATGCGCTTCACGATAAAGCCGTTAGAGAGCTGAAAGGACAAAGCAGAGTCGTGAATTTCGCGACTTTCAACAGCATCAATGTACTCGCCTGGCGTCAATTCTTTGTGGTTATAATAATTGGGAATGCGTCCACCGGCCAAAATTGCTCGGAAGTTCAACTGTCGGCACAGCTCTTTGCGTGCATCATAAAGCCGACGACCAAGGCGATAACCGCGATACTCAGGATCAATCAACGCATCCAAGCCATAAATCGCATCACCATCAGGATTGTCTCTGATGATTTCTTTTTGTCCGATCAAATCGTCATACGTATGCGGGTTTGAAAACTTTGCGTAATCAACGCGCATGGACAGCACAATTCCGATTAGTTGGTCATGGTCAAACATAGCAATCTGACCTTCAGGGAAGGCATCAATCAAGGTATGAATGGTCGTCTTTGACCAAGCGCCGCCTAAGTTTACATAAACGCGATCCATCAATTCTTTTAGTTGAGGATAATCTTTTTTCTTAATCTCAGCGATTGTAAGATGAAGGTCATCTAATTTTTCTATTTTACTCATAATATTCCTGTTTTGGCTCTTTACTGGTTTCAATGATATCAAATGTGAATATGTTGCAAGATTCGGGTCGGCAAATATTTGTGTAACAAAGTTAATAAAATTATTTCAATGATAGAGTATTACCGTTACAATGATTTATCATTGCATTACAATAGGTTACGACGACACTGTGTTTGATTTTTCTATCAACTTTAGTATACAAGAGGTGCGATAAACACTTATTAAAGTGAGATGAACCCAATACTAACGAGCTATTTCAGGCTAGCTGCATGAATCATTTCTCATATTAATCTACTATCATTTCTATGTCCCATTCATTAATACTTTGCATTCTTAGCAAGGTCGTTTTGCTCGATATCATAACAACTTACCCAATCAATGACAGTCTAACGTAGTAACTATTTGATAGGTTTTTGTGAGTCAAGATTGTTTATTTGGGTATCGTTTTACTTTATGGACTTTGTTCAGCCGTCCATCAATGGATTTTTAGGATGGTTTTATTATACCCTTTAGGATTATTGTATTATGCCCTTAAATTATACCAATAAAATCAGTGCGTTTGATGAAATAGAAGATTCAACACTGGTTCAGTTGGTCTATGTCAGCACTTTGACACTTGGCTCACGTTTGAATACCTCTATATTTGATGAAGTAGAAAATCATGCGCGCAACTACAATCAACAACATGGCATCACAGGTACCTTATGTTATGGCAACGGTCATTTTTTGCAATGCATTGAAGGTGAAAAAGCGCACGTATTTGAGTTACAGCAACGCATTTTTGCAGATAGCCGTCACAAGAATATTGAAGTATTATTGTTGCAGACCATAGACAACCGCAGCTTTGCCGATTGGCGTATGCGTTTGCTATTTTTGGAGCGTTGGCTATGGTCACCAGCGAGCAAAAAGCAAGCCGCGCAGCTCTCTGCTTATTTGCCGTTTTTTCCACATGATTGGTCGCCTGAACATACAGCGCATTTTTTGCAAATCATCAAAACCTTTGAACACCCACCACATATTCAGGCAGCAGGTATTACTTATAACGCGATGGGCAACATGTTTCGTCATATTGTGGCACCGCATCAAGCTTTTTTAATCGTTCAAGGCTTTTTGAGTATCTTACTAATCGTGGGACTGATATTACTGTATTATTGGTAAGCAAAATAAACCAACCTTAAAATTTTTATAAGGTATATCTTCTATAATATTCAATTCTATAACATTAAAAAAAGACGCTAGCCCTATAGGTTTAGCGTCTTTTTAATGTCAATCTAATGATAATATTATCCACTACATATCAAAAATCTTACCACGGTTCATAATATTATTAGGATCAAAGACTTTCTTAATGTCTCGCAGATAATCAATTTCAGTCTCGCTACGGCTATAGTGTAAGTAGGGCTTCTTCGTCATGCCCACACCATGTTCAGCAGATACTGAACCGCCATATTTTTGTACCGTCTCAAACACCTGCTTATTGACAAGTTTACACTCGGCAAAAAAGTCATCTTTGCTCATGTTTTCAGGCTTTAAGATATTTAAGTGCAAATTACCATCGCCGATATGACCAAACCAGCAGACTTCAAAGTCAGGATAGTTACTGCTGACAATGTGGTCAATCTCTTCGATAAAATCAGGCACATAGCTTATGAGCACCGAGACGTCGTTTTTGTAAGGCGTGAATACTGAGATGGTCTCTGATATATATTCGCGCAATTTCCACAGCTCTGCCGCTTGCGCCAAGCTTTGGCTCATAACGCCGTCAACGATCCAGCCTTGCTCCATACAATCCTCAAATATGGCCATGGCTTTGTCCATGATGGGCTCGTATGGTGCTTCAAACTCTAGCAAGGTATAAAACTTGGTGCGAGACTCAAATGGTTCTTGTACTTGACCATGTGCCATGAGTTTATCAATCGCGATATCATCAAAGAATTCAAAGGCGGTCAAATCAATTTTCGCTTGGAAGGCCGATAAGACATTCATGACATCGTTAAAGCTGTCCATGCCAAGCACCATGACATTTAAGTCTTGTGGCTGACGTTCCAGCTTGATTTGTGCGTGAGTGACAAAACCTAACGTGCCTTCACTACCGATGAACAATTGACGCAAGTCGTAACCGGTGGCGTTTTTGACCATACCGCGATTGAGATGCAAGATGTCGCCACGACCGGTGACAACGGTCAGTCCCATGATCCATTGGCGGGTCATGCCATAACGAATGACTTTGATGCCACCTGCATTGGTGCCGATATTGCCGCCCATTTGGCTAGAGCCTGCTGAGGCAAAGTCAACGGGATAGTAGAGGTCTTTTGATTCGGCGAACTGTTGTAGTTGTTCAGTGATGACGCCGGCTTCAATTTCAACCATGCGATCAGCAGGATAAAACTGGCCGATATGGTTCATTTTATCGAGGCTAACGACGATTTCACCATTGGCGGCGACTGCGCCTGCAGACAGACCAGTACGACCACCACTGGGGGTTAGGACGATGTTGTGCTGATTGGCAAGGAGGACAATTGCTTGCACTTGTTCGGTGGTCTTTGGAAAGACGATGGCGGATGCTGCTGGAGCGAAATGCTTGGTCCAGTCTTTACCCCAATGTTCTAAACTCTCAGCATCGGTTTTGATTTGGGTGGGGTCAAATTGATGGGCATCAATTAAAGTAGTTAATATCGCTTGGACAGCAGTGGTATTGGTTTCAGAGGTGCTTTGGCTAGATAAAGAAGTCATGGTCAAATCTCAGTATGAACGTAAGCGCTATGCATAAAGGGGATTATTATATCGCTAAATTGATATAACTAAGGGCATATAAATATGTTTATATAGTTGGGTTTGTTTAATTGGATTCATATAATGGGCCGTGTATAACTAAGTGTTAGCCAGCTCGGCAGTTGTGTTATTCAGTTCAACAGTTATGTTACTTAGTTCGACAGTTATAAAGTGATACGATTGTGCCTACATAATTGGACATCAATAGTAAAAAACAGTTTAATAGATTTTAAATACAATAACTCACTATAGCATAAAATTTTTTCGGGCTTGATAATCAATAATTCATCTAATCTGCTAACATCGACGTCGGATTTTGTGTAAGATATCTAGACTGTTTGCGTTTCATCCATCATAGATTATCCTTTAGATAATTTAATAAGACAATTATAGGACAGTTCTCATATGGCGCTATCACTACAAAAAGACAAAATACGTTTTTTATTGCTCGAAGGTCTACATGCCAATGCTTTAAAAGTATTGGAAGGCGCTGGTTATCATAATATTGAGAATATCAGTCAGGCGCTAGATCAAGACGAGCTGATTGAAAAAATCAAAGATGCTCACTTTATCGGTATTCGTTCGCGTACTCAGTTGACGCGTGAAGTACTTGAGCATGCGCATAAGCTTATCGGCATTGGCTGCTTTTGTATCGGTACCAATCAGGTAGATTTAGACGCGGCTCGCGACCTCGGTATTCCTGTATTTAACGCGCCATTTTCTAACACCCGTTCAGTGGCTGAGTTGGTATTGGCCGAAGCCATCATGCTGTATCGCGGTATTCCTGAAAAAAATGCAACCGTACATCGCGGTGGTTGGGGCAAGTCTGCGACCAACTCACATGAAGTACGTGGCAAAACGATCGGTATCGTCGGTTATGGCTCTATCGGCTCGCAATTGTCTGTCTTAGCAGAAAGCTTCGGTATGAAAGTCATCTATCATGATGCCGTGACCAAATTGCCACTGGGCAATGCGGTACAAGTGGGCAGCTTAGAAGAGCTATTATCAACAGCTGACATCGTAACGTTGCACGTGCCTGACGTACCAAGTACGCGTTATATGATGAAAGCCGAGCAGTTCGCCCAGATGAAAGAAGGCAGTTACTTTATCAATGCCGCTCGCGGTACTTGCGTCGAGATTGATGATCTCGCTGCGGTGCTTGAGTCTGGTAAGATCTTAGGCGCAGCGATTGACGTGTTCCCAAAAGAGCCAAAATCTGCTGACGAAGAGTTTGAATCCCCATTACGTAAGTTTGATAACGTTATCTTGACGCCGCATGTCGGTGGCTCAACGCAAGAAGCGCAAGCCAATATTGGCCTAGAAGTCGCAGACAAGTTCGTTAGATATTCTGATCAAGGTGATACGGCGACCGCTGTCAACTTCCCAGAAGTTTCTATTCCGTTCAAAGAAAACTCGCATCGTCTGCTACATATCCACAGAAACGTACCAGGCGTACTGTCACAGATTAACCGTCTGTTTGCTGAAGCAGGGATTAATATCCTAGCGCAGAGCCTAATGACAGAAGGCGATGTGGGCTATCTAGTGATGGATGTTGATTATAACGATTCAGATGCGGCGTTAGATCAACTCAAAGACGTAGAAGAAACCATTCGCGTTCGTATTTTGTTCTAAAGAATCAATATAAATAACCGATTTTTAAGACGATAAAGATCGATTAGATACAATAGCAATAGCAGATGACGCCCAGCGTTGTCTGCTTTTTTATGGACATTTTTAACTGTTTTTTTGGTTATAATTTTGTGGCTTTTATATTACGTTATCTACGTATTCTATACGCGTTTTTATAAATTTTAACGTTTACTTCATTATGGGGTTCGATTGGCAATATATACTAAATTCTTATTAGTAATAATTATTTACTACTTATTTATTAATAATTCAATCAAACCTTCATCAACAATTAAAAAAGGTGTTTTATGAAAGCTACAATCATAAAAGCTGCTGCTTTGAGTGGCGTATTAGCCATGACCGCAACAGCCAGCTATGCAGCAGTCGATCAAGAGAGCTATCAGTTATCTAGTCATATTTTAGATATTAGTACGGGTAAGCCTGCGCCAAACGTCAATGTAAGATTGATGATGCAAGACAAAACAGGTAGCTGGAAGTTACTTGATACTGAAAAGACTGATGACAAGGGTCGTATCGGTAACTTCTTACCGAATGAAGCTGGCGTCGATCACAAAGGTACTTATAAACTTATCTTTGAAACCACTCCGTATTTCCGTGAGCAAGGTCTAAAATCATTCTACCCTTATGTTGAAGTTAACTTCAATATCGAAGGCAAAAATCATTTCCATGTGCCAATCACTTTATCACCATATGGCTATAGTACTTATCGCGGTAGCTAAACTGCATTAAGTAGTTATAAGTTAAAAAAGAAAGCGCCTATCAAATATTGATCGGCGCTTTCTTTTTGATTCTATTACTTGTCAATTTATCCCAATTTGGCTTTATTATCAGCCTCAGCTTGACGATGTGCTTCGGTCTTTGCCGCTTTGCGTTTTTCTATGACGTCCATGACATCGCTACCGATATGAGCTTCGCCACGTTTTGCGGCTAACTGCATTTGATGCTCACGCTCACGGAAACGTGCTTTTTGCTCGTCGGTGGCCTTATCGATACAGTGTGGGCAAGACTCGCCTTTGATATAGCTAGGGCTTTGCATGTCATCGGCAGTGATCGGCATACGGCACGCAAAACACTGCTCATAACTGCCTTTTTCTAAGTTGTGATTGACCGATACGCGGTTGTCAAAAACAAAGCAATCGCCTTGCCACATAGAGTCACTAGCGGGGATTTCTTCTAGATACTTCAAGATACCACCTTCTAAGTGATAGACCTCTTCAAATCCTTGCTCGCGCATATAGGCGGTAGATTTTTCACAGCGAATGCCACCGGTACAGAACATGGCGACTTTTTTATGCTTAGCTGGGTCTAGCTCTTTTGCCACGTATTCTGGAAACTCACGGAAAGTTTCCGTATTTGGATTGACCGCATTTTGGAACGTACCGATTTTTACTTCATAATCGTTTCGCGTATCAATGAGGATCACGTCAGGGTCTGAAATTAACGCATTCCAATCACTTGGTTTTACATAGCGACCGACCGATTGTAATGGGTCGATATTTTCTACACCCATGGTAACGATTTCTTTTTTTAGCTTCACCTTAGTGCGATAAAAGGGCTGGGCATCGGTATAAGACTCTTTGAAGGTAAAGCTGCCAATCGCTTCGATACTGCGCAAATATTCAAGGACGTTATCAACTCCTTGACGTGTGCCAGAAATG
Source organism: Psychrobacter immobilis (assembly GCF_904846225.1). GTDB lineage: Bacteria > Pseudomonadota > Gammaproteobacteria > Pseudomonadales > Moraxellaceae > Psychrobacter > Psychrobacter immobilis_F. The sequence continues at coordinate 17,389 of NZ_CAJGZJ010000002.1, read as the reverse complement.
GTTCCATTGATACCTTCAGCGGCAATCAATAAAGTGCCTTTAACATCATGCTCGAGCATATTATTTAAAATTGGTGCGCGATATTGCTCAAAGTCAGCAAAGCGCGTGAATTTATACAGAGCGGCAACGACGATATTGTTAATAATGCTGTCGTAAACGGGAGCTGACTTGCTGTCGGTTAGAGGGTTATTGCTATCTTGGGCGGTGCTCATATTTTTCTCCTGCTGGCTAGGTCGCAAACCTAGTGCAATAAGTTAAGTTTTTAATAAAATAACATTGGCGCAATTGTGGAATTGATCAATGCGCGCATAGTGTAGCAAATTTTAGAAGGATTTTGAATTACTTAATAACGGATAACATCGTTAAAGACATGGATGTGGATTGCTTATTAAATAATATTATCTTAATGATTATGTCTTTTAGACGTTTATTCACGGTGAATCGCTATAACACTTACTAGTAGCTCATTAAAAGTCGAAATTTTTTTAAACACAAAAAATCCAGCGCAAAGGCTGGATTTTTATTTTTAAAATAAAGTTATATGTTGCTAAATTTATTTACTCTGAAACCAAGTATCCGCTTTGCTACGAGCACTGGCGATATCGGCGCTTGATAAGTTCAATGCCAACTGACCAATTTTGCCGCGTGCTTTGTTACGGACTTTTTCGTCTAACATACCATCACGGGCAGCCAAGTCGTACCATTTATAAGCATCAACAAGATTTTTCTGCTTTTCATCTAACAATGCAAGCGTGTAGCTGGCACGGTTGTCGCCACGCATGGCGGCTTTTTCTAACCAAACACGGGCTTGTTGTAGGTTCGGTTTTACACCTTCACCGCGCAAGTACATGATGGCAAGGTTCAACTGAGCAGGGGCAACGCCTTGATTTGCTGCTTTGGTGTACCACTGGATCGCTTGCTGAGTATTTTGGGCAATACCTTGGCCTTTTTGTAAGCGTTTAGCCAAATAAAACTGAGCGTGATCGTTACCTTGGGCAGCGCTGGCAGACAGCTCACTGACTGGCATTAGCTCAAAACGTGAGGTATCAAGTGGCACGTTTGATATTAACTCAGCGTTTGCAATACCGGCACAAGAAAATAACGCGGTAAACAACGCAGCTTTTAATAATTTCATAGCAGCTCCAAAATTAAGCAGTTAATAAGCAAAAGAAAAAGTTGTACCGCTAAATTAGCTTAGGCGGTAATAACAATTAGGTGAAATCTTGCAATACCAACTTACCTAATTATTAGCAATATAATTAATCGTTGTAGTGTTGCCATTGATCCTAATTGAATCGATAAATGATTGTCATAGGTGTGCGGTCGACACTATTTCGCTAGCTTAACACCCAAACTTACGAAACTCAAATACTAATTACACGATTCAATTCTTATCTATACCTCATTGACCTCAACAAAATCATAGAGTTACTTAATTGTAATAATAAAACAAACCTTTGTTAAGGTTAAAAGTTGTATTTACTAATGTCATGGTTACCTATTAACCTCAGTTTTACTTTTAGTACATATTAGCCAAAACCGACTATTATTATGATTTCCGTTTGGTGACGCGATAAATAGCGACATCTGCCAATAGGTTAGGCGCTTGTCGTATCAAGGTTTTCATGAGCGGAGTATGACCTTTTTCAGAATCACTAACAGCAAAGCGATTGATGATATGAATATCATGCTTTGCGCACAGCTGCTCAAAATCCTTAAACGTACATAGATGAATGTTTGGCGTGTTATACCATTCATAAGGCAGGGCTTCTGAGACGGGCATCATGCCTTTTAGTCCCAAATGCAGACGGTTTTGCCAGTGCGCAAAATTCGGAAAGGTAATAACAGCCTCGCGAGCCACTCGTAGCATATCGAGCAATAGCACATCAGGTGCTTTTACTGCTTGTAGCGCACGAGCCATGACGACGGTGTCAAAGCTATTGTCCGCGAAACGCGCTAGACCGTCATTGAGATCTTGTTCAATAATAGACAAACCTTTAGCAATGCCATCATTGATTTTTTCTTCATCAATCTCAAGTCCGTAGCCCGTCACGCCGCGATTCTGTTGCAAATGCGCGAGCAGCTCGCCATTGCCGCAGCCCAAATCCAGCACATGTGACTGCGGGGCAATCCAGCGCTCAGCCAATTGATGATCCATTCTCATGAGCAGGTTCCTGTTTTTTGATGGCTGTTGTGAGGTCTGCTTTTTGGCAAGCTATCAGTAATAAATGGCGCGGTTAAAAAGCCTTTGACGGCGCCCATATAACGCGGAATATCAAATAAGAAAGAGTCATGACCATGTGGCGCATCGACATTGATGTAGTTAACAGGCTTGCCCGTGGCCATTAACGCATTGACAATTTCTTGTGAGCGCTCTGGAGCGAAACGCCAATCAGTGGTAAATGACACCACCAAATATTGGCATTGTGTATGGTCAAAAGCTGCTTTTAGCGCCGTAAGTTCTTGCTGACGATTATGTTCGTTATCACTTATAGTGGCTGCATTGTCTTCTAAAACATTGTCTTCTAAAACATTATCTTCTAAAGCATGGTCTTCTAAGTCAATCTCAGAAGCTGTTTTGGCAGTTTCAATTGAGGCGCTGATTGAGTGCTCAAGTTGCACCAATGATTCTTCGGACTCTATTTTTATTGCGGATGAATAATCACGTGTCGGATCAAAATAGTCTAGCGCTTTGGTCATCAGCAGATACGTATTGGCGTCGAAGTTTTCGCTAAAGCGTTCACCTTGATAGCGTAGGTAGCTCTCGACTTGGAATTCGGCATCGTAGCCATACATAAACTTGCCAGATTTTAAATCACGGCCAAATTTGGCTTTCATCGCATCATCGGTCAAATACGTGATATGGCCAACCATCCGCGCTAAGATAAGACCGCGACGAGGGTAGGTGCCTGCTTGTAAGTAGCGTCCATCTTTAAAGTCAGGATCAGAGAGAATCGACTGACGCGCGACTTCATTGAACGCAATGTTTTGGGCAGATAGCTTAGGCGTACTAGCAATGACCACACAGCGCTTTAGCCTGTCTGGATAATCAACTGACCATTGTAATGCCTGCATACCGCCCATCGAGCCGCCGACGACAGCGTGCCACACGTCAATACCAAGGCGGTCTGAGAGAATGGCTTGAGTTTTTACCCAGTCTTTGATGGTAACCAACGGAAAGTCAGGACCATATACTTGGGGTTCGCCTTTATCGTTTAAATTGGCATCGTTTGAGCTAGTATCGTTTGAGTTAGCACTGTCGGGATTAATCGTTGTTGGACCTGTAGAACCAAAGCAGCTACCGATATTGTTGACACAAACCACATAAAATCGATTGGTATCGATGGCTTTATTAGGGCCAATCATATTGTCCCACCAGCCGGCCTTCTTGTCATCGGCACTATGAAAACCTGCCGCGTGATGGTTGCCTGATAAGGCGTGACAAATAAGTACGGCATTTGACTTGTCGCTATTGGGCGTGCCATAGGTTTCGATGATGAGATCGAACGAGGGCAGCGTACGGTTGCACTCCAAGGTTAATGGCTCAGCAAAATGAAAAATCTCGGGCGTGACAATTCCCACTGAGCCTACCGAATCAACTGGGCTAGTCGAATCGGACTTATCTTTGGGGAGTCGGTCACTGGTATTATCAGGGCGTGCGTTCAAAGCTACCTCGCAAGACAACAATCATCAATAAAATAAAAATGGCAATATGTCGACAGACTGCTTTGCCGACATGACTTTTACCTACACTATATTCTTGCTGACATTGTTTTTATGACAATGAGCCTGCCTATTGTATGGCGATGCGCATATGAGTACAACCTTCACGCGCAGTCTTTCGAGCTTAGTTTGATAATGGCGGCATAGTAGATGGATAATAGAAAGGCAGTGATTGAATATCAAATGATATAAGGGCGCTTTTACCCTGCGTTATGAATGGATAAAATGCTACACTAACAAAGTGTTAATTCAACCATGTCTTAATAATGAGATATGTCTGGATAATATGTCATTTGCTAATTTTCGCGATCATCTAGTCTTTTTTCTAATTCACCTAATAATCAAATAGTGCTGCTATGAAACCTAAATTGCCTCCACGTATTGCTGTCCTATTAGTTAACCTTGGTACACCTGATGAGCCGACTGCGCCTGCGGTACGCCGTTATCTTAAGCAGTTTTTATCAGACCCGCGTGTCATTGAGATTCCACGGTTTTTGTGGGCGATTATTCTAAATCTGTTTGTGTTGCCAAGTCGTCCTAAACGCGTGGCGAAGGCTTATGCCAGTATTTGGGATGGAGATTCGCCAATGCGCAACATTCTTAATCGCCAAGTTGAGATGCTGCAACCACGTTTGGCTGAAAGCGCGGCGCCGTTTCGGGTTTCTGTACATGCGGCGATGAGCTATGGCAATCCCGGCTTGCCTGCGGTTATGGATGAATTGCGCGCTGAAGGTGTTGACCATTTCGTGATGCTGCCATTATTTCCGCAGTATTCTGCCACCTCAACAGGCGCGGTCTATGACGCGATTACCAAATGGTCGCTCAATCAGCGTAATTTGCCTAACATTACCGTGGTTAAAGACTATTTTGCCCACCCGTTATATATTAAAGCACTAGCAGATAGTATCCGCCGCTTTCAAGCCAAGCATGGCAAACCTGAAAAATTAATGTTCAGCTTTCATGGCATACCGCAGCCATATGCCGATAAAGGCGATCCGTACCCCAAGCGTTGCAAATGTACGGCTGCCCAAGTGGCACAAGCGCTAGGACTGGGCGAAGATGAATGGATTATCAGCTTCCAATCACGCTTTGGTAAGCAAGAATGGATTAAGCCTTACACTGATGTGGTGTTAGAAGAGTGGGGCAAATCAGGGGTGCGTTCAGTCCAAATTCTTAGCCCTGCGTTTTCAGCAGATTGTCTCGAGACCTTGGAGGAACTGGCTATTGAAAATCGTGAGACTTTTCTTAACGCAGGCGGGCAAGAGTATCATTATATTCCAGCATTGAACGCTGATGAGGCACATGTGGACTTGTTTGAAGCCATGACCGCGCCTTTGGTCAAAGGCTGGGCAGGAACGTTAGATGGTTGGGCGTAGATAATAGTTGGCCACACTGTTTTTAGAAGATTTTTGTAAAATAAAAAGTTATTCAGCATAAAAAATCCCGCTCGATGAATGATATCGGGTGGGATTTTTGGTACTTAGATATTAGATAGCTTGTTTAAAAATCGTCATCATTACTACGTTCGGCGGCTTCTCTATCTGCAATATCCATAGAATCTGGATAATCATTGTCATCGAGATTGTCTTGAACCAGTACTTCATCGACACGTGATTCATCGATATTTTGGCGATGGATGGGCGTCAGACCTTGGGTAGCATCCGTACCGACTTGTGAATTATCAAATCCTACACTATTATCGATCACGTCGTCATTATCAATCGTGTGTAACATAGGATTGTCTAAATCAACTTCTTGGCTGTTATCATTGATATTGGTATCGCCTTGAATATGATCCATCTCTTCTGGTAATGGGGTTTTTGAATTTTCCATGCTGGATTCCTTATTATTATTAATGGGAAATAGATCGTTTTGTTTATCATAATTTATTTATCACAGCTAGTGTGACGCGTTATGTTGGCTGCTAATAGTGGTAAGGTGTCACAGCATGTTAAAAAAATGTAAGGCAGCCACAAAATTGAGAAGGTTTGCTATGGTAACCACCCGTCAATTACTTATCTCCTTATCTTTGCTAGGCTGCCTAGTGAGCTTAACGGTTTGTGAGCGTTTGCCCGTTGCTTATAGTGATTCTAGTCGCGATGTGGATTTAAGTCAGCCACTTATCATTGACGCTAAGCTACCGACAGCCACGACGACAATAAATTGTGCTGAATTAACACCCAAACAGACGGTTACCGTTAAAGGACATAGTGTACTTAGCCAAGGCTGTGATTTGACCAGCAAGTCGATACGTTTTGAGCTAGCGACTTCGCATAGCTCGCTTGATTGTCAAGGCGCTGTGCTCAGTACCACCGCCGATGATTCCGCGAAGGCGAGTGCTATTACCATGAAACCCAAGACAGATAGCGCTATCAAAGATATTACCGTAGCCAATTGTCATGTGGATGGTTATGGTCATGCGCTAAATATTCGCCAATATAGCAATTCCAATCAGCGTTACGCGCGCGATTTCATCGATCCTGCTGCCAATCGAGCGCTTGCACCAAGCAACATCAAAGTCATAAATGTCAGTAGCCGTAACAGTATCAATAGTGGCATGTTCGTCGGTGATCATGTGCATGGTGTTACTTTTGATAAAGTACACATTCAAAATGCGGGTACGGTTGGACTATATCTAGAATTTGGTAGCCGCGACAATGTGATCAAAAACTCTGTCTTTGTGGGCAATGGTTTTCGCTCCTTTAAGCCCAATCGCGAAGCCATTGCCGTTGATTCTTCAAGCAACAATCGTATTGAGAACAATCATTTTATTCATAATGGCGCTGGTAGCGTGCTTTTGTATCGCAATTGCTTTGAGCACGCTGATGATGATGCACAGAGCAATCATTTTAAGCGTACCGAATCGAGTCGTGACAATATTATCGCTAACAATATTTTTGAAGAGGAGGCCGTTGGCGTTTGGGTCGCATCAAGACAATCGCGTAATTTAAAAGGGTTTGAGTGCGGTGCTTATTTGATCAAAGAAACCCCGTTTGCCAGCTATCATTTGGACAGTGCGAAAGACAATCAGATTATCAATAATCGCTTTGAGCAAGTAGATCAAGGCGTTATCGTGGAAGATGACTGCACGCTTATTAGCGGCAATCAGTTTGCAGCAACGGTCGGTACGCCTATCGTCATTGGGTCTAAAGTCCGTGAAGAAAGCACAGCGGGAGCGATAAAAGGCACGGTGGTTAAAGACAATACTTTTCTCGATAAAACAGCAGAGCAAGCCACTAAGGTTCGAGAAGCCAGCAAAACGGCCACTCGTATCGAGCAGCCGTCTTTTTAATTATGATGATTATGCAATAAGCTTAATGCCTATAAGCCTATAACGTACAGATTTACTTGGCACCAATTTTAGTATTGACCCAACGTATTAACGGGTCAGGGGTGATTTGTGCCAATGTCTGAAAAGCTTTTGCTGGCATGCCCACCGTGTAATGCACGCTTTTTAATTTATGATTAGGACGAGTGGTAAGTTTATAGAGAGTTTTTGCCACATCCTTAACCGTCAAATTGATACCCAAACGATCGATGCTCGTCACTGTAATATCGGCTGTCATGTCTGATTTGACCCAAAGTGGCATCACATCGATGACCTTGATTCCCAGTTTCTCATACTCAATATTCAGGCCTTCAGTGAGACCGCGTACAAAAAACTTACTGGCGGCATAATTCGCAACTTCGGGTTGACCGTAGATGGCAGAAGCGGAGGAGACATTGATGATTTTACCGTTTTTGCTATCGGCTAAATAATGTGCCAGTTTGTGGCAGCCAATCAGCACACCTTTACAATTGACGTCGATTAAAGCCAATTGTTCATCCAAATCGGTCGTTGGCAATGCGCCACTGACCAGCACCCCAGCATTATTAATCAAGACATCGATACCATCAAAATTGTCCATCATTAGATTGATGGCGTCGTCCCACGAGTCAGGCCGAGTGACATCAAGCTGACCCGTTATGACACGCTTTCGTTTGATTGCCTTTTTAAAAGCCTTGTCTTTAATGACCTGCTCAAGTGTCGTCGTATTGGTAGCAAATAGCCCGACGTTATGCCCTTTTTCTACTAGATGTTTGGCAGTGGCTAGACCGATACCACGCGATGCGCCTGTAATCAATATATTCATAATAAGCAACTCATTTATTATTTATCATCAATAAATCGAGGTCATACAATCAAATGCCTTGTTCCTCGGACTGACACTCAGTATAACAAATTTGTCTGACTCTATTTTGCGTAAGGAAATCGCTTTGATCAAAGAATCTATGGGGCATTTTACGGTTTACTTATCCAGCACATCACTGGATGAAAGTAGTCATAATTGCCTTATGACATAAAAAGTTAAACGTTACCGTTGTCGCGTAGACGTTTGATAATGCTGCTCACTTGCATCATTGAATGAATCGGCATAATCATTGAAGTTCAATCGCCATAAATAAACCAAAGCAATGCCGTAGATAGCAGTCTCGCACACTTCCTCTAAGATACCACCAAAGGCATGAGGGAATCCAATCGCGTTCTCTCCCATATATTGAAGTATTGACAATATGGCCACCGTAATATAAAGCGAGATATTCACGTTTTTCAGGACAGACCAAAGATATTGCCACGCGTAAATCAACAAGCCAAGGCTGATTAGAGAGATGACGAATAAAGTGCTGTGCTCCCACCAATAATAAGAATGGTTGAGAAACGAAAAATCGTTTGGCACAAATAAGTCTGGCAAGTAGCTCAACTCACGACGTATCACTGTCAAAAATATAAGAGCAGAAGCCAGCCAAAAAGCTTGGATTTTTTTGACATGGCTTTTCCACACATACTGTAAGCAGCGTAGCAGGCATATTATTAATATTATATTACCGGGAATTTCAATAATGCTTTCTGTTGCCAAAATAACAGACTCCTGATTTTTAACAGAAAAATTTGAAACAAAAAAAGTGAGCTCTCAGGCTCACGTTGATCCAACTATATATTCTGGTCAACAGTCATTATAACATCAATATCAATCTCATGGTTTTCGTTAATATAACTAATGGGTCATAGGATATTGTTAATATAAAAATTATAATCGAATGTAATGGCTCATTTTTTTGACTGATGTGGTATTCATAAGGAGCTAAGCCATTAGGTCATTGCCCGTCGAAACGGGCAAATTGACTTTATCGGTACGCTTGCTAAGTACTTGAAAAAGCCAATTCACCTGACGTTTCAATGCACTGCATTTAAATTCACTGCATTTAGTTTAAGTTATAAGTCAGCGATTAATGCGCTTCATCCCAATTCTGACCACTGTCCGTTTCAACCAGTAACGGCACAGCAAAATCAACGTGCCAGCCTTTTTGGGCAGCCGTCATCCTTAAGACATCTTGCATGGCATAGGTAATTAATTGGCTAACCGCGTCTACTTTATCTGCATCAACTTCAAACACCAATTCGTCATGAACTTGTAGCAGCATTTTTGCCTGATCTTTCGGCAATACTTTATCAACCGCAATCATGGCAAGTTTGATCAGGTCAGCGGCTGAGCCTTGTAGAGGGGCGTTAATCGCTGCGCGTTCAGCCCCTTGCTTGACCATACGATTGCTATGATTGATATCAGGCGTATAGAGTTTGCGACCCAATATTGTCTCGACATAGCCGTGCTCATAAGCACTGGTACGCGTATTAATCATATAGTTTTTGACACCAGGATAACGCTCAAAGTACATATCGATATAGTCTTGCGCTTCGCCGCGACTCATCTGTAACTGCTTGGCAAGACCAAAGGCGCTCATGCCATAGAGCAAACCGAAATTAATGGCTTTGGCATTACGGCGCTCGGTTGATGTCACATCCGCCACCTCTTTTCCTAACACTTCAGCGGCAGTCGCTGCGTGAATGTCTAACCCTTCATTAAAAGCATGAGTCAGGTTATCATCCCCTGAAAAATGCGCCATCAAACGCAATTCAATTTGTGAATAATCCGCCGCTAAGATTACGCGACCTTTTGGCGCAATAAAAGCTTGGCGAATCAAGCGGCCAGTCGCGGTACGAATAGGAATGTTTTGTAAATTGGGCTCCGTTGAAGACAGTCGGCCAGTGCTGGTCAATGCTTGATGATAACTGGTATGCACACGATCAGTCTCGCTATCGGCGACATTATCAAGCGCATCAGTATAAGTGCTTTTAAGCTTAGATAAACCGCGATACTCTAAAGTGATATCGACCAACGGGTGATCAATCTTCGACAGTACCGCTTCACCAGTTGAGTATTGACCAGATTTGGTTTTTTTGCCACCAGCCACGCCCAGCTTGTCAAACAGCATCTCACCAAGCTGCTTTGGTGAGCCTAAGTTAAATTCTTCTCCTGCCACCTCATATGCGCGTTTTTCTAGGGCGATGATTTCTTCGTCAAAGCGTTTTGATAACTCTTTTAAGAATGGGCGCTTGATAAGAATACCATGCGCTTCCATTTGACAAAGTATCTCTGCCGTTGGAATCTCTAACTCATGGAGCAATTTGGCATTATTGGCATCGTTAGCAAGCTCCACACTGAACACGTCAAACAATTGATAAGTGATATCGGCATCTTCGCACGCATAATCACTAGCGATATCAATGGCAACCTGATCAAAAGTCACTTGCTTCGCGCCTTTACCCGCGACGTCTTCATAGCTAATGGTTTGGGTTTGCAGATAATGCCGCGCCAAATCGTCCATTCCGTGGCGCGTGGCAGCCGCGTTAATCACATAGCTGGCAAGCATGGTATCCATTGCCCAATTATTTGGCTGCTCGTGTATCGCACCGACGAGGTCAATATCATAGTGACTGAGAATATGGGCATCGTATTTTAGATGTTGACCGATTTTACCGATGTTTGGATTTTCTAAAACAGGCTTTAAGCGTGCCAAAACTGTATCGCGGTCGAGTTGCTTGGTAGTCAGCTCATCGCCTTCCAAGCTGTGCTTAAGTGGCACATAATAGGCTTCATGCGCTTGTACAGCAAAAGATAGACCGACGATTTGTGCCTCGCGCCAATGAACACTGGTGGTTTCGGTATCAATGACAAAATGAGGCGCAGACGCTAATAATTTAACTAAGCTGTCAAATGCTGGCTCATCCAAAATAGTGTGCCACGCTTTATCGTGATTTTTGCTGTCTTTTATAGTATCAATTTTGGTCGATTGTAGGGATTTAGCGATTTGTGCTTGTGATTCGGCATCGGCTTGGCTATCCGCGACACTTTGCGAGCCATTGGCTGGATGGTTCGGATGATCGAGTGATGCCAGCTCATTTCTAAACTCAAGCTCATTATATAACTCACGCAATTCATCAATATAGGCACAAGGATCGGTATTGATTTTTAAGTCGTTCCAGTCTTGACCGATATCCAAATCCGTTACGATGGTTGCCAGTTTTGCATTGAACGGAATATCATCTGCGTGCTCAATCAAACCTTTGGCACCGCGCCCTTTTATAAAGCCAATATGTTTTAGCATACCGTCGATGGTGCCGTACTCAACCAGCAAGTCTTTCGCGGTTTTTTTACCGATGCCAGGCACGCCTTTAATACCGTCAGAGGCATCGCCCATCAAGGTCAAAAAATCAATCATTTGGTTTGGATTGATGCCGAATTTATCGATGACTGCTTGAGTGTCCGTCACTTTACCCGTAAAGCTGTCTTCTAGTATCACGCAGTCATTAACCAGCTGCATCATGTCTTTATCACCTGTGGAAATGATCACATGATGACCTTGTTCCACCGCACGGTGGGCCAGCGTACCGATAATATCGTCGGCTTCCGCCCCTTCAATACGTAATAAGGGAATGCCCAATGCGGTCACTAAACGATGAATATAAGGAATCTGCTCGACCAACTCGATATCGATGGGTGGACGAGCCGCCTTGTAATCCGATGACATATGATGGCGAAATGTTGGCGACTTGGTATCAAAGCAGACTGCCATGTGAGTCGGGTGATAACGACGCATGAGCTTGAGCAGCGCATTGAGGGTGCCACGAATCGCATTGGTTATTAGGCCTTGCGAGTTTTGCATGGTTTTTGGCAGAGCATGATACGTGCGAAACAGATAATAAGACCCATCAACCAAGATAAAAGGCGGTTGAGATTTATCCACGTGACTGGTATCCATGGTCGCTACATTGGGCATCGTGTCAAAATTCGGTAAAGTGGTAGGGTCGATTGCTTGGTGGGAATTGTGCCCACTGCCAGTCATGTTGTCAGTCGTATTATCAGTCATAAAAGTCACTTATCAGCTATTAGATAAAATAGACGCTTATTATAACGATAAAATCAGCGCGTGCCGAACTGCTTAACCGTTACGAGATATTCTAGCGTCAATATTGTTAGCATTAATGTTGCTTTGTACCGCTTTCAAGTCAGATCAGCTATACCAAAATCCGAAACAAAAAAAGAACCCAGCGTTGACTGGATTCTTTTATACAAAAATTTGTAAAAATGTTTAAATAAGGTCGTGACCTATCAAGGAGTTGAACCCTTTAAGTATTGCTTGACCCATTTAGATATTGACTTCTTATTTTACTTCTTATTTTACTTCTTATTTTACTTCTGAGGTCACTTCAACTTCGATATTGCCACGAGTGGCTTTTGAATATGGGCAAACTTGGTGTGCTTTTTCAACTAGCGTTTGAAATTCATCAGCAGACAGTTCTGTGTTTTCACCAACGACATGAATCTTCGCAGCCAATTGAAAATCTAGGCCTTCACCTTTCATGAGCTCTACTGACACTTCAGTAGTAGAATCAAACTTCGCTTTTTCTGCCCCTTTAACCGCACCAAGCGCGCCATCGAAGCAAGCAGCATAACCCATCGCAAATAACTGTTCTGGGTTGTTGCCATCTTTACCTGAACCAGGAGCAACCATATTAATCTTTAGATCACTGTCTTGAAGGCTGGCACTACCTGCACGACCACCAGTAACTGCTGCTTTGGTAGAGTATAATGTTTGCATAATACATCCTTTATTTTAAGTTTTTATGATTGATTGGTATGTTTTAATACGAGACTTAGCATAACAAACCACTCATTCATCTCTATATGTCAGTCGTAAATATATAGTGTGGCTTTGTAAGCAAAGTATTAAATATTTGCTTTTATGAATTGAGACAGTCGCCGAGCTTTTACTATAAATTAATGCCGTAATAATATAAACTAACAATGTTACTGTTTGTACTAAAATCATCAGAATAATTGATAAAAAATCTTACCCATCACAAGGACATTGGTTGATGAACAGATCAATTGTAATACCGAGCATTTTTTCTCTTCTTGCTTTGATGCTGGTGGGCTGCGAAGAAGACGATGGGAGTTATGGGTCTGGTGGTGACAGTAATAAAATTACGCTGACCAACTTTGCTAAGAGCTATGACAGTCAAGCCAATGATAGTGCAATTGCACGCATCGATGAGACATATCGTGATGGTGAGCGCGACATTAAGATAAAAAATCTCGTTAATAATTATAGTAATCAGAGTTTGAATACCTTAAACAGAATGGTATTGGCAGACAACTTTGAAGGGAATCTGGACAACAAAGATATCGAGGTGGACGGCCGCACAGTCAAACGTCCTATCTATGAAAAAAACAGTAATAATAAACTCAAGTATGAAACCAATTATAAAACGCTAGATTTAACAGGATTGCAAGCGAACAGTTATAGGGCTGGCACTAATATAAATAACCGTCGCGGCATTATTACTGACTTGAATAATTATCCTGATATTCCAGCTGGTACAGCGTTCCCAACAGGTTCTGTTTGTTATATACCCGTAGTGACCAGCGAACGCTCGTTTTTAGCATTTAATGAAAAAAACAAGACGGGATATTCGTCGCTTGGTAGATGGATTAAAGCCGCCGAAGAACGTTTTAGTGACAATAGAGGTTATAGATTGTCTGAGTTTGGCGCTGGAATTGGTAACAAGCAAGACGTAGCGCAAGTGACGTTTTTTGAATACCAAAATCAGCCTGCTTATCAATACAATGGTGTCGAATATACCAACGGCACGGATGACAAAAATGCTGTTTATGAAGCAAACTATGTAGAAAAAGGGATCGCTGAGCCGAATACTGACAGTCGTCGCGGTGTGGTAGATTGCACGCTAGTCAACGAGGTGGCAGGAGACTTTTTGGCAGCGCAAATACAACGCTACCATTAAGGTTAAAAAAGCCAATAACACTCTCTATTTACTGAATGGAGAGTGTTTTTTTATGCGCTAATTCTGCACCTTGATGCTAAATCGGCTACAATACGTCCATTATTTATTATATTTATTTAGATTGTCTTCTAAATGACACAACCGTTGAAGCCGAAAACTATGAGCGTAGATCCAAAGAAATTAAACAAAGAAGTTGCCAAACGCCGTACTTTTGCCATTATCTCGCATCCTGATGCGGGTAAGACCACCATGACTGAAAAATTACTGTTATGGGGACAGGCGATTCAAGTGGTGGGTGAGGTCAAAGGTCGAAAAACAGATCGTCACGCCACCTCGGATTGGATGAGCATGGAGCAAGAACGTGGCATCTCGATTACCACATCCGTCATGCAGTTTCCTTATCAAGATCACATGGTCAACTTACTGGATACCCCTGGTCACGCCGACTTCAGTGAAGATACTTATCGTACCTTGACCGCCGTTGATAGTGCGCTGATGATGGTGGATGGTGCGAAGGGCGTGGAAGAACGTACCATCAAGCTGATGGAAGTTTGCCGTATGCGTGATACGCCTATTATATCTTTTGTTAATAAGCTGGATCGTCAGATTCGCGAGCCGCTTGAGCTGCTTAGTGAAATTGAAGCGGTTCTAAAGATTAAATGCATTCCAATGACGTGGCCTATCGGTATGGGGCAAGACTTTGTTGGTGTCTATCATTTGACCGAAAACAAGACTTACTTTTATGAAAAAGGTAATGGCGGCAAGATGACCGTCTCTGAAACTCGCGAAGGCTATGATTATCCGGACATACGTGAGCGTCTAGGGCAGCTGATGTTTGACGCTTTTGAGGAATCGCTTGAGCTGGTACAAATGGCGCTAGAAGACTTTAGCGAAGAAGCATTTTTGGCGGGCGAGATGACGCCAGTCTTGTTTGGTACGGCACTGGGTAATTTTGGTGTCAATATGGTGCTCGATACTTTAGTGAAGTATGCGCCACCGCCAAAAGCCCATCCCACGCAAGAGCGTGAAGTGTCGGCAACGGAGACAGACTTTACAGGTTTTGTCTTCAAAATTCAGGCCAATATGGATCCCCGTCACCGTGACCGTATCGCGTTCTTACGTGTTTGCTCAGGTAAGTACGAAAAAGGCATGAAAATGAATCACGTACGTCTGGGCAAAGACATACGCATTGCCGATGCCTTGACGTTCCTCGCAGGTGACCGCGAAGCGTTAGAAGAAGCCTATCCAGGTGATATTATTGGTCTTCATAACCATGGAACGATTTCTATCGGTGACAGTTTCACCGAAGGCGAAGTACTGAGCTTTACGGGTATTCCGCATTTTGCGCCTGAACTGTTCCGCCGTGTGGTGCTCAAAGATCCGCTCAAATCCAAAGCCTTACAAAAAGGTCTACAGCAGCTGAGTGAAGAGGGCGCAACACAGGTGTTTATGCCGCAGATTAATAATGATTTAATCTTGGGTGCTGTGGGTGTGCTACAGTTTGAAGTGGTCGCGCATCGTCTCAAAGAAGAATACAAAGTGCAGTGTGTGTTTGAGCCGGTATCGATTGCTACGGTACGCTGGATTCACTGTGATGATGAGGTAGCGCTGGCTAAGTTTAAACGCAAAGCACATGACCAGCTATCGCTAGATGGTGGTGGCTATTTAACTTATTTAGCCCCATCTCGGGTTAACTTGCAGTTGATGCAAGATCGTTATCCAGAAGTGACCTTTAGCAATACTCGTGAGCATTAAAATCAGATATCTCATTGTATAACCAACAAAAAAGACACGCCAGCCGTGTCTTTTTTATTGGCTGTGATTTAGGACACGGCCTAGTCTAAAGCTTAGCAAAACGGTAGTGCGATAAGTTATGCAATAAGCAGTAACACCTTAAAAACACCAACAGTGTTCCTACAATACATCGTGATGGTTACGTTAAGATATTGAGTAACCTATTATTTTATAGAAGAGGATATATGGGCGCTTTTAATCGAGCTGATAATAAAGAAACAATACTATCGAACTTAGCGATAAGAGGCGGTTATCTACGTTTGATTGGGCTGTTGACTAGTGGATTACTGATCGGTGTAGCCAATATGTCTGTGAACGCTGAAAGTCTTATCAGCCATAGCAATCATCTCGATTATCAGCTTCCAAAGAATATACAAGAACTGTGTAATGAGCGTGACAACTGTCCAGAAATCGAGATCAAATATCTCGAAACCAATCACGCTTGGATTAATAGTATTACCAATACACGTATCAATAATTTGGTCGTGAATAGTAAGCCGTCTGAGTCAGCGCCTATCAAAACGAAAAGCAGTCAGACAGACGTTCAAGCTGCCATAAATGATTTTGCTAGCTCACAATTTAAGGACATACCTGAAGGGAGTTCATTGGCGTATAGCTTGATGGTTACACCTGAGTATCTAGGGCATGTCAATAGTTTTGAGATGTTCGAAATCAACACTTATGTCTTTACCGGCGGTGCTCATGGCATGCCTTATAGCGAGTATTTGATATTCGATTCTAGCGCTAAAAAACAAGTCAAACTTGATGATATGCTGGTAGCAGGAAAAAAACCGCGCTTTAAAACGCTTGCCTATGATGCCTATAAAACATGGGTCAAAACGTTTGATAATAATGTCAGCAGCTATGAGAAAAACTGGCCATTTACATTGAGCGATAATGTGACATTAACGGATAAAGGTATCGACATTCGTTATCAGCATTACGCTATCGGCCCTTATTCCTCTGGTATGCCCACATTAAGTATTCCATACAGTAAACTAAATGGTATTCTGAAACCTCGTTTTATCCCTAAATAACTTGGTCAATAATCATTTGAGCAGTCATTTTCTGAATTATGACGTTTTATATTAAAATAAGTACAAAATCTCTTTAAAATTGGCAAAGATTATCCAGCAGTATTTGGAATTTAATAGAAAAAATAAGGAGTGATTACATGGTGAACAATATGGATAGCACGGATAGAGCGGTAGAAAAAGGGACTTGGCAGCTAAATGCGTTAACCGAGGCACTTGGTGATTTGACGCTGACAATCAATGACAGCCTGTCTGTTGGACGCGGCAACGATAACGACGTGGTACTTGGCAGTAAGGAGGTATCGCGTAATCACGCAGTGCTGAGCACACTAAATGGTCAGTTGTATGTAAAAGATTTGGATTCATCAAACGGAACATTCATCAATGATGAACGTATCGAAGGCAATAAGTCGAGTCTGTTGCAAGTGGATGATACGATTGGTTTTGCAAGCTTTAGCTTTCAGGTGGTTGTGCCTACTGCTGATGGTGGTAATGAAGAACCGATTGTCGAAGAACCGATTGTCGAAGAACCGATTGTCGAAGAACCGATTGTCGAAGAACCGATTGTCGAAGAACCAATTGTCGAAGAACCAATTGTCGAAGAACCAATTGTCGAAGAACCAATTGTCGAAGAACCAATTGTCGAAGAACCAAT
>NZ_CAJGZJ010000001.1 GCF_904846225.1 Psychrobacter immobilis | reverse complement strand
CCAATCGCTATGGACAAAGGTCTTCGCTTCGCTATTCGTGAAGGCGGCCGTACTGTAGGCGCTGGTGTTGTTGCTAACGTAAGCAACTAAGATTACCGATATCAGAGTATTCTGATAGACGTGATTGATCAGTGAAAAGCCATCCTCTATTTGAGGGTGGCTTTTTTTTGGATGATGGAAAAGATTGTTTTGATACTTATCACGTAATTATTTATTCAAATAAAAATATTAGTGACTATCCACCACTTGATAGCAAGCTATAGTCGATGAAAAGTTAAATCGATACATCAATCATCAGATACTACTGGTATAAATTTTTCTCGCTTGCTGTGCCGTTACAGACAGAGGCTTCGAAAAATTCATTCCAGTAGTACTGTAGTGATTTTATGGTTTTTTAACTATATGGTTTTTTAACTATATGGTTTTTTAAATATGTCATTGCTATAGATTTATTTTTTCATTCTATTGTAATCTACAGAATAGCTTGTTATATTAACCGTCCTTTTATTATTTGCTTATATCACCAGTATTATTAGAATACTAATTGATAAAAGAGCAATTATACACAATAGAAAGCACGGTAAAAGAAATTTTACCGCTAAAGGCTTGCATTTTATACTAAGTATTGTATAATGCTGTCCTTTACACCCATAGGCGATTGGCTCAATTGGTAGAGCATCGGTCTCCAAAACCGAGGGTTGTAGGTTCGAGTCCTACATCGCCTGCCATCTTTTTATCACATCTTTGTTGTATCCCACCATCTCCGAAGCGAGTTCTTTATGAGCAATAATCAAGATAACCTCGAGACTAAGTTATCTGATGCCAAGGCGGGTACTGGTGGAATGCTGTCTAAAGGTCAGCACATCTCAGCGGGCAATCAAACGACTGCTGTTGAAGTGGCCAAGACTGGCTCAATAAAAGATTTGATCTTGTGGCTACTTGCTGCAATATTTTTGATAGGGGCGACTTTAGTTAATCAGTACTTGCCCGGTTATTGGCAACCAGCCAATGATGTTTGGGTACGTATTAGTATTATTGTCGTCCTTATTATACTTGCTTTGGTATGCTTGGCATTAACGCATCAAGGCCGCGCTTTCAAAATATTATTAAAAGACGCTGCTGTTGAGCTTCGCCGAGTGACATGGCCAGGTAAAGACGAAACCTTTCAATATACATGGCAAGTTATTGTCATGATTATTATTGTTGGGTTTTTTGTTTGGTTGCTAGATAACTTTTTTGTTTGGTTTGTTGGCATATTTATTGGTTAGATATTTTAATGTGAAGCGTTATATCGTGTATTACGAGTCGCTTCGATTTAAATATTCTCACTTAAATTATTGAATAATAACGATTAGGAGCGTGATATGCGTTGGTATATTGTCCAAGCGTTTTCAGGATATGAAAAGCAAGTACAACGTTCATTAACTGATCGTATTAATCGTAGTGACTTTGCTGAGTCATTCGGTGATGTATTGGTTCCTACTGAAGAAGTCGTCGAAATGAAAGATGGCAAAAAGCGTAAAAGCGAGCGCAAGTTCTTTCCAGGATATGTATTGATCCAGATGGAAATGAATGACAATACTTGGCACATCGTCAAAGATTGTCCTCGTATTATGGGTTTCATTGGTGGTACGCCTGAAACGCCAGCACCTATTACGCAAGTAGAAGCTGATCGTATATTAAATCGTCTCAATCAGACTGAAGCTGACCCACGTCCTAAGACATTGTTTGAGCCAGGCGAAGAGTTGTTGGTTATCGATGGTCCATTTACTGACTTTAAAGGGTTGGTAGAAAAAGTAGATTATGAGAAGTCTAAGCTACATTTGACTGTAAACGTATTTAACCGACCGACTCAGGTCGAGCTTGAGTTTAGTAAAGTTGAGAAGCTAGACTAAACCAGAAAAAATTCATCAACCGGGGAGCCGTGAATCAACAACGTATATTATACGATATTGATTTGGCGTTATTACCCATTTAGGAGAAAATCATGGCTAAGAAGATTGATGGTTACATCAAACTGCAAGTGCCTGCAGGCAAAGCAAATCCTTCACCACCGATTGGTCCAGCATTGGGTCAAAAAGGCGTGAACATCATGGCGTTCTGTAAAGAATTTAACGCTGCGACCTCAAACCAAGAGCCGGGTCTACCGATTCCAACTGAGATCACTGTATATAGCGATAAATCTTTTACCTTCATCATGAAATCACCACCAGCTGCGTATTTACTACGTAAAGCTGCTGGTATTGCTAAAGGTTCTGGTACACCAAACACCGCTAAAGTCGGTAAAGTTGACCGTGCACAACTAGAAGACATCGTTAAGACTAAAGATGCAGACTTAACTGCTGCTGATCTTGATGCTGCTGTTCGTACCATCGCTGGTACTGCACGTTCAATGGGTATTACCGTGGAGGGTGTGTAAATGAGTAAACTTACTAAGCGTCAAAAATTAATCGCTGAGCGTGTAGAAAACGAAAAGTTATACACTCTTGAAGAAGCGGTTCAAATCCTAAACGATTTGCCAGCACTAAAATTCAAAGAATCAATTGATATTGCAGTAAACTTGGGCGTTGACCCACGTAAATCTGATCAAGTGGTTCGTGGCGCTACTAACTTACCTGCTGGTACTGGTAAGACTAAACGCGTTGCTGTATTTGCTCAAGGCGCTGCTGCTGAAGCCGCTAAAGAAGCTGGTGCAGATATCGTTGGTTTTGAAGACCTAGCAGAACAAATTAAAGCCGGCAACATGGACTTTGATATCGTTATTGCTGCTCCTGATGCAATGCGTGTCGTTGGTCAGTTAGGTACTATTCTAGGTCCACGTGGCCTGATGCCTAACCCAAAAGTTGGTACGGTAACGCCTAACGTAGCTGAAGCAGTTGCTAATGCTAAAGCTGGTCAAGCACAGTATCGCGTAGACAAAGCAGGTATCATCCACACGACTATCGGTCAAGTTGGTTTTACTGCTGAGCAAGTTATGCAAAACGCTCAAGCGCTATTAGCTGATCTAAAACGTGCGAAACCTGCTACTTCTAAAGGTACTTTCATTAAGAAAATTACCTTGTCTAGCACGATGGGCCCAGGTATCACGATTGATCCTGTTCCTTATCGCGTAGCTAAATAATCTATATAGTATAAAGAATCACTCATTATTCAACAATTTTGAATAAAGAGTATTTATTATCTCAAAGAATTAGGTCAGCGTAGCAACTGCTACGCTGTCTAAGACCGTAGGTAGAAAGCGGTTTAAGCTATCAGTAATAATCTTTAGATTATGATTGATAGCCATGAGCTGTTTTTGTTAATCGACGACAGATGAAAATCTTAGTTGTCCTACGCAGACGGTGACCCACCCAGTTGTTGATAAGAGCCGATAGGGCAACCTATCACTTGATGTCATTCTGATAACGGTGCCGTAATCAGTCGTTATGAGTGAGTTTTTTAAATTTGCTCGTGACGTGTCGTATCAAGTCAGTCTAGGCTAATCGTTTGAGTCATTAAAACTCAGTTTTAAATGTTCAAACAATCAGCTGATTGATAAGATTAAAGGAGTCAACTTATGGCATTAACGCTAGAGCAAAAACAACAAGTTGTGGCTGAAGTGTCTGAAGTTGCTGCTAATGCTTACTCAGCAGTAGCTGCCGAATATCATGGTATTGGTGTTGCAAAGCTTACTAAGCTACGCGAACAAGCCCGTGAGAAAGGCGTAATTTTGAAAGTGGTAAAAAATACCCTAGCAAAACGCGCTTTTGAAGGCACTAAGTTTGAGAGCATGTCAGACCGTATGACTGGCCCATTACTTTTGGCTTTCTCTATGGAAGATTTGGGATCTGCAGCTCGAGTCGTTTTCGACTTTAGCAAAGATAACAAAGCCTTAGAGACCAAATTGGTATCAGTCGGTGGTGAAGTTTATGGTCCTGAAGATTTAGAGCGCGTATCGAAGCTACCAACTCGCGACGAAGCAATCTCTATCTTGATGGCTACTATGAACGCACCAGTGACCAAGCTTGTCCAGACTATGAACGCAGTTCCTAGTAAGCTTGTTCGCACTGTTGCAGCAATCAAAGACGCACAAGAAGCTGCTTAATTGCTTGTTTTAACGTAAATTTTACATCGCTGGTTGCACTTAATTGTCATGCCTATTTTAAAATTTGGCAAGCAATCAAAGCGATTTTAAAATCAATTAATTTTTATCAGATAACGGAGAGTTCTCATGGCACTATCTAAAGATGATGTGTTAAACGCAATCGCTGAAATGTCAGTAATGGATATCGTTGAATTAATCAGCGCTATGGAAGAAAAATTCGGCGTAACAGCTGCTGTTGCTGCTGCACCTGTTGCTGCTGGTCCTGCTGGTCCTGCTGCTGAAGAAAAAGACGAGTTTGACGTAGTTCTTGCCAGCTTTGGCGAGAAGAAAGTTGGCGTAATTAAAGCCGTACGTGAAGCAACTGGTCTTGGCCTGAAAGAAGCGAAAGATTTGGTTGAAAGCGCTCCAGCTCCAATCAAAGAAGGCGTTAACAAAGCTGAAGCTGAAGAGTTGAAAAAGAAACTTGAAGAAGCTGGTGCAACTGTTGAACTAAAATAGTTTAACCGCTGTACGAAAAAAGCTGGTAATGCCTTGCATTATCAGCTTTTTTTTACTATAATTCGTAGCTTGACCTTTTGTGTCTGCCAACATACGTATGCAACATCACGGTGGATACCCATCAAAAGGACAGACGATATACATGCAAGCACACATACCAGTTTTTGAAATCAGTTAAAACAAGCTAAACGTCGGTAGATGTTTGGTATTTTTTCGTGTCTGCATGCTTTCCCATTAACACTATAGTTTATACTGATTCTAAAAGTTATAGTTACCCCAATTATTATTAATTCTGAAAAGCTGCTGATTTTAGGTTATCCATTTAGCATGGTTTGCTGTCAGTATGTAGTCTCGTAGACGGTATATATCAGCGATGATATTAGTTTTAATGACAAGTTATCTAAATATAAGGTGAGTTTTAAGGACAGATTGTCTAATAAATCTCAGTAGAAATTATTTTTTCGCAAATATATTTACATGTTATGCCTTAAGGGCAATAAATTATATGATATTGAATTTTTTGATATGAGTAGTCATATAGATTAACTTAGATACCGATTATAGATTGAATGAAGTGTGCTAAATACACACCGATTAGTAAAGTAGTAGTTGATAAAAAATATGAGTTGCATACGAACACCCGTTTTATATTATCGTTTACGTCGCTAAGCTTGCATCGTATTTATGCATGCTGGCCTCGCTTTTAATTTGTTTCCACGTTTACTGTAAGGACTCTCGATGGCATATTCTTATACTGAAAAAAAGCGTATTCGCAAAAGTTTTGCTGAATTGCCCACTGTGATGGACATTCCCTATCTACTGTCTATTCAAGTAGATTCTTACGAGCAATTTTTGCAAGAGCATAAAAAGCCAAAAGCTCGTGAGAATACTGGTTTGCAAGCTGCGTATTCCTCTATTTTCCCAATTGAGAGTCACTCTGGTAATGCTGAGTTACAATTTGTTGAGTACTATTTAGGTACGCCAGAATTTGACGAGCGTGAGTGTATCTTACGTGGTTCAACGTTTGCTGCACCTATGCGTGTCAAAATCCGTTTGATTATCAAAGACAAAGACAGCAAAGATAAAGACAGCAAAGCGGCTATCAAAGATATCCGTGAGCAAAGCGTTTATATGGGCGAGATGCCATTGATGACGGCTAACGGTACCTTTATTATTAACGGTACTGAGCGTGTTATCGTATCACAGCTACATCGCTCACCTGGTGTCTTCTTTGACCATGACAAAGGTAAGTCACACTCAAGTGGTAAAGTGCTTTATAACGCCCGTATTATCCCTTACCGTGGTTCTTGGTTAGACTTTGAATTTGATGCTAAAGACTTAGTTTTTGCTCGTATTGACCGTCGTCGCAAACTACTTGCTTCTATCATTTTACGTGCATTAGGACTTACTACTTCTGAAATCTTAGATCTTTTCTTTGATAAAGTAGCCGTCTATAAAGGTGAAGAGCAATTCGAAATTGATCTGGTTGCTGATCGCTTACGTGGTGAGATGGCTCAGTTTGATATCGTATCGCCTGAAGGTGATGTGATTGTTGAGCAAGGCAAGCGTATTAATGCACGCCGTATTCGCCAGCTTGAAGAAGCGGGTATGAAAAAGATTTCAGTACCTGATGAATACTTGTATGAGCGTATCTTAGCTGAAGACATCGTTGTTAATGATGAGATTATCGCTAAAGCCAACACGCCAATAGACCATGAATTATTGGTTAAATTGAGTGCGTTTGAAGCTAGTGAATCTATCAAAGAATTTAGTATTCTATTCACTAACGATATCGATCAAGGCAGTTATATTGCTGATACGCTACGTGCTGATAGCACATCAAGCCGCGAAGAAGCATTGATCGAAATCTATAAAGTTATGCGTCCAGGTGAGCCACCAACGGTTGAGACTGCTGAAAAACTGTTTGAAAGCATGTTCTTTAATGCAGACCGTTATGACTTATCAAACGTCGGTCGTATGAAATTCAACCGTCGTCTTGGTTTAGAATTTGATAACACTGACGATCCTGATATCCAACGCGAACGCAGTGTATTGACCAACGATGATATCGTCAACGTTCTAAAAGAGCTTATCGAAATTCGTAATGGTCGCGGTGATGTTGATGATATTGACCATCTAGGTAACCGCCGTATTCGTTCAGTGGGCGAGATGGCAGAAAACCAATTCCGTGTTGGTCTAGTACGTGTTGAGCGTGCGGTTAAGGAGCGTTTAAGCTCAGCGGAATCTGATAACTTGTCACCACAAGATTTGATTAACTCAAAGCCAGTAGCTGCTGCGGTTAAAGAATTCTTTGGTTCAAGCCAGTTGTCACAGTTTATGGATCAGAACAACCCATTATCTGAAGTTACGCATAAACGCCGTGTATCAGCATTGGGACCAGGTGGTCTGACCCGTGAACGTGCAGGCTTTGAAGTACGTGACGTACATGACACCCATTATGGCCGTGTATGCCCGATTGAAACTCCTGAAGGTCCAAACATTGGTCTGATCAACTCACTAGCAACCTTTGCTAAAACCAACAGCTTTGGTTTCTTAGAGACACCTTATCGCCGTGTGGTTGATGGTAAAGTAACAGACGTTATTGAGTATCTATCAGCAATTGAAGAAGTAGGTACGGTCATTGCACAGGCTGATTCACCAGTAACTGCAGAAGGCGCGTTGTCTGATGAAATGGTCAGTGTGCGTAGCTATGGTGAATTTGTTCGTATGCCGCCAGAAAAAGTGACGCATATGGATGTGTCGCCAAGTCAGGTAGTATCGGTCGCCGCAGGTCTAATTCCATTCCTAGAGCATGATGATGCTAACCGTGCCTTGATGGGTTCGAACATGCAGCGTCAGGCTGTTCCTACGCTACGTGCTGATAAGCCGCTAGTAGGTACTGGTATGGAGCGTCACGTTGCTCGTGACTCTGGTGTTTGTGTAATCGCTAAGCGTGGCGGTGTGATTGAAGATGTCGACGCATCACGTATCGTAGTTCGTGTCAACGAAGAAGAGATGATTGCTGGTGAAGCGGGTATTGATATCTATAACTTGATCAAATACACGCGCTCTAACCAAAACACTTGTATCAACCAACGTATCATTGTGAACCAAGGTGACGAGATCGCTTTGGGTGATATCTTGGCTGATGGTCCATCAACGGATCTTGGTGAGCTAGCACTTGGTCAGAACATTCGCATTGCATTTATGCCGTGGAATGGTTACAACTTCGAAGATTCAATCTTGCTATCTGAGAAAGTGGTTAAAGAAGATCGTTTCACCACGATTCATATCCAAGAATTGACGTGTGTGGCACGTGATACCAAGCTAGGTACAGAAGAGATCACTGCTGATATTCCAAACGTTGGTGAAGCAGCGCTATCAAGTCTTGATGAAGCGGGTATCGTTTATATCGGTGCTGAAGTGGATGCTGGTGATATTTTAGTTGGTAAAGTCACGCCAAAAGGTGAGACGCAACTAACGCCAGAAGAGAAGCTACTACGGGCAATCTTTGGTGAAAAAGCGGCTGATGTGAAAGACACCTCACTACGCGTACCGACTTCAAGTAAAGGTACGGTTATTGACGTACAGGTCTTTACTCGTGATGGCGTCGAAAAAGACGCGCGTGCAAGAGCGATTGAAAAATCACAGCTTGACAGCTACCGCAAAGATTTAAAAGAAGAGCTACGTATTTTTGAAGACGCAGCACGTGGCCGTATTGGTAATCTTTTAGATGGTCAAAAAGTCAGTGGTGGTTCTGGTCTAAAAGCTGGTACGGTTATGGCACTGGCTGATATGAAAGACATGAGTCTTGAGACCTTGCTTGATATCCAGCCAGTTGAAGAAGAAATCTCTGAGCGTCTCACGCAAATCGCTGAATATTTGGTTGATAAGCAAAAAGACATCGATGTTAAATTTGCTGAGAAAAAACGTAAGTTAACAGCAGGTGATGACTTACAACATGGCGTACAAAAAATCGTTAAGGTTTATCTTGCGGTTAAGCGTCGTATCCAGCCTGGTGATAAAATGGCGGGCCGCCATGGTAACAAAGGTGTCGTATCGCGCATTATGCCAGTTGAAGATATGCCTTATGATGAGCATGGCAATACCGTTGATATCGTATTGAACCCGCTTGGTGTACCATCGCGTATGAACATCGGTCAGGTTCTAGAGACGCATTTGGGTATGGCAGCGAAAGGCTTGGGCGAGAAGATCGATGGCATGCTCAAAGCGCAAGCAGCGATCAAAGATTTGCGTGATTTCTTGGACCAAATCTATAATAAAGTAGGTGGCGAACAAGTCGATCTTGATAGCTTGAGTGATGATGACATCATGGCGTTGTCAGATAACTTACGTGGTGGTGTGCCAATGGGTACGGCAGTATTTGACGGTGCGAAAGAAAGCCAAGTCAAAGATTTGCTAGAGCTTGCTGGTATGGCACGTGATGGTCAGCAGACATTATATGATGGCCGTACGGGTCAGAAATTTGACCGTCAAGTAACGGTTGGCTACATGTATATGCTCAAGCTTAACCATTTGGTCGATGACAAGATGCATGCGCGTTCTACTGGTTCTTACTCTCTAGTCACGCAGCAACCATTGGGCGGTAAAGCTCAATTTGGTGGTCAGCGCTTCGGTGAAATGGAAGTGTGGGCACTAGAAGCTTACGGTGCGACTTATACGCTGCAAGAGATGCTGACTGTGAAGTCGGATGATGTTGAAGGCCGTACACGTATGTACAAAAACATCGTTGATGGTGAGCAGTATATGGATCCAGGTATGCCTGAATCGTTCAACGTACTGACCAAAGAAATCAAATCATTGGGTATTAATATTGAGCTAAAACAAACCAACTAATCCCAGTGTTTAACTTAGTTGTCAACTAAAGGCAGTCTGCTTTATTGCTACTGCTTTTAGTGATTTGTCTCAACCCTATTCATTGCCTTCATTCATCTTATCTGCGTCAATGGTACGCTGTCAGATGATTATAAAGATAACGGAGAAGCAACTTGAAAGATTTACTCGATATCATGCAAAGCCCTACCGGCAACGGTAACCAAGAGTTTGATAGCATTCAAATTACTTTAGCCTCACCTGACGTCATCAAGTCATGGTCGCATGGCGAAGTAAAAAAGCCTGAAACTATTAACTATCGCACGTTTAAACCTGAGCGTGACGGTCTTTTCTGTGCCAAGATTTTTGGTCCAGTAAAAGATTTTGAATGTTTATGTGGTAAGTACAAGCGCCGTAAGTTCCAAGGCGTTATCTGTGAAAAATGTGGCGTAGAAGTGACTACTGCTAAAGTTCGTCGCGATCGCATGGGTCATATTGACCTAGCTAGCCCAGTTGCGCATATTTGGTTCTTAAAATCATTACCAAGCCGCATCGGTCTGTTATTAGACATGACGCTTCGTGATATTGAGCGTGTGCTATATTTTGAAAGCTACATCGTTACTGAGCCAGGCCTAACTAGCTTAGAAAAATATCAGTTGCTAGATGATGAAGACTATTATAAAGCCCTAGAAGAATTTGGCGACGAATTCACTGCTAAGATGGGTGCAGAAGCGATTCAAGACTTATTAAAAGATATTGATATCGATATCGAAGTTGATGAGCTACGTGAAGCCATTCCGCAAACTGGTTCTGAGACTAAGCTTAAAAAGATGTCTAAGCGTCTTAAATTATTAGAAGCATTCCGTGATTCTAATAATAAGCCTGAGTGGATGGTAATGAATATTTTGCCAGTACTACCGCCAGACTTGCGTCCGCTAGTACCACTAGAAGGCGGTCGTTTTGCGACATCAGATCTAAATGATTTATATCGTCGTGTCATTAACCGTAACAACCGTCTAAAGCGTCTGCTTGAGCTAAGCGCGCCTGATATCATCGTACGTAACGAAAAACGTATGTTGCAAGAATCAGTAGATGCGTTGTTAGATAACGGTCGTCGCGGTCGTGCAATCACTGGTAGTAACAAGCGTCCATTAAAATCTTTGGCTGATATGATCAAAGGTAAGCAAGGTCGTTTCCGTCAAAACTTACTTGGTAAGCGTGTTGATTACTCTGGTCGTTCGGTCATCGTTGTAGGTCCAACGCTGCGTCTACATCAGTGTGGTTTACCTAAGAAAATGGCCCTTGAATTATTCAAGCCATTTACTTATAACAAGCTATTGTCTCATGGTCTAGCGACAACGATTAAAGCTGCCAAAAAGATGGTAGAGCGTGAAGAGCCACAAGTTTGGGACATGCTGGCCATGGTTATCCGTGAGCATCCAGTATTACTTAACCGTGCACCAACGCTTCACCGTTTGGGTTTACAAGCATTTGAGCCAGTATTAATCGAAGGTAAAGCAATCCAATTGCATCCGCTCGTTTGTACTGCTTTCAACGCTGACTTTGATGGTGACCAAATGGCCGTTCACGTGCCATTGACGTTAGAAGCGCAGTTAGAGTCACGTGCGCTCATGATGTCTACCAACAACATCTTGTCACCTGCGAACGGTGAGCCAATCATCGTACCATCACAGGATGTGGTATTGGGCTTGTATTATATCAGTCGTTCATCAATCAATGCCAAAGGCGAAGGCATGATTTTTGCCACCGTTAATGAAGCATTGCGGGCGATTGGCTCAAACGATTTGCATGTAAATGCTAAGATTAAAGTGCGTGCCACAGAGACGCATATTGATGAAGATGGTAACGAGACCAAAGAAGTTAGCATGAAGGAAACGGTCGCTGGCCGTCTACTTATCTGGAACATCATGCCTAAAGGTATGGCGTTTGATGAGTGTAACCAAGAGATGACGAAGAAAAATATTTCACGTCTGATTAACTCTTGCTACCGTAAAGTGGGCGTGAAAGAAAGCGTTATGTTTGCTGATCAATTGATGTATCTTGGTTTTGCTCAAGCAACGTTATCTGGCGTGTCTATCGGTATTGACGACATGGTCATTCCACCACTGAAAAAACAAATTATCGAAGTGGCAGAAGGCGAAGTTCGCGAGATTGAAGATCAATTTGAGCAAGGTTTTGTCACGGCGGGTGAGCGCTATAACAAAGTAGTTGATATTTGGTCACGTACCAATGACAAAGTCGCTAAAGCGATGATGGACAACTTGGCTACCGACAAAGTGATTAATGCAAAAGGTGAAGAAGACGAGCAGAAATCGTTCAACTCTATCTTTATCATGTCAGACTCTGGTGCTCGTGGTAGTGCGGCTCAGATTCGTCAGTTGGCGGGTATGCGTGGTTTGATGGCGAAACCAGATGGTTCAATCATTGAAACTCCGATTAAAGCCAACTTCCGTGAAGGTTTGACAGTACTACAGTACTTTATCTCAACTCACGGTGCACGTAAAGGTCTAGCAGATACGGCACTTAAAACGGCTAACTCAGGTTACCTGACGCGTCGTTTGGTTGATGTGGCACAAGATTTAGTTATTACCACTGACGATTGTGGTACTGATCAAGGCTTGCTCATGAAACCACATATTCAAGGTGGCGAAATCATTGAGAAGTTGGGTGAACTCGTACTTGGTCGTGTAACTGCACGTGATGTCAATTACAACGATGATGCTGATAAAGTATTGATTCCAGCTGGTACATTGATCGATGAGTATTGGGTTGGTGTGCTTGATAACAACGCAATTGATGATATCTGGGTACGCTCAGTTATTACTTGTAATGTCGAACATGGTGTTTGTTCTCAGTGTTATGGTCGTGATCTTGCTCGTGGTCATAAAGTGAACATTGGTGAATCAGTTGGTGTCATGGCAGCACAGTCTATCGGTGAGCCTGGTACTCAGTTAACCATGCGTACTTTCCACGTGGGCGGGGCAGCAAGCTCAGCCTCTGTAGACAACAGCATCTCTGTACGTAATGCTGGTCAAGCGCATTTCGAAAATATGAAAACAGTTCAACATACTGATGGTCATCTAGTTATCGTATCGCGCTCAGCTGAAATTGCGTTGACCGATGAGCTTGGCCGTGAGCGTGAGCGTTATAAAGTGCCTTATGGTTCAAGCGTACTCGTGAAAAATGAAGATCAAGTTGAAGGCGGTCAGACTATCGCTAAATGGGATCCGCACACGCATCCTATCATCACAGAATTTGCTGGTACCGCACGCTTTAGTGACATCACTGATGGTATGACTGCAACTGTGAAAGTTGATGATGCAACTGGTATGAGCTCGTTTGAAATTCTAGCCACTCGTGACCGTTCAAGCTCAGCAAAAGACTTACGTCCTGCGATTATCTTGAACACTGACGAAGGCAAAGAAGTGGTTTACTTCTTACCAGCTGAAACCATCATTCGCGTCAGCGATGGTGAAAAAGTAGCAGCAGGTTCGATCTTAGGCCGCGTACCACAAGCCTCTTCTGGTACTAAAGATATCACCGGTGGTCTACCACGTGTTGCTGACTTGTTTGAAGCACGTCGTCCGAAAGATCACGCCATCATGGCAGAAATGACGGGTGTGGTCAGCTTTGGTAAAGAGACTAAAGGTAAAAACCGTTTCATTATTACCAACGAAGATGGTGAAGTGCACGAAGAGCTGATTCCAAAATGGCGTCAAATCAACGTCTTTGAAAACGAGACAGTAGCACGTGGTGAAGTGATCGCTGATGGTCCACAGAACCCACATGATATTTTACGTCTGAAAGGTCAGACTGCGCTTGCTGATTATATTGTTAACGAAGTGCAGGACGTATATCGCTTGCAGGGTGTAAAAATCAACGATAAGCACATCGAAGTTATTATTCGTCAGATGCTGCGTAAAGTTGAAATTACCGATGGTGGCGATTCAACTCACTTCAAAGGCGATCAGGTAGAATATGCAGATATCAAAGCATTGAATGCGAAGCTAGAAGCGGAAGATAAATTCCCAGTACAGTTTGAGCGTCAATTACTTGGTATCACCAAAGCAAGTTTGGCAACGGAAAGCTTTATCTCAGCCGCTTCTTTCCAGGAAACCACTCGTGTACTAACTGCTGCTGCCGTTACTGGTAAAGTGGATGAGCTACGTGGTTTGAAAGAAAACGTCGTAGTTGGTCGCTTGATTCCTGCAGGTACAGGTCTTGCTTATCACAAGGCACGTAAAGAAAAAGCAGAGCAGAAGCTACAAGACAAAGATCTCAATGCAGCGTTTGATATGACAGCAAGCACTGATAGCAAAGACTTTGCCAGCTTTGATGAAGCCTTCGCGCAAGAGCTGAATCAAGATAATTAATAGTCTGTGATTCACCGTTAATTTAATAAGAAAGCCAGCCTAAGTTGCTGGCTTTTTTATGTCTTGGTAAAAGTAAAGCCATGCAAAAGGTGAGTGTAGAGCCTATCCTCTAGGTTAAGTGATATCATTCTAGCAGCGATTTTTTTTAGCTGATATAATTTCTAACAGTATTTATTGAGTTAGTTCTTCACCAATAGTTATTTATTGCATGTAAATGTGATGGGTTATGATTGTCCCAACTGACGAGCCTTTATTATTAATACAAGGATAAGTAGCAAATGGCAGGTAAAACGCGCGTTGCCAAGTACCAAGCAGATCGCACCAATCAAAAGCTGTATTTTTGTCGTCTGTCCTGTCAAACGGCCGGAAGTACCAATGACAAGCAACTTTATCAAGCACATTGTGAGACAGCTATTTTTCATTTGCATGGTGCTTTTTTAGCCTTTATACAAGAGCTTAGTCATTTTTATAGTTTGAATATGACGGCACCAACTTTGTTGGAGATTGAGCAGACATTGAGTGAGCGTACACAAGTCTCTCCTGAAATTCAGCGTTTGCAGCAACTGCAACAACAAGGATTTATTGCCAATATAGAACGCGCTTACCAGCGTTGTTTATATGCTGTACCGCCAAATACGGTCGTAGATGAAACGCCAAGTAATGATTCTGCATCGCCAGACCTTATTGTTAACGTGGTTACTTTATCAAATCAATGGTTACCAGATGAAGCAACCATACGTGAATGGCGGCAACAGCTTTTAGAACTTATTGAACAATTACGTGCTGGTATGGTCGAGTTTTAGGATTGATAAAGTTTTTAAATAAAAAAAAGGCTTGTTCAGCAATCGCTAAACAAGCCTTTCCTTTATGTGATGTTTTATATTATCAACGATCTGATTTACTCTGGCATTGGTGGCATATCTTCAACAGGTGTCACCGATAGTGGATTTTGCGAGACGCTATCGTTGGTACGATTATTCCTAGGTTTTGCTGGTGATGAATCACTTGTCTCGCTAGTAGGCTCAGCAATTGGTGATTTGCGCTGCTGAGTTTGGGGCTTAACAGGCTTTTTGGACACGTTGACGTCCGTATCTTCATCATCTTTAGTAACAATGCCATCATCAGTCATCTCTATAATTCTTTGCTGTTGCTTTTTAGACTTGGCGCGGTTGTTGATAGATACCCATTGACGAGGTGTGTCTTTGAGCTGGGCTTTCATAAAGTCCATCCAGACGGGGAGAGCTGCCACACCACCATATTCGTGGCGACCCATGGTAGTTGGCTGATCGAAACCCATCCACACTATAGTAGCATTGGTAGGATGGAATCCTGCGAACCAAGCATCTTTAGCATCATTGGTTGTGCCTGTTTTCCCGCCGATATCATCACGTCCTAACGCCTTTGCTTTTACAGCTGTACCACGTTGAATCACATCACGTAAAATATCTGCCATCTCAAAAGCGACTCTAGGCTTTAATATTCGCGGCGCTTGTTTGGCTATTGAGTATTGTACTGCAGGCGCTTTCAAGCGATCTGATTGTGGACTTGCATCATAAACGCTTGTATCGATAGTTTTATCATTTTGTCCGCCATCTGTCTCATTTTTTAAACTTTTTTCTTTGTCAGCTGCTGTATCATTACTCGCACTATTTTCACTTTCAATTGACTGATTATAATCTTCGACCAGCTTTTTGTTACGGTCTTCTAGTTGTTCGTTGAAACATAAGGCACATGCTTGACGTGGATTGGCTTGAAATAGTAAGTCATTTTTATAATTATAAATTTGTTCAATAAAGTAAGGTTGTACGCGATGACCACCATTTGCAAAGGTTGAATAGGCAGTTGCCATCTGTAACGGCGTTGCTTGTCCTGCTCCGAGCGCTAATGATAATGTCGTCGGCAGTTTTTCTTTATCAAGACCGAATTCATCCAAAAGCTCACGCGTATCGGTGATACCAATAGCCTGTAGCAAGCGTATAGAGACCAAGTTGCGAGATAAATACAGACCACGACGTAAAGTGATATCGCCTAAAAAACGTTGATCAGAGTTTTTAGGTTTCCAGTCACCTACTTGGATAGGACGATCCGAGACAATACTATCTGGACGATAGCCTTTCTCTAGAGCAGCTGTATAGACAAGCGGCTTAATCGTTGAACCTGGTTGCCGCCAGCCTTGTAGGGCACGGTTAAACTTACTATAGTTGAAATCAAATCCGCCAACCAAGGCATTCACTGCACCATTCTCTGGGTTCAAGGATACTAGGCTCCCTTGTACTTTAGGTGTTTGTCCTAGCTGCCAATTGCCATTGGCAGTAGGTATCAGACGAACGATATCTTTATTTTTAACAATTTGGCTCGCGTTACTAGGGAAGTAGCCGATACGATTAGCAGAAATGTATTTGCGTGCCCAGCTCATGCCAGACCAGTTGACTGTGACGCTTTCACCAGATTGTAGAGTAGCCTCAAAACTTCTAGAGCCAACTTTGGTGACTTTGGCTGGGGACATATTACTGTAACGGCGGAAGTTTTCTAAAGGTTCATCATTTGCTTCTGCACCGCGCCAGCCATGGCGATGCTCGTAAGCAATCAAGCCTTTTAGGACTGCAGTTTCTGCATCGGTTTGTGCTTTACTATCAACCGTAAGACGCACACGCCAACCACTATGCATCACTTGCTCACCATAACGACCAACTAAGGAAGCACGTGTCATTTCTGCCAAATACGGCATATTAACGTCAAGCTTCTCTTTATAAAGATTGATACCCACTGGTGAAGCAATTGCTTCATCACGCTGCGCCTTACTGATATAACCCAGCTCATGCATACGCCCAATGATCCAGTTACGGCGAGTCAGCGCCCGACTAGGATTAGCCACAGGGTTGTATTTGGATGGGGCTTTTGGCAGGCCTGCTAGCATTGCCATTTCAGCAATGTTTAGGTTTTCTAGTGATTTACTATAGTATTTTTTGGCCGCGGCGCGAACACCATAAGCGCCTTCACCTAAGTAAATTTTATTGACATAAAGCGTCAGGATCTCATTTTTGCTGAGCTCGTCTTCCATTTTACGTGCTAAAAATAATTCTGTTAGTTTACGATTTAACGTACGGTCTGGACTCAAAAAATAGTTTTTGGCAACCTGCATAGTGATGGTAGAACCACCTGTCTGGCTGTCATCATCAGTCACTACCTCGGTAACGGCGCGTCCAAGACCTTTGATACTAATACCACTGTGCTGAAAGAAAGAGGAGTCTTCTGCAGCTAAAAAAGCATGAGTCAGGTCTTCAGGAATATCTTCAAATGTAATCGGTAGCGACAAACGATTGCCATACTGACCAATTAATTTGTCGTCACTGCTATAAATCTGTAATGGCATCTCAAGATTTGCCGTCTTAATCTCTTGAGTGCTAGGTAAAGTGGGTGACAAATACATGGCCATACCGTAGAAACCGATAGGCACAGCAAGGGCTAAAATAACTGCTAGCGCTAAGCAGGCGATAAATAATCCCACCAGAAAATGAATGAGACGAGCGGTAGCAGTTTTTTTGGTCATAGTAAGACTTATCAATTAAAATTTGCAACAGGTAAGGTATTATACCTTGAACCAAATAGGGAGGGCATACTAAATGTGTAAGTTACCCTTAATAGCCAATTTAAACGCTTGAATCTATCTATTAAGTAAAGTATTGTGTTCAAATATTACAAATAACTATCAGAGTGTACACTTAATATAAGGTATAGAGTTTGTGAGGCTATTTACTTCAAAAAGTCGACATTTAATCGGCGTAGATATTTGTGCTACTTCAGTAAAGCTGGTTGACATACAGCGCCAAAATGGCATGTTTCACTTAAAATCTTACGGTATTGAGAGATTGCCTGAAGGGGTCGTCGTCGATAAGCTTTTGGTAGATACTGAAGCCGTTGGTAATATTATTGCGAGCCTAGCTAGGCGTTGTCAAGTCGCTGGTAGTAATGGAGCAACTGCCGTTTCAGGATCAGCAGTGATCACCAAAATTATTGATATGGACTCAGCTTTGAGCGATGTTGAGCGCGAAGCTCAAATACGTTTGGATGCCGATCAATATGTGCCTTACCCATTAGAAGACGTTAATTTGGACTTTGAGGTGTTAGGCCCTTCTTTAGTCAGCGATAATATGGTGCAAGTACTCCTTGCCGCTTCGCGTTCAGAAAACGTCGATCAACGAGTTGATGCGTTAACTTTTGGCGGCTTGCAAACGAAGGTTATGGATATCGAGTCCCATGCGATTGAGCGTGCTTTTGGACTGATGGTAGATAGTCTGCCGAATATACCAGAATTGGTAGCGTTGGTGGATATTGGCCATACTCAAACGACTTTATATATCGCTAAAAATGGTGAGTTTATATATAGTCGCGAACAGTTATTTGGCGGTGCTCAATTGACAGAAGCCATACAGGACCGTTATGGATTATCGGCTGAAGAAGCTGCTATCAGTAAGCGTGAGCGTACCTTACCTGATGATTACTATACTGATATATTGACGCCCTTTATCGAAAGTACGATTCAACAAATTACTCGTTCATTACAATTTTATTTCTCTTCAAGCCAGTATAGTACGATTGATCATATCGTCTTGGCTGGTGGTAGCAGCTCTATTTCTGGTCTTGCAGGTATGGCACAACAAAAACTTGGGGTGACGGTCAGTGTTGCCAATCCGTTTACCAATATGACCATTGCGCCAAATATTGATAATGAGCAACTGATCATCGATGCACCCAGTTTAATGGCTGCATGTGGTCTTGCGTTAAGGAGCTTTGACTGATGGCTCGTATTAACCTCCTACCTTGGCGACAAGAAGAGCGTGAACGTCGCAATAAAGAATTTATGACGTTGGTGGTTGCGATCACTTTACTCGCTTTATTGGCCGCATTTGCTTCGTGGAGCTATTTTAACAACGAGCTTGCCGAACAACTCGATGCAAACGCATTGATTGAACAAGAAAATATTCGGCTAGATACAGCCTTGACTGAAATTGACAGTTTAGAGCAGCGCCGTGAAGACATCATCTCACGTATGCAAGTCATTCAAGACTTGCAGGGTCGGCGTCCTGTACCAGTACGTCTATGGGATGATATTGCCAAAGCCATTCCGCCAGCACTTTATTTGAACAATCTAAAACGTGAAGGCGATACGCTAACGTTGACGGGTCTCGCTGATAATCCAAATATTGTGTCCAGCTTGATTCGTAATCTTGATAATAGCAAATGGATGGACAATTCCGCAGTTAGCAATATTCAACAAAACATCACTGCTTATGAGACAGCACCAGCTTTGAATGAACCAGTAACGGCTGGTGAGCAACCACGCCCTGTTTATCCTGAAGACAGTTATGTTCAGTTTGTGGTGACAACCAAAGTTCAGTCGGAGACGGCCACGCCAGTTGATGCCAGTACTGAGCTTGGAGGTAAGCCATGAAGCTTAGCCGCAAAAAAAGCCTAATCAAAACCAAAAAGACTGCCTTGAAACCAAAGAAACAGTTTGATTTGCAGGAGTTTCGTCGCAGTTTTGAGTCGTTAGATTCTGAAAGTTATGGCAGCTGGCCACTACCGGTAAAAATAACCGTCATTGGATTTGTGATTGCTTTTATAGCAGCATTAGCATGGGCGCTACCGATTAGCAGCAAGATTGACGAGATCAGCGCTGCTGAAAGTCAGCAACAAACCTTATTGGATAGCTACCGTGAGAAGCAATCACGTGCGCGTCACTTAAAAGCCTATCAAGCCCAAGTTCTTCAAATGGAAACTGAGTTCAATACCTTACTTGATCAGCTACCGAAGGATACGCGTGTCTCAGAGCTGGTAGAAGGTATAAACATGACAGGCGTTGGTAGTAACATACGTTTCCAAGACATCTCAGTAGAACCTGAAATTGAAAACGAATTCTTTATTGAGCAGCCTATTCGTATTGCTGCTTTAGGTGACTATCATCAGTTCGGCACCTTTATCAGTGGTCTTGCCGCATTACCACGAATTATTACTATGCACGATTTTGAGGTCAGTAATCCTCAGCCAAGTCTTGATGTTTTACCAGAGCTTAATTTGGTACTACAGACCAAAACTTATCGCTCAAAAGAAGCCACTCCTGAGAGTGATGGAGCTGTTGCTGCTACTGATGCGGCTGCTACCGACGCAGCTACTACTGCAGGAGGCAACTAATGAGCATTCAAAAACTGCCCATGCTGCTGATTTTAAGCGTTGCTGTATTATCAATGGCGGGTTGTACTGACCGGATTGGTATGGCAGAGCAAGCAATGACTGACATACGTAATCAGCCAGCGCAGCCTATTAAGCCACCGCCCAAAGCTGAGCTGGTAGAGGACTTTGTCTATAGTGCGAGTGCGCTGCGTAGCCCATTTCTGCCACCAAGCTTAGTCAATGTTCAAGGTCCTGTAACCTCTATCGATGGTGTACGCCCTGATATCACAAGGGTAAAAGAGCCGCTCGAGCAGTATGAGCTATCACAATTGATCTTTCGTGGTGTAGTGATTTCACCTGAAGGTCAGCAATATGCGTTGATACAGCGTCCTGATGGTTCAGTCGCTAGTGTCAAAGTAGGTGATTATCTTGGATTAAATGACGGCCGTATTGTTGAAATCACGCCGACCCAGATTAATTTGATTGAAATTGTGCCAGACAGCCGTGCCGGGTTTGTTGAAAAACCCCAATCGTTGGTTTCCCCCATAAGTTAAGTCGGCAGATTTTTTGAGGAATAAATAATGACAGTACG
Organism: Psychrobacter immobilis; assembly: GCF_904846225.1. Taxonomy (GTDB): domain Bacteria; phylum Pseudomonadota; class Gammaproteobacteria; order Pseudomonadales; family Moraxellaceae; genus Psychrobacter; species Psychrobacter immobilis_F. The sequence continues at coordinate 379,335 of NZ_CAJGZJ010000001.1, read as the reverse complement.
CAATAACAAGGTAATGATGATGAGCAACCGCCTATCTTCTGCTTTTGCCATTTCAGCATTGGCAATCAGCATGGTAGCAGTGAATAACAGTGCCCATGCTGCACAGCGTATTAATAGTGTCTCCGTGGTACAGACGGCACCAGCGGTCACGCAAATGCGTTTGGGCTTTGCAGGCGTGCCCATATTACCTGCGGCTTACCAACTTGATGATCCTAGCCGCTTGGTACTAGATTTCGAACAAGTGCAAAATGGGCTTGCGAGTCGCTTTAATGAATATAATATTGGTATGGTCAATGATGTCACTACTTTGAGCAGCGACACTACCACGCGCCTTATTGTTGGACTCAAGCAATCAGGCAACTATACGACAGCCATTGATGGTAATGATTTATTGCTGACAATGACGGATTCTAATCGCCCAGTGATTACTAGTGATCCTATTCAAGACGTACTTAACAACAATGCCGTTATGACTACAGCCATTGTCACCCCTATTGTCGAGACCAGTAGCACCCCTGTTGCTTATGTGAGTAAAACCAGTAAGACCGTGGTCAAAAATCCAGTACCAGCTGATACGATGGTAGTAAGAGTCAATCCATTATTAAATCCACAACTTGCTGCTTCACAGGTGAGTAAGCAGTACAGCTATGATGGCCTGAGTGCGGTGAATTTTTCAGCAGGAAATGACGCTGGTGGCAGTGTCAGTATCGCCCTTGTTAATGAAGCAATTCCAGTTGACGTACAGCGCCAAGGAGATAAATTGGTGGTGCGTTTAACTGGCAGTACCATACCTAGGAATTTGTTACGCCGCTTGAATATTAATAGCGGTCTCGTTGGTAGTATTGATACCAAGAACCAAGGTCAAAATGGCGTGATCACCATCAATATGACGGATGATTACGAATATCAGGCTTATCAATCAGGCAACCAGTTAAATATTAGTATCAATAAACCTGCGCTGCTACGTGAGCCTACGCTTGAAGAAAAAGTGTATAGCGGTGAGCCTCTGTCTATGGAATTCCAAGATGTTGAGATTCGCAGCGTTTTAGATATCCTAGCGCAATTTACTGAAATGAATATTGTGGCAAATGATTCGGTCGCTGGCAATATCACGTTACGCCTTATCAATGTACCGTGGGATCAAGCGCTTGATATTATCTTAAAAAGTAAAAATCTAGGCAAGCGTGAAAATGGTAATGTGATTTTGGTCGCACCTGCTACTGAGCTTGCAGAACAAGAAGCACGTGAACTTGAGGCGCAGCAAGCGGTTGAATCTTTTGCGCCACTGCGTACTGAGTACATTCGCTTAAGTTATGCAAAAGCACAAGACGTACTGACTCTGATCTCTCAAGGTAGTGGCGCATCGAGTGGCAGTAGGAGTGGTCTCTCGAATACCGCTGATGACAATAATACTTTGTTATCCAATCGCGGAACGGTAACCGTTGATGAGCGTACCAATACCCTCATTATTAAAGATGTGGCCAAGAGCATTGAAAATATCCATGACTTGATTGGCAAAATTGACATTCCAGTCCGTCAAGTCATGATTGAAGCTCGCATCGTTAGTGCCACTGACAGTTTCAGTAAAGAAATTGGGGTTCGATGGGGTATCCTGTCGAATGGCGCGGCCACTAATCGAAGCTTACTGGTTGGTGGTAGCAATCAGACACTGGCAGATCTAAAAGACTTTGATATAGAAACGACGACAGTCAATGGTCAAACAGTTTCTTACCCATCATATGACATTAGCCGTCCTGACAACTTAAACGTTGATTTAGGGATTGCCAATCCAGCAGGCAGTATTGCCTTTGGCCTACTGAGCTTGTCTGATGTAATGCTTGATCTTGAATTGTCAGCATTGCAAGCTGACAACCGCGGTGAAGTTATCTCGACCCCGAAAGTTTTGACGGCTGACAAGCAAACGGCGAAAGTCTCTTCTGGTACCCAGATTCCTTATCAGGAAGCTTCGGCTAGCGGCGCAACCACGACCAGCTTTAAAGAAGCGGCATTGAGTCTAGAAGCCACGCCAAATATCACGCCTGATGGTAAGATTGGTTTGCAGTTGCTTATTACCAACGGCACGCCAGTATTTACCAACGGTATCGTTGCTATCAATGAAGACTCTATATCAACCAACGTTACCGTTGAAGATGGTCAAACCGTCGTATTGGGTGGCATCTTTAGGAACCGTACCAATAATGATGTAACCAAAGTACCTTTCTTAGGTGACTTGCCTTATATTGGTCGTGCCTTCCGTAAAGATGTGCGTAATAATAACAAAGAAGAGCTGTTGATATTTATCACACCAAAATTGATCAATGACGGTACTAGCCGTTTGAATTAATCAGCCAGTAATTGATTCGTGCATAAAAAGAGCAAGCATCAATGCTTGCTTTTTTTATGCACGAATTTAAATGCTGCTAACAATAATCACAGCTCATTACTAGCCAGAATATCAATGACGTTGTATCATACCTAATTTAGCTGAGTGAGTGTTATGGTAGAGGAATTACCGTCGGTGTTTTTAGTAGGACCAATGGGAGCAGGGAAGACGACGATCGGTAAATTGCTTGCTAAGCAATTAGGGCGCACCTTTGTAGACAGTGATTGGTATATTGAATCACAAACAGGGGCTGATATTGCTTGGATATTCGCCAAAGAAGGCGAGGCAGGTTTTCGGGAGCGTGAGACGCGAGCCATCGATGAGTTGACCCAAAAACCTCAAATCGTCTTAGCCACGGGTGGTGGTGCGGTCATTTGTGCTGAGAATCGCGCGTTTTTAAATCAGCGCGGCATTGTGGTGTATTTGAATGCACCCGTCGATGTACAGATGGCTCGTACGGCCAAAGACAAATCACGACCTCTATTGCAGCAGCCCAATCCCAAAAAAATCTTGCAAGAGTTATACAGCATACGCGACCCATTATATCGTCAAGTTGCCCATATCATCATGCCTACCGGTCATACGTACCCACGTCATATGGTTAATCAGCTCTTGCAGCAGTTAAGCGCACTTAGCACCTCTACAGAGCCAGAACCTAAAAAAGAGTCATAATAAAGAATGACAAAGCATACCATTATTTAAATTCAGCTACTTTTATATTATTAAAAACGCTTAGGGAGTGTCTAATGTCATTGTTTCAGGATGGCTTAACCGTTCATACGCAAAGTCATGATTATCCCATTGTCATTACTGAAAAGACGGCGACAGAAGATAATAGTATGGCGAAGCAAATCGCCCCCTATATTAGTGGTCGCCAAGTATTGATTGTGACCAATGATATCGTTGCGCCTTTATACTTAAAAGCTTTGGAAGATGAGCTGAAAGAGCAATTTACCGTCAAGGTTTGTGTGCTCCCAGATGGTGAGCAATATAAGAACCAGACCAGTATCAATCAGATTTATGATGCATTGATGGCTGAGCACTTCAATCGTGATGTCACGCTCATCGCTTTGGGTGGCGGGGTGGTTGGCGATATGACGGGCTTTGCTGCGGCAAGCTTTATGCGTGGGGTGAATTTCATTCAGATTCCAACAACGCTGCTCTCTCAGGTGGATTCAAGTGTTGGCGGCAAAACAGGTATCAATCACGCGCAAGGCAAAAACATGATTGGTGCTTTTTGGCAACCGCAGATGGTACTTGCTGATATGAGTACCCTAAAAACATTGCCCGCGCGCGAGCTATCGGCAGGACTTGCTGAAGTTATTAAGTACGCTCTGATTATGGATGAGGCTTTTTTGACATGGCTCGAAGAAAACTTGCCTGCGATGATGGCGCTCGATTTGGCCGTACTTGGCGAGGCGGTCAAACGCTGCTGTCAATACAAAGCCGATGTCGTTGCGCAAGACGAAAGAGAGTCAGGCGTACGTGCATTATTAAACTTTGGTCATACTTTTGGTCATGTGATTGAGACGCATCAAGGCTATGGCAATTGGCTACATGGTGAGGCCGTCGCTGCTGGCATGGTACAAGCCGCTGAATTATCACAAAAAATTGGCTGGTTAACCATCGAGGAAGTAGCTCGGATCAAACGTATTCTGACGTTGGCGAACTTGCCTATTATACCGCCATCTATTGATGTACAAACTGCTTTAAACTTGATGGGTCATGATAAGAAAGTGAAACACGGACAAATCCGTCTTATTTTGTTAAAATCATTAGGTGATGCCGTATTGACCAATGAGTTTGACACCCAACTTTTGGCTGATGTATTGTCGCAACATAGTGCATAGTGCATAGTGCATAGCGCATAGCGCATAGCGCATAGCGCATAGCGTATCAAGATTCGCATCACTGTATTTAAGTTACTGTATTTAAATTACTGTATTTAAATTACCATAAAGGTTCACTGAACTTAAGCATTCAAAGTATACTGGTTAGCCAGAATTTCAGCTAAATACGCATCTATTTTATGCGATTAAATATATTTTTACCAAGGATAATTCCATGGCAGCCTCAAGACCGATGCCTCGTAACGCTCGCCAATCGTATCGCCGTCAAGCGTTGATTTGGTTGATGACGACCTTGCTGTTAGGCGTGATCACGGCACTAGTATGGATGTTTAGTCAAACGCCAGCGATGGGTGCCAAAATCGAGAACGCACCAATATCAGCACCGCAAGCATTAAGCACCGAGCTTGAGCAACCTGTAAAAATTGAGTCGTTACACGAACTGGATACCGATGTGCAGCCGATTAAGTTTGACACCACGGTACGTGATTTGCGTAGTTATCCTGATGAGTTTAAAGACAAGCGTTATTTATTGGCAAATAAAGGTAAGTGGACAGTACAGGTAATGAATGTCGCTGAAAATGAGGTGATTGTCAGTTACCTAGAAGGCCGCGAGGATCGTGAGAAGTTTGCTTACTTCCGTTATCTCGATAATGAGAAGCAAGTGCGTTATATGCTGACTTATGGGATCATGAGCAGCCCACAAGAAGCCGTCGGGGCAGCAAAACTTATAGACTTTAAACTGCCTAGTAATGTGCGGGTGTTACCAGAAGAGATCAATCGCTATGCTGGCATCATTGATAACTATGAACGCCCTGATCCTATAAAAGATTTGAGCGCTAAACGCACACGTTCTGTGAGTTTGAAACCGACTAAGCGCGAAGTGCCAGTGCGTCAGCAAACGCAAGATACTGACAATGACCAAAATGCAAGTAACAATGCTAATGGTAGTGGTCAGGCAGCGGCAAATAATAATGGCGGCGAAAGCATTCGTCAATCGTCTGATACCTCCGCCACTTTCTCCGTGAATGAAGAACGTATCGTTGGTGACGAAAATCAATCGTCATCTGTAACACCGCCTAGAAGTGAAGACGGTACTAGCAAGTCGCAAGGTACATCAAATACTGATAATAGCGCTCCTAAAAAACCGCCAGTGGTGGCAACACCCAAACCACCAAGTAACAGTACAAACTCTGCCAATAACAACTCTTCTAAGAGTAATAGCGATAGCCTAAAAGCGTTGATAGAAGACAAGAGTAATTAATTTTTAGTGATTGCTATGATTGAGCGATCTATAGCATGAATCAATCATGATATTAAACAAGCATGGTGACTATCAAAAACCCGCTAACCAAAATGGTTGGCGGGTTTTTTTATGGGGCTTTATATAGTCAGTGAAAAAATATAGTCAGTGAAAAACATGCATACCAGCAGTACCGTAGCGTTTTAAGGTGTTTTTAGTATTCTATTGATGCTAACAGCAGTATTCTATCAATGCTAAAAACACTCAGTTGGATAGATTAAGAGTCAATGAATCTTAGGCATTAACCCTTATAACCATTACTTTAAGTTAGACTCAGCCTAAAGATTTTATTTGTCCTATAACCAATAGTAATAAATACTCTTACAAAATATGGCTAATGAATCAGTAGAAAAGACTAGATTTTTTGCCCATCATTAACTAATATAACTGTGGGCGACGTTCTGTACAGTTATCGTAATAAACTGTTTATTAACAATTATTTAGTAAGCTTCTATTATTTATAAGACACGTTAATAAAGTTTGTTGTCTCAAGCGCGGCTATTTGTTATTGATATTCAAGCTATTGCAAGTAGCGCAACCTCTCTTATTGTCACTCTTTTTAGAGTTCATAAAGCGCTTGAATACAGAGCGTCAGATATTCAAAATTAGTCAAATATAATGTTACTTAATGCCTATCCAATCAACTTTTAGCGTTAGGTATGACAAAGTAACGATCGACACTCAATTCAAAATAACGACAGCATGTTATTGGTGACTAATTAATTGATATACAGAATTGTATGGCATCCCGTTGTTAGGGACTAGGACTTACTATCTCTTAATACGCTACTTGTCTGTCAAAACATGAGCTCATGATTAGTAAGGTCAAGGATTGCTACTTACTCATAAAGCATAATGTCTCTGAGCGTCATACTATTTATTAATCCGGATATACGAATATTAATTATCAGCCCGTTCTACCTACGGATACCAGCTTATGCTCCGCATTGGATATATAGGCGACCCGTTTACTTAAAAGGACAAGCTATGTCAATGATTTCCTCACATACTCACCTGGCCACGCCGGATGATTTTTCTGATAATTGCGGTTTCGGTTTAATTGCTCATATTGAGGGACAAGCCAGCCATGATTTGGTAAAGACGGCCATTCATAGTCTAAGTTGTATGACCCATCGCGGCGGTGTTGCTGCTGATGGTAGAACGGGTGACGGTTGTGGCCTATTGCTGGCGACGCCTACTGAATTCTTTAAAAAAATCGCCGCTGAGCAACAGTTAGCCATTACCGATAACTTTGCAGTGGGTATGGTATTCGTCAATGTAGATGCTTCTAAAGCCAAGCATAGCCAGCAAGTACTGAGCGATGAGATTACCGCGCAAGGATTAGAGGTGGCTGGTTGGCGCGATGTACCGCTTGATCTGAGTATCGTGGGTGAGATTGGTCGTGAGACATTACCAGATTTTAAGCAAGTGTTTGTCAATGCACCCAATGAGCTGGCGGCGGATGATTTTAACCGTAAACTGTTTGTTGCCCGTAAAAAAGCAGAGCAACGTTTGGTGGATGATGAGCTGTTTTATGTTTGCTCATTAAGTTGCCAGACGATTATTTATAAAGGTTTGGTGATGCCATCAGACTTGCCAGCGTTCTTTTTGGACTTACAAGATGAGCGATTGGCGTCACATATTGTAGTGTTCCATCAACGTTTTTCAACCAATACCTTACCACGCTGGCCATTGGCTCAACCCTTTCGTTACCTTGCCCATAATGGTGAGTTGAATACCATTACCGGTAACCGCAACTGGTCTGAAGCACGTACGCCAAAATTAAAATCAGAAAAACTGCCCAATTTAAATGAATTGACACCGCTGGTGAATAGCACGGGTTCAGATTCATCAAGCTTAGATAATATGCTAGAAGTATTGATGTCAGGCGGTATGAATCTGTTTCATGCGATGTCGATTCTCGTGCCGCCAGCGTGGCAAAACGTCGATAGCATGGATATGGACTTGCGCGCGTTTTATGAGTTTTACTCGCAGCATATGGAAGCGTGGGACGGTCCAGCAGGTTTGGTGATTCAAGATGGACGCTATGCTGTTTGTATGCTTGATCGGAATGGTTTGCGTCCGTCGCGCTGGGTAACCACCAAAAATGGCTATATCACGGTTGCCTCTGAGGTTGGCGTTTGGGATTATTCGCCAAAAGATGTCTTGGCAAAAGGACGTGTTGGCCCTGGTCAGATGTTGGTCATTGATACTTTGAATGGTCAGATTTTAGATACCAATGCGATTGCGACCTTACTAAAAGAAGCCCATCCGTATCGCAAATGGTTACGTGAAGAGGCGACACGTATTCGTGATGATGAGCGTTTAGAAGAGACATTGGCAGCGCAGTCTTGCCGCGGTGATGCGCTAAAAGCACTACAAAAAATGTATCACATCACCAATGAAGAGCGCACAGAGATTATTCGTCCCAATGCTGAAAATGGCCAAGAGCCAGTCGGTTCAATGGGTGACGATACGCCAATGGCAGTGCTGTCGCAGCAAATTCGTCATGTCGGTGATTTTTTCCGTCAGCAGTTTGCACAGGTAACCAATCCACCAATCGATCCATTGCGTGAATCAATTGTGATGTCGCTACAAACTTGCTTGGGTGCTGAAACTAATGTGTTTGCGCCGTCAGCGAGAGACGCTCATCGTATTATTCTATCGTCACCAGTATTGTCAGCCAGCAAAATGCAGCAGCTTGAAACATTGGGTGATCCAGCGTTCAAGATAGCTCGTATTGATCTGAACTATGACCGTAACCTAACATTGTCTGAAGCCATTACCACCATTTGTGAGCAAGTGGCCAGCAGTATTCGTGCGGGTCACACGCTGATTGTATTGTCTGATAAAGCCATCGATGTAGATAAAGTACCTGCCAATGCCATCATGGTGACTGGTGCCGTGCATCATTATCTGATTGCACAAGGTATTCGCACCGATGCCAATTTGATCATTGAGACAGGTCTTGCTCGTGATTCTCATCAAGTGGCGGTATTAATTGGCTTTGGCGCGACCTGTATTTATCCATATTTGGCCTATGATGTGATTGATGATTTAGTCGCTACAGGTGAGTTGCTGGGCGATCCGATTCAAGCGCGAGTTAATTTCCGCAAAGGTTTGGATAAAGGTCTGCTAAAAATATTATCAAAAATGGGCATCTCTACTATTGTTTCTTATCGCGGCGCACAATTATTTGAAGCGGTTGGACTCTCTGAAGAAGTCGTCAGCTTGTGCTTTAAAGGCGTGCAAAGTCGTATCAAAGGCGCAACCTTTGCAGATTTGGCAGCGGATCAGGCACAATTGGCGGCGAATGCCTTCAAACGTCGCGCACCACTGGATCAAGGTGGTCTGCTCAAGTTTGTCTTCAACAAAGAATATCACGCCTTTAATCCAGATGTGATTAACAGCTTACATACGGCAGTACGAACGGGTGATTATGATAATTACCGTCAGTATGCGAATCTGGTTAATAGCCGTCCAGTGGCGACGTTGCGTGACTTATTACAGCTAAAGACTGACAACAGTATCGATGTCAATGACGTTGAAGATATCTCCAAGATTTTGACACGCTTTGACTCTGCTGGCATGTCATTAGGCGCGCTATCTCCTGAAGCCCATGAAGCCATCGCTATGGCGATGAACACGATTGGTGGGCGCTCAAACTCTGGTGAAGGCGGAGAAGATCCAGTACGTTATGGCACGTTACGTAACTCAAAAATTAAGCAAGTTGCCTCTGGTCGTTTTGGCGTGACGCCTGCGTATCTACGCTCAGCGGAAGTGATGCAGATTAAAGTCGCTCAAGGTGCTAAACCGGGTGAAGGCGGTCAGCTGCCGGGCGGTAAGGTTAATGCTCTGATTGCACGTTTGCGCTACTCTGTGCCGGGTGTGACGCTCATTTCTCCACCGCCGCACCATGATATCTACTCTATTGAGGACTTGGCGCAGCTAATTTTTGATTTAAAACAAGTCAATCCAGATGCCTTGGTTTCTGTTAAATTGGTATCACGTCCAGGCGTCGGCACCATCGCCACGGGTGTTGCGAAAGCCTATGCAGATTTAATTACCATCTCAGGCTATGATGGTGGTACAGCGGCATCTCCGCTATCCTCGATCCATCATGCAGGCTCGCCATGGGAGTTAGGTCTTGCTGAGACTCATCAGTCGCTACGCGTCAATGGTCTACGAGACAAAGTACGTATTCAAACCGATGGCGGTCTAAAGACGGGTCTCGATGTGGTAAAAGCGGCTATCCTTGGTGCAGAAAGCTTCGGTTTTGGTACGACGCCGATGATCGCAGTTGGCTGTAAATACTTACGTATTTGCCATTTAAATAACTGTCCCACAGGGGTTGCCACTCAAAAAGCCAAATTACGTGACGGGCATTTCATTGGCGAAGCTGAGATGTTGATTAACTTCTTTAAATTCGTTGCGACTGAAACACGTGAGTGGCTAGCAGCATTGGGTGTGCGGAGTATGGAAGAGCTGGTCGGACGTACTGATTTGCTCGAAGTATTAGAAGGTAATACCGACAAACAGCGTCACCTCGACTTAACGCCTTTGTTGTTTAGCCATCCAGCAAGTGCAGGTAAAGCGCAAACCTGTCAAGTAGAGCGAAATGCACCGTTTGATAAAGGCTTGCTCGCTGAGCGGATGATTAGTGATATGTTATTGAGTATTCGCCAAGGTACAGGTGGCGATTATAGCTATGATGTTGGTAACTGTGATCGCTCTATTGGTGCTCGTATTTCTGGTGAAATTGCGCAGCTGTGGGGCAATCTTGGTATGAGCGATATGCCTATTAGGTTGCGTCTAACGGGTACCGCGGGACAAAGCTTGGGCGTCTGGAATGCAGGCGGTTTAAATATTGAGCTTGAAGGCGATGCCAATGACTATGTGGGTAAAGGCATGGCAGGCGGTGAGATCGTCATTTATCCACCGAAAGATTCGAGCTTTATTGCTCAAGATACGGCCATTATCGGTAACACCTGCCTATATGGTGCAACAGGTGGTAAGTTGAATGCATCTGGTACGGCAGGCGAGCGCTTTGGTGTTCGTAATTCAGGTGCGCATGCTGTCATCGAAGGCACAGGCGATCATTGCTGTGAATATATGACAGGTGGAATGATCACGATTCTTGGACGTACTGGTCTCAACTTTGGCGCAGGTATGACAGGCGGTTTCGCGTATGTGCTCGATATGGAAGGCGACTTCTTTGATCGCTGCAACCACGAGCTCATCGATCTTAACCGTATTTCAAGTGAACAAACCGAAGAACATCGCATCCATTTGCAACAAGTGATTAAAACGCATGTAGATAAAACGGGTAGTGCATGGGGTCAAACGATATTGGATGACTTTGAACACTATGTTCGTAAGTTTTACTTAGTAAAACCAAAAGCGGCGAATATTGCAAGCCTGCTCAAAACCACCATGGCTGATCCACAATAGCTGATCGATAGCAGCTTTGATTGGACTATTCAGCAATAGGTTTTTAGATACGTTTTAACTCACAGGTTTTAAGCAGGTAAGTGACAGCAACGGCCTACCTATCTTAATGTAAGATTAATTGAGCATCGTTGGCTGTCACCGCCCACTATAAAAGAGATTGTTACCATGGCAAAACGCATAGAAAATAGTTTTCAGTTCTTAGATGTACCACGGCTTGAGCCGATCAAAAAAGACATCGCAACACGCTCAACGGAGTTTGTCGAAATTTACACACCGTTTGAGAGCGAGGCCGTTGCGAATCAGTCGCATCGCTGTCTTGAGTGTGGTAACCCGTATTGTGAATGGAAATGTCCTGTACATAATTACATTCCTAATTGGCTGAAATTGGCCACCGAAGGACAGATATTCCAAGCGGCTGAATTGTGCCATCGTACCAATACTTTGCCTGAGGTTTGTGGACGTGTCTGTCCACAAGATCGCTTATGTGAAGGCGCTTGTACGTTAAATGATGGCTTTGGTGCCGTAACGATTGGTAATGTCGAAAAATACATCAATGATACGGCCTTTGCCCTTGGTTGGCGTCCAGATATGTCTGATGTGGTTTGGACAGACAAAAAGGTCGCGATTATCGGTGCAGGGCCAGCAGGACTTGGCTGCGCGGACATCTTAGTCAGAAATGGTGTCAAGCCAGTCGTCTTTGATAAACGTCCTGAAATTGGCGGCTTACTGACTTTTGGTATTCCAGAATTTAAAATGGAAAAAGACGTCATGCGCAATCGCCGTGTCATCTTTGAAGGCATGGGTATGGAATTCCGCCTTGAAACAGAAATTGGCACCGATATTAGCATCGATGAGTTATTGACCGATTATGACGCTGTGTTTATGGGTATGGGCACGTATACTTATATGCGCGGTGGCTTTGCTGGTGAAGCGTTAGAAGGGGTTCATGACGCGCTAGATTACCTGATTGCCAATGTCAATCGCTGTAATGATTGGGAAAAAAATCCCGAAGAATATATCGATTTTAAAGGCAAAAAAATCGTGGTGCTAGGCGGGGGAGATACAGCGATGGACTGTAACCGTACCAGTATTCGTCAGGGCGCTGAAAAAGTGGTCTGTGCCTATCGCCGTGATGAAGAAAATATGCCAGGCTCACGCCGTGAAGTGGTTAATGCTCGTGAGGAGGGCGTTGAGTTCTTATTCAACCGTCAACCAACTGAAATTATTGGCTTGAATGGTAAAGTTAACGGGGTAAAAGTGGTGACTACTCAATTGGGTGCGCCTGATAATCGTGGTCGTCAACGCCCTGAGCCAATCCCCAATTCAGAAGAGATTATCCCTTGTGATGCCGTCATTATGGCGTTTGGCTTTAGACCAAGCCCTGCGGATTGGTTTGAATCTCAGCAAGTGGCGATGGACAGTTCTGGTCGCGTATTAGCGGCAGAGAAGCAAACCTTTAAATTCCAAACCCAAAATCCCAAAATATTTGCTGGTGGCGATATGGTGCGTGGGTCTGACTTGGTGGTGACGGCTATTTGGGAAGGTCGTGAAGCTGCGGAAGGCATACTGGACTTCTTGGAAGTATAGTCAATCCTATATAAATCAGATACGGTGTCAACCTCGCTAACCATACTAATGGTTAGCTTGCACTTGGTTTCCTTGTATCTAAATTATATTGAGTCGACTCTATAATTAAACCTCGTTGCTCTTAGATATTTATCGGTGATTTCAATCTAGAACGTCTTTTGTCTTTTAACAGGCGAACGGCGTTTTTTTTGATAATTGCTTTGTAAATGGAGGCACTACTGCTAGCATGTTAACGGTTAGACTCTAATCTCTATTATTTATTTTTACCATTAACCAAAAAGGGCAGTCTTGCGTGAAGTTAACTATATGGCAACGATTTACCGCACCGTTTGTTGAGCCTTATGTCCGCTACCAATATGCAGATATCTTGCATGCCATACGTTTGGGTATGGCTGTGATTATTGCTTTACTAGTCAATAAAGTCACAAGTCTCCCTCATGGAGAATGGACGACCATTACCGTTTTTATCATTTTGGGTTTATTGCAATATCAAGGCGCAATCTATACCAAAGCCAAAGAGCGTGTGCTTGGTACTTTATTTGGTATCGCTATTGCTCTAGCTGTTTTGTGGTTCAGTCAAAACGCGGGGGCATGGTTGTGGGTAGATTATGCGCTCATTGGACTGCTCAGTGGTATCATTGGCTATTTGGCAGTCAGACGACTTGGGTATACCGGTTTGCTTACGGGTATCACTATGTTGATGATTGTCTCAAATGTCGGTCATAGTACCATCGGTCAAGATGGGATTTACCGCGCTCTGAATATCTTACTCGGAACTGGCATTGCTGTCGCCGTGACACTGATTTTGCCACTGAAGTCGACCTTGATGTGGCGTTTTTTATTAGGCAGTAACCTTGAGGCCTGTAGCAGTCTCTATGCTAGCGTGGGCAATCATATTGATATGGCTGAAGGGACGATGGATGATTCTGTTCAACAGCACAATCCAGCTGCCTTTTCAGTGACTGGAGTGCCTGTTAACAAGCGATTAGTCACTGCCCTACAACAGATAAATAAACGGCTACTAGCGGTACGGCCACATATCGCTGCGACAGCGAGTGAGTCAGGAATCAAAAAAGAGACGTTAGAAACCATTCAGCGTACGCACCGTAATGTCATCGGTACGATTGATTTATTATTAAGTGCCGCACCGCGTTTAGCAAATATTGAAATCGATGATGACAACCATACTTTATTGATACATTATCAGCATGAGCTGACCCAAGCCATGCAGCATATGGCAGCGGTGCTTCGTAGTCCAAGCGACGAAATGTTTCGTCCCATTACTCGCATCGCCGTATCAGAATATCCAAGCGTACAACATTTGGCATTTGAGTGGCAGGGATATTTTTGGTTGACGCAAACCTTACAAACCCAGTTGCAGCAGTTAAGTGACTTATTGCAGACCACCAAGCCGCATTGGTATGCAGCATCTGGCTTAGGTTATCAACGTCGTGAGCAGCGTAAAATAAAGCAGCATGGCGGCGAGACAGATTTGCATTTATAAATAAAAAAACGCTGACTATCTAAAGTCAGCGTTTTATTTTTTGAGTTTTCTTTTCTCGTTACTGTCACGTTTTACATTAACGGCTAGAAATTAACAATTTGCGATTAACGGCCCGTTTTTAGCTTATCCCAATACTGCTGATACACTTGTAGCGCTTCATCGCCCACGTCTTCTTGAAATTCTGCTTTGGCGAGCACGTCTTTGCTAGGATAAATAGTGGGATTGTTACGGACGCTCTCGTCCATCAGCTCACGCGCTGCCAGATTCGGTGAGGCATAGCCAATCTCTTCACTGACAATCTTGGCGTTTTCGGGACGCATCAAGTAATTGATAAATTGATGGGCGGCATCCACATTTTTGGCATTTTTGGGAATAACAAAGTTATCCATCCACAATATGGCACCTTCGGTTGGGTATTTATAAACCAAGCTGGTCAGTCCTTCATCATTGGCCATGACCGCCTCACCGTTCCATGTCATACCCAAATTGGTTTCGCCTTCGATATAAGGCATGCGCGAGGCATCCGAATTAAAGGTTTTCACATTGGGCATGAGGGTAGTGAGCTTGTCATAAGCGGCCTTGATCTCCTCAGGGTTCTTACTGTTGCCAGAGTAACCCAGAGTGAGTAGCGCCATGCCAAATACTTCGCGCACATCATTCATCAGCATCACTTGACCCTTGTACTCAGGTTTCCACAGATCATTCCAACTATTGACGCCAGCAGGATCGACGGCATCGCCATTGATGGCAAGCCCTGTGCTACCCCACATATAAGGGATAGAGTATTTATTGTTGGGGTCAACTTTGGTATTGGTAAATGAGGTGTCTAGATTTTTGAAGTTGCTCAATTTTGACTTATCCAGCTCTTGCAATAGACCTTCTTTTGCCATCTTTTCGACATAATAAGTCGAAGGAATTGCAAGGTCATACTGACTTGAGTCATCTAGCAGTTTGAGCTTGGCGTACATGGCTTCGTTAGAGTCAAAGGTAGTGTAGTTGACATTAATACCAGTCTCTTCCTTAAAGCCATCCAAAATCTCTTGGGGCATATACTCTGACCAGTTATATAGATTAAGCGTCACATCACTCGCGGCAGTGCTACCGTCAGCAGCGGCATTGTCAGAGTTGCTACAGCTGGTAAGTGCTAAGCCCACAGTCATTGCCAATAATGCTTTTGGCAGCATACGACCAATATAAGCGGCAGTACTAGTGGGTAGATGGGACGATGATAATTGGGTCAAAATATCTCTCCTAGATAAAAATGATGCAATTAATAAAAAATAGCAGGTAATAAATGTCTGATACGGGCGATCATACTATTATGGTCATTGTGTCTAAGAATTTAAAGGGGCGTGCCTGATCGTGTTTGTTTGTAATATTTGCTTCGATTTATTGCTTAAAAATTGTGTAATGGTCACTCAAACGGGTATGTTTGGCTTGATCTATAATCGATACTGAATAAAATGGATACACAACACTATACTGCGTGACTAGGACAAATTTTTCTTGCTTGCTGTGCCTTCGCAGACAGAGGCGACAAAAATTCATCCCAGCCCTGTTATATCTTTTTTATATTGACCTGACTATATAGCGAGTCTAGGTAACGACGGTGACAGAGGGCAGTTATGCTATGATAAACGCAGATTTATGTTAAGCCGTACTCTTACCGTAGCATAATAATGGACGAGCTATCATGACTCAGGTCAACGCAGCTATACCAGCATTTTTGATGAATAAAGTGAAGCAACTATAAGTGTCCTATAATAAATGAGACAGTTAATTTTGGATAAGAGAGAGCAAATGAACAATCACAGAATTGCTGGACTTATTGTCACTGTGATCAGCGTAATTACCTTTATAATCCTGTTCAATTCTAGCTCACAGGCCTCTGTCATTGATTGGCCTGTCGAAACCTACATGGCTCTGGTATTTACGATTGGTTGGTTCAGCCATTCACCAATTTGGTTGGCTTATATACTCGCAGCATTATTACTTATCTTGATCATTGTAGGAATTTATAAAGCTGGTAGCTGGGTTTATAGTTTGGTTGAGAGAAGAGCATAAAATCGTTAACTAATTATGAAGACATGCCCTAAAATCACCAAAAAATTTGATAAAAGAGAGATGAAATGGATAATCGTAGACTTGCTGGCATGATCACTATCCTTATAGGTCTGTTCGGTATTATGGCCTATTTTAATGTTGGCACTGGGACTCCAGCAGACAGTTGGCCGTTAGAGGCTTATCTTAGCGTGGCCTCTAGTATTGAGACACTGACAAGCGTATCGAAAACATTTGTTTATGTTCTCACCGTTGGGTTGTTTGTTTTGATTATTATGAGACTTTATAAAACTGGTATGTGGGCTTATGATCAAATGACTGGGCGAGGGTGATTACTAGGGCATGTCATTAATTAGCACACTTAATCATTTAGTGGTCTTAAAATGGCTAAATTTTGCCAAACATCGTCAAACAACTGATTAATATCTCGATATTATCTGCGTTATTTTCCTTGTTTGACTGCAATTTATCTCATTTTAAGCCTCACAATCTAAATGATGACACGCCCTAGATTAAAGAGGTATACAACACCTATCGGGACAGATTTTGTGGAGTGACGCAGGCTGGATCTATAGTTGCGATTAAGACGTTATAGGCTGGGTAAAAACCCAGTCTACAACTGTTAAAAAAACAGTGCATGACATATACCCTACTTAACTATCTTAGGCTTAGACTACATGAAATTGATCAAGCACTGCCTGTATCCCAAACTCTTCAATCGTTCCAGTGACAAAGTCTGCCCGTGCTATTAGCGCTGGTTGCGCATCGCCCATCGCTACAGCAAACCCAACCAAATCAAACATTTCAAGATCATTCAAGCCATCACCAAATGCCATACATTCGCTGACATCTACCGCGTAATACTCGCACACATCTTTGATGCCTCGTGCTTTGGATGCATCTACTGGCAATATATCTGCGCCAATATGATGCCAATGTACCAACTTTAAATCATATTTCGCAAAATCAACGTCCTGCATTTTATCTTGTTGATTGTCAAAGAATACAGAGCACTGATAGACAGGGGTTGATTGATAATAGACTGGGTCAACGATAGAATTTGGCGTCCTCGCATTGTATTCACGCAATCGCTCGTTTTCGCTCGACCATGCGATATGGGTGGCGGAGTCAAACTTATGTATAAGCTCACTCTGTTGACAAAGATGTACAATTTTATCCGTCTGCTCAGCGGACAATGGATAATGACTGATAACACCACTGTGATTAAAACTATATTGTCCATTCATACAAATAATAGCATCCAAGATATCTGCATCAAGTAGCGCTAAAATATCATCGGGTAATATGGCTTTGGATCGCCCAGTTGAAATCACCAGCTTGATATTCGTTTCTGCCAGGCGTTCAAGGGTCGCTTTGTTGTGCTCGGCGATAATACCGTTACGGCTTAAAGTATCATCGATATCAAAGAATATAATTTTAGGCATGGCTATTTTATTAGTCACGTTTTCTTTATTTATATTTTCTTCACGAAGGGCGTCTTTATTAATAGTCTCTTTAGTCGCTTTATCTGTAATAAACATGATTGTCCTTTATGATTTACACCCTGCTAAAGAGGGTTATAGGCAGTTCTAAATAAAATTATTACCTTGATAGTTATAGGCTCAATGGCTTGTTATTATTCGTTTTATCCTACCGTCTAATCAGCCAAAAATGACGGAGTTTTTGACTAAGTTTTGTAACAAGTCGGTTGCTTTGTATTTTTTGTCCTATCTAAAGCATTGTTAAATACGCCGTTGATTTTTTGTTTTCTAACTCTATATATAGCCTACATATTCTATCGATATTTTTTAGTGCAGCTAATTAATTTTTTCTATCATTGTCAATTTTTATATGCTTGATAAAAAATATTTATGAAAATGGCACAAACGCTAATGAATGATAGTGAAGAAGCAATGCTAATTTATAAGGATGATACCATGACCGCCTCTACTCAAAATATGAACCATCAAAATGCCTTATCCCCACGTCACCCTGATAGCAGGCTTGAGGCAGACTGGCTGTTTTTATATGACAAGCTGCCGCCTGATAAATGGCTCGTTGCAGAGTATGTTTATAAAACGTCGGGTTGGCTAAATATCCACGCCGATATACGTAAACGTCAGCATATTATTATGCAAATAAGTGAGTCTTATCATTCTGACAGTATTGAATGGGTGGAGTATCGCTCACAAATACTACCACGGATTAATCAATATATTTTCAAATTGCATCAGCACCATAATATTGAAGATCAAGCCTACTTTCCAACCTTCATCCGTATGTATCCGCAGCTCAAATTAGGTTTTGAGATATTAGACCGAGATCATGCACGTTTGGACGGTCTACTAAATGAATTGCAAGCACTAAACGATAGGCTTGCGATAAGTGAGGTTGAAGATAACGCGCTGGGCGAGCAATTACATAAGATATTAATCAATGTCAGTGAGCTACTCTCACAACATTTGACTGATGAAGAGGATTTGGTGATTCCTATTTTGGGTTTGAACTAGGTTTGTAAAAATATAATCGCTTAGATTGAGGATATATCTTAGATGGAGCAAAATTTCATGATGTTATTTTACGGTCATCAAAATACAAGAAAGTCGTAAAATACAAAAAAATGTCATTGATTATATTTTGCATTAGAGAGTATCTTATAATGAAATCAATTCTTTTATGAATAGGGTTTTCTATGCAAACAGTCACAGATATTATTCCAGAAAATAACAATAGAGATGGTGAACATCTTCTCACAAGACTCACATATATTGGCAAAAATAGCGAAAAAAATACAGGAATGTACTTGGCTCGTACTTTTGAAACATCACGAAGAAATAATGAAAAAAATGATATAACTTCGGCGCTTGTAATTAATGATAATTATTTCATCAAAAGTGTTGAAGGCTCAAGACCTGCTATTAATGAGCTTTTATCAAGGGTGATTAATGAACGTCCACACCTATTACTTCAAGTTATCGATTTTGATGAAATAGAGGTGCGTAGCTGGGATAGTTTTTTAATCAAATATTTGACCATAAGCGCTCAAGATGAAGACTATGCCCTCAAAAGCTTTTCCGCAGGTTCTGACTTTAATCCCTATCTCATGAAAAAAGCTCAAATCACAAGTTTTTTAGAGGCAATATTTGAGGAAAAAGAATCGCAAGTTGATAGTGATGTTTAATTTTGATAGCTATTTTCGTCACGAAGCGCTGGTCTAGCTATGGTATAAGCGCTTTCTTGAAGTGAGTTAATCTCGCAACATATATTTGATAAAGAAGGTTTGAGTATTATATTTCAATTTGAACTACTTTTGAGGTAATGCTGCTGTAAAAAATATTTTAAATTAACTTTCTAATAATTGGATTTTTTATGCAAACAATCACAGAAAGTACTTCAGAAAACAATAATAAGGATGGCGAGCATATTCTTATGCGCCTGACCTATATTGCCAAAAACAACGAAGAAAATTCAGGAATAGAACTGGCTCGTACTCTTGAGCACTGGCGACGATATCTTTCGAAAATGGATATAAGCTCAGCGGTTGTCATTAATGAGGATTATTTCATCCAAAGTATTGAGGGGTCAAGACCTGCTATCAATGAAGTTTTAGTAAAGTTGATTAACGAGTATTCGTCTGTATTACCTAACATCGTTGAGGTTGAAGAGATAGAAGTACGTAAATGGAGTGGCTATTTAATCAAATATTTAACGTTAAGCGCCGAAGATGAAGATCATTCATTAAAAAGCTTCTCAGCAGGTGCTGACTTTAATCCCTATCTAATGAAACAAGCTCAAATTACAGACTTTATGCAATCGATCTTTGAGGAAAAAGAAAGTAATGCGTCCCAAAACGATGATAACAATGAACGTTGATCGTTATGGAAGTCAATAAAAATTATATGAGAGAGAAGTATGCACAGGCTGGTATGAAAACGCATTTCTCCCGTCAAATCAAACAGTCTAATAGTAACGTTATGAATTAATTTAGGGCGAAAAAAGAGAGTGGGGCATTTAGCTAATGATTAGGTCTGCTGACTGTGCGATTGATTAGTGCTTATTCGAAGAGTCAACAAAAATCTTTAAGAATATGATTCACATAACAGTGTTTATTTATTATAAGGTTAGGATTAACTCTCGATATCGGTTAACGAGATAATAGCATCTGTCTTCATCAAGGCATCAACCACCCAAAGGAAGAAGTATGAAAATCTTTACCTTAAACTCAGTCATTGCTTTGACGGCATTGGCAACATTGACACTCTCTGCCAATGCTTTTGCGATGGATGTTAAGTTTAATGATGCCGCTTGGAATGGTAAAAAAATACCAGAAGGGCAGCAGTGTATAAACTATGAGGGCAAAAATCCTGCGACGCCAAGTATGACCGTTTCAAACATTCCGGCAGATGCGGAGAGCTTGGTTTTCGTTTATAACGATGTGAGCAATAAACGTATGCAAGATGGTGGACATGGCATCGTGGAGTTTGCATTACCAAAAGGTGCTACGAGCACTGAGGTGCCACGAGTATTTGGTCATACTTATGAAGTGCCAGTCGGTATTGAAATGGTCGCCGAATACCGTAGCCGTGCAGGCGAGGTGGGAGGAGCGTATAAGCCGCCTTGCTCCGGTGGCAAAAACCATCTGTATACGGTAGACGTGCAGGCATGGCAAGGCGATAGTGTACTTGCTGAGACAACGGTTGAAATGGGTCGATATTGATGCTTTGGTCGTTTTAATTAGCGTAAAAAAGTCGTCTATACAGTGTGTATAGGCGGCTTTATAATGGTTCAGTAAGCTGAAAATTATGCACCAACTCAACGGAGTAAGATTGTTTTGATACGTGAAATACGAACTATATCTGCTAATGTTGGGAATAGTTAATGATACTAATTTCTTTATCTTATACACATGCGGTTATTAATATCTCTCAATACGATGTTTTCAGACCTGGTTATTACAATATGATGTATAACAGGTTACTCGTTTTATTATTAATTATACATCTTATTCTAATTGTGCATTTTCACAAAAAAGGCAAGTATCATTCTAAAAAATTTGCTATCAGACATACCAAATTTGCAATTATATTCCCTGTAATCGGCTTTTTTATAATGCCTTTTAGTTATGATTTCGTATGTTTGAAATACTTTGTAAACTGCTATTACTTTGAGGGGTTTTTGACAGTATTTTTGATTTACGGATTTTTGATATACGTTGCTACTTTGCCATACTGGGTCAATCGTTTTCAATAAGCGTAAGTTGGATTAAAAAACCCAGCTTACGGCTGCTTATCAAGCTTTAGAAGTCATTCATGAGACGTTTATACTGATAATAGATTACATTTACTACTTCTAGACTATCTTTATTAAGGAAAAATAAGTATCGCTGAATGGTCGTCGATGTCAGGAATAGAACACCACATCGCCTCTACTTTTTCAGAAATCGCATCTTCATCAGGTAAAATATATTTACGAACATTGACCCATTCGTTGGGATTCATAGTCAAAAACTGATGCAAATTTGTTTCAAGCTCTTTGAAAGAGACAAGATTTAGACATTGATCTAATTCTTCATCATAAGGTTCATTTATGGCCTCTTCAATCATGTAATGCCCCTATTAATTTATAATTGACTTAATCAAGTTTCTTAAATATTTTTTTGACAAAGTCGCTCATATAATCGTTTATCTACTGCATCCGTAAATTCAAGAGGGCGAGTAGAGCGATCATTTGCTCCCAACTTAAACATATCGAATATGTCAGCGAAAGACCCTGAAGGTTCGGTCTTTGCAAAAATTCTCTGAGAATGAGTAGTAATGGTTTGCGCTTTACAATCGATAATATATGAAGCAGTTACGTAAGGCTCATAAAGTGTAATTGGGTAATTAGAGAAATGACTCTGAGGCCAAGTACTTGTCTTCATGGGTACTTGGTACTTCGAATCACTTAAATGCTCAACTTGATGAAAATCAACATAGATTTCAGCAGGGTCAGTCGGATCATTTTCATTTACCAGTTGCCACTCTGCAAAACTTTCTTGTGATAGCACTAACATAACCAATAATAAAGCTGATTTTTTCATCATCACCCAACCTCAACACTCGTCACATTCTGAAAGCCTCTTGGCAATTGTCCGCCGCGATTACCACGCGTGCCCGTGTAGTTGGCTAAATCATTGGGCTTTAGCGTTACATGACGTTTGCCAGCCGTAATGACGAGGCTGTCTTTTTGATTGAGTGGCGTGATCACTACTACCTCTTCATTCTCTTTTAGTTTAATCAATTTGTTGCCTTTACCGCGAGCCTGCTCAGGCAAATCATCAAGAGCAAACATCAATAAGTATCCCGCATTGGTGACGACAGCGATATGGTCAGGCGCCATACTTGCGTTGCTGTTTTCGCCTTCCGTATTGTTATTAGTGGTCATATCTACTGGTGCATCGATACGTGCAACGGGGAGCAGACGACTATTAGGGGTTAGAGTAATGATGTTTTTTCCCGCTTTTTGATTGCTGTCTAGATTGCCAATCGTATTGATAAAACCATAGCCTGCTGAACTGGCAAGGATGATGCGTTGATCATCGTCACCGGTTAATAATTGCTCGAAGCTGGCACCTGCTGGTGGTTTTATTACACTGGTCAGCGGATCACCTTGACCACGTGCCGAGGCAAGGTTGTGCGCATCGATACTATAGCTGCGTCCGGTACTGTCGAGCACGTAGATTTTTTCATTGGACTTACCGCGCACGTGCGCTTGATAGCTGTCACCTGAGCGATAACTCATACCAGCCGCATCGACGTCATGGCCTTTGGCGGCGCGAATCCAGCCAGCTTTTGATAGGATGGCAGTGACAGGCTCACTCGGGACAAGGTCAGACTCTTTTAACGCTTGCGCTTCTTGACGCTCTGCTAGTAGTGATACGCGCTCGTTGCCGTGTTCTTTCATATCGGCAGTTAGCTCATCAATCATCAGATTGGTTAAGCTCTCTGGATTATCCAGGTATTCCTGAATGATGGCGCGTTCAGCTGCCAACTCATCTTGCTCACGTCTTAGTTCAATCTCTTCTAGTTTTGCTAGCTGACGCAGACGAATATCCAAGATGGCATTGGCTTGAATGTCAGTCAGATCATAACCTTGCATTAGCGCTAATTTTGGATCGTCTTCTTCACGAATGATACGAATGACTTCATCAATATTAAGATAAGCAATCAACAAACCTGCGAGGATGTGCAAGCGTTTATCGATTTTATCAAGGCGATATTGCAAGCGGCGGGTGACCACTGAGCGACGACACACTAGCCATTCCTCTAAGATTTCTTTGAGGTTTTTGACTTGCGGCTTACCGTTCAGCCCAATCATATTCATATTAACGCGGTAATTACTCTCAAGGTCAGTAGTGGCAAACAGATGACTCATGACACGATCGACATCGACCCGCGTTGAGCGCAGTTCAAGCACGATACGGCAGGCGTTTTCGTGGTCTGATTCATCATGGATATCGGTAATCCAAGGCAGTTTTTTATCGGTCATGAGGCGAGCGATTTGCTCTTGGATTTTGTTTCCAGATACTTGATAAGGGAGCGCGTCAATGATGACGAGGTTCTTTTCTTTGGCATCGATATGGAATGTCGCGCGCATCTTATAGCTGCCGCGTCCAGTCTCGTACATCGCTTGCAAGTCTTTTTTACTGGTGATGATTTCAGCTGGCGTTGGCAAGTCAGGCGCTGGGATCGATTGGGTTAATTGCTTAACAGAAAGCTCAGGGTTTTTGAGCAAGCGAATGGCCGCGCGTACCACTTCATTCAGATTGTGCGGCGGTATATCAGTTGCCATGCCGACAGCGATACCTGTCGTACCATTTAACAAGATATTGGGCAGGCGGGCAGGTAGGGTGGTTGGTTCCTGCATCGTACCATCGAAATTGTCTTGCCAATCGACGGTGCCTTGTCCGAGCTCAGCCAGCAGCGTATTGGCATAAGCAGACATTTTGGCTTCGGTATAACGCATCGCCGCAAACGATTTTGGATCATCGGGGCTGCCCCAGTTGCCTTGACCTGTAATGAGCGGATAGCGATAGCTAAACGGCTGCGCCATTAGCACCATCGCCTCATAACAAGCACTGTCGCCATGCGGATGGTATTTACCCAAAACGTCACCGACCGTACGTGCTGATTTTTTTGCTTTGGCTGTGGATTTTAACCCCAACTCGCTCATGGCATAGACGATGCGGCGCTGGACAGGTTTTAGACCGTCGGCGATATTGGGCAGTGCTCGATCCATGATGACGTACATGGCATAGTTGAGATAGGCTTGCTCAGTGAACTCCGCGACTGAGCGCGTATCCATTGGTTCATTGGGAATAATAGGGGCAATCGTATGATCAATAACATCGGACATAAAATAGGATTCACTTATGAGTTTTAATAGGTATTAATAATTGGTGCAATCGGGCAAATAGAGTAGTGCTATCGTAAAGGATATTGGCACAATTAAAAAGGTTTAAGTCAGAATAGACGACAGTACATGACGTGCCCACAGTGCTTTGAGCAATGCTTTCACTAATAGCTTTTATTAAATAAGTTAAGTATAGTTAATCTAAATATTTTTTATCATTTTACTTATAAAATTAAGATTCAATAAATATAAATATTTGATAATTATCAAGGCCTAAATGAGCCTATTTAAAACTGATTTAAAGGCAGGATATTTATCATAATTTAGCCGTACAATTATGATAAGTCGCTTAATACAGACCAGTTATCATCAATCTATTTACCCTATGGAGTACTCGCTATGTCATCCGCTTGTCTATCACGAAAACAAGCTCATTATCTCACTAGACATGCGTTATTAGCTGGTGCTGTCGTCAGTATGGGACTGAGCGCTTGTAGCTCATCACAAATGCGCCAGCCGATATCAGAACCAAGCAGCAGTACGATTAGCCAAGATGCTGTTAATCAAAGCAGCCCTAATCAAAGCAGCCCCAATCAAAGTACGGTTAACGTATCAGAATTGGTCATGGCAACGCCAAGTGCGCTATATTCTGAGAACAATAATATATTACTGACACGTTCCGCCCCTCAGATGAGTATTCGCCCATTATCTAAGATGAGTGTAGCGCCGCAAGTACTCGATAACTATCAAAAAAACGATGCCAATCCGGTACATCGCACGGCAGATATGGCAGTTTCTACCTTATCTATTGATACCGATACGGGCAGTTATGCCAATGTGCGCCGCTATCTAAATGAAGGTCGGCTGCCACCTGTCGATGCCGTGCGAGTGGAGGAGCTGATTAATTATTTTAATTATCAATTCGATGATGGCAAGCGCATCGATAATGCACCATTTGTTATCGCGACTGAAGTGGTCGATTCGCCGTGGGATAAGGCAGATCAGAATAATAAAATTGTCAAAGTCGGTATCAAAGCCGTTGATAATAATTGGTCTAAAAATAGTAGTAATCAGACCATGCCAGCTGCCAATTTAGTGTTCTTAGTCGATGTTTCAGGCTCTATGTCATCACGCGACAAGCTGCCATTGGCACAGTCTTCTCTTAAATTGTTAACTGAGCAGATGCGCCCTCAAGATAGCATTAGTATCGTGACGTATTCGGGCAGTACCAGCGTGGCATTACCTGCGACCAATGGTGATCAAAAGGCCAAAATACTTGCGGCGATCGAAACGCTAAGCGCGGCAGGCTCGACCAATGGCGAAGATGCCTTAAAACTGGCTTACAGCCAAGCTGAGCAAGCCATGAAAAAGAATGGTATCAATCGTATTATGATGCTGACTGATGGCGATTTCAATGTGGGGATTAGCGATGTCGATGACATGCTTGAGTTGGTTAAGGCCAATCGTGATCGCGGTATATCCTTGTCGACAGTCGGTTTTGGACGCGGCAACTTAAACGATTACATGATGGAGCAAATGGCGGACAACGGTAATGGCAACTACAGTTATATCGACAGTCTGAGTGAAGCCAAAAAAGTCTTTGGCGATGAGTTGGCCGCGACTTTCAATACCATCGCTAAAGATATAAAAGTACAAGTTGAGTTTAACCCAGAGGTGGTCAGCGAGTGGCGCTTGATTGGCTATGAAAATCGCGTCCTGAACGAACAAGATTTTAACAATGATAAAGTGGATGCAGGCGAATTAGGCGCAGGCAAAGCGGTCATCGCTTTATTTGAGGTGACGCCGAAAGGGCAAAAGGGTCTGTATAGCGATCGCCGTTACGATAATGGTGTTGCCAAATCTAGTACCAAAAAAAGTCAAAATTTAAATGAGTTGGCCTATCTAAAAATTCGCTACAAAGCACCAGCAGGTGGCAGCTCGAAGCTCATCAGTCAACCGATTAATAAAAACAGTCATGCGTTGAGTAGCGCCAATATCGACACCCA
Organism: Psychrobacter immobilis; assembly: GCF_904846225.1. Classification (GTDB taxonomy): domain Bacteria; phylum Pseudomonadota; class Gammaproteobacteria; order Pseudomonadales; family Moraxellaceae; genus Psychrobacter; species Psychrobacter immobilis_F. Next base: position 352,802 of record NZ_CAJGZJ010000001.1, on the reverse strand, counting down.
ATTTGCCGTGGCAGTGGCAGGCTTTGGTCAACGCTTGGCGCAAAGTGACTACATCAATGACTGGCAGTATGCTGATAGTACTAAACTGGTGACAAACGTTCTTGCTCGTCAGCCCAACAGCGACAAAGACGGTACTCGTCGCAACTTTGTTACTTTGACTGAGCTTGCTAATGTCCTTGACAGTAAACGACAGTAAACGACAGTAAACGACAGTAAGTAGATATAAGATCAAAATAAGTGGTATTTATACATAAACATTTGTCTAAATAGCTCTGATATTCATTGAGTGATTAAAGGCAAATAACGGCTCTATATATAAGATTGTGAATCGTCAACTTAGTTTGCGAACTCAGGCAACAATCTTTTATATTGAGTAGTCTGTATAAAGTGTGTATGTTAATTAATAAAGGGCTATTTACCATTATATTGTTTGCTCATCACCATGCGATGACCTATCTATTTAGGTTTGTCATAGAATGGCAAACCTGAACGCTGAGTGATCGTATTTTTATCACACTGTTTTTTATCACACTGTGATTTGTATGAGTTGACAGCAGCAGACTATTACTAGGAGAAAAAAGATTATGGAAAATCAAGGTAAACAAACTCGTCGCAATGATAAGGTATGGCTCAAAACTTATGAAAAACTTGGCATTCAATATGATATTGACATGCCAGCTGCCGATACCTCTTTGATAGAAGTCCTTGAGCAAAATTTTATTAACCATGCGGGTAAAACAGCCTTTGTGTGCATGGATGCCAAACTTTCCTATGAAGAATTAGACCGCTATAGCAAACAAATCGCGGCGTATTTACAGTCACTTGGGCTAAAAAAGGGTGATAAAGTGGGCGTTATGATGCCCAATATTTTACAGCTGCCTATTGCCGTATTAGGCGTACTACGTGCTGGTATGACTTTGGTCAATGTTAATCCGCTGTATACTACAAAGGAGCTGGCGCATCAATTAGAAGATTCTGATGCCAAAGCGCTAATTTTGCTAGAGAATTTTGCCAAGACTTATGAAGATATTGGTAAAGAGTTGGTTGATCATGTGATAGTGACCTCAATGGGCGATCTAATGAGCCCACTAAAAGGCTTTATCGTGAATGCCGTTGTTCGTCATGTCAAAAAAATGGTACCTGATTATCATATTAGGGGCAGCGTTAATTTCAAAAAAGCACTGAACCGCTCCTCTGCCGAAAACTATAAGCGTCCCAACAACATCGGTCTCGATGATGTGGCTGTCCTTCAATATACTGGTGGTACAACAGGTGTGGCCAAAGGCGCAATGCTAACGCATGGTAACTTGGTTGCAAACCTTATCCAGTGTGATACGTATTTGGGCGATGCTTTTGATAAGTTTGATAATAGCCCTGAGCAGCCTGTCATTATGACCGCGCTGCCGTTGTATCATATTTTCTCATTTACCGTCTGTGGCATGTTTGGCTTGTACCGTGGTTGTATTGGCTTGCTTGTGCCCAACCCGCGTGATTTTGACAGCCTAATCAAAGCTTATAAAGCGTATCCACCCGCATTTTTCCCAGCGGTTAATACGCTATTCAACGCACTTGCTAATAGTGAGGTATTCCAAGCGTTGGATCATAGTAAGCTTGAGATGTCCATGGGCGGTGGTATGGCGGTACTTAAAGACACTGCCACCAAATGGGAAAAGCTGACTGGCAATGTGATCTCGCAAGGTTATGGTCTGTCAGAGACGTCTCCCGTTGCCTCGGCAAATCCACAAGGTGTGAGTGAGTTCTCAGGTAATATTGGTTTACCAATGCCTGCGACTGATATGGTTATTTTGGATGAAGAAAGCAATGAGGTGGCCATTGGGGAACGCGGCGAAATTTGTGTGCGTGGTCCACAGGTGATGAAAGGCTACTGGAAACGCGAAGATGCCACGGCTGAGGCCATGACGGATGACGGATATTTCCGAACGGGGGATATTGGCGTGATGGACGAAGACGGTTACTTTAAGATTGTCGATCGCAAAAAAGACATGATCTTGGTATCTGGTTTTAACGTTTATCCGAACGAAGTAGAAGATGCCATGTCAGGTCACCCAAAAATTTTGGAGTGCGGTGTCATTGGTATCGATGATGAAAAGAGTGGCGAAGTACCGAAAATTTACGTCGTGCGTAGTGATGACAGCTTGACGGCTGAAGAAGTCATCGCTTACGGTAAAGAAAATCTAACCGGTTATAAGCGTCCTCGTTATGTTGAGTTTATTGATGAGTTGCCAAAATCTAACGTTGGTAAAATCCTACGTAAAGATCTACGAGCGCTTGAAGAAAAAAACCACGGCTAATTAATCAGTGCTCACATTCAGGTGCTTTATGAGGTGCGCTTATAACTGATAGATATCTATAAAAATATCTTGAGACGACGTGCGATTATAATCATAAATGATAAGGCTACCGAAAGGTTGTCTTATCATTTTTATTACCATTTTTTAAGTGAGGATATGCCCTAGTATAGATAGAGAATTTTCAGCAAAACTGCTATAGTGCTCATCGATACCCATTTATATCTGTCTAAAAAAGGGCGTCATTTTTGCTTTATATGTTTGGTAAAAATAGGCTAGCGAAAATGATTTTTAATTCGGCTTTGCTGTATTATTGCATTACTTATCATTGACTTAATATTGTGCTTTGATTGACAAAGCTTATGAATAATAAATCCTATTGTGTTACCACGGTTCTTATTCACAAGCTTTTACTGTCACTGATCACTCATAAAGAACTGGTATTTTATTAAATTATTCTACGTTTTTAACGGTAACGTTTAGGGAAAGTTATGACTGACAATATCAATAAAGAGATAAAAAACGATAAAGCTGAGGCGAGTAATAAAGACACTACGTCTGACAATGCTCATCAAAATAGCACTCACCGAAATAGCGTTCATCAAAACAGTATTTATCAAGACAATGCCTTTCCTACCATGCCAACGATACCTAGCGATAGCCCATGGCTGAATGCTTACGAGCGCTATAACATTGCTGCTACGATTGACATGCCGGATGACAGTACCTCTTTACTGGATGTGTTTGAGCGTAATTTTAGCCGTTATGGACAAAAACCTGCTTATATCTGTATGGGGTCATCGATCAGCTTTAAGCAATTAGATCTATACAGCCGTCAAATTGCCAGCTATTTACAGTCGTTAGGATTGGTCAAAGGCGATAAAGTTGGGGTGATGATGCCCAATATTTTGCAATATCCAGTGGTTGCGTTGGGTATCATCCGCGCTGGTATGGTATTGGTCAACGTCAATCCTTTATACACCAGCCGAGAGTTGTCGCATCAGCTACATGACAGCGGCGCTAAAGCTTTATTCGTCGTAGAAAATTTTGCAAAAACGTATCAAGAAGCAGAAGATAAAGGTCAGGTCGAGCACGTCATTGTCTGTAATATCGGCGATATGTTAGGAATGGTCAAAGGGACAATAGTCAATCTCGTTGCTCGCCATATCAAAAAAATGATTCCTGCCTATAGCTTGCCAAATAGCGTGAGCTTTAAACATGCGTTAAGCGCAGTATCGGCCAGCCATTATAAACGTCCTGATTTGAATTTAAGCGATGTGGCTTTATTGCAATATACGGGTGGCACCACGGGTGTGGCCAAAGGCGCAATGCTGTCTCATGGCAACTTGGTCGCCAATATGCTGCAGATTAGTGCTCTTATGAATAGTGCATTTGAAGATGATGTGGATGCGAGTGATGTTATCTTGACCGCATTACCGCTATATCACGTATTCTCATTTATGGTTTGCGGTATGTACGGTATGTACCAAGGTTATGCTGGTTTGCTCATTCCAAACCCACGCGATCTTGATGGGCTGATTAAAGAAATGGGCAAATATAAACCGTCTTTTATCCCGGCGGTCAACACCTTGTTCAATGGTTTGGTCAATAAAAAAGGCTTTGCAGATTTAGATTTTTCTAACTTAAAAGCCTCTATTGGCGGTGGTATGTCAGTATTGCCTAGCGTGGCCAAAAAATGGCACAAAATCACAGGTTTGCCTATTGTAGAAGGGTATGGTTTATCTGAAACATCACCAGTCGTGGCTTTTAACCCAATGACCATCGCTGAATTCACCAACAAGATTGGTATTCCTGCGTCTAGTACGGACGTAATTTTGATCGATGACGACGAAAACCAAGTTGCTCTAGGCGATCGCGGTGAGATATGTGTCAAAGGCCCGCAGGTCATGATCGGTTATCAAAACCGTCCAGAAGAAACGGCTGAGACATTTACCGCCGAGGGTTATTTAAAAACGGGCGATATCGGTATTATGGACGAAAAAGGCTTTATCAAAATTGTCGACCGTAAAAAAGACATGATTTTGGTATCAGGTTTCAATGTGTATCCAAATGAGATCGAAGAAGCCATGAGTGAGCATCCGGCAGTGGCAGAGTGCGGTGCAATTGGTGTGCCAAATGATGAGCGCGGCGAAGAACCCAAACTGTTTGTGGTCAAAAACGGCGAGGTCACAGAACAAGAATTGCTCGATTTTGGCAAAAAGCAATTGACTGGTTATAAGCGTCCACGCCATATCCAGTTCGTCGATGAATTACCAAAATCAAACGTTGGTAAAATCCTCCGTAAAGAATTGCGTAAGATGGAAGGGTTAGAATAATTTTACAGCTATTCTTTTTTAAGCCAGCGTCTTGGCTAAGCAGCGGCGTGGTAGCTCGATCGAATCTTGCTATTGCGCCGCTGTCACGTTAGGATACCTCAATATTTAAGGTTGCTAAGGCGTGTGATTCTCATTTATTTTAGTTTGCACAATTATTTTGGTTTGCATAATCATTTTGGTTTGCACAATCAAAAAAAATAAAAGCGCTACAGTACTGCTGGAATAAATTTTTTAAAGCCTCTGTCTGCAACGGCACAGCAAGCGAGGAAAATTTATACCAGTAGTACATGACTATTGATGTATCTTTTTTATATTGACCTGACTATACATACTTTGCTAAATATAGATTGCTCAGCCCAACGGCAACAAACCTCTTATTTTTATGACATTGCTTTTAAAACATCGTACTAGGAATTTTTATGCGTATTGATAATCGTGAGCTTGACCAACTTCGCTCGATCAGCTTTGAGCGCCATTATACTAAGCATGCTGAAGGATCAGTATTGGTGAGCTTTGGCGATACCAAAGTACTATGTACTGCTAGTGTCGAGTCTGGCGTACCGCGCTGGCTAAAAGGTAAAGGCAAAGGTTGGATCACTGCCGAATATGGCATGCTGCCGCGGGCGACCAATACCCGTAATCAACGTGAAGCGGCACGTGGCAAGCAGTCAGGCCGTACACAAGAAATCCAGCGCTTAATTGGTCGTAGCTTACGTGCCATGATTGACTTGAGTAAGCTGGGTGAAAATACCATTTATCTTGATTGTGACGTGTTGCAAGCAGATGGTGGTACTCGTACCGCTAGTGTGACTGGTGCCGCGATTGCTCTTATTGATGCGCTAGAAAGCATCCAAAAAACCAAAAAATTGAAAGCCGATCCGTTGATTGGTTTGGTTGCTGCCGTTTCTGTCGGTATGAAAGATGGCGAAGCGTACCTCGATCTGAACTACGAAGAAGACGCTAGCTGTGATACTGATTTGAACGTCGTTATGACACAAAAAGGTGAGTTTATTGAGCTACAAGGTACGGCGGAAGAAAAGCCATTTACTCGTGCTCAAGCCGACGATATGCTGATTCTTGCCGAAAAAGGTATCGCTGAGCTTATTGCTATGCAAAAAACAGCACTGGGCTGGTAGTTGATTGATACCGTTTGCTCCTAGCTTCTTAACCTCCCTTTAACTGCTCTTTGATAGGTAATAATGCATGCTCAAACTGACCGATGATGGCGCCAAAATCACTTTACAAGGTCAGTCGCAAACGGCTGACAATGGGCTGTTTTGGTTTGGGTCTGCATTATTGATAGGAGCCGTTGCGGTCGCTTTGGCCATGAGTCTATTGTCTGAGCGTTTCGCTATCGGGGCGCTGGCCTTGCTTATCATTGGTAGTTTTATTTTTAATCGTCAACGCCAACAACGCAAAAAAACCATGACAGGTATGATTAATAGCGGCGTATTATGGGTGCGAGCTGGCGAGCTGGTACACGATAATCAAGGTAAGCGTGAGCGTATTCATCTGACTGATGGTGATAAAGTCAATCTTATCGATGAACAGCTACAGATTGTCGATTGTAACGATATCCATAAATACCGTATTAGTGGCTTTGATAGTATCCAAGAAGCAACGGCGGCTAAAGCTATTCTGCAAGGTCAGGCATTGACTAAACGTCATGTAAATATCAAGATGAGCGAAGAGCAAAACCATTCTTAGCGGTCAACCTATTAAATGACAACCTTTTAAAAATGCTTATTTTATCTCAAGGTAATTTAACGCAGTCTTTTTTATTCTATCCTTATCCTGCTTAAACTCTTTTTTGGCTTAATAATTTATCTGATTTTTTATACGGTCTATCAGCTATAATCGCTCCACTGTAAAACGAACACATTACTAGTGGGATAAGTTTTGCGTCGCCTCTGTCTGCGCAGGCACAGCAAGCCAGCAAGGCAAATTTATCCCAGTAGCGCGTCACAATATTTGACCTTATTTTATTGTCGATTGACTATATCTGAGTTGAATAGTGCTTGCAGACCCTTGTCTAAATAGTTTATAAGTAGGATTGAAAAATCCCCTTTGATGCTATTGTTCATTTTGTCATTTGTCTCTTATTGACAAGGAGTTAGTCATGTCGCGTTTGCCCGTGTCGTTGGTTACAGCGTCGTGCAGTTTGTTGTTATTTACTTTTGGTCCAATCACTCAAGCCAATGCAGATAGCATGAGTGCGCTGATCGCCCAAAAAGCGGCTCAGCCTGATTACAATAATCGCTATACACCGTCTTACTCAGCAGCACCTTCTGCCAAAATAAGTACTCGCTCTACCATTCAACGTGCTAGCCCATTTCGTGTCAGTTCTGCAAATATTCAACCATTTACTAATGCCAATTATTCAAACACCAACGCGTCAAATATCAACAGTTATGGCCGTCAGCCAGCGACTGTGGCGACTTATCGTTATCCTGCGGTAGCGTCTCAAACACCAGCAGTGCTCCCTGCGTTTTTATCCGGTAACTATGACAATGTTGATAGTGAATATTTACCGCTACTCAGTAGTGCTGAAACGCAAAGCAGTATGGCTGCGCGTGAAGTGGTCAGTATGGCTCGAAAAATGGCGCTAAATGAGCGTACGATTATTAAAGGCGGCTGCTGGGACTATCTGAATGCGGTGTTCAATCGAGCAGGGGTGACGCGCGATACCATTCATAAAGGCACTTATAGTCAAGGTCCTTATGCCCGTAGTGACGAGATTGAAGTCGGCGATTGGCTCTACTATATCAATCACGGTTACAATCGTGTCGAGCACAGTGGATTGTTTGTGGGCTGGGTTGATGAATCGGCTAAGCAAGCTTTGATACTGAGCTATGCGGGTGAAAACCGCCGTGAACCTGCTCGCTATAAAGTTTATGATTTGAGCAATGTTTATCAAATCATGCGTCCTAGCGTTTAAAGCTAATGTTTAGCAAACTCTAAAAACAAAAAGCGTCCGTTACTTCTTGAAGTAGCGGACGTTTTTTTTAGGGTTGTGGCTACTCTAATTTATATATAAAGGTTTTTTTACGAGTCATTGACCGAAGTTCTAAAAAGGTTTTACCACGACCAAAATCACGATAATGACCAAAGCAAAGACAGGTACTTCATTGAACCAACGCCAAAATTTATGCGACTTATAATGTGGATTGTCTATGAGCTTTTTACGATAAAAGCCGCAGGCACCATGATAACCAGATAGCAGCACGACTAATAATAGCTTGACGTGCAACCAGCCTTGGGTTTTATAAACCTCCCAGCCCATACTTACCATCCATAAACCAAAAACCCATGTCGCTATCATCGCTGGCGTCATTATACCTCGATACAGCTTGCGCTCCATAATGATAAAGCGCTCTTGACTAATGCTATCGTCACTCATCGCATGATAAACAAACAGGCGCGGCAAATAAAATATCGCCGCAAACCAGCAAACCATTGAGATAATGTGTGCCGCTTTAATCCAATTAAAATAATCTGGCATCGTAGCCTCTCTTATAGTTACCCTAGCGTATTTGGGGCGTAAATCGTGCTGGCAAGCTTAGCGCAGATTGTCCAATAATGGTAGCGTTATAGCAAGTCTGCCAATACGACTTGAGACTGATGACCATTCATCGCATCTAGAACGGGTAATATCTTAGGTGCTCGTGGTGCGGCAAATTGTTTGGTTAAACCCAGCTCGCGCATCAATCTGTCATCGCCTGATTGACTGGCATTACCAGTCGTCAGCAATTTATCACCATAAAAGAACGAATTAGCACCACCCATAAACGCCAATGCTTGCTCAGAATCAGACAAGCTTTCGCGACCAGCAGACAGACGTACATAGCTCGTTGGACAGCAAATACGCGTCACAGCAATGGTACGAATCCATTCAAGTACAGGCAATTGACCTTCTGCCAATACCTTGTCACCAATCGGTGTGCCTGCAATAGGAACCAATAAGTTAACGGGAATGGACTCTGGTGCTTTAGGCATTTTGAGTAGCTCATGTACCCAGTCGATGCGATCGTCGCGACTTTCGCCCATACCGACGATATTACCGCTACAGACATTGATGCCTGAGTTGCGCACGTTGGTGATTGTATCCAGACGTTCATCATAGCTGCGGGTACTGACCACTTGCTCATAGTAGCTGCGTGACGTATCCAAATTATGATTGTAATAGTCCAATCCTGCATCGGCTAACTGTGTTGCTTGGTTGGTATCGAGCATACCAAGAGTCATACAAGTTTCAAGCCCTAACGCTTTTACTTCTTTGACCAGCTCAACCACATAAGGCATGTCTTTTGCGCTGGGATGTTTCCAAGCCGCGCCCATACAGAATCGTGATGAACCACTGGCTTTGGCGCGTTTGGCAGCAGCAATCACTTTATCAACTTCTATGCGTTTTTCTGCTTGTAATTTCGTCGTGTCGCGATGATGACCTGATTGTGAGCAATAACCGCAATCTTCAGGGCAGTTACCAGTTTTGATGGAGAGCAACGTACTGATTTGTACTTCATTGGCAGTGAAATGCTGACGATGAATCGTTTGCGCTTGTAGCAATAAATCCATCAAAGGCAAATCGAACAGTTGGGCGATGTCTTCACGGTTGTACTTATTGGTGACTGATGAGCCAGATTCGGTCGCGTCTGTTGCTAGGCTAGCCAAAAAGTCATTGCTGGTACTGTTTGGATAATTAGATGAGTCAGTGGGGTTACTGGCGTTAGGTTCTGCGATGCTAAGTAATCCTGCCATAAGATAAATCCTTTTATAATAATATTAAATCAGTTCAGTCTAAACAGTTTTATAGGGGAATGACTATAGAGTCGTTTTTAAGACAATAAAAAAGGCTGCGGTATAGTATAACGCAACCTTTTTAGAAAATCAGAACACTGCCAAATAGAATGTATAATTAACACAGTGAAGTATAAAATTAGTAACTATTTTTAGTGGCTATTTTCTGTATATGTCAGCTATCTGATTACTTGCCTAACTTATGCTTTGCGACACCAATCCAATGAGTGGCAAGACTTTGCGCTTTATAGGCATAAGGTTTGGCTTTTTGGATGTAGGGTTTGTATTCTTCTGGAATGGTTGGCACGATATGTTTAGCAAGCTTATTGAACCACATCATTAGGCTGTAGTCGCCCTCAATGCTCAAATTGCCTTCTTGAACGGCAGTCATAAAGGCAGGAAGGTCGCCTTTGGTCAAAAGCTTAACGCCCGTCATCGAATCTTTAAAGTTGATCGTAAGGTCGGCTTTTTCTGCATGGCCACTACGTTGGCTAAACTGGCCATTATCAAATCTAAAATAACGCGCAACATCAGATTCATCACTGGCAAGCTCAATCGTTACCTGACGATCAGCAAATAACTTTTTAACTGCTTCATCATCGCTATCGGCAAGCATAGACAAACGGTAACCAATCACGGCCAATAACACGTCTAATGGATCCGACTTAATATCCAATACGGGAATAGTAAACATAAATAAACTCCTAAAGAATGAGACGCAAAATAATGCGTACTTTATAACAATTTTTGGGACAAATATATAAGTACATTATAAATGATTAGTAGGCTTCAATTCTTTAGGAGTTACGTAGAGAGCGTTAAGTATCTTGTAACATTCGATAAGGCGAGCAAAATCAGAAAACGTTTAATGAAAGCGCGGCTGGTAATCATCATCATAGACAGGCGTATGTTCGATATAGCGTGCCGCTTCCAATTCGCGCTGCTGCTGCACTGATTGACTCACGTCTTCATAACGTAGCGCCCGATATACGACCCAGCCAACTAAAGGTATCCAACTAATACCCATGGCTATCACGTAGCTGTGCCATTCCGATAGCTCTGAGAGCACAGGGCGACTTGATAGCCCGCTTTGGATGATCTCAACGACTAGCCAATATGCCATACCGCCGAACAAATACCACAGCAGCCAGCGTTGGGGCGATAAAGCGAGTGCCGTTACCGATCCTGCTAGGACGCTATAGCCAAGCACTTCACCACTGCTCCAGGTGTTTGTTCCAATAAAAGAAAATATAGTCAGTAACATCATTCATCTCGCTATTCATAAGGTGAATTCCAATAAAGCTATTATGAGAGTTTGGGGAACAAAGCTAAAGAGGGTAAAGGCGACTTTGCGACAACCGTTGACGTTTGGTTTTTTAGCGGATTTTGAGGGTTTTTTATTGCAGAATTCAAAAATAAGCGCCGCTAAAATGGGCGCTTATTTCTGAGAATATAAAGGGTTTGTTTGCTGGTTTTTTAACAAAAACGCTAGGGCGTGTCCTCAATCTGAAAATGGTGATAAAAATAAGATAAATGGCAGCCAAACAAGGAAAATAGTGCAGGTAATATCGAGATATTGACTAGCTATTTGACGTAGTTTGGCAAGATTTAGCTATTTTTAACCCATTTAATAGCTTTTGTTCAGATTGAGGACACGCCCTAGTCAAAGCGTGATTCTTTTATTTTGGGCTGACGGTATCTTTTAGACGTTATTGCGACGGTTGCCCCACCAAGATAGTAATGATACTAAAAATGCACCCAGTAACATGAGTCCCAATGTAGTGAGCCAATGTGGGCCAGTAGGGTAGTGCCACGGCATTACATTGTTAATGGCATCGCTGTTTAGTGTTCCTAAGACATCTGTTTTCCACGGCCATACTTTTACCAAAGAGCCTGCAATAAAGCCTGTGAGCAAAGCCAACGTTGCTTGATAGTATCGTGATAACAACCATTTAAGGGCACGAGTAAATAACAAAAGTCCTGTGACCATACCAGCCATAACGGTAAAAATAATAGCAAAATTAAGCGTGTGTACAGCTTCTAATACCGTGTCATAAGCACCCAACAACAATAAAATAAATGATCCTGATATACCCGGCAATATCATGGCACAAATAGCGATTGCGCCTGCAATAAAGAGATAAGGCAAACTTGGTGTCGCGGTGAGTAAGGGCAAACTACTGATGACCACAGCGGCGATAAGTCCAATTGCAAACAATGCCACCCGTCCTATGTTCCAGCGTTTAATTTCACTTAATAGTATAAATACCGTTGCAATGACCAGCCCAAAAAAGAATGACCAAATATATAGTGGCTGATTGTCTAATAAGTTCTTGATAATACCCGCTAACGTGGCAAAGCTGGTGGCGATACCAAGTATCAAAAACAACAAAAATGTCGCATCGACTTGTCGCCAAACCGCAAGCAATCCTTTGACGCCACCTTCCTGCTGAAATGTTTGCCAGAGATTGGGGCCAATACTACCAAGCGCATTAATCAAGCGCTCATAAATTCCAGCAATCAGTGCAATAGTACCGCCAGAAACACCCGGTACGATATCTGCCGCGCCCATGCACATGCCTCTGATATAAATCCCTAATAACTGCTTTGGGGTATCAGTGGCTGTAGGGATGGCATGCTTATCCAATGGTTGTGGGGCTGACGACTCGTTTGGCCGTGGTGATTGTGGTGCCGTCATGGACAATCCTTCATTATTTAACAAAAAGCGTTGAGAGTTAAGGGTTTTGCGTGCTCATGATCGCGCTAAAACGGCAACGCGAAAAATAACAGTATTAAAATGGCAACGTTATAGTTGATCCACTATAAAGCAGACACAGTGCTACTGGTATAAATTTTGCGCTGCCTCTGTCTGCGCAGGCATAGCAAGCAAGGAAAATTTATAAAAGTCACGCGTGATAATATTTGTATCTCTTTTATCTAGGACTGACTATAAAAGCCGTCACATTAGAAATGCACTACGGCATAAAAGCCAAATTAATGATAAAGACATTAATCTGGCTTAGTGTATCGTTTTGAGAATATAACCATTATTTAGTAGGAGCGAGCGCCGGATAACCAAGGGCATAAAGAACGCCTTCAAGCCCAGTCACATTGATAGCGGCATCGGCACGTGCTTGGACAATGGGTTTGGCACGGTAAGCGACACCCAAATCAGCAATCGCCATCATCGGCAAATCATTGGCACCATCACCAACGCAAACGACTTGTGACATATCAATACCCAACCGCTCAGCGGTATGCGCGACGATAGCGGCTTTTTTGTCACCATTTAGGATGGGCAGCTGCACATGACCCGTGACTTCACCTTCGTCGATGTCTAGCGCGTTGGCATGAACCTCGTCAATACCCAATTGCTCGGCGATATAGCGCGCAAAATAGGTAAAGCCGCCTGATACGAGTACGGTGTGATAGCCTAAAGCCTTTAACGCACTGATCGTGGTGCGAGCGCCTATTGATAGCGTTAGGCGACTGCATATTTCATCGAGTACATCAGTTGAGATGCCCTTTAGCAGCGCCACACGTTGGGCAAAAGAATCGTCAAACTCTATTTCGCCACGCATTGCGGATTCAGTGATAGCGGCAACTTGTTCGCCAATCCCTGCTGTTTTGGCCAGCTCGACGATAACTTCTTGATCAATTAAGGTCGAATCCATATCAAAGCAAGCAAGCTTGTGAGTACGCAGCATATGACCGACCGATAAAATATGGCAATCGACGATATCTAAATGATCCGTACTATTTTCACGAGACGTATTTTTATATTCTTCGGTCAAATCATGACGCAATCGTGTCGTAAGCTGGTCATCAATGATATGAGCGGCAGCGGTTTTTTTGGCTGGGTGCATGAGCGTATCGGTCACTGGCACCAGCAAATATCGGAATACTTGTGATTGTGTAAAGGGTAGACGTTGCGCGTTTCCTACTGTCGGTTCTGTATCAGCAACGCTGATATCGACAAAACTTGCGTCCTTATCTTCTGCTACGTTGACCAAATGCCAGCTCGGTTGCTCATCGACCCACGATTGCACGTATTGATGAATATCTAGCGTTGTTACTTTATTGGGAAGTACAACGATTAAAGCAAAAACGGGTAGAGATTGTAGCGCATCAAAATCTTGCAAATTGGTATCGTCAGGTAGTAATGACGCAATAGAATCGACGGCTTGTTGCCATGCTTTGCTGTCTTTTGGTAACGAATAAGATGTATTGTTTGGCATGGCTCAATTGTCCCTTGTATGCTCATATAAGATTAGGAATAATACCAGCTTTACTGAGCAGCGCCTATAGATGACACGCAAAGTATCAGGGTTGACCAAAAACGATTGTGGTTGCTTTAACCGCAGATAAAATTGAATCGCATTATTGTGATAAATTTATAAAGTTGCTAACGCCATAAGGTTTATTATGGTGATATAGTAGGCGGAATAAGCGGACGATATCAATAATATGATCAGTCGCTGCTCATCCAAAGTGTGATAGTTTACGTCAAGTACTTTGTTTTGAGTCATTGTTCTTTAAATAGCTGTTTTTTAAATAGCTATTTTTTAAGTAAGCGTTTATAAAAAACCACGTAATACGATTTTTTCAACTTAGCCAAAAAATGAGCAATAGCCTTGTTTTTTAATTTCTTTTATCCAAAAAAGTTTAACATATCATGACGTATTTAGCGCCGCGGCAAGGGTTGTTTGCCATTATTCTTCTGGTTAGTTTTTGTTTGCAAACTCTGTTATTGGTCATTAGTACGGACCAACAGCTGAGCAACAGTCGTGCGTTAAAAGGCGAGCAGATGGTCGCCCAGCTGATTGATGAAGCAAGGCTGTCTTTAGAAAACAAAGACCGTGTCAGTCTCAGTGTCATTGCCAATCGCTATACCAGCGAGCAAGATGTGACACGTATTCTGATTAAAGACAATAACGACGATATTTTGGTGCCTGTTGGTAATGCGCCTATGCAGCAAGGGGACACGATTAGTCAAATCGCCACCAAAGGTGATGCGGTGATTGGTAGCGTAGCATTGACCTTGAAGGATGTGAGTAAAGGCGAAATCATCACCATGCAGTGGCCATTTGTCATTGGTACCATGCTGCTGCATTTATTACTGTGGTTCATTTACGGTTATCTTGCCCGCCCAACCAAAGAACAAATCAACGCCCTCAGCCGTGATATTCAAGATTTGCATCGTGAACAGTATATGCAAATCGATTCGCGGAGCCATGATCGTGATTTCGAACGTCGCTCAACAGACAGAGAGGCAACAGGCAGTTCTGCTGAGATCTCAAAAGACGGCAATACAACCAAAGCGCACAAACTTGATGTGCATAGTGAAGTGAATCAATATCTAAGAACGCAGCAGAACCAAGGCGCCGCGAGTAATGTCGGTTCTATGGCCAGTACGCTCTCTAATGACGTTGAAGAACGCACAGGTCGTCAAGATAATGATACGCAAGAGAGTATAACCACCTCTGAGAGCAGCTCTCATAAGGCCAGTCAGACCTCTCGATTATCTGCCACTCGCTCGTTCGATAAAGTGAGAGTGCAGATTGCCTTTCATGACGAGTTTAATATGCTTGAGCGTCTTGCACCTGCCCAGCGTTTGCCTTATTTAGCATTATGTACGCAGTTACTGAATCAAGCGGTGACTGAGCTACTCAAGCAGCCGTTATTGCTGGGTGTGAGTCTAATGAATGAGCCACGTTTTGAGGACAATAGTGCTAGTGTGTTGCTAAAAGCAGATAACAGTCATGCAAAAGTCGCGCTAGCAGGGGTGATGCTTGGCAAATTATATTTAATGCTCAACAAGATTATCCATGACAAGCATATTGAGCTTAGCCGTTTTGCGTTATCGGCCAAAGCAGGCGTTAGTGATGATGCTCAATCAGAGGTAATGACTCAGTTACTGCATAGCGTTGGCAAAAAAGAGCAAATGTTGATCTTGTTACCTAATGCAGGTCTGAAACAAATCAGTCACCATATACAAGTACAAAGCATCATGCGCCCAACAACTGTTTATGAGCGTGAGTGTGCGATATTCGATGGTGGTAATGACGCGATGATTCAGCGCCTAGCAGATGTCCGTAATGCAGTATTAATGATTGAAAATGAAGATGAGTCACCGACTCAATTGTAATTAGCTTCATTATTTTATATACAAATGTTTATTATATCGTTGTCTTGGTACTGAATACAAAATACGCCATAGCGATAAAAAGGATTGACAACCTTCGATAGAGACTTTATAAGGCATATATATATTAATGTATTCTTAATAACCTTGCTTAAAATGATAGGAGTTTGTCATGAGTGACAATGATATTGACGACGATTTTGATGATGATTTTGTTGACGATGATGATGCAAAGATGGTGGAAGAAGCCGAAACGAGTGTGCGTACACGGTTAAGCAGTCTAGAGAAGCGTCGATTAATCGATAACTTGCTAGAAGAAAAGCGTTTGGCCAAAGAGTTAAAAGATGATCTAGACGACATAGATAATTTTGATGAAGATGGCGACGACTGGGATGATGAAGATCTGTAATTTATATGCCGATTAACTTTATACGGAAGCGGCGGCCTAAATTCAGAAAACCTTGTTGTTTAAGCCGACTAAAGCCTTCTAATGAACGATAACTATTCGGCGATACTGGGCTAATGATATCCTGTTTTTGCTCTTGTCGTTTTCGTTCTATTGCTTGTATTGTTCGCATAGGGTTACTAGCCATTCGCTCCATTCAACCATTCTTATTTTATAATGGTTGTTTGGTTTTTTTATCCAAGCGACCTTTTTCTCAGATTATTCGCTATTCTGCATTTAACCAATCATTTATTGCGACTGACGCAATCTATCTTTAAAGGACAATGACATCATGAGTAACCCACTAAGTTTCGATGAATTATTAGACTATTTGGACAATCAAGAGAGCCAATTTGTGCTGGATAGCGTTGCTGCGCATGGTTTCTTGACGGCGACCGTCATTGGACGTCCACTACCAAATTGGATAGATGCCTTGTTTGAAGGTCATACCAGTGAAATTCCAGAAAACGTCATCGACGGTATCCAGCGCTGGCGTGCCGCGATCATGGCTGAGCTAAAAAACGAGACACCTATTGAGCTGCCGTTTGGCGAAGATGCGGGTAACGAAGAAGTTGCCGTTGATTTTTCAGACGAGTCAGATATCGTTGCTTGGTCGATTGGTTTTGTAGATGCCATGTATGGTGATGAAGCAAGCGATTGGTTTGAGAATGAAGAAACCGCAGAAGATGTAGCAGTACTGACGTTGCCGATGATTGTATTAAGCGGTATCGATGATGAAGATCCAGAGCTTGCTGAGATGCGTAAAGATGAAGACAAATTGGCGCAAATGGCCAATAGCATCGAAGGCAACTTGACCGAGTTATTCTTATTGTTCCATACCAACGATTAACCATTGCTATCAGCAGCATTGATTGCTAGTTTCAATCGTTTCTAGTTTTTATAGTCAGTCCTAGATAAAAGAGATACAAATATTATCACGCGCTACTGGTATTAATTTTCCTTGCTTACTGTGCCTGCGCAGACAGAGGCAGCGCAAAATTTACACCAGTAGCACTGTGTTTGTTTTATAGTGGATCAACTATAGTTTCTAGCGCCAATAGGGTTTGTTATTAGCCATATTTTGTGCGATTGTCTATTGTCAATGCTGCTTAACGCTTTATGAAGACCCTCCATTAAGCCACCGATAAGGCCGTACTATGACTGTGCAACTCTCTAACCTCGAGCACTTGCCTAATTATCAAATCACCGAGCGCCTAGACGTGGTGTACGGCAGTACGGTACGCTCAAAGCATGTCGGCAAAGATTTGTTTGCTGGACTAAAAAACATCGTCGGTGGTGAGTTGACGGCTTATACCGAGTTACTAGAAGAGTCACGCCAAGAGGCGATAGATCGTATGATCGTCAAGGCAGAAGCCTTGGGCGCGGATGCGGTGGTCGGTCTGCGTTTTTCGACGTCTAGTATCGCGCAAGGAGCGTCTGAGCTATTCGTTTATGGCACCGCTGTCAAGGCCGTTCCGATGCAACAGCAGCCCCACCAAAATCCGCCCAGCGACTTTCATAATCAATCTCATAATCAGTCGGGTCAAACGCCCAATACATCAAACCCAGCGCCGACTGATGATTTGCCACGTTTCAATCCTTTTGGCTAGCTAGGGCGTGTCCTCAATTCAAGCGATTGTATCTAAATGGGCTAAAAATGGCTAAATTTTGCCAAACATCGTCAAATAGCTGATTAATATCCCGATATTATTTGCGTTATTTTCCTTGTTTGACGGCAATTTATCTCATTTTCGTGACCATTTTTAAAATGAGGACACGCCCTAATTAAGTTTTAGAACTTTTTTATGATAAGAGACGTGCCATGAATAACTCTATGACTCAATTCCTTATTAACTATGCACCGCTTATTGTATTATTCGTGGTGGGCTGGTTCTTTGGATCGCGTCACGAGCGCCAGCATTTGGCACAATTGAGCATTGCAGAACAATCGCTTAGTCATATTATTGTCTCAAGTGAGCGTTTTTATCGGCCTCAGCTTGCCGCTGGTAGTGAAGGCGCATTGGTACTTGGCAGCGTGGTCATCGCTCAAGATTACTTCAAAATGATTATCACTCGTGTCTTAAGTATATTTGGCAAAAACCTGACGACCTATGAGACGTTGCTAGATCGTGCGCGCCGTGAGGCCATCGTACGTATGCGTACGGAAGCAAAGGCCAAAGGCTATAACCATATTTATGGATTACGCCTTGAAGTCAGCAATATCAATCAATTGGGCAGCATGGTAGAAGCCATTGCCTATGGTACGGCAGTCATTAGTATCGATACTGCCAGTCGTGTGACTACTGCTCCTCAATCCTCTATATAAACAACACCTGTCACCCCATTGTTTATTCCATAATCTGCTTAAATACTCTCCAATTCGATAGTATTTGACAAAAGCTAAAATCGACGACCGTTTATTTTGGTTCTGGCATCTGCTCTGTCGTTGGCCGTTTGTTCTTTTACTTTTTCAATATCAAATAAAAACGTACGGTTTTTTAGTACCGCGACAAACACCACGCCACCGACTGTATTTCCTACTAATACCAGTGCCAAAAATAGCAAATAGCGCCATAAGCCGACGGTATTGCCATATAACAAGGCAGAAAATACTTCGATATTGCCAACGATACTGTGATGCAAACCCAAAAATCCGATACTACCCGTGATAATGGAGACCAAGACAATACGGCTAAGTGTGTCGCGTGCTGAGGTCACAAGCCATGCGGTCATTCCCATCATCCAGCCTGCCAATATCGCGCTACCAAATATCACCCACCAGTCAAAACCCAAAATATGCTCGGCATAAGCGTCGATATTACTCACGCTAAAAAGCTGCATATGAATGCCCAAACCAATCATCAAGGCGGCGAACAAACAACCGCCAACGACGTTGCCAGCGATAACAATCCCCCAAAGGCGTAGCAGTTTGGTTAAAGGTTGCATACCATTGAGGACAGGTAGGCTCAAAAGAGAGGTTTGCTCGGTAAACAACAGCGACTGACCAATGACCACGATAATAAAACCGATTGGGTAAAGCAGGGAAGCGAGCACGAGCGCATAGTGATTTGGTAATACTTCACTGAGCAGCGCGAAGGCGGATAAAATCATAAAAAAACTGATGCCAATTTCAAGCCCAGCGGTAAAAGCACTGGTAAATAACGAACCAAGTGAGCGCTCAAAAGTTTCTTTGGCATCCATTGCCTGCTCTACTAAAATACTGGCATGGCTTTTTGCCTGACTCAAGTTATCATCGTTGGCGACTTTTTTGATGGTTTCTTTGTCTTCTTTGCTAATTTCCTCAGAAAAATCCTCGTCTTCTAAATTCTCAGTGGTGTCGACAGCCTCACCATTACCATCGCTATCACTATTGTCATCGTCATTGTCTTGCTGGTTCTCAGCTTTATGATCATAGTCAGCAGTCTCACCGATGACTTTCTTATCATCGACGTTATTGGCTTGAGGATTGGTTTTATGCTCGGTATCTTGGGACACGGTCAGCTCGCTATTTAGCCAATATTAATTTTAATATGATGTCTATTCTATAGTAGAACGATAATTTATTATGTTCACTATTTAGCTAATTGCTGTTGTTTACTGTTATTAATGGGATAAAGTCATTCTTCAAGTCTGATAAATTACCTTACCATCTAACAAAATCTGCCTATCTGCGTTAAAATCACTCTATTACTTACTTTGCCTATTTTTCGACGACTTTGTTTGACCACTTTCATTTTTAATAAAAGAACATTCTATTATGAGCAATCCTAATACCGGCACCAACACTAAGACCAACCTAACCCAATCTATCCAAGCGGCGCTAAGCCAGTTAGAGAACGCGTACAATCCCGCGGAAGTCGAAGCAGGTATGTACCAAGGCTGGGAAGAAAGCGGTTATTTTAAGCCAAGCTTTGATAAAGACGAGTCGTTCTCTATCGCTCTGCCACCGCCAAATGTCACTGGCTCACTGCATATGGGACATGGTTTTAATAACGCCATTATGGATGCGCTCACCCGTTATCACCGCATGGATGGTGACAATACGCTTTGGCAACCAGGTACAGATCATGCCGGTATCGCGACCCAAATGGTCGTTGAGCGTCGTTTAGAAGCGCAAGGGTTGAAGCGCCGTGATATGACTCGCGAAGATTTCGTCGATAAAGTGTGGGAATGGAAAGAAGAGTCGGGCGGCAATATCACCAGTCAAATCCGTCGTTTGGGCAGCTCGGTGGATTGGTCGCGTGAGCGCTTTACGATGGATGATGGATTGTCCAATGCGGTCAAAGAAGTGTTTGTGCGTTTATTTGACGATGGACTTATTTATCGCGGTAAGCGTTTGGTCAATTGGGATCCAAAATTCCAAACCGCGCTATCGGATTTAGAAGTTGAAAACGTTGATGAAAAGGGCAGCTTGTGGCATTTTCGCTACCATTTCACTGACAAAGATTTGATGACTCAAGACGGCAAAAATTATCTGGTCGTGGCAACCACACGCCCTGAGACCTTGCTTGGTGACACGGCTGTCGCGGTCAATCCGAGCGATGAACGTTATACGCATTTAATCGGCAAAACCATTACCTTGCCGATTACTGGTCGTGTCGTGCCTATCGTTGCTGATGATTATGTCGAAAAAGACTTTGGTACAGGCTGCGTGAAAATCACGCCTGCTCATGATTTTAACGATTATGAATTAGGCCGCCGCCATGACTTGCCATTGATTAATATCCTTGATGAGCGCGCCAATATCTTGACCGCGATGGAAGTTTATCCTGACTTGCAAACCCGCGAGCCAATGTTGGAAACCACGCCTAGCGAGTATGCTGGACTTGAGCGTTTTGCCGCTCGTAAGCTCCTCGTTGAGCAAGCAGTCGAGCAGGGCTGGTTAGAAGACATCGAGGACTATGCCCTAAAAGCACCGCGTGCTGAGCGTGGCGGTACGATCGTTGAGCCGTGGTTGACCGATCAGTGGTATGTCGCGGTCAAAGAGCTGGCTAAGCCTGCGATTGATGCAGTAGAAGACGGCAGTATCGAGTTTGTCCCTGCTCAGTACAAAAACATGTATATGTCGTGGATGACTGATCTACAAGACTGGTGTATTAGCCGTCAGCTGTGGTGGGGTCATCGTATTCCCGCTTGGTATGACGATGCGACAGGTGAAATATATGTGGCACGTGACGAGACTGAAGTACGCACCAAGTATAATCTTAGCGACGATGTCATCTTGCGCCAAGATGATGACGTGCTCGATACGTGGTTCAGCTCGGGTCTATGGACGTTTAGTACGCTTGACTGGGCAGATGTGAATGCTGATCCGCGCGTGCTAGATACCTTCCATCCAACCAGCGTGTTGGTCACAGGCTTCGACATCATCTTCTTTTGGGTTGCCCGCATGATCATGATGACCATGCATTTCGTGAAAAACGAAGATGGCACGCCGCAAGTACCGTTTAAGACCGTCTATGTGCATGGTTTGGTACGTGATGGCAATGGTCAAAAAATGTCAAAATCGAAAGGTAACGTTTTAGATCCAATTGACTTGATCGATGGTATTGAGCTTGAAGCACTGGTAGAAAAACGCACCAGCAATATGATGAATCCCAAAGACGCCGCCAAAATTGAAAAACAAACGCGTAAAGAGTTCCCAGAAGGTATTCCAGCCTTTGGTACGGATGCGCTGCGCTTTACCTTTACATCCTTAGCTAGTACGGGTCGCGATATCAACTTTGACCTAAAGCGTGTCGAGGGCTACCGTAACTTCTGTAATAAAATCTGGAATGCTAGCCGTTTTGTCCTCATGAATTGCGTCGATAGCGAAGGCAGTGCTAAGCCTATCGATCAAGCGGCAAACCCTGATGTGTGGGAATTACCAGAAAAATGGATCATGAGTCGTTTGAACTCTAGTGTTAAAGACATTCACCAGCATTTTGCTCAGTATCGTCTCGATATGGTCAGCCAAGATATCTATGAGTTTATCTGGAATGAATATTGTGATTGGTACGTTGAGCTTGCTAAGGCCAGTCTCAATGATGACTCAGTGTCAGATGAGCGCAAAGCGCAAATCCGTTATGTATTGCTGCATGTGCTAGAGACGGCACTACGCTTTACCCATCCGATTATGCCGTATCTAACCGAGCAAATTTGGCAAACGATTGCCCCACTATTAGATCGCAAAAACACCGACAGTATCGTAATCGCTGACTATCCACAAACGGATGAGGCACAAATCAGTGAGCAAGTTGAGGCCGATATGGCGTGGCTACAACAGCTAATCGCTAGCGTCCGTAATATCCGTGGCGAGATGAAACTGGGCAATGCCGTACGTCTGCCTGTACTGCTACAGAATATCTCGCAAGCTGAAGATGCGCGATTATCTCGTATCTCCAATCAGTTCAAAGCGCTTGCCAAAGTCGAGAGTTTAGAGATCGTCAAAGAAGGTGACGAGGTGCCGCTATCGTCATCAAGTATGATCGGTCAGCTGCGGGTACTTGTACCGATGAAAGGTCTGATTGATCCAACAGCTGAGCTGGCGCGTTTAGATAAGTCATATGATAAGCTAAAAGGTCAAGCTGAAGGTATCGCTCGTAAGCTAGGTAATGAAGGCTTTGTCAGTAAAGCACCTGCGGAAGTGGTCGATGCTGAGAAGGCGAAACTGGCTGAGCTAGAAGGGCAGTTGACAGCGATGACCGCACAGATGGAAGAGTTAAAGGCGTTGTAACTTAGTAACTATAATGGCTATAACTTTAATACTTGCGTTTTTAATCATGGCGATTCTATATTTCTATTGGAATCGCCATGAGCCGTTAGATAGGCATGCTATTTTCGCCACTGTATTTATGGTGGTGTATGTGCTTGTTTATCTGTTTTTAGATCCTCCATACTTCTCACCGAATCGGCATATTGATACCCTGCTGATTATATTACCTCTAGTATCGTATGGCGCTATTCTGTTTCCTGAAATAAACACGACAATGCCTGTACAAGCGACCAAAGGCTTTGGCTGGCTGGGATTGGTTGTAACTGTGATGGTTTTAGTTGGGTTTAAATGGCTTTTCTAAGTAAGCCGAAGGCATCGCGCGCAAGCTGGGTAATGAAGGCTTTGTGAGTAAAGCACCTGCGGAAGTGGTCGATGCTGAGAAATTGAAACTGGCTGAGCTAGAAGGTCAGTTGACCGCGATGACGGCGCAGATGGAGGAGTTGAGGGCGTTGTAAGTTAATAGATATACTCGTATCTGTCATTATGTCTAAAAAGTATCATCATAAAACTAAGTATCATCATAAAATTATGGTGATACTTTTTTATTGTCGGTATGATTCTATGTTTATTACCCATTAATATTCAGATTTTGAGCACATTTAATACAGCCAAATTATTTGACATAACACTTTAAGGAACATTATGTTATCTGTTTATCGTCAGGATACTTTTTTTCTTAACCGCGCGTTGCCTGTACTAGCTGGTATGGCCGCTATTTATGGATTACTATGGTTGCTCGCTATCCCAATTAATGCGGTAGTACTGGCGATTGTGCTCATGGTTGTGTTTTGTCTTATCAAAATCCCTGTGGCTGTTTCTTTGGTTTCGGCCGCTTTGCTCGGTGGTCTGCATGCCAAAATGGCCTTTCCTGATATCTTGCAAGTATTGAATGATAACTTGCTCAGTGGCGCACAAGTGGGTATGACATACATTATGGTTGGCGCATTTGCCGTGGCGCTGGCGAGAAGTGGGATTCTGGATTGGGTCGCGCAAAAGATGGCGAATAGCCTCAATCGTGAGGGCGCTCATGTCCGTCAACAAGTCAAATGGATGCTGTTTGCGCTGTTTATAGTGGCATCATTACTCTCGCAAAACTTGATTCCTGTACACATCGCGTTTATTCCAGTACTCATTCCGCCATTGCTTGGGCTGATGAACCGTTTACGAATCGATCGTCGTGCTGTTGCTTGTATTCTTGCTTGTGGTATTAGCGCTTCTTATCTGCTGCTACCGTTTGGGTTCGGTGCGATTTATCTCAATGAGATTTTGTTAGAGAATTTTAATAGCGTTGGCGCAGCGTCAGGGTATGCGGCGACCGCTAGCATGGCACCGAAAGCGATGTTCTTTCCAGTGATGGGAATACTCGCAGGTATGCTGTTTGCGGTATTCATCACGTATCGTAAACCACGTGACTATGCGCAAACTGACTATGTGCAAACTGACCATGTACAAGGTGGTTCTTTGCAAACTGACATGGTTGCTACCGAACAAAAAATTAAGATTGGTTTGCAGCCGTTACTATTTACTGCGTTGGCAGTCGGCGCAGTTTTATTGTTTCAGCTCTATTTTGATTCGCTGTTTATTGGGGCGATGATTGGCTTTATGATTCTTGGATTTTCTGGTATTTACAGCTGGCAAGCGCAAGATGATGTGTTCACGCAGGGCGTGCGCTTAATGGCAGAAATTGCCGTTATCATTACTATTGCGTCGAGCTTTGGCGCGTTATTGACGGCCACTGGCGATATCGACCCACTCGTGGCGTCAGCGACTCAGTTCTTTGGCGATAATAAATTGTTTGGTGCTGCGGTCATGTTGATCGTCGGTTTGTTTATTACCATTGGGTTTGGTGATTCGTTTGCGTCTGTACCTATCTTAGCGCCAATTTATATCCCGCTTGCGTTTGCACTTGGGTTCTCTCCATTGGCAGCGTTAGCCATGCTTGGCGCAGCGGCGGCGTTAGGCGATGCGGGTTCGCCAGCGTCTACGATTACGCTTGGTGCCACTGCTGGTCTGAATGCTGATGGACAGCATGACCATATTAAAGACAGTGTGATTCCAACTTTTTTTCACGCCAATATTGGTATGTTGCTATTTACGTGGGTGGCAGTGGTGTGGTTGTTGGGGTAGGTTGTTAGTTGAGCTAGAAGGGCAGTTGACCGTGATGACGGCGCAGATGAAAGAGTTGAAGGTGTTGTAAATAAAACTTAGATATCTATATTAAAAATAACGCTTTCAGATTTATGATGGCGTTTTTCTTTCTCGATTAGTGTCTAATTTTTCTGTTTCTATGATATAACTAGTTACTAGGAAATTAGCTTGTAACTCATTGTACTATGCGCTCTTACATTAACTGAAAAATACTGATACACGTCTGATTTTCATAAATAATTTAAGTTTAGATTCAACTTTTTTGGAGATGTCTGCATGGAAAATATCAAAATTAGACCTAATACCAAAATAGGTCAGCTTGATGCAGAAAACGATGCCTCATTCTTAACGGAGTGTTTTATCGATAATGGGTTAGTTAATACTCTATGTGACAGTATGCAAAGTGAAGCTATAATTTTAGGCCGTACTGGTGCAGGAAAAACAGCTACCTTGATGCATATCAATGAAATTGTCGATAAAGACAATTCAAAGTTGATTGACTTAGAAGATATCTTTCTAAATTATCTTGATAACTCTAATGTAATAAAATTCTTGCGTGAAAGTGGAGTTAATTTGGAGATATTTTACAAATATTTGTGGAGACATATAATTACTGTAGAATTCATCAAGTTAAAATATCCACAATGGAACAGTAATAACAAACTATCTAATTTCATAAATGAGTTGGCAAATATAATCAAAAAACCTCAAGAGAGAGTAGCCTTTGATTACCTAAAGAAGTGGTCAGATAAGTATTGGATAGAAACAGATGAAAATATCAAAGAAATAGTTAGAACTTTAACTACAGACATTAAAGCAGGATTTGAGAGCGAGAATCCAATAGTCAATATTACATTAGAAGGCGCAAAGGAGCTGAGTGAGGAAAAGAAAATTGAAGTTCAAAATAGGGCACAGAAAATAATTAATAGTATTCAGTTATCTGACTTGTCTAATGTTATTAAGCTGATGAATGATTACATCTTTAGTGATAGTAAAAACATTTATTTTCTTCTTATCGATAAAATGGACGAAAATTGGGCATCTATAGATATAAAGTATGACTTAATTAAAGCATTAATCGAAGAAATAAGACATTTTAGAAATATCAATAATGTAAAGATAATCGTTTCACTAAGAGTAGATTTATATCAGTTAACTTTAGAAAAGACTAGATCTAACGGCTTTCAAGAAGATAAATTACAATCTTTAATCTATAAACTTCGATGGGAAGAAGATGATTTGAAAGAGATTGTCGATAAGAGAATACAGTTTTTGTACCAAAAAAAATATACTAAGGACAGTGTTGTATTTGAAGATATATTTCCAGCAAACAATAAAAAGGGAGATGCTTGGTCATACTTGATACAACGAACTTTCTTGCGTCCAAGAGATATTCTTCAGTTGGTGAACTATTGTTTATCTAATTCAGTAAATAAGGTTTCAGTAGATTGGGGTGCTATTGTGAATGCAGAAAAGGAATACTCTCGTGATAGGCTAAAAGCTTTATATGAAGAATGGTACGATATTTTTCCTTCACTTGAATACTTAGTGCCTATACTTCTAGATATACCAAATGAGCAGATGTCAGCTGATGAGTTAAGAGAACGCATTAATGATGAAGCGATCATAAAAACATATCAAGACTTAGAAAAAAATAACATCAAAGATTCTATATTTTCTTCTTTACAACAGTATTGGGAACAAGATAGTAGTGATATAACTGATTTTAGAAATGAGGTTATTAGTTGTTTCTATAGAACTGGTCTGATAGGGCTATCTGAGGATTATCCTGATAGTTTTGATTGGTCGTTTAAAGATGTCTCATACAAATCAAATATGGATTGTAGAAAAGCAAAGTGGGCTAAAGTACATAAGATGTTTCATCACGCTTTACATATAAAAGAATAGAGAATCACGCTTAGTATACTAACACGATATTTTGTATGAATAATTTTTTCTAATTGAGTATTCCATGAACCATCTCACCGTCGGACACCGCATACCTCTAAGCAATCTCAACATTGATTACACCGCAGCAATCACGCTGAAGTTCACTCGCCAAAGTCTAATAGAGCTGGACATCAGTTGCTTTGCCTTAGACGCAGCGGGCAAATTAAACCTACGCATTACGAGTTGCAGCCGACAGCAGATAAAAACCTAAATTATCAGGTCAATTTTTTTTGCGTTGTTTGTGTTGCAGCGGATATGTTAACTGCGCCACAAAGCCTTCTGGTATTTTTGTATTGGCTGTCGTACCGTATTTTTTGGGTAAATGGTCTGGCAGATGCGCGGTTTTAAATATCACATCATAAATGGGTAAAAAGGCGGCAAAGTTTTTGTCCCATGCTTCTTTTTCTGAGGAATGATGCCAATGATGAAACTCTGGCGTTGCGAGCAGCCAGCGAAAATACGGAAAACGGAAACGTACGTTGGCATGAATAAAGATGGCATGAAAAGAGATAAACACCAAGTAAGCATAAGTTGCCGCCGGAGAGAAGCCCATAAACAATAAGGGAATATACCCGACAAAACGATTCACAATCAGCTCAAAAACATGCACCCGACTTGCCGCCAGCCAGTCCATATGATGCGAAGAATGATGTACAGCATGTATGCGCCATAGAGACGGGACTTTGTGCATAGTGCGATGAATCCAGTAACTAAAAAAGTCCACCACGATCAAAATCTCTATAAATTGCAGCACTAAAGGCTGACCACTTACCATCTGATGCCATGTGGGATTGAGCAATTGGTTAAATAAAATCTGTGCAGGAATAATGGTAAAAAAGCTCAGTAACTGAATACCCAAATGGCTAAACATGAAGTATTTAATGTCGGTTACCCAGCCAGATCGCAACAGTTTTTGTTCTTTATATTTGGCATAAAACCGCTCCATAGGAATGAACACCAGCGCGGAAATTAACAGCGTTAAAATAAAATAATCCAAGCCTGCATACATACTACGGTCATAGTAATTGGGCTCGATCTGTCCGGATGCGAGCAGCGCTGCAAAGCCATTGAGTAACATACCCGCCATTCCCCACCGCTTAGACGGATTGCGTAGTAGGCTAATCACACCAGACACAAAGCCAATGACAATGCTGGCAAACAACACGCCTCGTAAGATATTTGCATTATATAAGGGTCTAAAATCTGGCGTGGTGAGCAGATTAGGGAATAAAAAACACAAAGCAGCAAGCGTGGTCAGTATGCCCAAAGATACCGCGATAAAGGCGGACACTTGCCCTAAGCCTTTTTTTATTTCACGGTCTTCTAAGTGTTTTCGGAGTAATTTGCTCATAGTTTTAATTTGTTAAAGCGATTTGAGTGTAATTTAGCATTGTTTAGCACAAATCACTATATTATTTACTCAACATTATTAGATAAATATTGTGGATTGTGATGAGATTATGAGTCGTCTTGAATATTAGGGTAGCACCTTCTATGAAATAGAGGCTGGTTCACAAATCAGTCTTAATATAGATAGTTAATTAATTATATTTTGGTTAAGGTTATTAAACTAATTTTAAAACCGCTCCATCTCTCGCTTTGAGCGGTTTTTTAATATCAAAAATTAGTCTATTATCCTTAAAGGAATAACACTTTAACGTGAGGAACACCATGAACCATCTCACCGTCGGACAACGCGCACCTTTGGGTAATCTTGCTATTGATGACACCGTACCAATCACGTTGAAATTCACTCGCCAAAGCTCGATAGAGATGGACATCAGCTGCTTTGCCTTAGATAACGCGGGCAAGCTTATTAACGATGATTACATGGTGTTTTATAATCAGCCAACCTCACCTTGCGGGCAAATCAAGCTCACACATTATGAGTCACAGCCAAGTACTAATGAAGGCGTCCAAGCCGAGTTTGAAATTAACTTATTCAAACTTTCTGCCAACGTCGATAGCTTGTTTTTTGTGTTATCAGCCGATACGCCGCTGAATCAAATTCAATCATTAGAGATTGGCATTTGGCAGCAATCGCAAAAAGTACAGGCAGAGTATCAAGCAGCAGACTTTGCCCAGCAGCAAGCCAGCATGCTGATGCAGCTTTACCGTAAAAGTGGCGTTTGGCGCTTAGCGAATGTTGCACAAGGATTTAATGGTGGTTTAGCAGCAATCGTGCAGCATTTTGGTGGCGATGTATCAGAGGATAATAGTGACGCTGCCTCTTCACAATCTGCTTCACCAGTCAAAATAAACACCTCAAAAGTTCCTTTAGAAAAGGTCATGTTAGAGAAAGCGCCCAAGCTCGTTAATCTAGCCAAAAAAGCTACCATTTCGCTTGAGAAACGTCAATTGCAGCAATTGACTGCAAAAGTGGCGCTAGTGCTCGATGCCTCAGGCTCGATGAATCGGCAATATAAAGAAGGTCGCGTACAAGAAGTGGTCAATCGCTTATTACCATTAGCGGTAAGCTTCGATGATGACCAAGCATTAGATTGTTGGGCATTTGGTGAGCATTGCGCTTATCTGGGTGAGGTCGGACTTAACAATTACGCCGACTTTATCGATACGGTACAAGGCGGCTGGCGTAAATGGGCGCTGGGCGCACGCACCAATAATGAAGCAGGCGTGATGAAAACGGTCACCGAATTTTATCAAAATGACGGTCTTGACGTTCCGGTTTATGTTTTATTCATCAGTGATGGCGGGGTGAGCAATAATCGTGGCATCACTAAAATCATGACAGAGGCAGCAAAGCTACCTATGTTTTGGCAGTTTGTCGGATTAGGCGGTCGTGGTTATGGCATCCTAAAAAAGTTAGACGATATGACAGGGCGCGTGATAGACAATTGCAGCTTTTTTGAGTTGGACGATTTAGATGATATCAGCGAAGAAGCGTTATATGAGAATATGCTAGAAGAGTTCCCAAGCTGGTTAAAGGAAGCAGGCGAGATAGGATTGATACAGAAATAAATGCCTCAAAGTGATAGTCTTTCAATACAAAAACCGCTCACAATTTAATGATGAGCGGTTTTTTATTACTCAAAAAATTCTGCTAGCTTTTGCTGCCAGTCTGCTTTACTAAATTGCCTTAAATCTATTGCTTTTTCTGCTTTAAACAAGCTTTTCATCCACTCTTTGAGCCAGTAGCTTATGATGAACTTTTCGTTGCTAACAGCTTTAAGGTATAGTTCGTATATCGTATTTTTTAGCGAAAGTACACCAAACAGTATACCTAGGTAATGCATATACGTATTAACACATTCTATTTCACCATCGTGGAAACGCTCAAAAAAATAAGGATAGCTGTCAAATTCTGTAGGTGTAAAATGAAAGTTATCATCATCAATTTTTTGCACCCATAGGCTAACGTTTTTATAGTTTTGGACATCACAATAGATAGGGTGAACCATTGCTGCATCTAGATTGTCTAGAACGACACGAAAGTATCCATACTCTATTCCAATGACTTCATAGCTTTGTTCAGGATTTAAAAACGCAACATTATAGTCTTCGTTGTCTAATTTTTCATTTACATTACTTCTAGCAATAATTAGCATCTTGACCTCTGTTGCGCCTATGATTTATTTACTATTAATTAATAATTAAAAAGTCGATTTGATACGAATAAGTAAAAACTGCTACAGCAAACGCGGTAGCAGTTTTTACTTATTCTTATATTATTGACTCTTAATTTCGATAGAAGCGTCCGTCTTGAGCTTTTTGAGCTGGTCAAGCAGTATACGTCGGTCATAACCACGAAACTCTTCATCGCCACTTTGGCGTACTTCAAAGCCTTTGATGGCACTGGTAGATACCATGTTGCTTGCGTATTTACCATTACTATCTAGCGCTACAATAAAGGGATAGTAATAAATATTTGCAGGATCAAAACCAGTCATTTCGATCGCTTCGTTACCATTAGCATATGAGTTATCGATATGTGTTATCACAAAGTTATTGGCAACATATTCATTTAGAAGTTTTGCATCTTTGATTTCATTTCGAGAGATTTGCTCACGCATCGCCCACGTTTGAATGTCACCATCATCATCGCGCCATTCATAATCAAAAGCTCTAAATTTACCTTTAAAATAATTATCTAAAACATGACACCAGATACACCACTCACCGCCATAGACAATCAGTACTTTTTTGTTCTCTGTACGTGCAGCACTGATAGCATCCTTTAGAATGCTGACTTGATCAGCGCATTCGTCATAGAGCTTTGCCGCGCCGTCATTACAGTCTTTGGGCAGTGAGGCAGGGAAGTGAGTAATAGGAAGTGTATGCGTAGTAGTTGGCTGGTTTTTAGTAGTCGCAACCAAATCTATGGCATTGTTTTTGATTGGTTTATCAAGACTCACGCAGCTCACTATCAATGGAGTAAGCGCACTTAGCGTTAGTAAAATTATAGATCTGGATTTCATGACATGCATCGCTATTGTCCCAATGTGATAGATTATTTAAGTAACTTATAAAGTATAAATACGAAATTATGTTAACTCTTTATATTAGCATATGGGATAAAAAAACTGCTTACAATCTGGACTGTAAGTGGGCTTTTTGTGTCGATAACTACTCTATATTATCTCTAAAAGAATTCTACTCTAACGTAAGGAATCCCATGAAGCATCTCACCATCGGATAATGCTTACCGTTAAGCAACCTTACTGTTGATGACATCGCGCGCATTACGCTTAAGTTCACTTACCAAAATCTAATCGAGATGGATATCAGCTGCTTTATATTCGCTTAATTTGACTCAAAGAAAACCGCCACAGTAAACACTATGGCGGTTTTTTATTATTCAAAACTGCTTAACCTCTATAACGCCCAAAGCGACTGATACTGTTTATCCGTTAAGGTTACGATATCAATCTCTGCCAGCATCTCACGTAACGCTTGCCACTTATCCGAACTCGGTTTGATTGGTGTGATCAATCTGCCCAGCGTATTATCAATAATGGCGTCCATCAGCGCATCCGCCTCGGTTTTGCTATAGTCATAATACATACGGTGGGCTGTGTTTGGATCATTTTTACACAGCTCCGTCATCTGGTTGGTCACTTGGATAAGGGTATCTATCGCGGCTTTCTTTTCAGTATAAATCTCATCAGTTGTGAGAATTTCTAACGCCGAAAAGTTAGGATAGGGCGATAAATGCTGATCGATAAAAATAAAGTCCAACCCTTCATGGGTCGCTTCAACGCCCTCAAAGTTATAAAAGCATAACCATGCGCCATCGAGACTGGGGTCTTGTTGCAGGTTTTTTATATGATAAAAGTCTTTTTGGACAAAGGTCACATTATCACGGCTGATACTAAAGCCGTTTTTCTTCGCATAACGCGCTAAAATCTCAAAGCCAATGCGATTGGTTTTTTCTTCGGCAGCAGGCGTACAAATGCGGATAGGTTGATTGTTTTTTAATTTATCCATACTGGCGCGTTGCATCAATATGCCGCCATCGGTCTCAAAAAAGCAGCCCAGCGCACGCAAGTTAGGCACGTAATGTTCAAACAAATGAATTGGCTCGTTCACATGGAGATCGATCGTTTGCTTTTGCAATTCGGCAAAGCCATCATAATGGTCATCAGGCTCAATAATAGTGATATCAAGTCCTGCTTTTGTATAAGCGCCCGTGGTCACACCAGCGATAAAAGGCAGGTGATCAGGGTTCAAAAACCATTCGAGGGTCAGCGTAAGCTGGTTGGTTGGCGGCATTGTTGTTTCCTTTTTGATTATGGGGAAACAATCAGACTGATACTGTTTAGATAAAACAAGAAAGGCAAAACCTCAAGGTCAGATGCATAACCACATGAACGCATCGCTTAGAGATTTATTAAAACATGTCACGCTTGTTTCCTACGTCAGTGCTAACTGCTTCAGGTTCACGGGTGTTTCTCAGCGATGATTTTGACTGTGTCAACAGTATAGAATCAAAGCACCCCGACAAGATTGAGTGGTAACGAGCTAACATCATAAATGACTTGTAAGCCGTGATGCAAATGTATTTCGAGTAGTTGTTAATTTGACAATACTATAGGCAAAAGAGGCACGTGAGATAAATGCGTCAGACTTATTGTGACTCAATCAAACTGGATATAAATTAGCGAGATTTATGTTTTAGTACTTACTCAATCCCCAACCAAAGATACCTAGCAATAGCAAAAAGCTTATAAAAATAGCCTTGTACCGCTTTCAACGATATTGCATGCTTATTTAACTATAATAGGCAGTCCACCCTTTTAAAGGTGCAGAACTGCCTCATTTCTATTATTCATATTGCTAACGACACCAATTTTATGAGCCAAAACAAAAAAGCCTTTTATTATCGACCAAAAACCAACCAACATAATAATCCGACAGTACGCTGGGCATTTTTAATACTTGGCTGGGTGTTCTTTGTATTAGGAATTATTGGCGCTGTGTTGCCTGTCATGCCGACCGCGCCATTCATACTATTAGCAGCAGGATGTTGGGCGCGTAGTTCACGGCGCTTCCATTTTTGGCTAATTAACCAAAAATATTTTGGCAAATTCGTCCGTGATTGGGAAAAAAATCATGCAGTACCGCTGTATGCCAAGTGGTTGGCCACAATAATGATGACCTTATCAACGAGTATGTTGTTTTATCGGTTGCCTGCCGACATGATGTGGATGGCATGGCTGGTAGCAGCCGTCTGTAGTGGGGTAGCGGTATATCTGTTCCGTTTGCCAAATGCCTAAAATCGTTGCAATTATGCCCAAAAACAGTGAAAAACTGACTTCAGTTACATGAAATATCAGATAAGACTTGCGATAAGCGGATGTTGCCCTTATAATACGCTCAAGCTTAAGAGCAGTTCTGCACCAAATCATTACCTCGTAGTATTAGTTATAATCCTTCGTTTTAATATTTATCGTTCAGTAGCTATTTGCAAGCGTTACCGGTCACTAGGCCATTAATAAATTAAAAAGTAGGATTATCAATATGTCAGATACTCAAAAAGGTACAGTTAAGTGGTTCAACGAAGCTAAAGGCTTTGGTTTTATCGCTCCAGAAACTGGCGCAGACGTTTTTGCTCATTACAGCGAAATCACTGGTTCAGGTTTCAAAACTTTGGCTGAAGGCCAAGAAGTTGAGTTCACTGTAACTCAAGGCCAAAAAGGCCCACAAGCACATAACATCGTTGCTATCTAATTCGTCTTTTTATAGATGAATGCTAGATAAATAGATGTTTAAAAAGCGAACCTTCGGGTTCGTTTTTTTTCGTCTGCGATTTAGTATCAGCTTTTGTATATCAGTAAAAATCTACTATTTTAATAATTGTGAAGACTTACAGTTTAAGCCAAGTATTACTGGTATCAGTTTCTAGAGCAGACATAACTACGAACTATATTCAAAATGGCCTAAAAACGCTACGCTACTGCTGATATCAATTTTTTGCAGCCTCTGTCTGCGCAGGCACAGCAAGCAAAAAAAATTGATATCAGCAGTACGTGATGTGTCGATATTACTTTTTATTGACTAATATGGTGATAGTTGTAGGTCTTTTTGATTATATATAATGTGAAGCAAGCTAAAGCGTGTCCTCATTTTTAACTCATTTAGATACACTCGCTTGAATTGAGGACACGCTCTAATGTGAAGTGGATTAGATAGGTTGATCTACTAAATCAAACCAATCCCAATATTAATTAACCCGCCGCCAACGATAAGCCAAGTAAACATAATCGCACCCAAAATGAGTGGTTTGACGCCAGCTTGTTTAATGGCACTCAGATGGGTGGTCAAGCCAAGCGCAAACATGGCCATCGTTAGCAATAGATCATCGAGCCTGACCATGCTACGCTCAAATCCTTCACTCATCGGTATCCAAGTGTGTAATATTACGATAGCAATAAAGATAAAAGCGAACCAAGGGACTTTGACCTGTTGAATGCGATTCATTAATGAGTGTTTTTTGCCATTGTCGTTATCGCCTTTGGTTAAAGCGAAAGACAATATCAGTAAAAAAGGGGCGAGCATCATGACCCGTATCATCTTGGTGACGACTGCCGTATCACCAACCTCGTTACCAATGGCATTACCAGCGACCACCACTTGTGCCACTTCATGAATGGTCGAGCCAGTATAAATGCCATACTGTTCGGCATTCAGCCAAGGTTGCAACCAGCCCAAATGATACAAAAAGGGATAGAGGAGCATGGCGATAGTACCAAAAACCACCACCGTCGCCACGGCGATAGTCACCTTATGCGCTTCCGCTTTGACGACTGGCTCTGCGGCAATCACCGCCGCTGCTCCGCAAATACTTGCGCCCGAACCAATCAACAGCGTCGTCTGTTTATCAACTTTTAGCCACCGTGTTCCTATCCAATACGTGAGTAAAAAGGTCGATGTCAATACGAGGGCATCGGTCATAACTGCAGGCATACCCACGCTGGATACTTGGGTCAATGTCAGCTTAAAGCCATAAAACATGATGGCAAGTCGTAAAATCTCACCTTTGGCAAAAGCCACGCCTGCATCTAAGCGGTCAGCAACATTGGGGTAAACGGTATTGCCCAGTACCATACCAAGCAAAATAGCCAACGTTAACGCAGACAGTCCAACAATACGTCCACCTGTCCAAGTATCGAGGCTCATATTAAGCCATAAACAAAACAAGCTGCCTATAAATACCACCATTAGTCCTACTAGATGGCGATTCTTCGGGCAGTAGTTGGTAACGGTTTGGGTCAAGGTATGCATGACTGGCTGTCCTATCATTTATAATCGAGATAAGCATAAGCTTATGATTAGACAGTATAAGACAGGTTGATCTATAATAAAAACAGATTGATAAGATAGAAACTATCAGTTTTTTAGGTTAATGATGTATATATGATTAAAATACATTAAGGCAGGATCAAAAAAATGAAGAAAGCTGTGCAGACACTACCGAAAATTACGCTTAAACAGTTATCTGTCTTTGTCAGTATTTACCAGACGGGTAGCACCAGTCGAGCCAGCGAGGCGTTGCACTTATCGCAATCGGCGGTTAGTAGCGCCTTGACTGAGTTGGAATCTAGACTACAAATGCCATTGTTTGAGCGCGTCGGGCGCAGGCTCAATCAACATCCCAATGCCCATCCTATCTATGTGCAGGCGCAAGCGATTTTGGGTCAAGCGTTGACGCTGGAGCATTATCACAAGCACCAAGCAGGGCAAATTACTATTGGTGCAAGCACCACTATTGGCAATTATGTACTGCCGCCGCTGCTCGCTAAGCTATATAAAGTATTACCAGATGCCAATGTGGATATGTATATTGCCAATACTCAAGAAGTGGTCAGTGAGGTTGAGCAGTTAAATATTGATATTGCGTTAGTAGAAGGGATGCCGCGTCCGACAGATATGAAAGCGATTGAGCAACGGGCTTGGCGAACCGATACTTTGATGATTTTTGCCAAGCGTGATAGTCAGTGGCTGACAAATATGGCAGCGTATAACGACGCTGATAACTGCTATGAGCTTAATGTTGAACAACTGGCGCAGCTGCCGCTATTGGTTCGTGAAGCGGGATCGGGTACTCGGCAGATTATCGACGAGCAATTGCTCAAGTATTTACCCAACGCAGAAGTGGTGATGGCGATTCAACAATCAGAGGCGATCAAGCACATGGTAATGGCAGATATCGGTCTTGGCTGCCTATCGCAGCATGTTATCGAGACAGAGCTGGCATCAGAAAAATTACTACAAGTAAAGGTGGTGGGTATCGATCTATCGCGGACATGGTGGTTGGTCTGGCATAAGGCTCGTCATCAAAATGCCATTTGGCAGACTTTCATTGATATTTTGACAGAAGAATAATGATTAAGGACATATAATAAAAAGCGTCCTATAGCAACTTGCTATAGGACGCTTTTTAAAGGTACCATTTTGATTAAATGACTAAGCTACTTTTCGACTGATTTATCGAGTCTAACCACTAAGCTATCACAAGGTACATTTGGCAGGATATTGTCTGCAGTAGCGCCGCTTAGCCATGCTGCAATGCCATGACGGTTATGACGACCGATGACCAATAAATCAACCTCATGCTTGTGGCAATAATTGACGATACCTTCGCTGCTAGAGATGGCAGTAGTCACTTCGGAGTTAACCGCTTGTAACTCGTTACGCTCCAAAAACTGCGCCAGCTTAGCACGTGCTTCTTGGCAACGTTCATCATCAATCTGATCGTACAAGCTCGAGGCTGGCACCAGCTCATAGCCGAAACCAACCATGGTATCTTTTACAATATGCAATACCGATAGTTTGGAGTTAGGACGGTTTTCGACGATACGTTTGGCTTTTTGGGCGACTATATCGGCATCGGACATTAGGTCGGTAACCAATAAAATATGTTGATAACTCATGAGCGGCTCCTTGTGACAGATGATTATAACTATAGCATTACTAATGCCTGCTGTTAAGTAACATATAGTCGAATCCGAATAATTTCGATACAAGGAAGCCACGCACAGATAGTATAAGTAGTACATCAAGCGGAGGTGACGATGTAGCGGATTTATAGGGGTTTGATTATAATTAGGGCGTGTTTGATCCTTCAACCATGGCACTGACAGAGACTATTTTTTGGGCGATTCGACGTTAAAAATCGTAAGTTTAGTCATTCTAAGCGTCTTTTTTTAACAATGAAGCGGCAAAAAAGAGTTCTGTCCTCACTGCGAGCATAGCTCTTGTCTTGCGGACGGGCAAAGCAGTACTTTGCTTACTCCGTCCTCAGGGCTGATGCTAAAATTGCCCCATACTACGTTACAAGTCTCGCTAAGGTATTAACATTATCGTCGACTTGCTCCTTGTCTGGCGCTATTTTAGCCATCAGCAGTGCCTATTTGTGAATACTCAAACATGCCCTAAACTAAGTTCATTGAGTGTAAGCACCTTGATTTAAAGGTGTGGCTAGTTTGGGATTGAGTCTTTATGTCTTATCTTTTATAGTGCATCTTGACTTATCGAACGCTTAGCCCCATCTAATATCGTTAGGCAAATTCCTATTGATTGATGAAGCACTGCCATAAAATAGGTAGCCATTGAATACGAATTCTACCCAAAATTACCCAAACCAAAAATTATCCAAAAGGTCTGTCTGCATCGATTGCTATCGATGACTGATAACACGGCTTATTTTATACTTACTATTTTTATTCATTATTGGTTTTGATCCAAGTAAGCCACACGACGTGCGATTTTTAATGCAGCGTCACACTAATATTTACTGGGTTAAAACGCTTTATAAGGAAGACTATGACTGACACGCTATTTACTGCTGACTTAACCTTGCATCCAGCGTTTGAGCTGATTGAGCATCGCCATATTGACGCGCTTTCGATGGATGTGTTGATCAGTCAGCATGTCAAAACGGGCGCGATGCATTACCATTTGGCACACCCAAGTGACGAAAATGCTTTTTTGGTGGGCTTTCGTACTCAGCCTATGGATTCAAAAGGCGAGGCGCATATTTTAGAGCACGTGGCCTTGTGTGGTTCTGAGAAGTTTCCAGTACGTGATCCGTTTTTTTCGATGATTAAGCGCTCGCTCAATACTTTTATGAATGCGATGACCGCCGCTGATTGGACGGCATATCCGTATGCGACACAAAACAAAAACGATTACTTTAATCTATTGGCGGTTTATCTTGACGCGTCATTTTTCCCCAATATTCATCCGCTTGATTTTGCCCAAGAAGGCATCCGTGTTGAGCTGGATAGCGACGACAAGCCACAGTTTAAAGGGATTGTATTTAATGAGATGAAAGGCGCGATGAGTGGCGAAATTGATCAGCTATATCATGCCGTTGCCCATCATTTATTTCCAACGACCACTTATCATTATAATTCAGGTGGCGATCCTGCTCAGATTCCAGACTTAACGCACACCGAGTTGGTTGACTTTCACCAAAGCCATTACCATCCGTCGAACAGCGTTATTATGAGTTTTGGTAATATCCCAGTTGCCCAAACGCAGGTGAAAATTCATGAAGATGCCTTAATCCAATTTGAAGCAGGTAAAAAGCACGTATCGCGTCCAGAGCAGCGCTTCTCTGCGCCGATTAGCGCAACTGACACTTATACCGCCGACGAAGCGGGTCCAGATCAAACGCACCATGTGGTTGCTTGGTTGTTGCCGTCTATCACCGATCCAAAACAGCGCTTGGCGTTGCGTTTGTTAGAAGGTGTACTGGTCGAACATGCCGGTTCGCCGCTGCGCGCTTATCTTGACAGTCATCCGTTAGGTAAAGCACCAAGCCCACTATTGGGGCTTGATGATAGCCATTATGAAATGGTGTTTTATACCGGCTTGCGTGGCTCAAACCCTGAGCATGCTGAAGCGGTCGAGCAGGGTATTATAGATTTGCTGACTGAAGTGGCGAGCAAACCTGTCGATGATGAGACCATCGAAACTATTTTGCATCAGATAGAAATTGATCAACGTCATATCGGTGGCGACAGCATGCCTTATGGTTTGAACTTGATGCTAGAGGGCTTTAGTACTGCTATTCATGATGGCAATCCTATCGATGTGTGGGAAGTTGATGAGCACTTGCAATGGTTACGTGAACAAGTTCAGGATAAGCAGTGGCTGCCCAATTTAATCAAAAAACACTTGATTGAAAATAACCACCGTGTACGCGTTACCTTGACACCAGACAGTGAAAAATCAGCGCTTCTTGCCGCAGCAGAGCAAATTCGTCTGGACACTATCGCGATGGATTTGACGGCTGATGATAAAGATATTTTACATAAGCAAGCGTTGGACTTGGCCGCGCGCCAAGCTGCACCTGATGATTTAAGCTTATTGCCAAAAGTTGGTTTAGAAGATGTACCAACGGACATTAGCTTTAAACAAGGCACGCAAAAAACGGTACGCTTAAGTGGACAAGACAGCACCTTATTTGAATATGAAGCAGGCACCAATGGTATCTATTATTATCAAGTAATCGTACCATTGACCGATGCGATTGGTGGAAACAAAAATGACCAGTTACCCGTTAACGACGTCATTAATCATCCATTACTGCCAATCTATCTGAGCCTGCTATCAGAGTTGGGTACCGATTCGCTGAGCGCTCACGAAATGCAAGCCAAGCAAGCGGCGCATTCATCAGGTGTGACGGCGCGTATCAGCCAACGTACCAATATCGATGATAGCCAGTCTATTAGCAGCTACTTTGTGGTGGCAACGCGCGCGCTTAACCGTAAGCCTGAAGCGATTGATTTGCTCAAAGAAGTCATGGAGCACAGTATCTTCACTGAGCATGACCGCATTAAAGAGATTTTGCAGCAGCGCCAAGCTGGCTGGCAATCAAACCTAGCGGGTTCTGGGCATTCATATGCGATGCAAACCGCCAGTCGCGGCATGAGTCGTCAAGCGCAGCTAGAATATGTACGTAGCGGTCTGCCTGCACTCAATGCACTAAAAGACTTTTTAACCTATGCTAGCACGGATGATACGCAATGGGATCAGCTGGCAACTGGCTTGATGGACTTACATCAACGTCTGGTTAGCTTGCCTAAACATGCCGTTATTATCTGTGAAGCTGAGCAAACTGAGCGTCTCAGCAACTTAATTGTGGACAACTGGAAAGACAGTCGTGCGCCAGCGCTTGCTGAAAAGCTAACTAACTCTAATAGTGATATTGATGCCAATATCCCGCGTGAGTTTGTAGATCTACAGCTTGATTTGGCTCTCAACGGCGAAAAAGAGGCTGCAAAAGCAGAAGAGAATGACACTGATATTAAAAATGTGACAATCGATGTTGAAGATTTAGCATGGCTGGTTCCGACCAACGTTTATCACAACGCCAGCGCTTATACCGTGCCTGCCGCTGACCATCCTGATACTGCTGCGTTGATGGTGCTAGCGCCCTATCTGCGTAATGGTTATTTACATAGTGCCATTCGTGAGCGCGGCGGTGCTTATGGCGGCGGTGCAGGTTATGATGCCAATGCTTGTGCGTTCAAGTTCTTTAGCTACCGTGATCCACAATGTACAGAAACCTTTGCTCACTTTGATGCCAGTATTGAGTGGCTATTAAATGAGCCGCAAACGGATGAGCAGCTAGAAGAAGCCATTCTAGGTATCGTTTCAGGTATGGATAAGCCAGGCTCTCCAGCGGGCGAGGCAATCAAAGCCTGCTTTGCTAACTTGCATCATCGCGGTGTTGATTGGCAGCGTAAAATGCGAGCGGCAATTTTAGCCGTGACGGTTGCAGACTTACAGCGTGTGGCGAAACAGTACTTGCAAGGTCAAAAACACGTGCGTGCGGTCTTAGCGCCGTATGATAAAGAAAGCAAGGTGAAAGAGCTTGGCTTTAAAGTTTGTAAAATTAAGAGCTAATCAATGAAAGTTTAATAACTTAACTGCGATATAAAAAACCGCCGCTTTCATTATTCGAAATGAAAGCGGCGGTTTTATTTTTGATAGTCATTCTTGATAGCTACAGTTATTGAAAAGTAAGATCGATACATCACGCACTGCTGATATCAATTTTTTGCAGCCTCTGTCTGCGCAGGCACAGCAAGCAAGAAAAATTGATATCAGCAGTGCCGTAGTGTTTTTAGGGTGTTTTGATAATAGTGTTGCAAAGCGTTTTTTTAGTCGTATTTAATCATTTTAGTAGCGTTTAATACTTTGGTCTTTGCCGATATAATCTTGATGAATCGGAAATTGATCATGACTGCCGAGATGCTGACGGTCTTCAAAATAGCTTTTTAAGGTACGACGCACCGCTTCAAAAGCAATTTTATCCCATGGAATATCCTCTTCAGCAAATAAAGCACAGTCAAGACTTTCAGAGCCAATACCATAAGCGCCGTCTTTTAACTCTGCTATGTAGATACTATAGATTTGACTGATATCAGGAATGTCATATAGGCAATATAACTGAGGATTGATCACGACAGCTTCTGCCTCTTCATAGCTCTCACGCGCCGCACCTTCAGCCATCGTTTCGCCATTTTCCATAAAACCGGCTGGCAGAGTCCATAGCCCGTACTGCGGTTCAATAGCACGGCGACAGAGCAGCACTCGGTTTTCATGAATGACGAGTGAACCACAAATCACCTTTGGGTTTTCATAGTGAATATAATGACAATTTGGGCACACCAAACGTGGCGCATTATCCGTGGGTGGTATTTTACGTTCTACTTCATGACCGCATTGTAGACAATAGCTCATATAAGCTGCCTTATGTAATGACAAATGAGAATGGGGTTATTTTGAGAATAATCGTTTTCGTTCTATAGTAATAGTATGACGACAGCCTATTGGTCTTTTATCTAACAATAGGTTTTAATCTTAAGATAACACAAATTCTGAGCGTACTGACATAGATGACAAAAACAGCACATTTTTGCGATATTAGTGATTTATGTTTTACAGTGCAATGGTGAGAGCAACTTATAGAGCAGCTCAGTCACATAAAGTGTAGGCAGTCGTCGCCAGTTTGCGCTAGGCTTGACTATCAACACATACTAAATAAAATTTGATAAATTTAGATATTTGACTCACGATACGTTTTATTTTTTGAGATTTTATTTATGCAAAGCCTATCGTGTTGAGATGGAACACTGATAAAAATACAGGGCAATTATAATGTTACTTCCCACACAGTCTATAATTTTTGATGAATTGTCAGTCGCTGTGCCAACGTTTATTCGTTATCCAACGCTCAGAAAATTGGCTGAGCGGATACAATGTGAGACGTTAAATGCAGTTACCAGTCCAGCGTTATAT
The DNA here is from genome assembly GCF_904846225.1 of Psychrobacter immobilis. Classification (GTDB taxonomy): domain Bacteria; phylum Pseudomonadota; class Gammaproteobacteria; order Pseudomonadales; family Moraxellaceae; genus Psychrobacter; species Psychrobacter immobilis_F. Next base: position 310,144 of record NZ_CAJGZJ010000001.1, on the reverse strand, counting down.
AACGCTTATGATACCTCTCATAGTGCGCGAATTTTAGATAGCCTATATCAGACACCGATTGCAGATGCATCAATACTGGTGGCTATCACTCATGAACGCCATCCTAAACTACTACTGACACGCCGCGCCGCACATATGAATAGCCATGCTGGTGAAGTGTCCTGTGCAGGTGGTAAGTATGAAGTAAGCGATGGTAATAATGTCGTTACTGCCTTACGCGAAGCTTGCGAGGAGACAGCGCTGCCACCTAATAAAGTCCAATTGCTCGGTCAACTGCCTATACAAACGTCAAAAAGTGGCATGAGTGTACGCCCAATTGTGGCGCTCATTGCACCAGATTTGGTACTTGTGCCCGAACCAGGAGAAATCTCACGCATATTTTGGGCAGATTTTGAGTCGTTACTTACTCAGCCTACGGTCGAGTATGCGGTAGAGTACACAATGCAAGATCAAACCGCGACCATGCTCACCCCCAGCTGGCAAGTTGATGGTGAGACAGTCTGGGGTCTGACTGGGCGAGTCATTGCCAGTTTGCTAGAAACAGGCTTTGATCGGCAGCTTGAATGGTATTACCGCATACAGAATACCCGTCTTTAGAGGGTCTTAACTAGGCGTGTCTTCATTTAAATACAATCGCTTGAATTGATTCTTTATTGCTTAATGGTCGCCTCTCGGAAGGTTTTGTTGGTAACTTTGATGGGCTATTTCTTAGGTTCTGTATCTATCTATATCGGTACTTATTTATACCGATAATTATTTATAGTAGTCATCATTTTTCTTTAGCCACCAGTTCATATTGTCTTGGCGTTTGGCACGGAATGCTTCTAATTTTTTATCAACAGTTTGATTGTGCTGGCGTGCTGTATCAAGTGCAAACAAGATGGGCACGGAGGACAGTACGCCAAAACGTATCTTTGATTTTGGTAAATCCAATCCATCGCCAATATCATCGCCGACTAAGGTACGCGTCACGCTGGCATTGACCATCTCCACAAAGCGACCTCGGCGATTGTCCTCACCCATAAGCTGACGCGGTAAGTCATGTAAGGCTTTTGCCAATGGTTGTCCCATTTTAAAATCAAGCTGCTGAATGGATAAATACGTATATAACCACTCCCAAGATGCCGCCTCATTCTTTGGTAGGCGCTGTAGATCAACTCCCATCCAATAGCTGGCAAGGTTCCATAGATGCAAAATACCTTCGGCTTCCTCCTTGCTAATGCGTGCGCCAAGCAGCCGTAGTCCGCGCATAATCAACAATGAAAACTGCAAATGGGTGGCAATCATATCGGTCTGATTAATCGGCACACCCCAATAGGCCGTATTCCAGCTACCATCAGGATTGTGATGCTGATCGATCTCCGCTATGACGCCTTTAGCAGCATTGCCTTTTCCGTTGAGTAGGTTTCGACGGACTAAGGTATGAATTTGACGTACCTTGATAGATTGCCGCCATCCTTCAGAGCCAATGGCCAATACTTGCTCAATAGGCTTGCGATCATGACGCGCACTCATATTCGATTGTGGGTGCTCAGAGACGGCTAGGATATAAGCATAGGTACGCATCAGGCGTGGTAGAGCATCGTGCATCAGTGCGCCAGTCTGAATCAGTGGCAGCGAGAGCGCAGGAATACTATAACCTGCCATCAGCGCGACATTACGCAAGAGCCAAATCAACATCAGTGGGTAGCGTCGATAGGCGACTGCACCAATTTGTGCAAGCTTGGGATCGAACCAGTCAGGGTGGCTACTAAACTGCTCGGTTAACGCGCTAAAAGACGAATTGTTTTTGAGATCGTCCTTGGTATTATTGCTGATATTGGTATTATTACTGATGCTAGTAATGATATGTTGCTGCAAAGGATTGGCAAAACGAATACCATCGGCAGCTAAAGCATCTGCTAATGGGTCGCCAATATCGTAACCGGCGACCATCTCATTGAGTGAATCTTGTGAGATAGCAAAGTCTTTTGGCAATAAATAACGCTTAATCCGCCTTAAAACTTGCAGATCACTATGGTCATCGACAGCAGTGGTACGTCCATGACGCTGATAAGAGTCTGCTAGCGGTTGTTTGTTTAACGTATTCGCAGACTCTTTATTCGTCATATTAATTGAATCCATATTTATCAATTGCTCTTATGATTAGGCCTTGCCTCAATGCGGACGAGTCAAATCTACCGATGTGCCGCTGACATTGTCTTTTAGGCTCACCTTGAGCATGATATAACCTGCGATACCAGAGACAATCGAGCCCATGATAATACCTAGGCGCTCATCGAACATTGGGGTGTCACCAGCAAATGCCAAGCCACCGATGAACAAGCTCATGGTAAAGCCCACGCCGCATAATAGAGCAGCACCGTAGATTTGCTTGTAATTCATACCTTTTGGCATGGTTGAGAGGCCAAGCTTAAATATCAACCAGCACATAATCATCACGCCTAGTTGCTTACCGATGAATAAACCAGCCGCAATACCAAGTGGCACAGAATGGAATAATTCAGCGAAGCCTGCGCCTTTGAGAGAGATACCCGCGTTGGCAAACGCGAACAATGGCAAGATACCGAAGGCCACCGTGTTGTGTAAATCATGCTCCAGCTCTTCAACTGGGGAATGCTCAGGATCGGTACGATCAAACATCGGAATAAATAAAGCTAAGACTACCCCTGCCAAGGTGGCATGGATACCAGATTTGAGCACTGCAATCCACATGATGACACCGATGAGTAGATACGGCGTGATATTGGTAACGTTGCGGCGATTAAGAAGATACAAGAACGGCAGACATAGGCCCGCCACTGCCAATGACCCTAACGACAAATCACTGGTATAAAATAAGGCAATAATTAAAATTGCACCAATATCATCAAAAATAGCGATGGATACCAAAAACACTTTTAGGGAGTTAGGGACGCGGTTACCGAGTAGGCTCAATATACCGAGGGCAAACGCAATATCAGTCGCTGCAGGAATGGCCCACCCTTTCCAAAACTCAGGCTCATTATAATTAAAGAGCAGGTAAACCACTGCTGGCATAATCATGCCGCCCAGTGCTGCACCCGCTGGCAAAATGATTTGTTTGACGTTAGAGAGTTCACCGATCAAAACTTCACGCTTGAGCTCAAGACCAACTAAGAAAAAGAAAATCGCCATCAGACCGTCATTGATCCAGTGATGAGCATCTTTGGCAATCGCGAATTCGCCGATTTGAATGGCGACAGGTGCGTGGATAAAGCTTTCGTACCATACATTGAGAGGGGAGTTGGCAACGATCATTGCAGCAACGGCGGCCAATGCTAAAACAATGCCGCCTGCTGCCTCAAATTGAAAAAACGCCTTAATCCTTCGTATTGCCATATCATCCTCATTTGCTAAATACAATTTATTAAAATAATTTCAAGTATCTATGCCACCGCTTATAACGAGGTGGCAGACAGATAGGAACAGTTTCTCATACTCTTATTCATATAGACAACAAAATACACTAACCAAAAGTTATCAGTACGTCAGAATATATTCGTGATAGCGATATTATAAAGGGGATATAACCGACAAAGTAGTTGCAAGTCGTTAAAATTTTTTAGGTCAACGCCGCCTAGGTCGAATATTGAACATGCCCTAAACAAATTTAGCAGAATTTGCTGGGTTTTTGGATTTTTTTACGGTTTTATCTTTATAATGAGCGACGTGACATAAAGCTCAGTGAGCGCTTTAATACAAGTTAGCAATGCTACTGCCCAACCAATAGCGACATTTCCGTTTGGCTTTTTAAAGCTTTTTCTTTTTTATTATAAATTTTGAAGGTCAGTGTCATGGACGTCTCGCTCTCTTTAGAGATTATTTTAATGCTCACCGCTGTGGCAGCGTTGGCAGGCTTTATCGACGCTATCGCTGGTGGTGGCGGTTTGTTGACCATACCCGCCTTGCTGCTTGCCAATGTGCCACCTGTCTTGACGCTAGGCACCAATAAATTACAAGCGGCTGCGGGTGCATTAGCAGCGTCCGTTACGATGATTAGAAAAGGCGTCATCAAACCTCAGCGCATCAAGGTTGCTATTATTGCCGCTTTTATTGGTTCGGTCATCGGGACGATTGCGGTGCAAATGTCACCGCCGGATCTGCTTGAAAAGCTGATTCCTTTTTTGATTGCGGCTATTGGTATTTATACGTTGTTTGCTCCTAAACTTGGCGAGGTAGAGGCGACACCGCGTATTTCAGAAAGTACATGGCAAAAAGTCGCTGCGCCATTAATTGGTTTTTATGATGGTTATATCGGCCCAGGAACCGGAATGTTCTTTGCGCTGGGTAATGTGGCTTTGCGTGGTCGTCAGATTATCGAAGCGACAGGCGCTGCAAAAGTGTTGAATCTCTCTACCAATATTGGCTCGCTGATATTTTTTATCTTGGGCGGCAACGTTTTGTGGAAAGTGGGACTGGCGATGATGGTTGGGCAAGCCGTAGGGGCATATTTCGGTTCTCATATGGTGGTCAAAGGCGGTAGTAAGCTGATTCGACCATTGATTGTACTGGTGTGTTTGGCGATGATAACCAAATACGTGATGGGGTGATAAGTCACTACATCAAACCTGAAAAGTATAATAAGCAGCGCCAAAATCGTTTAGCCGACATAGTCGTACATAAAAAAACCTCAGCCAATGTGACTGAGGTTTTTTCTTATTAATATTTATTCAATTTGAATCATTATCGACGATCCACATCATTGTACTCACTACCCATGATCCCATCATTAAAGACTTCAGAGAATTCACGCTCATTGTCCTCATCGATATGACCATCGAATACGTCTTTGGCACCAGCATCAGGATCATTATAAATAGCCAGATCCATTTTGTTTTCTGACTTTGCCACAATAGCCGTCACTGCTGCATCACCACCGACGTTCACTGCGGTACGCAACATATCAAGAATACGATCCACACCTAAAATAAGACCAATACCTTCAATAGGTAAGCCGACTTGAGCAAATACCATGGACAACATAATTAGACCAACACCTGGCACGCCAGCAGTACCAACAGATGCCAAGACGGACATAAGGATAACAATCAGATAGTCGGTCACGCCCAAATCAATACCATAAATATTGGCAATGAAAATGGTCGCCGTACCTTGCATGATGGCCGTACCATCCATATTGATGGTCGCGCCAAAAGGAACGGTAAATGACGCGACTGAGTTATCAACCCCCATACGTTTGGTGACGGTACGCAAGGTAATAGGGATCGTCGCATTCGAGCTTGACGTACTAAAGGCAAAAATTTGAACTTCACGCATTTTTGTCAAGAAAGTCTTGATCGATAAGCCTGAAAAAAGCTTGAGCACAATCATCATGGTGATAAAGAAGTGGAAAGCCAATGAGCCAATCAGTACGGCAACATAACCAAGTAACGACCAAATAAGGTCTAAACCAAGCTCAGCCATCGCTTTAGTCAATAGTGCAAATACACCGTATGGTGCAAGGTTCATAATGATTGTCACCATTTTTAGGATGACTTCATTGATAAGCTCCAAGCTTTGTACCAAGCCCTTAGCAGGCTTACCAACCATCAAAATACTGATACCGATTAGGATAGCAAAGAAAATAATCGATAGCATATCGCCATTCGCCATCGCACTGATGGGGTTTGATGGAATAATATTAGAAAATACATCTAATAATGGTGGTGCTGACTGAGCTTCAAACGCGGCGTCAGTACCGATGTCCATACCTTTACCGATACCGAACACAATACCAAGCCCAATCGCAGTGGCAATTGCTAATGCCGTTGTCGTCATATAAATGAAAAACGTCTTACCACCAATACGACCAAGTAAGCGAATATCACCAATGCCGCAAACACCGCAAATCAGTGAAATAAGTACTAAAGGTACGACCAACATTTTTAGTGAATTAACAAAGAGCTTGCCAACAATCGCGAGAAAACCGTTTGTAATATACGTATTAACGAAACTGCCTTCAGCGTTTAGTCCTGAATAGTTTATAAATAAACCCAGTATAATACCGAGTATCATTGCAACAATAATCTTACCTGTCAGCCCCAAATTTTTCCACATACCCTCGATCCTTGATGTTTATAGTGTTAAGTCGTGCAATATTTTATATACAACTGTGCTATCTCTTATCTTTCCATTGATTTGGCTTTTTATATATTAGTCTCTTACAATCATGTTTTTGTCAACGGAACGCAGCGCAACTCACTCCTATAAGTTTTTAAATATAAATTAAATTCAGTCAGTTTTATTCATCAAACATCAGAAATTGTGCTGTCTCATTGGTGTAGAAATAGTAATGAAAAGAGCAGGGCCAATAAGAGGTATTGAAACTATCAATACCTCTTTAGTTAGAGAATGCGTTTTTTGATGCGAACGGCTTTCATATCGTATAGAAAAATGACAAGACGATTAGTTCATAAATTTTTTTCATTATTTCTAAATAAGGTAGCATCATCGTAACCGAGAATATCATGTAAGAAAAACGTAAATATTCTGTGCTCAGCCCCAAAAATTTTGGTGCTCAACAAGAAACTATAGATAAGATAACCCTGTTAAAGAGAGGTGGGGATTTTTGAGAGAGGCTTTCTAAAGGGAAATTTACTTGATAAGGACAAATTTTATAAACAAAAAAGACTGCCCAAGCTGGACAGTCTTTTTAAGAATAAAGGATTAAAAGATATTATTTAAGAGTTTAAGCAGGCTAATGGTCTTAACCCTTTTAAACCTCTCTAAACCTTGTCACTAAAATTTGTCACTAAACCTTGTCACTTTCATCGCGACGTAGGCCGTCTTGCAATTTCTTGTTATTAGCATCAATGGTAGAAGGATTCTCTACCTTGTCTTTTGCGACTTCTACATTTTCAGGCTTTTCAGCATTGTCTACCTGTTCGGGATGACCCGTACTGTATCTATTCTGACTGTGGTTGTTACTCATGCGCTCACTCAAATGTGACTCTGCGTCACGGTAGCGATGGTCAAGCGCTTCGGCATCAGGATTAGAATCACTAAAGTTAGTCTGAGTCCGCACTTCTTGAGCCGTGTCTTGCTCTGCCACCATTTCCACATCACCATCACTCTCATAACCATGATTTGGATTGGCATCACCAGTCTTATCATCAGTACTCGTAGGTGCTGTCAAGTTATCAGACGCGACATCACTGTCAGTCACAATACCATTTCTGGCCTGCGCCTCATTTTTTAATTGGGCATAGTCAGTTAGCTGCTGTACCGCATTATCAAGACTGTGTGGATTGCCACGTTGTAGTGCTTGCGCGAGATGCTCGTCAAATACATCAGTCAATAACGAATCAAAGCGTAAGGCATTATACTGAATGAGGACTTCCGCTTCTTCTTGAGTAATATCCTCGTTTTGACTGGCGTAAACCACATGATCTTCAAAGGTCAGTCCTTCATAGCTGTCTTTATGCTCTGCTTTTTTGAATTTCTGCCATAAAGGTTCTATGGCGATCAGCGTTTGATAAGCATGTTCCATGCGCCCAGTGACATCGTCTGCATCAGTATTATAGTAAACCATCGTTTTGAGATAATCACGAAATGGATTGGCCTCAAAATCGTCCATAAAGACATCACCCAACTGACGCTTTAGCTCATCGCTTGGTGGCGTAAAGATACGACCACTCGGGAACGTCACAAAACTAACCACACTGGCTGCCATGCGATTTGGGAAATTGGCAAAGAGTGATAAAAAGGCTTCTTGAATTGTATAAAAGCTGTTTTGAAGCGCCACTTCGGCATGCAAGCGTTCAGACTCTGATTTGGTACCATGCTCATAAAATTGCAAAATAGCTGTGGTGATAAATAAATGACCATGAATATCAGCTAAGCGCCCCGAGAGCATCTCTTTACGTTTTAAATCGCCAGCGAGTATTCCCAACGCCATATCAGCCGTCAAAGCAAAACTCGCACTCAAGCGATTGATATGCTTATAGTAAGGGCGAGTGAAGTTGTCAGCGAAACTTGGTGCATTATTACTACCACCGACGTAGCCTGCGATAAATGCTTTTGCTCCGCGATTAAAAGTGTAGCCCAAATGGCGGAAGAAAAGGGTGTCGAATTTTTTAATTGCGCCTTCTTTATCATCGCTTTGAAGCAATTGTAGCTCATCAAATAAGTAAGGATGGCAACGCATGGCACCTTGACCAAAGATCATCAGTGAGCGCGTCAAAATATTGGCACCCTCAACCGTGATGGATACGGGAATCGCTTGATAAGGCGTCGCCAAAAAGTTACGTGGCCCCATTTGTACAGCACGACCACCAACGACATCCATCCCGTCATTGACGACATTACGCATGGTTTCAGTCGCATAGTACTTTGCCATTGCCGTCATCACTGATGGCGTGCCACCTTGATTCAGTCCGCAAGTGACTAAATGACGAAACGCTTCTAGCATATAGGTATTGCTTGCCATGCGGCTAGTTGCGTCCTGTACACCTTCAAATTTACCGACTGAGATTTTAAACTGTTCGCGAACTTTAGCAAACGCGCCGACAGATAAATAAGTCATTTCACTCGCTGAAGTTGATAGAGCAGGCAAAGAGATGCCACGGCCAACACCCAAGCACTCCATCAGCATGCGCCAACCGCGACCAGCATTTTCAACACCACCGATGATGTAATCTAATGGGATAAAGACGTCTTTACCATCAACCGTACCATTCATAAATGGCGAGCCGATTGGGTTGTGACGTGGGCCCGTTACTACCCCTTTATGGCTAGCAGGAATCAGCGCACAAGTAATGCCGTAATCAGTTTTTTGCGGGTCACCAAGCAGGCCTTCAGGATCGTGCATCTTAAATGCTAAGCCCACGACAGTAGCGATAGGCGCTAGCGTAATCCAACGCTTCGAGAAGTTCATACGCAGACCGAGCACTTGCTCGCCCTCATGCATGCCATAACAAACCACGCCGGTATCAGGAATAGCGCCTGCGTCGGAACCTGCCTCGGGGCCCGTCAAACCAAAGCAAGGCACTTCATCACCTTTTGCAAGGCCGGGTAGCCAACGCTGCTTTTGTTCATCCGTACCATAATGCATCAACAGCTCACCAGGGCCGAGCGAGTTTGGTACCATACAAGTCACCGCAGCAGTCGGTGAGCGAGAAGCAATCTTACTCATTATACGGCTTTGCGCATAAGAGCTGAATGCTAGACCACCAAATTCTTTTGGAATAATCAAGCCTAAAAAGCCATTGCTTTTGATAAATTGCCACGCTTCCGGTGATAGATCTTTATCTTCATGCTGAATTTTCCATTCATCAAGCATGGCACAGAGCGTTTCTACTTCGTTATCAATAAAGCTTTGCTCTGCCTCTGACAACTCTGGGTAAGGGTAATTGGCAAAAGTATCCCAGTTAGGCGCACCCATAAACAGCTCTTTTTCCCACCAGCTAGTACCCGCATCGAGCGCTTCACGCTCCGTATCGCTCATACTAGGCATCGCGCCGCTCAATGCTTTATAGGCGGGCTTGGTCATTAAAGACTGGCGAAGCGGGGCAATGAGTAAAACCAAGCAAAGTAGCGCTATCGGTATGCCTAGTATGAGCGACCAAGGACTGATGATGGCGGTTATAATGACGGTAATAAGAGCGACAACGCTACCAGTGACACGTGATAGGGACAACAAAAAGATGGCCAAAACCATGGCTAATTGAATGATGACTGCCAAAATAAATAAGCCAATTGCCATGACTATCTCCTTTATAACGCTGAACTAAAAGCGTAAAAAATATGTGAATAAGAAAATTTTGAATAAATATAATTGTTATTTTTTCTGATGTTTGCTTGTTCTATGATTAACTCAAAGTAGATATCGATAATTGATTTTATAGCGAATTACCACACTTATTTAAAAAGTGAATTTCTTCTTGGTAGTTACATCAATTAAAACTCACTGAGTAAAAGATAAAGTTATCTAACAATATGAAACAGTCGTGAATCACTATCAATAGTTAAAATGCTACGCTGTGTCTATAATATGTATCGGGATTCGATAGTTTATGGACTCAAATGTCTCCTAAAGTTAGAAACTAATCAAATAAAAATTAGTCAAATAAAAACTAGTCAAATAGAAACTAGTCAAATAGAAACTAGTCAAAGGGCGTAAGACAGCTTTCGGCATAAGACAATGTGTCATTACGACCGACGATAATATGATCCACAAGCGATATGTCCAATAAATCACAGGCTTTTTTTAGCTCATAGGTGAGCAAGTTGTCTGCAATTGATGGCTGAGCATCGGTATGAGGATGATTGTGCGCAACAATTAGCTGGCTGGCTGCATGATTTAAAGCATGGCGTAATACGTGCTTAATACAGACTGAGCACGATGAAATGCCGCCCGTAAATAAGATCTCAAAGTTTAAAAGATTGAGTGCGTTGTCCAAACAAAGTACCGCAAAAACCTCTCGATGCTCCCCGCGCAGCTGCGTACTGATATAATCTTTGACCACTTGTGAGCGCCCGAGTGCTTGGCCTGTTTTGAGCTGACTGTCCAAATACCGTGTACCCATCTCAAGCGATGCCAATATCTGTGAGTATTTAGCAGGGCCGATACCGTGACAAGCAAGAACGGTTTCTTGAGGGGCCGCCAAAAGTTCTGCCAAGCTACCGAAATGCGCAATGAGATGACGAGCCAGCTCAAGTGCCGATTGCGACTTGGTTCCAGTACGTAAAAATATCGCCAAAATTTCTGCATCGGTAAGATGGGCTGCGCCAAATTTCAGCATTTTTTCGCGTGGTCTGTCTTCTTCATGCCAATCTTTGATTGCCATTATTTCTCCTTAAATATCAGTTAGTCGCAAATAGCTCAGTTAAATATAGAAAATCTTACCTAACTTATCTCATAATTGTTACTATAAGCGCAATTTTAACTTTCCACTTTTTATATCGATGCCATGCTTATGTCAAATATCGTGCTTGCTATCACTGGCGGTATCGCCGCTTATAAATCTGCTATATTTGCCCGCTTATTGATTAAGGCGGGCTTTGATGTGCGTGTCATTATGACCACAGGTGCACAGGCATTTATCACGCCTTTAACGCTGCAAGCCTTGACGGGTAATGAGGTGCATGTCTCACTACTTGACGAGAAAGCAGAAGCAGGAATGGGGCATATTGAGCTGGCTAAATGGGCTGATTTAATCGTCATTGCCCCAGCATCTGCCAATACACTCGCGCGCCTCGCAATGGGTATGGCAGATGATTTGTTGACGACCGTATGTCTTGCAACGACGGCGCCAGTCATGATTGCGCCAGCGATGAACCAGCAAATGTGGGCGCATCCGGCTGTGCATCTTAACGTACAAACACTGCGCGATATGAATTATTACATTATTCAGCCTGCAAGTGGTGAGCAAGCGTGTGGCGATGTGGGCGCAGGTCGACTGCCTGAGCCTGAACAGCTATTGGCTGAAGTGCTGTTATTCACTGCAATGCAAACAACGCCGCAGTTGTTGACAGGTAAAAGGGTCGTGATTACCGCAGGCCCAACGGTTGAAGCCATTGATCCAGTACGCTATTTGTCCAATCATTCTACTGGCAAAATGGGCTTCGCTTTAGCACGCGCTTGTGTGGCTGCTGGAGCCGAGGTGGTTTTAATTGCTGGTGGTAAAGTGGCGTTACCGACACCGCTTAATGTCACGCGTATTGATGTGTTGTCCGCTAAAGAGATGTTGCTTGCGGCCCAGCAATGTGTGGCGGGTACGCATAGCGAGTTAGCGTTTTTATCTGAAGAAGAGCACGATCATTCTCATGAACATGAACATGAACACGACCATCATGACGGCTGTGATTGCGATGACGCACATAGCGAAGAGCATATGCATGCGACTTCTGTCGATGAGGATTTTGTCGATGAAAGTAATGTGAGAGTCGCTGATATCTTTATTGCGACGGCAGCTGTGGCCGATTATCGCACCGAGCAGGCGGCTCCGCAAAAAATTAAAAAAACACAAGATACGATGGCGCTCAGTTTGGTCAAAAACCCTGATATTTTAGCGACTATTTCGCTTGCCCATCCAGCGCTATTCGTAGTGGGTTTTGCGGCAGAAACGCAGGATGTTGAGCATTATGCTCGCGGTAAGCTTGTGTCTAAAAACTTAGATTTGATCGCTTGTAATGATGTCTCACGCGCCGATATTGGTTTTGCCAGTGATGACAATGCGATGCAGGTTTTTTTCTCTGAGCGCTATGAGCGTGATGCACTGATACTTGAGAAAGCAAGCAAAGATGAGATTGCTGAGCAGTTAGCGGGTATTATTGGTGAGACAATCTGGCAGCGTCAGAATGGTTCGTTATGTGGTCATAATTAGAGATATGAAACTTTGAGTGATATGACGAGTATGGCTGGTGACGATAACATGCAGATGTTATTGCTGATAGCAATCTTTGCGCTGGCATCCTTGCTGCATGGTATTAGTGGGCTGGGTGCAACCTTGGTTACCACCACTGCGCTTGCTAGTATTTATCCGCTGCCACATGCCATTGTCTTGGTAATTTTTCCATCCTTAGTTGTCAATGCGATGACGTGGCTGGCTGGTGGCGGTCGCACGATTTGGCAAAACTTTATTTATTACGGCAGACGCTATTGGTTGCTTGCTTTAACCAGCTTGATTGGCAGTATCTTAGGCGCAAAATTACTACTGTGGGTAGACAGCGCTTATATCCTATTAGTACTGGCAGCTGTCATTGGGTTCTACGTAATAAGTAGCCTACTTGGTAAGCAATTTCGGTTACCTGATACCAAACCCGTACTCATCATTGTTGGGTTTAGCGCAGGCGTCATTGGCGGGGCAACCAATGCCATGTCTACCGTGCTAATGATGTATTTACTGTCTGCAAGTGACGATAAAAACACCATCGCCAAAGTCGGTAACATGTGCTATTTCTTGGGTAAAATAGCCCAAATCATTGTCCTACGTGAGCCTATCATGGCACTGAGTAATGGAGAGTGGCAGCTTATTACGCTGCTGAGTGTCATGTCGATTGTCGCACTTTTAGTCGGTATTCGCTTGCGTCGGTATTTACCACAAGCTCGCTTTCGCCAGCTTATTTTATTGATTTTAACGGTGCTTGGTATTCGAGTAGCATGGCAAGGTATTGCAGCATTTCTCTAAAGTTATATCGAGATTGGTTGTGGTGTAAAGGACAATTTGCATTTTATAAGTGATCTAATATTATTCGATTCGTCAGCTTTACTTTGTAGCAACCAATCAAACCAAGCCACACATTCGCTCTTTAGATAGCCTCACCAAAATAAATCTGTTGTGCCAAACGAAAGGTATTACAGTGTGCTTCCACCACATCTTCGATATCTTCTGAATAGCCGCCGCCCATCACGATCGCGACGGGAATATTGGCATTTTTTGCTTGACGTAATACATATTCATCACGCGCTTTGCAGCCCTCTATGGTCAGTCCCAGTTTTCCTAATTTATCCGTCGCAAGCACATCGACAGCAGATTGGTAAAACATCATGTCTGGCGCAAAATCATTTATTAAACCTGGTAACGTTGCTTCTAAAATCTGCAAATATTCTTCATCACCAGTCTCGTTATCTAGTTCAATATCCAAATCGGATTGTTGCTTACGAAATGGGTAGTTTTTGGCGCCATGCATACTAAAAACAAAAACGCGAGACTCATCGGCCATGATACTGGCGTTGCCGTTGCCTTGATGCACATCCAAATCAACAATCAAAATCTTTTGCACTTGACCACGATTGAGTAATAAGTTACTGGCAATACACACATCATTTAGGACACAAAACCCCTCACCATGATCGGCAAACGCATGATGTGTGCCGCCTGCAACATTCATCGCCACGCCATATTGCTGAGCATATAACGCACATTCATAAGTTGCATGAGCAATATAACGACCACGCTCTACCAGCGCTGGCGTCATCTCAAAACCGATGGCTCGTGCCTCCTTTCTTGGTAGCGTTTGGGCTTTCAGGTTATCCCAATACTCTTGCGTATGAGTGGTCAAGATCTCTTCTTCACTCAATTGTGTCGGTGCAAAAAAGTTGTCGGTACTAATCGTTCCTTCAGCCAATAGACGTTCAGGAATCATAGTATATTTTTGCATTGGAAAGCGATGTTTTTCAGGCACCGAATAACGAAAAATATCAGAGTAAGCGATTTTTAGCATAATGTTAAATGAGTTCTTTTTAAAGTGAATTAATTATATTTAAATCAGGGATTTATTGAACAAACTGCGTAGGCAAAAAGAACGTACGCGCGTCTGCTTGTTGCCGTAGATTCAGCATCAGTGTTTGTAAATCTTCGGTAGGATTTGGATTGTTGACCAAATCAAAAAACAACTCATGAGCGACCGTGGTCATGGCGATCACGCTTTGCAGTAAATGTTCAATAGTATCGTCATTAATACCAACCACTTCGACATCGATAGCGTTTTTGTAGCGTATCTCGCCATCATTGACATCCATTTCTAGATTGCCAATCAGCATGTCATAATTGAGCTGAGTGATTAATAGCATTGCTGCATTTTGATGATTCTCTGGTATCAAAAATGGCAAGATTCCATAGACGGCGAGCAGCTTGGTTTTTTCTTGAACTCGGAATAGGTAACCACAGTTTAGTTGCTTATGGCGCATTCTTAGCGACAAATGATGCGATAAGTGGCTGTCATTGGTTTTGGGCTGATAGTGAGTATAGTGCCATTGTTTGCTATCAAAGTATTGTTTCAGCACATCGATAATAGGGGTGTTATTAGACGCTTGTTGTTCTGAGTTCAGGTTAGCGGAAACCGTTTGCCCATACTTATGATCATTTTTAGCATCAGATTCAGAGCCAAGATCAGTACTATCAATATCAATATCAATATCAATATTGGCATTGGCATTGGCGTCGCTGTTAGGATGACTCCGACGTTCACTACCGATATCACTGTTCAGTGCATGATGGGTTTCTGAGTAGAGCGTATTAGCGTCATCTGGCGACAACGGCGATGGCTTTTTTGTACCATTGACAATAGACGGCGGTGCAGAAGCCGTCAGGAATCGTCTAATTTTTTGCCATAAGCTGAGTTTGTTACGTTGGCTCATAATCTTTTTCTGACAAATAGGTTCTGACAAATAGGTTCTGATAAATAAATAGTCTCAAAGACTGATAAATACCCTTAAACGCCAAATTACCCGTTATTAAGTGTCAAGTTGTCTTTGATCGTTGGCTGATTATAAAACGCCTGTAGCATTTCACGAATATGTGCCGTGAACCAAGGACTTTCAAGGGCATCGTTTACAACAGGCAATAGCGCCGTGCTAAATTGTGTCATGGCCTGCTCATCGATGTACAAGCTTGCGGCGACGGTAGCAATAGTATCTGCTTGATGATTACCATACCAAGTATCGATGCTGGCTGCCACGAGGCTATGCAAGTAAGGCGACAGTCGAAGGCGGTTATAGCTTTGCTGGATACTGGCTTCAATATGATCGATACTACTATTGTCAGGCTCATCTCGCAAATAAGTTTGTAGATGGCTGACAGGTTGGTCTTTGATCCGCGCCCAACCTGTGACTAATAATCGCGCGACTTCTTCATTTGATAGATGCTCTTGCGCATTGGTTTCTGCTCGGCGTGCCAAATCTTTAATGTTACGATGCAAATATGCTTGCAACTTTTCGTCAAGATTTCTGTTGGTCGCCTTTTCAAAAGAGCTGCGCCCAAGCTTCATCAGTTTACCGACACCACCTGCTTTATCTAGCGTGGTTTCCATAAAGTCATTGATCGCGTGATATAGCGTTTGCGTCAGCAAATCTGCAAAGGTGTCATTGCCGATCAGCGTATGAATTAGGCCATTGCGCTGTTGTTCATGACTACCGACATAATTGGCAAGTGTCTCAACCTGCGTGTCATCTACCAATTCAGACAAAGGCACATTGTCATTGACCGGATGATAAATAACGGTATGCAAGATATCGCGAATATCAGTACGCATTGCCTCGCTTATTGGTTGATTGAGCAGCCAGTCATTCACTAAATGTTGTAAATGGTCGCGGCTGAGATATTTATTTAAGGGTTGCTCACCAAACCACTGCCAAGCTTCTATACTCAGAGGCTCAGCTTGTTTGCGTAACCACTGCTGCATAAAATCAACTTGGGCATCGATTAAGCTGTCTATGGTTAGGCTGGTGCTACTTAAGCTTGCCTGAGAGTGGCTATTTTCAGTATCTACCGTATATTCAGTATCTACTTGAGGCGTCTGGTTTAGGCTATCTTTTGAAGTCTGCATAGGTTTTGAGGTCATAGTAATCGACAATTTGTTATACTGTGTATTTGTAGTAAGCATAAAGTATTATGCCATGAACAGCGTATTTGTTTGTGATGAATATTGACTGCCGCTTGATAAATAATGAGAGGTTTTGATGACGGCTTTGGATACACACTTACTTGTGCTTGATGAGCTGACCGTTCAGCGTGGTGAAATTCCGTTATGTGAA
This sequence comes from Psychrobacter immobilis, assembly GCF_904846225.1. Taxonomy (GTDB): domain Bacteria; phylum Pseudomonadota; class Gammaproteobacteria; order Pseudomonadales; family Moraxellaceae; genus Psychrobacter; species Psychrobacter immobilis_F. The sequence continues at coordinate 293,646 of NZ_CAJGZJ010000001.1, read as the reverse complement.
GCGGTGACACTTCATCTATCTGCTGGTAGTATTTGTCATCTCATTGGTGCGAATGGTACCGGTAAGACGACGCTACTGATGCAGCTGGCTGGATTATTGCCGGTGCTTACTGGTGAGATTATCTATCAAGGAACAGTAAGATTGCCCATTCAGCCCTTGTATGTGTCGCACCAATTGGGTATCCATCCAAATCTCACCGTCGCACAAAATTTGACGTTTTTGCTCAATTTATATGGTATTACACCAAGTGCAACAGACATTGATGATGCGCTTACTTGGGTGGGGCTGCAAGGGTTTGAAACCATCAGCTCAAGCCATTTATCCGCTGGGCAAACACGCCGTATCACCCTTGCACGGCTCTATTTATTGACGCCTAATGTGACCCCTTTGTGGTTGCTTGACGAGCCCTTCACGGCCCTTGATACTGATATGGTGGCACGGATGGAAGACAGGTTACGCGATTTTGCTAATGCGGGCGGCGCGATATTAACGACCAGTCACCAAGCAGTCGGTGTGGCCAATCAAGTGCTCGACTTGTCAGACTATATGGTTTAGGTAGCGCGCTGATACTAACGTATCGATCTTATGTCGTGCCGACTATAGTATAAGTACGATAAATAGTATAAGTACAATCGAAAGAGCAAATAAATGTCACAAACAGACAGTACGACACAAGCGATGAATAACAGCTCAATGACTATCGTGCCGACTTTGCGTGGTATTAGCTTTAGGCAATTATGGGCGCGCGAATGGCAAGTAAAACAGCAAGGGGCAGTGCAGTGGCTATATCCTTTGGTCTTGTTTTTGGTAATTATTACTTTGTTTCCATTAGCCGTTGGTAGTGAGCCTGCGCTATTACAGCGATTGGGGGTGTCGGCTGTGTGGATTGCTGCTTTGCTATCGCTTGTGATGGGAGTGGATGGTTTGTTTAAACCGGCCCTTGATAATGGCACGCTGGCACAATTGGTCGTCGCCAACGCTTCATTACCATTATGGGTGCTGATCCGCTTAGCGATTCATTGGGTATTTAGCAGTGGCATCGTGGCAGCATTGAGTTTACTCGCTGTGCCTTTATTTCAGCTTAGCTGGTTCGAGGCGTGGATACTGATGGCGTCTATTGTCGCTGGTAGCCCAATGCTATTAATGCTATCAGCGATTGCTAGTAGTTTGACATTGTCATTGAAGAATGGCGCGGTGCTCGTGCCTTTGATTGCACTGCCTATGCAATTGCCTGTATTGATTTTTGCGACAGGCGCGGTCGATTTATATGCGACTGGTCTTAATGGGTTGCCTATCTTAGCCTTATTATTGGCAGGTAGTATTATTTCAGTCTTAGTCATGCCATGGGTGATTGCGCTAACCTTAAAAATGGCTTGGTTGAATTAAATAATAGACCATTTATCTTGTAGTCTGTTCAATATAAAGTTGATACGTTAATAGTGACACGCCCTAGTATAAATTTTTCTTGCTTGCTGTTATCACAGAGGCTACGAAAAATTGATCTTAGTCGCACTGTATCGGTTTTAAAATGAATTCACTATATCAAAACCCTTTTTACTAACATCATGATGAAAACGGGCAACTTTGCTATAATAGCCAATTAAGTAGGTAAACCGTTCTTTGTAGATTCTATCCAGTGTTTAACGCCAGCAGGCTAGCAGATCGTAGCGCCCATAATGGGCAATATCTGTCCCACCCAGTAAGCTGAGTAATAGGTTTATTCCCATGCCCAACCTGAATAACGTCTCATCTCCCAGCCTGTGGCAACGCATTTGGCAAGGTTTCTTGACGACTGTGGGTACCAAGCAGTTTTTTCATACTTTTACACCTTGGGTTAAATGGTTGGCGATATTAGCCAGTATCTGTCTACTCATCGGTAGTATTTGGGGACTTGCTTTTGCACCACCTGATTATTTGCAAGGCAATAGTTACCGTATTATTTTTATCCACGTACCAGCAGCCAGTCTCGCCATTTCTATCTATTTTTCCCTTGCCGTGCTGGGTGTAATTTATTTGGTGTGGAAAATTAAGACGGCCAGTTTAGTCGCGCAAGCAATTGCGCCGATAGGGTTTTTGCTATGTGTGATTAGTTTGCTAACCGGTTCTATTTGGGCAAAACCCACGTGGGGAACTTACTGGGTATGGGATGCGCGTTTGACGTCTATGCTGATTCTGGCGTTTTTATATGCAGGCGTTATGGCATTGTTTGCCGCTTTTGAACACACAGCCAATCGTGGTAAGGCTGCGGCTATTTTATCTATTGTCGGCGCGGTAAACTTACCCATTATCAAATACTCAGTACAATGGTGGAATACCCTGCATCAAGGCTCGACCTTTACCTTAACCGCCGCACCAAAAATGTCGGCAGATATGTGGATGCCATTGTTACTCATGATTATCGGCAGTTATTTATTGGTCGCAACATTGGCAATTTATCGTACCAATACCTTGATTTTATCTCGTGACCAAGGTAAAGCTTGGGTGAAAGAATACATCCGTGGTCAACACAAATAACGGCTAGGAAAATATTATGCAGCCCTATTTTTATAGCATGTCTGAGTTTTTCGCCATGGGTAAACATGGCGTTTTTGTGTGGTCATGCTGGGCTATCGCGGTTGGCGTGATGCTGGTTTTCATTATTTATAGTCGCCGGCAACGACAAGCACTGATCAAGCAATTGACTATTCAACAAGCACGTCAAGCGCAGCGCACTGCCAAGATACCAATGCCTGTAACCAAGCAATCTAGTTAAGAAAATTGTCATAATATTATGGCGTTAACACATAACATTGGTATGTCTCATTTATAAATATATGACATTATGAGTAACGATACCGCTTGTTGATGCGGCTTATTGATTTGTCCGAAAAATGCTATTATATAGCCATTAGAAAAGTACGATTAGAAAGACATTCCTAAAATTTTTTCTAATGGTAGTTTCTTTAATGTTTTTTGTTTTATAGGTTGATCGTTTGTAAAACAGCAAGTCATCAATGAGGTAGTGGTATGAACGCAGTTCGTCGCAAAAAACTGATGTGGGTTATGTTTACACTTGCAGGAACAGCGATAGCTGTGGTGCTGATTCTCTATGCCATTGGGCAACAAACCGACTACTACTTTGATGCTACCGCCATTGCTCAAGGTGAAGCGCCACAAGATAAGCGTATTCGTGCTGGCGGTATGGTCGTTGCAGGTAGCGTGAAGCGGGCATCAGACAATCCACTGAACGTTGAGTTTGCTATTACCGACTTTAAATCTACAGTTCCAGTCACTTATCAAGGTATCTTGCCTGATTTGTTTGCTGAAAATTCAGGCGTCGTCGCCACAGGTAAGATGCAGGGTGATACCTTTGTCGCTGGGGAAGTATTGGCCAAGCATGACGAAAACTATATGCCACCTGAAGTCGCCAAATCGATGAAAGAAAATAACCGTAGTGGGGCGGCTCCTTCTTCTGAACAATACAATCCTGCCGAAAAAGTTCACGAGACAAAGACGCTGCAACAATAGTATGAGATTATTGACTTTCTAATCTTCATAAGAAAAGGCCACCGATATTATCGGTGGCCTTTTTGATGGCTAATTTTTAATAGCAATTAGCAATTAGTCATCCCATACAGGGCTATAATCAGGATGTTCAATTTTTCGGCCGCCAGAGCTGGCCAATCCACCAATTTTTTCTAATTCTTCTGTACTCAACTCTATACGGGTTGCGTCTAGATTTCCTTGTAAGTGATCAGGATTAGAGGTTTTTGGAATGGCAACACGGTGTTTGTCTGATAAAATCCAAGCCAACGATATCTGTGCTGGCGTCACATTATGCTTATCAGCAATTTCCTTAATAATGTCATTATCGAACACATCGCCACGTGCTAGTGGTGAATAGGCTTCGAGTAAAATATGATGATTATTCAAGAACGTTTGCAATGTATCTTGCTTGATAAATGGATGAAACTCTACTTGGTTTACGACAATCGGTACGTCAGCGTATTTTTTTGCTTCAATGATATCCGCGATATTGAAGTTAGAAACACCAATATGTCGCGTTAATCCTTGTTTTTGTAGCTCACACAATGCAGGAATCGTTTCAGATAGTGGCACGCGATCGTCTGGCCAATGTAAAAGCAGCAGATCAACATAATCAGTATCTAAATCCTCTAACGAACGCTTAGCAGCTTCAACAAGCTTTTCTGGCTGAAATTTCATGTCATCAGGAAAGATTTTCGTGGTCAAAAAGAACTTATCACGAGCCACGCCTGATTGTTTAATACCTTGACCCACTTCTTTTTCATTGCCATAAGCTTGAGCGGTGTCAATGTGTTCATAGCCCATCTCCAACGCTTTTTTGACGACGTCTACGCAGTCCTGACCGGTGGACTGCCAAGTGCCTAGTCCTAATACGGGAATATTTGCTTGTCCAGCAGTACGGATATTATAATTTTTAGAAGTCATATGATTAGCCTTATATTTTATAATTTGTTTTGAACTAAAAACTTAGTGTCAGCGATAGCAGAAATCAGTTTGATTGAGCAACTGTTTAGCCGGACTACTATATTAGCTCGCTTACTATAGAAAAAATTCACAAAAATTGGAAGGGTAAGTGACGGTTTCCTACAAAGGACAAACAAGTTGTAACGTCATTTTTAGGAATGGTTAGGCTATGCAAGGGTCGTTTAAAAGGGTCACAGTCATAAAAACCACGCCATAAAAGCCACGCCATAAAAAACGCCCAAAGCAGTTAAGCATTGAGCGTCTATAACCAGCATTGAGCGTTTATGACTATCATGATACCCATGTTTCAGGGCATTTTGGACATTTACTCTTACTGAGCAGGTGCTTCTACAGGTGCTGTTTTTGCAGCAGTATCTGTGTTTGTACTTTGGGCAGTGCCCCAGATTTTTGGATATTTATAACCTGGGAAAGTTTCATGCGCATACTTTTTAAAGGCTTCTGAGTTATAGGCGTTAGTCACGTCTTCAACCCATTTTTTGCCAGCATCGGCAGACTTAATGGCTGACCAGTTAACGTAAGCAAAACTTGGCTCCTGGAATAGAGCATCCGTTAAATTGATACCAGCGTCCGTTGCATAGTTACCATTGATAACCGCGAAGTCCACTTCATCACGAGCACGTGGTAGCTGAGCCGCTTCTAATTCAACGATTTTGATGTCATATTTGCTGTTATCAGCGATATCTGTTTTTGATGCAGTCAATGGATCAATATTGTCTTTTAGGGTAATCCAACCAAGATCACTCATCATCACCAATGCACGGGCAAAGTTACTTGGATCGTTTGGTGCAGAGACGCTCATACCTTTATAAGCTTCTGTTAATTTGGTCTTTTTGCCTGAATATATGCCAAGTGGCGCGGTCGGTACTTGGAACGCTTCAACCAAATCAAGGTTATTTTCTTTCTTGAAGTTATCAAGGTAAGGCTTATGCTGGAAGATATTAATATCCAAATCACCTTCCGCCAATGCAAGGTTCGGACGAACATAATCAGTGAAGGCAACCAGCTCTACTTCATAACCTTGAGCTTCAAGTGAGCTTTTAACTTGATTACGTACCATATCAGCAAAATCGCCTTCGGTAGTACCAATGACGATTTTTGTATGATCAGGATCGATATCACTAGCAGCGGTCTCTGCCGTTGCGCCTTCAGTAACGGGTTCTTTCGTCGCTTCTGGTGCTGATGAATTGTTGCAACCAACCAATACCAAGCTTGATACACCAACAGCCGCAAATGCAGTCGCTAATTGACGACTGATATCTGTTAATTTCATGGAACTTCCTTAATAATAGAGATTGAATATAGGGCAAAGTGGGATCGCTAAAAAAGCAACATTGGGGATAACAATGCTGCTAGGGTGTTAATTTAGTAACAAAACTAAAGGGTCTCAGTAACAAAGTCAAGTATTTTGCTTAGGATGAATCGGCATTAGACCTTGAGCGTTATGACTATTAGCGCTCACTGATTTTGTTTTGACATTATCTCCAATCAGCTCTTAGCGTTTATCCAAACGAGTAGCTAACCAATTACCAGTGGCTTGAATCGAAATCACCATGATTGATAGTACAATCACGATAAAAATCATCACTTCAGTTTGATAACGATAATAGCCGTAACGAATGGCCAAATCACCCAAACCACCACCGCCAATCATACCAGCCGCCGCTGAATAAGATAACAGACTGATACACAGAATCGTCACTGACAATATCAGACCTGAGCGTGCTTCATTAAGTAACACTTTGATAATTGTCAAAGGACGCGCGCCCATCGATTCGGTTGCTTCGATAATACCGCGCGGTACTTCACGTAAGTTTTGTTCGACCAAGCGGGCAAAATAAAATGAACCTGCGATTGCCAATACTAGTGAGGCAGCAATAGGGCCAATACCGGTACCAACAATGGCTTTGGTAAAAGGACTCATGGCAATCATTAGAATGACAAAAGGAAAGGCACGCATAAAGTTGGTGATGCTGCCAAGCACGCCATACAGTGTCTTGTTTTGCAAAAACTGGCGATCACTGGATAAAAATAAGAATATGCCAAACAGCCCGCCGATCACAATGGCGACTGTCGTTGAAATACCAAGCATGATGAACGTATCAATAAACGCATTCACAATCTCTTTGCGCAGTACAAATAGCTTGTCTATTGAGGCGGATAATTCAGTACCAGTTAACATATGTATTTCTCCTGCCTCATTAATCTTCGTGTACTAAGCCTTTGCCAATCGGGGTAGTTGCTTGAATCAGACCGTCTCTTACTTCTGCAACTTCTAGTAGTTTTCCTTGATGCAGTAATGCCGCACGATCACAGAGTCTACGAATGACGCTCATCTCATGTGTCACAATCACAATGGTCACGCCCAGTTGTTCATTAATATCACGTAAACAGGTTAGCAAGCTGCGAGTCGTCGCAGGATCAAGGGCACTAGTCGGCTCATCGGCCAATAGGACTTTTGGACTTGGAGCGATTGCTCGAGCAATCCCCACGCGCTGTTTCTGTCCACCTGATAGCTGAGCAGGATAATGGCCAGCACGATCAATCAGATCTACGATTTCAAGACAGTCCATGACTCGTTTATGAATATCGCGGCTAGGGTAGCCTGAAACCGTTAAGTTAAAAGCCACATTGTCAAAGACGGTACGATTGGACATCAAGTTAAACTGCTGAAAAATCATACCAATATTATGACGAGCAATACGCAGCTCGCTCGCAGACAGCGTGGTTAAGTCAGTGCCATCGATAATGACGTTGCCAGAATCTGGGCGCTCAAGCATATTAATCAGACGTAATAACGTCGATTTACCCGCACCTGAATAGCCCATTAAACCAAAAATTTCGCCTTGCTGGACAGAGAGAGATGTTGGCTCAACGGCCGTAAACCAATGCGGTTTGCCATCTTCGTTTTTGATTGATCGGTCGCTCAAAAAACTTTTGGTCACATCGTTTAAGACAATCATGTCATTCATGGAGGGCTCAAAATTCAATAATTTTTAATAGTTATGAACGCGTTGTCATGCCTCTACTATAATGTGAGAAGCCAATGCAAAAACAACCGTCAATAACCTTATGAGAAGGGGCGCTAATATAGCATATTATCAAGCACTTTGGATATGCAGATCCGTGACCCGCTTATGACTAATAGCTATTAGAGAAAATGATTATATTGAATGGAAATTGCGAGGATAACTAAAAGGATACGCCTTAGAACATAGCTTTTTAATCGTACTGATTATAATGAGGGTCGTGTTTGATGGGTATAACGACTAAAAATCTAGTATGACCATTTATAGTATCGGTGCTGATGCGGCCTTGATGAGCGGTGACAATTTGTGAAACCAAAGATAAACCCAAACCAGAGCCTTTGTTCTTTTGCTGCAAACGTACAAATGGGCTAAAGACTTCTTCGCGTTTGTCTTCAGGAATTCCTGTGCCTTCATCGATCACTGCTAACACTGCATATTTTGGCAGTGGGCGTACGGGTTCGGCTTTGGATTTTTTTAGATGTTTGGAAAATAAGCTTTCTTTGCGCGGTGTACCAGTCGTCTCACTGTCATTTTGAACACCGTTTTTACTATCCTTTTTGATGACAGTTGAACCAACATCTGCTTTATCAGCAGTGTGCGTCTCGTTATCGATACTGCTACTCTTTTCTACATCTTTGGAAGTCGCATTCGCCTTGCTATCAGTCGCCTTGCTGTTAGCAGCGACCTTATTAGGGTCAATGGCTTCAGAAACCGATTTAGACTCAGGGACGGCCTTCCAAATGACCTTTTTAATTCTGTCAGTCAAATCATTGGTAAAGCTATAATAGTTAGCAAGCAATGATGAGTCAGTAGTGGTTTTAGGTATGTCGCTACTGTTTGTTGAGCTTGTCACAGTGCCTAAATTGATTTGAGCGGTAGATTCTGTCGCAGGCACACTGGTTTCAATGCTATCGACATCAGTATCTATATTTGTATCGGGATTGGCATCGCTATCGACAGTAATATTTTCGCCGTTTTGATAGATATCGGGGGCTGGCAATATGACCATCGTATCAACTGTTTCAGATTTAACCTTATCAGTAGTGATGGATGAATCGTTTAGATTTGAGGTGCTCTGCATTGTTTCTTCGTTGACATCAATCAGCTCATCATAAGACTCAAAATCAGAACTATTATAATCAATAAAGCTGCTACAGAGCACCGTTTGTAACAGATAGTCAGGTACGGCATCTGCTTCCTCAACAGTCTGAACGCCATACAACAATACGGTCACTGGGGGTTTACCGTGCAGCATAGCATTGGTCAATAAGTTACGAATTAAATGGGTCAGCATCGCTGACTGCCCATCAATCACGAGGTGCTCACCAATCAATGTGGCTTCAGGATAATGTTGACGTTCTTGATTGACTAGATCATACAAGTCTAAGCTCTCAATTTGCTGTAAAGCATGACCCGCATCTAGACGGCTGACCAATAAGATGCTCTCTACCAAATCATTGAGCCCTGATAAGTCGCGATTAATGGCGTGCGCGCGTTTATCAAATTTTGCTTTGGTATCAGATGGCAGAGCGCCAGTTAGCATATCCATCATCTCAATCTGTAAGCGAATACGAGTGATGGGCGTGCGTAGCTCATGAGACGCATGTGCCAGTAATAAATTATTGGCATCAATCAGGTGTTCGATTTTTTGTGCTGCTTGGTTAAAGCCACGGGCTAATGAGGCAATCTCATCATTACCATGAGCATTCACGCGTACCGTAAAGTCGCCATCACCCAATTGCGTCATTTGCTGGCTCATCTGATTGATACGCCAAGTAATGGTACGAGCAATCCACCACAGTACACCCGCCATAATAAGTAGGAGTAGTAGCGTACCTGTAAATAAATTGAGTGCGGCAGAGAGTACAGGTTTTTTGGGAGGCAAGCGCGACTCATACAAGAGTGTGTAGCCAGTGCTACTATATACTTGGGCTTGCTTGGTAGGGGAGGTGTCTGCAAATGAAGGAAAAACGCGTGAAAATAGAGAAGGAGGTGCTGGTAGTACTAAGGGTAAGTCACTATTGTCAGTTTGCATGAGTAAATGACCTTCGCTGTCATATAATCCCATTTTTGCCTGTAATGATTCATCAAAGATATCAAAACTTTTCTTGACCACTGCTAGCATAAAGCGTGACTGTAAACGACTGTCTTTACTAATAGAGATATTAAGCTCATGCAAAAATGGGTCTATTTGACCCAAAATCTGTGTGGCTAATACTTCTGAGCGAATACCCGCATCTTTATCATGCACAAGTTGCGTCAGTAGTACCATAGCGACGGCAAATAAGATAAGTGCCAGCATGACGCTGGCAAATAGCTTGGCAAAGACGGAACGAAATCCTAACTGCTGCATTAAACCATCTCTATTATCAGACGCTTATACCTGATCGGTTGCAAATTGATAGCCAACGCCGCGCACGGTAATAATACGTTTTGGCTGGCGTGGATTGTCTTCGATCAAAGCACGTAAACGTGAAATATGAACGTCAATCGCGCGATCGATGTTGTCGGAGCTGTCGTCGTTTGGCATGGCTTGCCAAAGTTGCTCGCGGTTCAGTACTTTACCAGAATGAGTGGCAAAATAATGCAATAGTTGAAACTGATGCGTCGTCAAACGTACTGCTTCATCATCGATAGTCACTTCATGGCTATCAGGGAATACGCTCAAACGACCGAAAGTCAAGCTGTCTGATTGGCTGTCCGCTTGATTGGGTTGCTCGTGTCGACGAATAACCGCACGGATGCGAGCGAGAAGCTCACGTGGCTCAAAAGGTTTAGAGATATAGTCATCAGCACCCATCTCAAGACCCAATACGCGATCCGTTGTGTCGCCTTTCGCGGTTAGCATGATGATCGGCACTTTATTGGTCATGTTATTTTTGTTGCCGCGAATTTTTTGACATACTTGCATACCGTCCATGTCAGGCAGCATCAAATCAAGCACGACCAAATCAATATCACGCTCTTTGGTGTCCAATAAGTCAAGCCCTTCCTGACCAAGTCCTGCATGATGTACATCATAATAATTCATCGTCAGGTAGTCGCTGATTAACTCAGCTAAATCTGGATCATCTTCAATCAATAGAATTTGCTTGCTCATGGTTTTGTCCTTTAGTTGTTGTTATGGTTTAAAAAAAATCTCATGTGTGTTGATATTTCAATCATGATAACTACATTAATGACCTTAGCTTCTCAAATATTTAAGATATCAAGCCTCTGAGCCTTAAAGTGCTCGCTAAAAGTTTTTAAGCTATTTAGCGATTTAAGGTCAAATGATACAAGTACTCGGTTACCGCTATATATGATATAGACATATTGCCTAATTAGGCTGTTACAAAGCAAGATAACCTTTGTTAATGTTTCTACGCAATGTAACTGTCATCGCTGATTACTATGAAACAATAACTTTTTTGCCTTTAGAATCAACAGGTAAATCAGCCAAACAAATCAAGGTATCATTACTGATACCCGCAATTAAATATTGCTGCGTCGTTGGATTGTATTCAACTACCTCAATCGGTCGCTCTTTCAAACGCTGATCTTGCCCAATAATCCATACATTGGCGGTCAAAGGTCTGAGCGGCTTATATGGTGGCATTCTTAATTCTGTTAAGTCAACATCATGGAGCGCGCGCTCGGGCACAATAGTACCCACATCTATTTGACCGTAGTTGACGCGTCCCGTCACCTTCGTATCTGACAATAATTTGCCGCGATTTACCTTATTGTCAATCACCTCTACATAGACTAAGAGTTTTTTAGGCTGACGGGTTACGGTGAGTTTACTGACCTGACCCGTAAAGTTGTCTGATATACCTTGAGCCGTAAAATTAACCGTTTGGCCAATCGAAAGCTGAGGTTTCGCTTGAATAGGCAGCGTGGCGATAAAGTACAGTTTAGACTCATCGCTAAGATGTAATAACCGCGTCTGAGCCGCTAGCTTTTGTCCTGCTGCTACTTCTATATTTTCTACTCGCCCTGAAAAACTGGCCCGCACTGTCGCCAAGTTATATAGTGGTTTTGAGTCTGCTGCGCTATCGGTACTAGTTGCCACATTACTGTTAGTTGCCACATTACTGCTAGGATCGACGTTAGCATTTTCTACAGATGGCTTTGCTTTTGATAGCTCTTTGCTATCCGATGTGGATTGAGCGGAGTTTGGGCTGGTGTCTGGTTGATCTTTCTGTTTGGCATCAACCGTCAACTCACTCTCTTGGGTAGAACTTCCTGATTGTGGAGATACGCTGTCTTCTGTATCCAAACGTCGAACAATGAGTAAAGGCATCCCTTTTTCTACCCATTGACCCTCACTGACCAGTATTTTTTCGACAGTAATAGGATGTGCTGAAATGAGCTCAGTTTTTTTAACAGGTTCGATACTACCCTGCAAGCCAAGGCTTGGCTGATAACGTGAAGGCTTTATGCTCAATATATGATCAGGTGCCATGGTTACACTATCATTAGTAATGATAAGTGGCGTCTCTGCGGCTGCGCTGTTTTCAGCCTCTATGGGCTCATCGGTAGGCGGGGATGGCTGACAGGCAACAAGTAGCAAAGCACTTAGCAAATAGGTGCTGTTTTTTAAAAATTTAGAAAGAGTCATAGCAGGCACCATAGTAATCGTTGTTTTATTATATAGTGAATTATAACGAGGTGGAACGACTGCCTATTACTTACTATTCCTACCTATTCCTACAAAAATAAAGTTTTAATAGGAATGATTGGTAGCAAACATAGCCAAGCGTGATTAGTAATATTACTAGACAGTACAAATATTGATAGGTTAATCGCTGGAAAAGAATCGATAACTGTGCTAAAACACACATAATTATACACTTTTATTACAAAGTAGAATTATTCAGTAATGTGCGCTTTGTTTCTATATAATGCAGAAATATCATAAATTTAATGACATTTCTGAGTTGAGTTTTTGGCGGATACTTTCATGATCCATGGCAGAACGTACTAAAACAAATAATATTACCGTTAGCGGTAATAAAAACGTAAGCGTTCGTCCAAAAAGCCCTAAAAATCAGGTTCAATTTAGTAAGCTTATGAATAATAAAGTGCGTATAGTAACTTATGTTGACGCCGTGTTTGATAGGTAGATACTGACAGATGATCCGTTCGCTGTCATCACTTATGGCAATGCAAGCTTAGCCGTTGGTATCAATCACATAATAAGTGATATGACAGGTTGAAGTGACAGTTAAAATTTTGTATTGATGGATAGTATTACGAACAAATAGTCGTTTATAGGACAATATAATGGAAAATAATTTTGATGGCTTAAAAGTGATGGTGATTGACGACTCAAAAACCATCCGCCGTACTGCAGAAACTTTGTTGCAAAAAGCAGGTTGTGAAGTAGTAACTGCGATTGACGGTTTTGATGCGTTAGCAAAAATCGTCGATAACAACCCAGATATTATTTTTGTTGACGTCATGATGCCACGTTTAGATGGCTATCAGACTTGTGCGCTGATAAAAAACAACCCTGATTATGCCAATAAGCCAGTGATTATGCTGTCGTCTAAAGATGGTTTGTTTGACAAAGCAAGAGGTCGCATTGTTGGTTCTGATGAGTATTTGACAAAACCGTTCAGTAAAGATGAGCTATTTGATGCCATTAATCAGTATCGCTAGCAGGAATATCTGTAAAAGTATGGCTAAACTCAAACTTGCAAGCTTAGGTAGTTGATGCGTATTTATACAGATTAGCGTACAAGGTAAATGTCATCATTCGGTAAGATTGCTAATTTCAGTAACATTACTGACAATGGCCTAGTATTTAAGCATAACTGTGAATAAAGTCACGCTACCATTGCTTTTGGACGTGTCGTTTTCATACGGTTTTTCTCAACTATCTATCAATATGCTCTCATTGATATTTTCAAAATAAAGGAAATTCTTATGACTACTGTCTTAGTCATTGATGATTCGCCATCTGAAATGGCAAAGTTTCGCGACATGCTTGCTCGACATAACTTTAAAGTATTAGAGGCGATGAATGGCGAGCAAGGCTGTCAGATGGCAGCTGATCACTTACCCGATGTTATCCTAATGGATATAGTCATGCCTGAAATGAATGGCTTTCAAGCCACTCGAAAAATAACGCGCGGCAAAACCACCGCCCATATTCCTGTGATCATGATCAGTACCAAGAACCAAGAAACAGATAAAGTATGGGGTAAGCGTCAAGGTGCTAAAGAATATATGACTAAGCCAATTAATGAAAATGAATTGGTCAACATTATTCAAAAAGTAATGGGGTAGCTTGTGGCTTCTAAAGGGTTCATTGAGCTGCTGCGTTTGGCAGATTTGGCACGCGCGCGCAAAAGTGGCCGCCGCGGTGGAAAAGAGTACGATTGGCAAGGTGTGGTATTTGAGATTGGTGGCCAACGATTGGTTGCGCCTATGGGTCAGGTATCAGAAGTGCTCGCCATGCCAGAATATACAAGCTTACCTTTAGTAAAGCCTTGGATGTTAGGTATCGCCAATATCCGTGGACGCTTATTGCCCATTACAGATTTGTCTCAGTTTTTACAGGTTCCTAGCCGCTTAGCACAACTGAGTCAGCGTAAAGTTATGGTCATTGATCATGGCAATTTCTTTTCAGGATTGCTAGTCGATCAAGTGATTGGTATTGAACAATTCACTCACGATCAATACCGCGCAGAAGCTATCGAGCCTAATTCGCCTTTTGCCCCTTATAATCACGGTAAGTTTTTAAAAAATGAGCAGGAGTGGTATGTTTTTATGCCAAGCTTACTCACGCAAGATCTACAGTATATAGATGCTGCGATATAGTTTTTGGTAATAAATACTGGTTTGTGAAGTAACGACAGACTAGTAACGACAGCATAATAGCGACTGACACAGTACGGTTGGATGTCAGCATTCATACAGGCTTTGCTAATCATTGTTTCGATAACAATAAGATTGTCAAAGTCAGTCACGAGAAGACTTTGATGATTGTTTGGAAGGAATACGCAAGATGAGTGATGTTATAAAAAAACCGGTAGCTGCTATGACAAAAAAAACAGATGACAAAAATCTTAACAAAACATGGAATTTGTTATTAGGATTTTTTGTTTTATTAAGTGTGGCGTGTGCGGTTTGGCTGATTAACTCAGTATCATCGGTGAGCCAAGACTTCGCCAACTTCAATGAATCGATTGTTCTACCAGCAGTTATATTTGTAGTCGCTACACTCGGTATTATTTTTGCTTTGTACCAGCTACTGAAACAGAAGGGTGGCTCAGAGCGATTCATTATTGAGAAAGAAACCCTACGTCGTCGCCAAGAAGCAGAAACAGAATCTGAGCGTGCGCGTCAAATTCAAGAAGAAAACGAGCGTAACCAGATTGCTATTCTACGTTTGCTTGATGAGTTAGGGGATTTGGCAGAAGGTGATTTGACGGTGAATGCAACTGTATCAGAAGATTTTACTGGGGCGATTGCTGACTCAGTGAACTTTGCAATTGACCAACTGCGTCAGTTGGTATTGGTTATTAACAACACGGCCGACCGCGTTTCGCAATCATCAGAGCAAACACAGATGAATGCTATTGAACTTGCTGAAGCATCTG
This sequence comes from Psychrobacter immobilis, assembly GCF_904846225.1. Classification (GTDB taxonomy): domain Bacteria; phylum Pseudomonadota; class Gammaproteobacteria; order Pseudomonadales; family Moraxellaceae; genus Psychrobacter; species Psychrobacter immobilis_F. The sequence goes on along the minus strand of NZ_CAJGZJ010000001.1, from coordinate 278,519 downwards.
AGCATCAAGCGCAGGAAATCGCTGGTGTGTCAGCAGCTATCAATGAGATGACGATGTCGATCGACCAAGTTTCAAACAACGCTTCAGAGTCGGCGACAGTTGCCCAGCGTTCAGTGGCTATTTCTTACAATGGAGCAGAGGTTGTACAGCGCTCTATTGAGGGCATGAACGTTATTCGTGATCAAATTCAAGAGACCTCCAAGCGTATCAAACGCCTTGGCGAGTCATCGCAAGAAATTGGAGATATCGTTGGTTTGATTAATGATATTGCTGATCAGACTAACGTGTTGGCATTGAACGCTGCTATTCAAGCATCGATGGCTGGTGAAGCGGGGCGAGGTTTTGCGGTTGTTGCCGATGAGGTTCAACGCCTTGCTGAGCGCTCTGCTAATGCGACCAAACAGATTGAAACATTGGTAAAAACGATTCAGGCAGATACCAACGAAGCGGTCATGTCGATGGAGTCTACAACCTCGGAAGTTATACGTGGTGCGCGTTTGGCGAAAGATGCTGGTGAAGCACTAGAAGAGGTACAGAATGTTTCTAATACGTTGGCTGATTTGATTCAAAACATCTCAAACGCAGCAATGCAGCAGGCTGAATCTGCTGGACACATCTCTCATACCATGAATATTATTCAAGACATTACTTCACAAACATCATCCGGTACGATGGCCACAGCACGCTCTATTGGCGAGCTAAGCGAAATGGCCGCAGCACTACAAGAATCAGTGACTGGTTTTAAAGTAACGGATGATGAGCTATTAGATAATGGCATGCTAAATAATGATAAATTATTGTCAGAAAGCGCTTATTAATAAATCTCAGCGCTCCTTAAATAATGAATCGCTTATAACCTCTCATTAATACGCGAATAAAAATACGGTACGAGTAGTGATGATGTGCTGCAATCATAATAGCAGGTGACGTGAATAATTTTACTCAACTAGGGCATGTCATCAATTAGCACACTTAATCATTTAGTGGTCTTGAAATGGCTAAATTTTGCTAAACATCGTCAAATAACTGGTGAATATCTCGATATTACCTGCATTATTTTCCTTGTTTAACTGCCATTTATCTCATTTTAAGCCTCACAATCTAAATGATGACACGCCCTAGATGGCAATCCAGTTAAGACAATCAAAACTCCTTTGGTTACAGATTTTATGCAAGAAGACAATATTGATGTGCAGCACTGGCAACGGTATATAGAGCAAGAGACTGGTTTTGTTCTACCAAATATCCAGCTGCAGTGGTTGAGAAATGCAATTTATCATACAGCCTTATCGCATGGGATAACCGCTAAAAGTTTATGGCATCAGCTACCAAGTAATGAGGATTTACGTCAGCAATTGTTAGATAACATACTCATTCATGAAAGTCGTTTCTTTCGCCACATGCCGTCTGTAGATTTTGTCACAAAGTACGCGCAGCAGCATCAGCTAACAGCCAATACTGACATGAGTAATGACAATATTGCTAATAACAGTATTGCTAATGACATTAGTAACGATGGCGTTAATGACGATGGTGCTAATAAGTTATTTCGTATTTGGAGCGTTGGTTGCGCAAGTGGGCAGGAGCCTTGGTCACTGGCGATGAGCTTGTCATCGGAGCAACTGACAAATTATACGATATTGGCTACAGATGTCAGCCAACAAGCCATTTTAAAAGCACGACTAGGACAGTATGATAAGCGCCAGCAGCTATTCATGCCACAACGTTATCAGCAGTTTGTTCGGCCACTAAAAGCTGAAAGTGTGATCGATAAATCGAATCTTTATGATTCATATACGGCAAAAGAAGCGGTCACTGGTACTCAGGTTCATTGGCAAATTGCGCCAATCTTGCGGCCATATGTTCGCTTCGCTTTACATAATATTATTGAAAAAAGACCACCCACTTCGCATCTTCAGCATGTGATTATCTGTCAAAATATGCTGCTATATTTTCGTAAGTTTGATCAACGCGATATTTTAGCGCGGCTATCAGAACAGTGCATGTTGGGTGGGTATATTATATTGGCTCCAGGTGAGGCGTTATTTTGGCGTCCTTCGAATATGCGCCGTATTGCGCACCCACAGGTTAATGTGTGGCAAAAAATAAATGCCTAAATTAGTGCCTAGACGAGTTAGGATAAATCTATGAAAAACCAGCCCAATGACATAGTGCCGCTTGAGTGGTTATTACCACTGTTTAATCAGCAATTATCACAGGTATCTGATGGCTGGCAATTAGATGCTGATAGCACTAATTATGAGCAGATGATGCAGAGTTACCATCAAGTTAGCGGCGCACTCACCATGATCCGCCTTCCGTTGCTAGCAAGCCTTACCAATAATCTGAGCTTGCTGGCAGAAGCAGGTAGCCGTGATGGCGTTTCTACTTATCACCGCCGTATCGGGCAGTTTTCTCATCGTTTGCTACAACGTGAGCTAAATCAATACGCGCTTACAAATAGCTGTCATACTTCTTTGATTCGTAAAGCGACTGACGAGCTTACTCACCTATTGTCAAGACTGGGTGCAGCGGCACAATTATCTGCAAGTTCTATCGGTAGTCAGCATGAGCACTCATACAGTAACGATATCGATGACGGTACTATCAGCGACAGTATTATCGATAATATCGAGGTAATAATACCAACAAATAGAGTTGCCACTCATTTGACGGATCATCACTATCGACAGTTATTACTGGTTTGGCGACAGAAAGTACAAGAGCTACTGATTGCCAATACTAATCAATCTTCTTTACTGAAAGTATTAGATAGGGTCAGCCAATACTTGTGGCAAACCACTCAGGATGATGATTTACAACGCCTTTGGTACTTAACCGAATTGTGGCTAAAAGACATCCCTCATAACGACACACCCCTTCCTGAACATTATGCAGCACTTTTGAGTCAGCTTGAGCAAGTAATAGAGTCTTGTGTTCAACAATCTGGGCTGCCATCAAATTTTATTAGATACTTAACTATAAGGGTCTACATCGATTTAGAGGGTCTGGCAAAACATAGCGAACGCACTCAATCTATACTGCATGATTTATCGCCCACGATGACAGCTCGTTTCTTGCCGCGCATGCTGAGTGAGCTCGAAACAGTTATTTTTAATCTAGATAAGCCCGATACACTTTTAAACCCTTTACAGAAAATAAAACGTCAACTTGAAGGGCGAGGCTGGACATATTATGTGTCGCAAGTCGAGTCAATCGTGACGGATATAGAATATGCTTTATCATCAAGCGAAGGCTTTATACCAGAGCAGAGGCAGATTGAGCACAAACTGCAAGAGCTATATAGCGCTATTTATAATACCGAGCAGGCAATATCTCTTAAGATAGGAGAGTCCGGATTTTTTGCTACATTGTCTGAAGCGCTCGATAATGTTGGTGCGCCACTGGATGACAATCATGCGACTGCCTCTACGGTTAAAGATTGGCGTGAGTTGCGTATTGCGGTAGAAGAAGTAAAGCAAAGTTTCAACGATTATATACAGCGCCAAGACATTCATCTGTTACCAACGGCTGCAGATTTTACCAAAATTAGTAATAATTTTGCGGATATGGGTTTGTCAGAAGTTAGTCAAACCATAAACGATATGGCCAGCGTATTTACGCAATTGGTAACTCATAAGGTTGAAGCACTCAGCTGGAATATCACTCAAGCAGTGGCTGAAGCATTAACCTCTCTTGAGTTGTTATTAGATTGTCTTGCGCAGCAGGTTTTTGATCAAAAATTATTAACACAGGCAAATGAATACACTGCTAAAGCCGCACAGCTTCTTACTACTTATATCGAAGCACCAGAGACGATTAACGATACTTTTTTGGCGCAAAAGCCAGCAGCAAATGTAGTTCGTTACGATGATAGTGGTGAAATTGCACCTGCTAGTGACCAGCCTTTTAACGCTCAAGTTTCAACCGATGCAAATGTAGATAATGAGACGACGTCGGAGCAAAATATTGCTGACATGAGTAGCCACACTATTGATAATGTTACAGAAAGTGCGGTGTTAACACGCGCTCGTGAACAAGTTAAGCCTGATAGTTTTGAGATGGATGCAGATATTCGTGAGATCTTTATTGACGAGGTGACGGATGTAATCGGTGATCTAGAAGACTTCTTGCCTATTTGGCAGCAGGATTCTCAGGATTTAACCCCGCTAACAGAAGTGCGCCGAAATTTTCATACCCTAAAAGGCTCAGGCCGTATGGTCAGTGCTTTTAGCATTAGCGAGATGGCGTGGGCAATCGAAAACTTACTGAATCGTCTCTTAGATAAGACCTTACCTGTTACAGATGATGTGGTAAATTTAGTAATAGAAACAACCAAACGTTTACCAGTAATGATTACGGATTTTGAAGCGCAACGACCCCCAAGTTTGGATCCTGCGATAACCATTGTACAAAGTCAGAACTTAATGACGAATCAGCCTATCAATGCTGGGCTAACCCAACCTGAGCCTACAACAACCAAAACTGCAACAGTGTTTGAGATAGATGGTTTTGACGTAGAAAGCAGCACAGAATTAGAAACAACAAACGCAATGCTTGACGACGCTGAGTCATTAGACGGTCTCGACACTATTAATTATGAGTCCAACGAGACAAGTGATAATAGTGAAAAGAAAGAGATATCGGTATTGTCATTTAGTTTAGAGATTCCAGCGGTACTTATTCCTTTTATGGCGGAGACCGAGCAACTACCTGCTGATGCAGACGATGCAGACCCTGATATTAAAGAGATATTTATAGAAGAGGCCAATGAGGTATTGGCTGAAATCGTCCCTTTATATGAGGTTTGGCGACTGTCATCAACCGATTTAAGTGAACTGAAGGATATTCGTCGTGGGTTTCATACCTTAAAAGGCTCAGGTCGTATGGTAGGCGCTCATTATACGGCTGAGTTGGCGTGGTCTATAGAAGACATGCTGAATCGCATTTTGGATCATAGTATTACTGCCTCAGCAGATATCTGTCGGCTCATTACCGATGTATTGGCTGCTTATCCTGCGATGCTAACGGTATTTGAAAATAACCGTCAAAATTATCCAGCTATGGTGCCATTATGGATTACCTGTGCTAAGGGATATAGTAAGCAGCAAGGTGATAAATTTAGCTACATCGCCTTGTATACGCAAGCAGTAAATAGGTCTGAGTATGAGTCAAATCATGGTTTAGTAACGTCTTCCGATTCAAGTGAGACGACTAATTTTGATGATAGTCACGAAGAGGTCGACATTACGCTGCAGCTCATTAACTCTGTCAATGACATGATAGCAGAAGCTCCGATTCTCTTAGCGCCTCAAACCGAACAAGAAAAAGAATTTTTTGAGATTTTTATCGAAGAAGCAGAAGGCTTGTTACAAGATATTGATCAGTTTGTTGATGAGCATCAAGACCAGCTTCATGTTGAAGTAACCGATGAGATTGTGCGGGCTTTTCATACGTTGAGAGGGGCATCTGGTTCTAGTGCTTTGGTTGCTATCAGCGAAGTCAGCGCAACCATAGAGCATAGCTTGGAGGTGCTACAACAACAAGACACTACCATGAATGCTCAACATTTAGAGGCATTAGCCACGTCTGCTACGCTGATAGATGGTTATCTGAATAATTACAAACAAAACATTCAGCCACAAGACCTATCAATGGAAGAGACGCAAAGCCAACAAGATGTAGCATCGTTGCAAGCCATGCTGGGTGAGCAATCTATTACTAGTGATGGTCATATAATAGCTGATAGCAAACCGACGATAGAACAGTTATTAGATAATAATATTGATGAATTACTGGATGCCGAATGGGAATTGGATGATGCGCTTAATAGCACTGAGGCAGGGCGTGTTAAGAGCTATATAGCGCAGCAAATTTTACAAATACAATATTTGGCCAATAAAGCACAAAAATTTCCGAAATTCACTGCCATTCTCAATGAGTTGGGCAATGCTTATAAGTACTTGCAGGGCAATCCTAGTAAGGCGAGGGATACAGATGTTCAAGCCGTATTGCATGCTGGCCATGCTCAACTCGTTGGTTTGTTTGATGCATTGGCTGGTAGTACCTCATTAAAAATAGACAAACAAGTTCTCGAAGATTTGCAAAGTATTTATCAAGAGGATGATGGTCGCAATGAGAAAGGCTTTATCGTTCGAGCTGTGCCAGCCGCTAAGCTGCAATTTGAGTCTATCGACACGGATGCTGAGCTATTAGAAATATTTTTAGAAGAAGCTCAAGAGCTTGATGCTGCGTTAGACGAGAGTTTTAATAAATGGCGTGCTGATATAACCAATATTAATGCGTTGAAAGTCTTGCAGCGTCATCTGCATACTATTAAAGGTGGCGCGCGGATGGCTGGTATTCGTAGTATTGGCGATCTGACTCACGAAGCCGAAAGCGTCTATGAAGCATTTGTAGATAACAAAAGAGTGCCGACAGCGCAGTGGTTAGAGATTATGCAGATGGTGCAAGACACAATGTCATTGCAAATCATGCATATCGTGAATTATAAAAAATCGTTTTTTACCTCAGAGCTTATTGAGCAGCTACAACAGCTTGAAAAGGCAAAATCGTTACCAGAAACGGTAGAGCTGGTCATACCAGTGCCGAGCAAATATTTCGAACCTGATACTCAAAGCATTGCGACTGAAAACAGGTCTAATGAAAATACTGATAGTAGCGATGAAGTAACAGATTCCTTAAGCTTAAGCACGATGATTAAACAATCATGGGCGGATAGTTTACCTGACTCTGATATCTTAGCCGTGTTTTTAGAAGAAGCAGAAGAGCTTACCCATCGTAATAAATATCTGCCTGTATTCTTAAAAGACACGAGTAATATCACCGTGCTACAAGCGCTTCAGCATGATTTGCATACCATCAAAGGTGGTGCGCGAATGGTTGCGGCCACGGGTGTCGCCGATCTGGCTCATGAGATGGAGTCCGTTTATGGTGACTTTGTGGCTGGCCGCCGTCCTGTTACCAAAAAAGTCTTAGAGCTACTAGTAGTAAGTCATGACTGGCTTGCTGACGCAGTATCTATCCTTAGACAGAATATCAATCCGCCCACACCTACATTATTAATTGAGGCGTTACAACAATTTGGCAAAAATCCTGAGAGCTTAAAACACGTACCCAAAGAGTCGCTACAAGCCGAGCGTGAGGCGATCCTTGTTGCAAAAGAACAGCAAGACTCACAATATCTGGCAAAAGATATTAGTGAAATGCCTTCTATGCTTAGCAGTATGGCTGAAGAAGATCAGAGTGCCAGTAACAATGAGATGATTCGTATTTCAGGGGGTGTGATTGAACATATGATCAACTTATCTGGCGAATCAGCCATTAACCGTGCTCGCATAGATATGGGTATCAGTAGCTTGACTAGTAGTATCGAAGATATGGGAACGACGGTACAGCGATTGGCCGATCAGTTACGCCGTATGGAAATCGAGCTTGAAGCGCAGATTTTATCGCAAATAGATGATGAGTTGATTACTAATGAAGATTTTGACCCTCTAGAAATGGATCAATACTCTTCTTTAAATCAGCTATCAAAATCTTTGACAGAATCGGCATCAGATTTGGTAGATATTAACCATACATTGTTAGAAAAAACACGTGATAGTGAAAGTCTTTTATTGCAGCTATCGCGAACGCAAACAGAATTGCAAGACGGTCTGATGAATTCGCGTATGGTACCATTTACGCGTTTGACCCCGCGTCTTGAGCGTATCGTGCGTCAGACTGCCAATGAACTTAACAAGTCTGTTGAACTAAAGATTATCAACGCTGATGATGAGATGGATAGAACCATCCTAGAGCGCATTACGTCACCACTTGAGCATATGCTTCGTAACGCGGTCGATCACGGTATCGAAAACACGTCAACACGTCTAAAAGCAGGCAAGGAGCGTAGTGGCCATATTACTCTCGAAGTAAACCGTGAGGGTAGTGAGATTGTCATTGAGCTGATAGATGATGGACGCGGAATCGATGTAGAGGCAGTACGTCACAAAGCCATCTCACAAGGTCTTATTGACGCAGATGATACGAGTCTAACCGATCTAGATATCATGCAATACATCTTTAATGCTGGATTAAGTACCAGTAAACAAGTGACGCAGATTTCTGGACGCGGCGTGGGCATGGACGTGGTTATTAGCGAGATTCGTCAATTAGGTGGCGTTGTATCGGTTGTCTCAGAGCTAGGTAAGGGATCGCACTTTACAATGCGCCTGCCACTGACTGTGGCGGTATCTGATGCGTTGGTTGTGCGTGCAGCAGATCGTTATTATGCTATACCATTGGTACAAATCGAGCGTGTGGTTCGTGTTAATCCAGAAAAGCTGTATGACTATTATCAGTCAGATGAGGCAACATTAAGCTTTGAAGACGTTGATTATCGGGTGCGTTATTTAAATGAGATTCTATCAGGCAATAAACTGAACGAGCTTGTCGTCAACACCAATACCAGCTTACCGCTCATTCTTATTAAGAATCGTACTGGACACAATATTGCTTTACAGGTAGATCAAATTGCAGGATCGCGCATCGAAGTGGTTGTAAAACCCTTAGGTCAACAGCTATCACATATTCCTGGTATTTCTGCAGCGACTATCATGGGTGATGGTTCGGTCATGCTTATCCTAGATTTGATTGCTTTAATGCGTAATGCACAGCTAGGCAAAAATTTATCCAAGTCGGTTGATGTTAAACGAGGACGTATAGAGTCGAAAGCCACTATATTGGTCGTCGATGACTCAGTCACTGTACGTAAAGTGACGTCACGTTTCTTGGAGCGCCAAGGGTTTAAGGTGGCTGTTGCAAAAGATGGGATCGATGCGATTGAGGTATTACAAGACATGACACCAGACATGATCTTGTTAGATATTGAAATGCCACGTATGGATGGTTTTGAGGTAGCTACTCAAGTTAGGTACAATAAGCGCTTGAAGCATATTCCAATCATCATGATTACGTCACGTACTGGAGAGAAGCATCGTGAGCGTGCGCTAGAGATTGGCGTGAACGACTATATGGGTAAGCCATTCCAAGAACAAGAGTTGCTGAACAAAATCCAGAGCATACTGGGTAAAGAGGTCAGCCTCACTCATGAAGGATAATGCACGCATTTTAGCATTGAAAGCAAAAAACAAAGACGATATTAAGGTGATGGTCATTGCAGAAGATCATCATCAGCGTATGGCTTTTTCGGATACGGTACGTAGTTGTGGGTTTACCCTTGTTGGCTGTATGTCACGAGCACAATTGCAAAGAAAAACTGATTTGGCTGATGCAGTGATTGATATCTGGCTGATAGACAGTGACTATGATGATGACATGATTGCCGCGACGACTACTTCTAAACCAGCCGCCGTGTTGATAGGTTTTAGTCAAGCACCTTATCTCAATGAAGCATGGCAATACGCCAAATGGCAGCGTAAATTGACACGTAAATTTGCGGACATATTTGCGTTGCCGATCTTAATAGATACTCCCGCTCAAAACAATGATAAAAATGAGACGAATTGGCGCTACGTGGTATTTTTAGGCGCTTCTATGGGTGGACCTAGCGCCATAAAAGAATTTTTGGATAACTTATCGCCCACGCTACCAGTTTGTATCTTATTGGCTCATCATTTTAACCAAACCATGATTGGCACGTTGCCGCGCATACTTAACCGTCATAATGATTGGCATTGTCAGGTTATTACCTATTCGCAGCGATTACGTGTCGGTCAGTGTCTCATAGCACCCATCGATAAACAGATTGTCTGTGATTCGACAGGTCGGATAATATTATTAGAGCAAGCTTGGAGTGGTGAATATAAGCCCTCTATTGGTCAGATCCTCAAAAATACCAGCGATGTTTATGGTAATGAGTTGATCAATATTATATTTTCAGGTATGGGTCATGATGGTTCACAACACTTGGACCTCATTCAAGGTAATAACAGTCAACTGTGGGCGCAAGATCCAAGCTTGAGTGCTTGCTCGAGCCAGCCTCAGGCTATCATTGATTCAGGCTATTGCAGTTTTATCGGTAGTCCAGTGGATCTAGCAAAAAAACTGACGGATTATATTGGTGAAAGGGCAAAGGCAGCCTCTTCACATTAACTTATTGTGAGCAATGTATGAAACAAATTTTGAAACATTCGTTTGAGGCAGTAAGCTTACTGACTACGAACAAAGGTATGCTTGATGTGACTATTGTTCCAGCATTTAATCAACCCGATTGGATCATTCCAAGCAGCCTGATTTTGAGTGTGGATAACTACGAGGAGCGTACGTCCACTTATCATTGGCAGCAACATGAGGTGGTGGTATTCCATCTACTGCAAGAGGATGAGCTGCCTGATAAGATAATTGTGTTAGAAGGTAATACCTCAGATCACCGTTTGGCATTGCAAACGGCAGGCGAGCTAAGGCAATTACAAGTTCGTATTTCTGAGGTCAAAGATATTGAACTTACTGAGCAAGTAAATAATACAGAAATCGATGAAACAGTAATACCTATTAACGAAAACGTTATGCTATCCTATCTTTTTCAGACAGTTATGATCAATAATACCGCTTATTTAGTGCCGGATTTAGATAAAATCGCGCATCAGTTAATTGACTTGGACAGCTAGATTCTCGCCTACGTTTGGGTTTTTCTATAAAGATGTTGGCCCGTAAATTCGATTATTTTTAATCGCTGAATGAGTCGCCGTTTTGTTCATAACATTGATTATATATGACTAATATTGATATTTAATAAGGCAGCGAATGAGTAATATAGATTCAAACATATCAAAGTGGCCCGTCAGTAGCCGCATATTTCACTGGATTAGCGCGCTTTTATTACTGATCACGTGGATAATGATGTTGTTGCATGAAAATCTTGATAGCAACCTTTATATCGGACTGCATAAATCGTTTGGTATCAGCTTGCTGTGCTGGATGATAGCACGGGTGATTAACCGCGTAGTGACTAAAGCGCCGCCATCGGTAACCATGCCGAAGTGGCAACAGTTATTATCACAATTGTCGCATTTTGGGCTATATGCTCTATTAATTGCAATGCCAATGGCGGGCTTGTTGATGTCGGTCTACGGCGGTCGACCTGTTGATATTTTTGGCTTGTTCCAAATTCCTGTTTTTGTCACGCCAGATCGGGGTTTGGCACGCTTTTATAATAATTTGCATACCAATATTATTTGGCCAACCATTATTGCGTTTACGCTTATTCATATTGGCGCGGCTTTATACCATCAGTTTGTCAAAAAAGACAATTTAATAGCACGGATGAAATAATTAGTTTTACTTGCTTGCTGTGCCGTTGCTGTTTGATGCGGCGCAAAACTTATTTCAGTAGCACTTTTTTATAGTGAATCGATTATATCCGATAAGAAAAGTGTGACGACTTCAATAATGGCAGGCTAGAGCAAACCACAAAAAAGCCTTAAGTAGGATACTTAAGGCTTTTTAGATGAGCGACAAAAGAGTTAATCGATAGAATGGCTTTTATCACATTACTTTTTGTGCTCAGGTAAACTGATATTCATCTCTAATACATCTAGGCTATCCTCAGAACGATGATTGATATTGACATCATCTATCTGCACACCATTGACGTATTTATTGACCACTTCTAATATTTCACGTTTCATCTTTTCGATACGGTCAGCAGTTAAGCGATTGTTTAAGCGATTTTCGCTAGCCACAATTACTTTAAGCCGTTCAGTAGCCAAATTGGCGCTACCTGAACTACTACTGTCATCAGTACCAAATAGGCTACTCCAAAATCCTTTTTTCTTAGTCATCATTAACCCCCAAACCAGCGCTGTAATAAACTCTTTTTCTTCACGTCAATATGACGTAGCGGACGCTCTTCGCCTAAGAAACGGGCGACGATGTCATCGTAACATTGACCAGCAACAGAGTCGGTATAGTGAATGACTGGCTCGCCATGGTTAGATGCTTCAAGAACCGAATGGCTTTCAGGAACAACACCAAGTAGTGGAACTTTCAAGATATCGTTAGAGATCGTATCGATATCCATCATCTCATTAGCCGCAGCACGTTCAGCATTATAACGAGTAATAATCAAATGCTCGCGAACAGAGCCTTGACCTTCTTCGACCTTCTTAGTTTGGCTCTGTAAAATACCAATAATACGATCAGAGTCACGTACTGAAGAAATCTCAGGATTGGTGACGATAATCGCCTCATCAGCGTGATACATGGCCAACTGTGCGCCGCGCTCGATACCTGCTGGTGAGTCACAGATAATATAATCGAACTGCTTGGACAGCTCATCCATTACCTCTGCCACACCGTCATCCGTCAATGCGTCTTTATCGCGTGTTTGACTGGCAGGTAAGATGTACAAGTTTTCAAGCTGTTTGTCTTTGACAAGTGCTTGCGACAAGCGTGCATTACCGGTGATGACATCAACAAAATCATAAACGATTCGGTTCTCACAGCCCATGATTAAGTCTAGATTACGTAGACCCACATCAAAATCGATAACGACTGTCTTATAGCCACGCAACGCCAAACCAGCAGCAAAAGAGGCACTTGTCGTGGTTTTACCCACACCGCCTTTACCTGAAGTGATCACAACTATCTTCGCCACAATGGCACACTCCTATGAATCAATGGGATATCTTTTAATATGAATAATGAATAGCGCAAACGTATATTATCCACCTACTGTACATGCACTACCTGCGAAGGTAGCCTAGCATAAATAAATAAAAATTTATAGCAAGTCTATACTAGGGCGTGTCCTCATTTTAAAAATGGTCATAAAAATGAGATAAATTGCCGTCAAACGAGGAAAGTAGCGCAAATAATATCGAGATATTAATCAGCTATTTGACAATGTTTGGCAAAATTTAACCATTTTTAGCCCATTTAGATACAATCGCTTGAATTGAGGATACATCCTAAAGCAGAAAAACAGCCTATATATGGGTGATAAGGCTTTACGATATAAAATTTATTTACTAATACTGCCTTTTTGAATAATAAAATAGACGCTAATGCATAAGGTGAATAGTGGCAGAGCCATGGATTCATCATAGAGCATTTTTGTTAAATAAACTTACTATAGTAATGAATGAAGTCATTTAATCAGCCTTCAGCGCAGTCTTTCTATTTTTCTAAAAACCACTTGAACGTTTATGGCTGTTAATACGATAGCAGTCTATGCGTTATCCATCACAGTAAATACCAAGCCTTCGCCTTCTATAAATCTTACTTGTACCGATTTATCAATCACATGCTCGGGTAAGTTATCTCGCAAGCAATAAGTGCCAGCGACTGAAACCAATGAAGGATTGAAAACCTGACAAAAAATACGGGCGTCTTTGTCACCCGTTGCACCAGCAACCAAGCGACCTTGGGCACGACCATAAACATGCAAGCTATTGTCAGTAATAGCTTCGGCTCCGCTATTGACACTGTTGGTCAGGATTAAGTCGCCACCTACGTGGTTAAGGCTTTGTCCTGAGCGTAACATTTGATCATAAAATAGGCTAGTAATATGCTCAGCGCTTATCAATGTCTCTGCAGTGACCGTAGATATCGTCGTTTCAGTCGCTGTCTCGCTGATAGCAGTGGCATTATTATGGTCATCATTGCTGGCAGAGTCTGTGCCATTAGTATTTACTGCTTTGCTGACTTGAGCCGCCGTTTTTTTGCTGGGTAAAATACGCTCGATACGTTTGCCGTCAGCAGGAAATATAGCCAAGCGCTGTGCACGTGCTTGCACATCTAGTGTCCCTGTTACCACGCCGATAGGCTGTAAACCCCATGACCATAACAATTCTATCAGGGCTGGTAGGTCTTGCTCCACTTCGCTATCGATGAGGATAGGAATGTTGCTCGATTTGTTACTCAGCGTTTCAGCAAGCTGGGCTTCAATAGCACCCAAATCATCTGTGCTGAACTGTACTCGTGAAAAGGTCAGCATTTTGCCATAAAATGCTAACGCTGGTGCGGCGCTTGCAGTCTGGTTGTCTTTATCTGAAACTGTCATATATAAATCCTCAAAAGATAATCTTGTCGCTGTATAGGCTGTTCTAAATAAAGTCGATATATTAATAGTCACGTGCGACTGGTATAAATTTTCCTTGCTTGCTGCTAATACAGAGGCTGCGAAAAATTCATACCAGTCTCACTGTATCGCTTCCAGAGTGAATTGACTGTATTAACGGTGCCGCTTTTATTATTGAGTTCTATAATTTGTTCTATTTTTAATTATTATTAGAAATATAGGTTATAAATTAAGCATGTCTTGATGTTTCCAATGCTGTACTTTTACTTGGGCTTCAAATTCAGTCAAACTGTCCTCAATGATACTGGAAATCAAAATATCCAGCGCTGTATTGTCAGTATTGATGGTTGCAACGCCACTGGCAATAGCAACCATCAATACATCGAGACGCTCAGGATCAAGAAGACGTTTATTCAATGCGTTGACAACGTTCTCGCCTATATTATGACCGACATGTTGCAGTTGCGACTCAATCAAGCTGCCAGCGATAGGTATCATGCGTAGATATCGGCGTAACTCAGGGGTATTGGCCAAACCTTCTTCAATAGCGTTGCCCATCTCACTCGCTAATATACTACCGCCACCTGATGATGCCGTCAGCTCTTGTAATTTGGGCGCAAGCTCGGTGCGTAGTACAGACAATAATGCTGCCTCAATCTCATTACGATTGCGAGCTATAGTGGACTCAATAAATGATTTGTGGGTCTCAGGATCAGTCAGTTGCTGCCGAAAATTTTGGATAGTGGTTAGTATGACACGGTCGGATAATTCTTCTAACAGTAAATTGATATAGAATTTAATTCGATTGATCCATAGCTCGGGAAGCACTTGGTAGCCGAGTTGATAGAGGCGTCTGCCAATGACCACCACGCGAAACAAACGCAAGGCTCGCAGCTGCGGAAAACATCCTAATACTTCGTACCAATGTACAAAAGGAAAAAAGAACCAGCGATAATAGGATTTTTGTTTGATTGCAACGGCCCAACGTAGCAGGAGCTCAAGGATTAAAAATAGAGTAAAAAACCCGCCAACCGTACGTAGAGGGTCATGCAAGGTATTTTGATACCAGCTGAGCGTATCACTAACAGCCAGCCATTCTGCGGCACTATGAATGAAATCACTCATCAAAATCGCGTCAATACTAATTACTAATAGATCAATACTGATGGCGATAATCATCACAATATCATAAGTCAGCTTCAAGCGACTGGGCTTCGGACGATCTGCTCGTGGTGGCTTATCATCTGATAGGCGAGATGACTGATTCGGCATTGGCGCTGAGTTTAGATGCGAGCTAGAAGAAGAGGCGGTCACAGACAAACCTTATAAATGATAAAGGACAAAAAATAGCGGCGTAGATAGAATGCATGACTATTGAGTAATTGATGGTCAAAAAGCTAGGTAATTATGGTCAAATCAGTAATTGACCGTCAAAAAGTAACAGCCATATAACTACTCACATTATCAATGAATAGGGCTAAAAAACAACCCATCTTTCATTATAATTGTGCATGACCACTTATCATTTAAAATTAACGTTCTAAACAATCCCTGCAAACTTGTAGGCTAAATATCTTCAAGTTGAGGGTTTGCTGCAAAGTCTGCCAGCATATCGGTAATCAGTTGGTCTTTTTCGCGCCATATTTGCTCAATCCACTCAAACATTTGTGCTTTGACGACCGCATCGTTTTCGTAGCCACCATTTTGAATGCCCGCGAATAATGATTCAGGTATGTTGATATGTCTAACGTTAACGCCTAAGCGTGCAATGTTTCCTTTCCACAGGTCACTATAAGTTGGTACACCATCAGGATAAACAATGGTCATGTCTAATATGCCATCGATATCTGCACCGAGCGCATTAATGGCTAGTGACAGACCGCCAGCGCGTGGCTGTAGCAAGTGCGTATAAGGTGACTGTTGTTGATCGCGCTTGGTTTTGGTGAAGCGTGTGCCTTCTAAGTAATTTAGCAACGTAAACGGCTTATCTTTTAATAGCGCGCAGGCACGCTTCGCCTCATTGATATCTTTGCCCTTTAAGGCAGGATTTTTCGCAATGGCTTCTTTTGAGTATCGCCGCATCATTGGGAAATCTAAAAAGTAAAAAGCTTGACCAACAATAGGAATATAAATCAGCTCAAATTTGGTAAAAAAACGTGTTAACGGTAGGCGTTTTTCACTAATGTACTGGACGATACTGGTGTCTACCCAAGATTGATGGTTGCTGACGAGCAAGTATTTACCATCAATGTGAACGTCGTCCGGTAAGCTGATGCGCCAATCTTTACGCGGTAGTATGTTGTCGATCAAAGCATTGTTACTACCGATCCAGTGATTGGTGATTTTGATGACTGTTTTATCAGCAATAGCCGCACCTGTAAAAATTTTACCAACGCCCATCAGCCATAAAGGAATGCTACAACTGAAGCTGTTAGCCGCGATGACTCCAGTTGCCGCCGCTAATGAAACAGCTTTTCCTAACTTGGGCGCGCGTTTATGTATTTTTTGAATAGTGGGCGCTAATAGCATGCTAAATCCTTGTCAGTCAATCATACTAGTTTATGAGTTATCCATCGCTGGAGGCGTTTTTTTGAATATATTAATGCTGTCATATAATGTTGGGATTTTAGCAGAAACGCGCTCTCGTGTACGAGGGTAAACGTGACTTGCAATAACAAATGCTAAGTTTAATACGTCAAATTGGTGGCAAGCTATCTGCACTTTTTATACATAGATGTGACAAAATATTACACACGATTGAATCGTAGTTGCCATAATAATCACGAATACATATATACATCTAGAAACAATTAACAGTAATTATTTATAAAAAGCACAATTTATTTATAACTTTTTTAGTTTAAGAGGAATCATCATGCGTAATAAATTAATAGTTGCAGCAGTAGTATCAGGCTTGGCTCTTAGCGGTTGTGCTACTGATCCAAACACTGGACAACAACGCTTGAACAAAACGGCTATCGGTACCTTGGCAGGCGCTTTAGGTGGCGGTGCGATCTCAAAAGCAACAGGTGGCGATAACACAGGCCGTGATGCTGCTATCGGTGCCGCTTTAGGTGCTGGTGTTGGTTATTACATGGAGCGTCAAGCCAAGCAGCTTGAGCAACAAATGGCTGGTACTGGTGTGTCAGTTGAACAGAATCCAACCACTGGTAATATTGATTTGGTTATGCCAGGTAGCATCACTTTCTCATTCGATGATGCAACGCTGAACTCATCGTTCAAGCCAACGCTTGATAAATTGGCTTCAACCATGAACCAATATAACAAAACCACGGTAAACATCGCAGGTCATACTGATAGCCAAGGTTCTGCCTCTTATAACATGGGCTTGTCACGTGATCGCGCTTACTCAGTTGCCAATTATCTAACCGCTCGCGGTGTTTCTTCTAACCGTGTTAACGTTGTTGCTTATGGCGAATCGCGTCCAATCGCTAATAACAACACAGATGCGGGTCGTCAGCAAAACCGCCGTGTTGAGTTGACTATCAACTCACCACAGAGCGTTAACTAATCAGTCGTTTTAAACGAATCAATCGTTTTAAATAGCCACTGTTACGATACGTTTTAGTCATACTTATAAAAAAGATCAGCTGATTGCTGGTCTTTTTTTATGGTTTAAATTTAGCCGTTTGAATATTTAGCCATTTTAAGACCACTAAATGATTAAGTGTGCTAATTGATGACCTGCCCTAGTTCGATACATCATGCACTGCTGATATCAATTTTTCTTGCTTACTGTGCCTGCGCAGACAGAGGCTGCAAAAAATTGATATCAGCAGTACTGTGGCGTTTTTTAGGGTGCTTTGACTATAGGTTGAATTAAATACAGCCGTTGTAAGGATAACTCAATCAGTTGTAGCGGCAATGGAATGAAAAGTATGAGGAATACCTAAAGAATAACAGCAAGATGAAATTATATATTGATAATGATTATCAATAACCTTATAATTTATAGGGATTTTCTATTACTCCAATAATAAACATTATTTCATGTATGATAAATAATCAAGACGCTTAGCTAAGATATATTGCTGTCATGTGGTCTAAGTGATTAATATAATGGATGCTATTCAATCAAAACCAATTTTCTTTTGCTATCTTTTTTGAGGATGTGTATGACGATGACCACAGTAACGCGCCGTAAGATTTTGCCAACTACTTTAGCTGCTGCGCTTGCAGGGTTATTAATGGTGTCGGGTTGTACCAAGCAAACCACAGAAGACACGTCCACTAATACTGACACGCAAACAGAGGTACAAAATACAGAGTCGGCTGATAGCACAAAGTTGTCAGCTGCGGATAAAGCCCATATTGATAGACTCATAATCAGCTATGCAAATATGGCGCACGCCGCTTATAAAGACTCACTAGATACCGCAAAAACGTTGCAGACAGCGGTGAATACATACGTCGATGCACCAACTGATAAAAATCTTGAAGCGGCAAAAGCTGCCTATAAAATAGCGCGTCAGCCTTACTCGCAAACGGAAGTTTTTCGTTTTGATGAAGCGTTTGTGACCGCTGATGACAAGCGTGTGATTGGCAGTGTTGATGGCTGGGAAGGACAGATTAATGCATGGCCGCTTGATGAGGCGCTCATCGATTACGTCAGCGACGAGTATGAGGGCGAATACAACAGTCAAGATAATATCATCAATAGTGATAGCATCGCCGTCGGTAGTACCAAGCAAGATACCAGCAAAATTACGCCGCAACTGTTAGCAGACATGAATGAAATCGGGGGCAGCGAAGCCAACGTGACGACCGGCTATCATGCGATTGAGTTTATGCTATGGGGACAAGATACCAATGGCGTCGGCGAGGGCGCAGGCGACCGTCCGGTTACCGACTATAATACGACTGATGGTAAATGTACCAGTGGTGAGAATACCAATGCAGATGCGAGCATTTGTGAGCGTCGCGGCGAGTACTTAAAAGCGGCTACGCAATTACTGGTTGATGACTTGACGGCAATGGAAGCGCAGTGGCAGCCTAACAGTGAACATACCTTGCGCAGTGATATGGTGGCACGCAAAGACAATAACGGTCTGCGCCAAATTATGTATCAAATGGGCAGCTTGGCACTTGGTGAGCTGGCTTCTCAGCGTATGCAGGTCGCCTTTGTCACTGGTTCTACCGAAGATGAACATGAGTGCTTTAGTGATTTGACTCACTTAAGCTATGCCAATAATGCTCGCGGTATTCAGAACGTCTTTAATGGTAGCTACCAGACCGTTGCTGGTAAAAACATTGGTGGCTATGGCCTTAAAAACTACCTGATTGATACTGGTCATCAGGACGTTGCTGATAAGCTGACTACTGACTTTAGCAAGGTAGAAAGTGACTTCAATATCATCGTAGAGAAAGGCGAAAAAGAAGGTATAAAGATTGATCAAATGATTGCGACCGTTGGTCAAGCCAGCAAACAAGGCGTCTCTGCTGAAGAGCAAAATACGCGTCGTGGTTGGATTGAGAGTGCCATTACCAGCTTACAGGAGTTGACAACTGGTATCGAAGGCGCGGCAAAAGCGGTTGGTATTGACAATCTGGATGCAGATGCAGGCTCACAGTTTTAAATCAGCCTTATACGCTTATTCGCAGCAGTTGTATTTATTTATAGTACCTGATAAGTTGCTATAAGCTAATGAGAATTATTTTTATAGAAAAATAATCTAGGTATAATACACACGTTGTCGACCGCTGTTGGCAACGTGTTTTTTATACCGTATTAAAATAGCACGCGATTTTAATGGTTCTATGCTAGAGCTAAGGTACTTTTTATGAACGCCTCGAATGTCTTAAAATTCAAAAAATCTGCCTCGTTTTTTTATTCTTGCACCCCCAAACATACGCCATTAAAACTGACGCTTGGCATTCTGTGTGCACTGTCATTGACGGCTTGTCAGCCAAATGATGGCTCAGCCGCTAGTAAGGATGACGCCAATTCTGATAAGCAAGATAAGGCATTGTCTGCTAAACGCAGTCAAGATATCGAAGCGCTGGCTGGGGTGCCAATGCAGCAGCTTGTCTCCTTTGACCCACAAGAAATCAAACAAGGCGGTGACACGGGTATTAGTATTACCAGTGCGGAGAGTTACTCAAAACCCTCATCAAATCTCCCCGCCTCCCGCAAAGGCTCTTTTTTTATTGGTAATGCATTCTTTCAGCAGCCGTGGGTGGTTGCGCCTGCTAGCACGGATAGCCGTGATGGTCTTGGCGCGTTATTCAATGTTGCTGCCTGCCAATCATGCCACATAAAAGATGGTCGTGGTCATGCACCGATGAGCAGCGAGGATGATGCCGACAGCTTGCTCATTCGCCTTGCTATGCCAGCGACGAGCGATGAGCAGCGTCAGCAATTGCAAAATTCTCTGATCGAAAAGGTTGTGCATCCCATGTATGGTGGTCAGCTACAAGATCGTGGTATTCAAGGCGTTCCTGCCGAAGCGCGAATTGCAGTGCAGTGGACAGCCAAACCAGTGACGTTTGCTGACGGTCATGTCGAGACATTGCGTGCGCCCACTTTTACATTAACCAATCCAGGTTATGGTGCGTTTGATAATGAGCTCATGGTGTCACCGCGTATTGCTTTGCCCATGATTGGGCTTGGGCTGCTAGAGCAGATTCCAGATGAGGATATTAAGAAACAAGCCGTTCGCAATAATAAAAACAGTACAAGCAAAGAAAATAGCGGTATCAGTGGTAAGTTTAATTGGGTGATGGATCCACAAACGGGCAAGCATGCACTCGGTCGTTTTGGCTGGAAAGCAGGTCAAACCAAACTGATCACCCAAAACCAAAGCGCTTTTAATGAAGACATGGGATTGACCTCAAATATCCGTCCCCATGAATCCTGTATGCCGAGCCAAACTGCTTGTATTAAAGCGACTACAGGCGCTGACGAGCAAGGTAACGGTAAGCCGCCCGTCGAAGTAAATGATGACGTGGTTAAGTTCGTAGAGTTTTATACCCGCAATTTAGCCGTGCCACATCGCCGCAATGCTGATGATAAACTGGTGCTGGCTGGTAAAAAACGTTTTTATGATATGGGTTGCCAAAGTTGTCATACGCCAAGATATCAGTTGCCAAAAACCGATGACGATCATCTTGAGCAGCATGGACAAGTGATTTATCCTTATACGGATTTGCTGCTGCATGATATGGGCAATGATCTTGCTGATCGCACGATAGCGGGCAAGCTACCGTCAAAAGACGCGCAAGTCGAGTTTTTGGCCAACTCATATGAGTGGCGAACTCCGGCATTGTGGGGTATTGGTCTGGCTCAAACTGTCGATCCCCAAGCGACTTTTTTACATGATGGTCGCGCGCGCACACTGATGGAAGCGGTGCTATGGCATGGCGGTGAAGCAGAAAAACAACGGCAAAAAGTATTGATGTTAGACAAGCAAGGACGCGCTGAATTAAACGCTTTCTTAAAATCATTGTAAGGATGAGATGATGGATTGATTCCCAGTGACTTATATTGGAAATGATTTATATTAAAAGTGACTGATATTGGAAATGACTGATATTAAAAGTGATTCGTATTGAAAATGACTTGTATTAGAAATGACTGATATTATGAGTTACAAAGTAGCGGTTTAAGCAAGAGATGTTGATAAGTTTATCCACCTTATCAAGTGATAAGCAATCAAGTGCCAGATAGAATAATTTAAAAATTACTTAGCCCATTACCGAGAAATTTATGAAAATAAACCATGCATTAGCGATGGCCTTATCGGCACTCAGTGCTGGATTGCTCATCAGTTGTGTCAAGCCTGCCGACGAAAATAAAGCCGCAGAGGTGGACAGCCAAGCCATCGCGCCAGATAGCGCTGCCTCAAACAGTACAGCCGCTACCGATAGTGCTAGTGCCGAACAGATTGTCGCCATAGATATCAGCGCTGATACCGAAAAAACGTATCTGACTCATGTGGCAAAAGACATTGTCATTCCCGCGTATGCCGATGCCGTAAAGCAAAGTGATTTGTTACATGATTTGGCGCAGAAGCATTGTCAGCAAGCGCCTGTCAGTGGTGATGAGTTACAAGCGTTGCGTGCTCAGTGGCTGGTATTGGCGCAAGCGTGGGCAAGTGCTGAGATGATCAACTTCGGTCCCGCGACTGCTAGTATGAGTAATTTATATATTAATTATTATCCTGATGAGCGTGGACTGGTGCACAGTGGCGTCGCAGAGTTAATCGCTGCCAATCCCTCATTGACCGCAGAGCAGTTGGCTGATGAAAGTGCCATTGTACAAGGCGTACCAGGGCTGGAAGAGGCGTTATTTGTCAATGACAGCTTGAATGCTGCTCAATGTGCTTACATGGTTAGCGCTAGCGCCGCACTAAGCACGCGCTTAAAAGCTATCGAAAGTAACTGGCAGGAGAACGCCACGACTTTATTAGCCATTGATAAAACAGCTGATAGCGATCAAGGGTTAAATCAGTGGTTTAATTCTCTACTCTCATTGCTTGAGACGATGAAGACTAACGCCATTGCTGAACCATTAGGGCTCGTAGGCAAAGCCAAAGGTCATCTGCCAGCCGCTACCGCTGGACAAAGCCGCGCTATTATCAATGCTAAGCTGGCGACCCTCAATAAAACGCTGACTGACCCTGTATTGATTGCCATTCTTGGTAGCAATAACGAAAACGCCATCGCTGATAGCCTATCAAGCGAGCTTGCGGATACCACCACGCTATTGGCGCAAATGCCAGAAGATTTAGCGACCGCTGATAAAGCCAAACAGCAAGAATTGTTTGATCATTTTACGACCATTACTCGCCTGATGAAACGCCAGTTGATTCCGACACTTGGTGTCCGTGTTGGCTTTAACAGCAACGATGGCGATTAAGTCATGCAAACCACAGACGCCCGTACAGCCGCCACAATAGCTAAAAATAATAGCGCATCGTCTACACCAGCAGACAAGCACTCAAATCATGAGCTTCTGGTGGCGTCGGCTTTGACCCTGTTTGGTAGCGTTTTGGGTACGGCGACACTGATCGGTTTGCATCATCACCATCGCAAACGACATCAGCCTGAGGCAAGGTTGCAAGATTATGTGATGGGTGTGCGTTCTCAGCTACAGGTATTGCAATCGTCGCCCAAACCGCAGCTAGCGCGTTTTTGCTATGCTTATCAGCAAGCGTCTGCGGCGTGGCAACAGGCTTATCATGATCCTATCGAGAATAAAAACGATTATAGTAAAAATACCGCAGCGGATTTTACGGCAATGCATAGCACCACTATGCTGGCGCGCTCAGTATGCTGGGTCAGTGGCGTAGCGTCGATGCCAAAAGACATCTCGTTGACCAATGACCATGATAGTCATAATGAAAATGGTTTTGGAGTGGTCGGCATTGACACAGACCGACAGATCGTTTGGCAAACGACCATGCCTGAGCGTGTCCACGATATCGTTGTTCAGCCAATAGCCGATACTAAAAACCCAATAGCCAAAACTGACAATGCACTTAATAATAACGGTTATCGCCATGTCGTGGTAATGGGTCGTCGCCCCAGTGAAAGTTTTTGGGTATTAGATACGGCGACAGGACAAGTACAATTTGCTATTACAGCAGCCGATAATCGCCATTTTTATGGGCATGCTTGCTACAGCCTCGATGGCTCAAAGCTATACGTCACTGAGAATGATACGATAAACTTAACGGGTAAAATTGGTATTTATGATGCTCTTCATAATTATCAAAAAATAACCGAGTTTGACTCACAAGGTATTGGGCCGCATGAGCTAATTATGCATCCAGATGGCGAGACGTTGATCATCGCTAACGGCGGTATCAAAACCGAACAAGCCTCTCGCGAGGAGCTGAATCTAGATACCATGCGCCCATCGTTAGCTTATCTTAACCGTCATGACGGGACGCTGCTTGAGCAAATCATCCCTGAACACAATCAGATGAGTGTGCGTCATTTGGCCATACATGACGATGGTACTGTCATGATTGGCATTCAATTCCAAGGCGAAAAGCATATCAATGTGCCGTTAGTATTGACCCATAATCGCGGTGATTTTGACTTTAAACCATTGATTATGCCCGGCAATCAATGGCAACGCTTCCACCAATACATTGCGAGTGTCGCGGTTGATAGTGAGCATAATCTATTGTGTGTAGCCACACCGATTGGCGACTGTGCGGCTATTTATGATTTGAATACGCGTATGCTGATTGATGAGGTGCGTTTGCCAGATTGTGCGGGCGTTTCTTTATCACTATCCAGTCAGGTCTCTA
Source organism: Psychrobacter immobilis (assembly GCF_904846225.1). Lineage (GTDB taxonomy): Bacteria > Pseudomonadota > Gammaproteobacteria > Pseudomonadales > Moraxellaceae > Psychrobacter > Psychrobacter immobilis_F. Next base: position 254,192 of record NZ_CAJGZJ010000001.1, on the reverse strand, counting down.
GTCAGGTAGCTTCTTGTACTGCACGCAAGGATAGAATATCAGGTTTTATCGTCAGCGATGGACTGGGGCAGCTAACGAGATTGCAAGTCAATCATATATCAGTAGAAAAAATGGGTTTGAAAGGGATTGGCTCAGAAACGACAGATTTAGCGGAGTTAGATTCAAGGGAGTTAGATTCCAGGGAGCTAGATTCCAGGGAGCTAGATTTGAAGGACAAAAGCTACGCCATTGTGCAAGACAGTCAATTACATAACATGTCCTTTGACAACCATTTACAGGCAGTTTTAGCATAAGCGGTATAAGGGAGAAGTCATGATGCCGCAACAGAGTAAGTCGTTAGTATCAGATATGGCAAGACATCAGCTGGCACAAGCGGGTATTGAACTACATGTGACCAAAAAGCGCGTCAAAAATATCAATTTTCGCCTAAAGCCTTATGCGCTCATGGTTTCTGTACCGATGTCTATCAGCGCTAGCCAAATTGCCCAAGCTGTCGATAAGCGCGTGTCATGGGCGATAGATAACCATCCGCAAGTGTTGGCGCGTCACCACCGCAAACAAACCCCAAAACCTGAAGATTCAACCGCAGACCGTTCCGTTAGCTTGTGGGGTATCACTCAATCGTTTACTTTAAATTTTGATGAAAAAATAACTTATTATCGGCAGCAACTTGATGAGGTAACGCCCTCATTATTTGCAAAGTGGCAGCCAGTGGTTGGGGCGACAGCCAATGAGATACGCCTAAAAAAAATGCACACGCGCTGGGGCAGTTGCAATACTCGTGCACGCCGAATTTGGTTGTCTGTTTATCTGCCCGCTTATCCGATTGAATGCACCGAATACGTCATTGTCCATGAGCTGTGTCATTTGCATCATGCCAATCACAGTCCTGCTTTTTGGCAAACGGTAGCGACAGCGATGCCAGACTATCAGCGCTGGCATAATATGCTGGCGGGCAAAACAGGTCAGCTTGATTAGAATTCTCACGTAAACAATATAAAAAATTTCAGTAAGCCTGATAAGATACGTCGTGACAATACACACGATGTTATTTCGATAATACAGTTAGATAGACAAGGATGTCATATGGAACAAGTCAATCAAGCCGAATTTTGGCAGCAGCGTTATGAACAAGACAGTATCGGTTGGGATATGGGTGCGGTGTCGCCACCACTCAAAGCCTATATCGACCAACTACCTGAGTCGGCTAAAGATCAGGCCATTTTAGTACCGGGTGCTGGTAATGCTTATGAAGTCGGCTACTTACATGAGCAAGGGTTTACCAATGTGACGTTGGTTGATTTTGCACTTGCGCCGATTGAGGCTTTTACTGAGCGTTATCCAGATTTTCCCTCTACGCATTTAATTTGCGCTGATTTTTTTAGTTTATCACTTGAGCAATACCAGTTTGATTGGGTACTTGAACAGACGTTTTTTTGTGCGATAAATCCGTCACGCCGTGATGAGTATGTTAAGCAGATGGCGGCGTTGATTAAGCCTAAAGGCAAACTCATTGGCTTGCTATTTGATAAAGATTTTGGTCGAGATGAACCACCGTTTGGTGGGACAAAAGATGAATATCAGCAGCGTTTTGAGACCAATTTTGATATCGAAATCATGGAGCCTAGTTATAACTCACATCCAGCACGGCAGGGCAGTGAGTTGTTTATTAAGATGCGCGTAAAAGAGTAATCTCATGCGCCATATTTTCTCGAGCCTGTCGTTCTAACCGTTTATAGTAGTATTGAGTCAGATATATTTTTGGGTGCGTTAGTAGCTTTTTTAATACAGCTATTCGTCCGACTCGGTAATCTATGTCTGAAACATGGGCATACTCTTGGCGCACGGCTTGTGCATAGCGTTCATACTGAGGCCAAGGCGTACCTAAAATACTTAAGTCCATATCCAATAAATACGCCGCATCGCTGCATTTATCGCTGTCTGTCAACCCATCAAGTTGATGAGTGGCTGTCATTATGATAAGCGCGTAGACAGTGTGACGTTGGTCATCGCTCAGATAGCACTTTAATTTATCCACCATATACTCTGCGCTTTTTAGCTCATTGTCTGAGCGCATCGGATCATATATGACATCATGATAATATAGCGCTAAAGCGATAAGATGTGGCTCGTAAAGATATGCCATAATCTGGTCGAACTGGGCAAATAACTGCTGAATGTGATCTAAGCTATGATAAGCGCGCTGAGTGTCGTTGTAACGAGCAGCGACATCCAGCCAAAGCGTTTTTGCTTTTGCTGGCGTGACATCAGAGTTAATAGCAAATAAATACCGTGCAAAACGATTGCCTAGCTCAGTATTTATTTGCGAAAGCTCGTCCATATTTATCCTGCCTTTTTAAAAACACTTACCGCTCATCATAATTTTTAACTTTCAAATGAACCTTCAAATCAGCTGTTGTCAGCCGCCTCTTCAAAAGCTTGTTTAAATACCTTACCGAGTAAATTGACATCATCGACACGGGCATAATTTAGACGGGTGACAAAGGCGATATGACGATGTGGCCCTTGTTCCGCCAGTGGTACCGCGACCGCATTTTGATTTTGCAAATGTAATTGATTCAACGCCATCTCAGGCACTAATGTCGTACCCATGTTGGCAAGTGCCATCTGGATAAGCGTGTTCAAGCTGGCATCAGAAAAACTGGATTTCATTTGTGCACGGTCAAAATGACAGACAGACAGCGTTTGGTCAGTCAAGCAATGGCCTTCACCCAATAACATGAGATTGGCAGTGGCCAACTCATCAGCGTTAATGGTTTCAAGATTGGCATGTACATCGTTTTTTGGAAAAACGGCAAAGAAATCCTCACTCCAAAACTCAAAACTATGCAATCCATCTACTGGATAAGGTAGCGCAATGATAGCCGTGTCAATATGACCGTAACGAACTTGTTCGAGCAAGCGCTCCGTTTGCTGCTCAACGATGCTCATACGAAACTCCGGATAGTGCTCTCGTAGGGCAGGCAATACTTTAGGCAGTAAGTACGGGGCAATCGTGGGAATAATGCCAACCGTCATCGGATAAGCAAGTGGTGATTGATGGCTGTGCGCGCGCGTGGTCAAATCGTTCACTTCAGAAAATACCCGCTGCGCCCGCGTTAAAATGTCCTCACCAATAGGGGTGATCAAAACTTGCTTGTTGTTACGTTCAAAAATCTGAGTATCCAGTTGCTTTTCTAGCTCTGCGATACCCAAGCTCAGCGCAGACTGAGAGATATTACAATCTTCTGCCGCACGTTTAAAATGACGGTGTTTGGCAACGGCTAAGGCAAACTCAAGCTGACGTAAAGTAATCATAAGATCTCTCTGTTAATGGGCTTTTAACGCAAATTTTTATGCTGCTTCGTTTGATGTAATTATTCAATACGACTTAATAGCGAGGTTTCTAATAGATAGTCACTGACGCATCGGTTATTGATGATAAAAAGTAGAGATAATAGTTTAACAAGTTTAATAAAACAAAACATCACATTAAAAACTTTTAACTGGATTAACCATAGAATTCGCGTATAGTTTGTCGAGTAGGCCAAAGTACTAAAGGTCTAATTAAGGCTAAAGGCATAATTAATGCTAAAGGTCATAATTAAGATAAATATATAAATAAAGTTTCAATCAACTTAACTATAAAGGAGCCAATCATGGCGTCTATTATCAATCAAGAAATCCCAGAATTTTCAGCAGATGCGTATGTAAACGGTGAGTTCAAAACCATCACATCAGAAGACGTAAAAGGCAACTGGGCGATTTTCTTATTCTATCCAGCTGATTTTACTTTTGTTTGCCCAACTGAGCTTGAAGACATGGCAAACCATTATGAAGAGCTACAAGGTTTGGGCGTAGAAGTTTACTCAGTATCAACTGACACACATTTCACGCACAAAGCATGGCATGACTCTTCAGACGCTATCGGCAAAGTAAACTACCCAATGATCGGCGATCCTACTGGTAAACTTACTCGTGGCTTCAACGTCATGATTGAAGAAGCTGGTTTGGCTGAGCGCGGTACATTCTTAGTAGATCCAGATGGCTTGATTCAAGTTGCTGAGATTCATGCTGGCGGTATTGGCCGTAGTGCGAAAGACATGCTACGTAAAGTAAAAGCAGCCCAATACGTTCGTGAAAACGATGGTGAAGTTTGCCCAGCAGCTTGGGAACAAGGCGGCGATACATTAAAGCCAAGTCTTGACCTTGTTGGCAAAATCTAAGCCGTTGATTCATGAATCTGCTTAGCAATCTAACGACTTATAGGTTATTTGTAATACAGTAAGTTAGATTGTCGCTAAAAATAAAGACCCCATCAGCCTAAGTTGATGGGGTCTTTTTATATCATTTTTTAATCAGTGCTGTTAGTTATGTCTATTAGGGCATATCCTCAATTCAAACGATAATATCTAAATGGGCTAAAAATGGCTAAATTTTGCCAAACATCGTTAAATAGCTGATTAATATCCCGATATTATTTGCGCTATTTTCCTCGTTTGACGGCAATTTATCTCATTTTTATGACCATTTTTAAAATGAGGACACGCCCTAGTAATAAATGAAGCATTAAGCGTGAGATTGAATTTTGTTTTTATCAATTATCTTATAAATCTCATCTTTAAGATGCAGTTTTCGACGCTTCATTTGTTCTATTTCATCATCACGGCTAGCATGTTTAATCAAATCTTTTTCAAGATAATTGATTTTTTCATCGAGCTGAGTATGTTCATCAAAAATACTCGCAAAATGACTGTCTTTTTGCTTAAGTTCGGCAATAATCTCTTTGTTATCTAGCCTTGTATCAGTCTTTCTCATCTGGTCATCCTTGTTATGAAGCGCAAGCTTGCGATCAGCATCGGCGCATTGTCGTTAAGATTTATGATTGTGAGACTTGATTATTATTGAACCAAACCGCTATTACGCTCAATAGTGATAAGGCTTACTATAAGCAGAGATTGGCTTTGATAATGACGCATAAAAGCCAATCTTCTGCTAGGCAAACAGGAATTATTCCTATTGGTCTTATTTGATTGTAGCGAAAAAATCATCTCGATACTATGATAATAATCTTCTTATAAGTTTAAATTTAATAATAAAAATCAATTAATGATTTATTTTATAAAACATAAGGTTTGAGTTTCTCAGCTTGCTCAAATCTATCAAACCTATGATAATAGGGACATCAAAAGGCATAAGCCTTATTCAAATAACATTTTAAACAATATTACTGACTCCAAATTTTCCATCTTTAAACGTGCAATCGCTTAGTTGCCGTTACATATTGAATAATAATGAGGAACAAACATGATAGATCAAAGTTTATTAGATGCGGTAAAAACCTATAGCGAAAATATGACCCGTCCTATTACCTTTGTATTGGGTAGTGGTGAACATAGCAAGCGCGCCGAATTGATCGATTTTTTGAGTAAAATCGCGGGTACGACTGATAAAATTAATTTTGATAGCACAGCCACTGAAAACAGCTTGCCAAGCCCGATCAGCTTTGCGGTTCGCAGTCATATTGATGGTGCTTTGACCGATACTGGTATCGTTTTTAGTGGTATTCCAGGTGGGCACGAGTTTACCTCATTGATTTTGGCAATTTTGCAAGCGGGTGGCCACACCTTGAAGCTGGACGAAGGCGTTCAAAAGCTGGTGAAGCGTTTTAATAAGCCGCTACAGTTTCAGACTTATGTGTCACTGTCTTGCCACAGCTGCCCTGAAGTAGTACAAGCGTTGAACCAATTTGCGCTGCTAAATGACGGCGTCAGTAATGAGATGATCGATGGTGCCTTGTTCCAAGAACAAGTTGATGCCAATAATATCCAAGGTGTCCCAGCGGTATTTTTGAACGGGAAACCTTTTGCGAATGGTAAAATTGACACAGCCAAGTTGATCGAAAAGCTACAAGATCAATATCCTGACTTGTTAAATGATGCCAGCGAAGAAGATACTGAGCAGTTAGAGCAACAAGATGTGACCATCATTGGTGCTGGCCCTGCAGGAGTCGCGGCGGCTATTTATACCGCTCGTAAAGGTCTAAAAGTGACCATGGTCGCTGATCGTATCGGTGGTCAAGTCAAAGACACACAGGATATCGAGAATTTAATCTCTGTGCCTTTAACCAATGGTAGCGACTTATCGACCAATTTTATCAAGCACTTAGAAGAGTACAACATCACGCTAAAAGAGCATGTGAGTGTCAAAGAAATCGGCGAGACGTCAGAAGAAAATTACAGTATTCATTTAAATACAGGTGAGGTTTTTGAAAGTCGCAGTATTATCCTAGCGACTGGTGCGCAGTGGCGTAAGCTGGGTGTGCCGGGTGAAGAAGAGAATATCGGCAAAGGCGTGGCTTACTGCGCGCACTGTGATGGTCCGTTCTTTAAAGGCAAAGAAGTGGCTGTCGTGGGTGGTGGTAACTCGGGTATCGAAGCCGCGTTAGATCTAGCAGGTATTGTCAAACACGTCACCGTGCTTGAGTTCGCTGATGACCTAAAAGCCGATCAGGTATTGATTAATAAAGCCAAAGAAAAGGCCAATATTGCGTTCATCACGGGTGCTGCGACTCAAGAAATCAAAGCGACTGACGGCAAAGTCAGCTCAATTTCCTATCAAGATCGTAGTACGAGCGAAACTAAAGAGATTGATTTGGCAGGCGTATTTGTTCAAATCGGTCTCGTGCCTAATACTGGATTTATCAAAGGCTTTGTCGATTTGAATCGTTTTGGCGAGATTGAGATTGATGAGCGTTGCCGTACAGATCGCAAAGGTATCTTTGCTTGTGGTGACGTAACGACCGTTCCATTCAAGCAGATTAATATCGCGATGGGTGAAGGTTCAAAAGCAGCATTATCAGCGTTTGAATATTTGGTTATGCAGTAAATCCTATACCCAGACAGTTTTAACGTTTCATCCAAAAAACATCTCATTATTGAGATGTTTTTTTATGGAAGATATTATCCACTTTTATTTCTAATGAGAGCAATAACAGGTAGTGCAACCACGTACATCAACACACCATACACGGCAGCAGGTAGGGCGATGGCAGGCAGACCAGCTGCCGTGCCCATAATGATGGGCGCTAAAGTAATGGCCGTTGTACTGTTCTGAATACTGGTCTCTATTGAAATCGTTTTGGTATCAAACCAGCTCAGCTTTACAGCCTTAGATGTCAAAATGCTGACTACAAATAAGGACATAATAATCAGGACAAGCTCTAAGCCAATATTGGCTAATTGCGACTTTAATAACTGAAAATTGGACGCAATAGCGGCAAAAACGATTAGGACAAAGAAAATACTGGCGAGGCTGTTTAGAATACCGCTTCTACGTACCATAAAGTCAGTGAATTTATAACGCGCGAGCATACCGAGCGTTACAGGTAAAGTCGTCAATAAGAACATCACAACGCCAATTTTTATGGCACTGATAGAGCCTGCTTGGTCTTGCATAAAGTGATTAAACGCTAAGGTAATCAAGATCGGCAAGGTGATGACTGATAACAGACTGACCACGCCAGTGAGCGCGACTGACAGCGCCACATTGCCCTTAGCATAATAGGTCAGCATATTACTAGTAACGCCGCCGGGGCAAAAACTAATTAACATGATACCAAATGCCATGGCTGGCGGCGGTGCCATCACTAAGACCACCGCTAAAGCCACTAAAGGGACAAAAATAACTTGATTTATTAACCCCACAAAAAACGCTTTGGGGTGACTGGCGATTACCTTAAAGTCGCTAAGTTTTAGACCTGTGCCTAAAGTAAACATAATGTAGGCAAGCGCCAATGGAAGTAGGGCCAGCGCAGTATTGTCCATAAAACGTTCCTTGTAAAATGACAGTCATATTAAAATAGGTCTGTAAATCGCTCACATTCCTTGTGGCGTTATTTTTTGAAGAGTATTGAAGACGATAACATAAGATGAAGCGGTTCTTCTAATGCAAAGAGTAGCGCGTGAGTCTATTTTGCCACCCCATACACTGCTGCATGATATCGCTAACCAGCCAGTATGCCAGCGACTGAAATAATCTCACCCGACTCATCTTCTTTAATAATCCGCGTCTCTTTCAAGGCGGCTTTAACCCAAGCCTCCATATGCAGGTTGTTTCTCATTGTCTGACAATACTGCTGAGTGGTTGGTTGTAAAATCAAACCAGAGGCATCGGCATAGGTATGTAGCCGCATGACCACGGGTGCAAAAAAAGCATCGGCAACGGTAAATGGTCCGAATAAGTAACTGTCCGCTGGGCGGCCTTTTAAACAATCCGCGAAGATCGCTTCAATACGGGCAATATCTGCTAAGCAAGCGCTACTTGGTTGTATCTTAGCCGCCGCTCTAATATTCATTGGCATGTCACTGCGAATACCCATCAGCCCCGAGTGCATTTCTGCCACGATACTTTGACAGTAGGCGCTGTTTTTTTTATGGCTATCATCGTTATCTTTCACATCAGATTTACGCTTTCCTGTCCAAATATCTTTGTCTGTCAGAAAACTATTGGCATAAATAGCAATCGCCAACGTATCCCAAACCGTTACTTTCTGCTCACCTTTGCCGCACACAAGCACAGGGACTTTACCCGTTGGTGCATGCTCGTTAAGTATTGGTAATGCCGACGCATCAAGCAGCTCAATAAGCTGCTCATCGAAATCGATGTCAAATGCTTTTAAGAGTAACCAAGCTCGCAATGACCAAGATGAGTAATTCTTATTGCCGATGATAAGTAAAGGTTTTGGCATGATAATGACCTGTTAAAAAAAATGATGAATAGAGGTTTAGTATGTCGATAGTTTTGATTAATCACCAATGTAAGAGTTTAATAACACCTATGTGATATTCAATGATTTACGCTTATTTGTAAAGCAAACATTGTTTTAATCTTAATAAGTAGACTTACAAGGTATCGTTTGCAAAATTAGGATAAATATTTGAGATAACAAAAGATATTAGGTTTTTGGTTAGATAGACGTAGCACATTATTACTTTATCCAAAAAAGCCATCTCAATTTTTAGGTAATTTTTTTAGATAAAAGGAATTTGTAGCTTGTTAAATTTTATAAATTAACTTATGTTTATTAATAGATATTACGAGAAAATTAAAAGAATGGAAAATGAAGAGGGGTGCCTTAATATCAAAAAAAATAACTTGATCAAATATTTAGTTTTTATATTTCTAACACTCAGTGTAACGAGTGTTTATGCGGCGCAAACTGTTGATGAGATTCTAGATAAATACTATCCTGTTTATAATGAGGCTCAGCAGTGCCAAGGTATTATTGCTAATAATGGCTCTACAATTGATGAAGGCGTCTACCTAAAAAGCGGCTACTGCATTGAAGTGGATAGGCAATTACAAGTTCAAACGAAGCAAGGCAAACGTTTGTATATATTGGTTATTGGAGATGTATCGTTTGATAAAGAAGGCGGAAACGATTCTGGCTCTCATGCCGATACTGGACTGGTCGGCATGTTTGTTCTAAAGCCACAAGGTTCAGGTTGGGAGGTGGAATACGCCAATCCAGCGATGAATGCAGGCAGCTTTGGTAAAGGACTAAAAGACTGGAAGCTGATACAAGTTGCGCCTGATAAATGGGGGTTTGTTAATATTCATAGTGACTCACACTACAATCAATCTTTTTCTGAATACGTATTACTAGCGCCAGACTCTAAATCAAGAAAAATTATAGATAGTCACATAGGAGCGGAAGTTGAGTACTATAATGAATCGACCGCACCATCAGGATGTAGTAAAGATAGAGGCATAAAATATTGCACATTATTGAAAGCCAAACTCAACATCGATAAGACGACGCTGATAAATGGTTATTACCCGCTAGAGATTACAGTTAATGGTCATGAGTATAGCTATGATGCCTCAAAAAAGAATACCTATAACAATCAGATCTATAAAATAAAATACGAGCCAAAAAAAGGCTACCAAAAGCCTAAAGATTATCCACTGTAGTGATGTCATTTAATTAGTCAGTTGAGGTAGGTATGATGTACGCCAAATTACATGGATCAATAACCACTTTAAGATTGTTTTTTAGTTTTGGATTATTAGGATTTGCCACAAACGTTTCTGCTGCTGATAGCGTGATGGATATCCTCAAGCCATACTATCCGCTTTATAATGAATCGTTACAGTGTCATGGTGCGATTGCGCCTTCTGGGTCAGTCAATGGTTTAACCAATGAGCCATATATGGCGGGCTATTGCATCGATATCGATAGGCAGAAAGTTATAGATACCAATAACGGAAAGCGCTTATATATATTGATTAAAGGTGATGTCAGCTTTGATGAGAGTGGTGAAAAAGTCTTACACGGTCATGCTAGTAGTGGCTTAGTCGGTATGTTTGTTCTAAAGCCTAAAGGTGAAGGTTGGCAAGTAGAGTCGGCCAATCCTTATATGAATGCAGGAAGTTCTGGTTATGGGTTAGGTGGCTGGGATTTAGAGCAGTTCGCCCCTAATACGTGGGGCTTTATGAATGAGCATGGTGATACGCATCAAGGTTATACCAACACAAGCTTTGTCATATTAACGCCAAAAGGTCGCGGTATAATGGAGAACTGGATTGGCGCAGGTTTTAATAGCGATGGCTCAGACAGTTGCGGCGGTCAAGGGCAGCGTCGTTGTAATGATAGGAGTGCAGACTTAGCAATTGATACCAGTAAAACAGTTAACGGGTTTTACCCTCTAAGGCTAACTGTTAGCGGTTATAATCAAGGTAAAACCTATAAAAATAGTATCTTTTACCTCAACTATCAAAAAGATAAGGGCTATGTAGAGCCCAATAACTATCCATTAAAAGATAATTATTGATAGAAGAATATACTACTATTTCAAATATAACAAAAAACGCCCATCCAAAATCTGGACGGGCGTTTTTTTAAGCGTTCGTAATTTTCTTAGATCAGTATTAGTCGTCCAACAAATCCATACGTTTTGCTGCTTCATAGATACCTGTTGAGCGATTGCCTGTACGGCAAAAAATCAACATTGGCTGCTCAGCTTGATTAAAAAAGTCAGCAAATTCTTCGACATGGTTTTGATTGAGCTCACTACCTGCAAAAGACACTTCTTTATAGGCAAGACCTGCTTTTTCAGCAGCAGCAGCAATATCAGCGCTGGTTGGCTGATTGGGTTCTTCGCCATCTGGACGGTTATTGATAATGGTTTTAAACCCATTTTCTGCAATCATCGGTACTTGGTCAGGAGTGATTTGTCCAGTAATGCTCACTTGATGGCTCATAAGAGCTCCTTTTTATTTTATCTATCAAAAAATGAAATATTGCTGTGGAAACATAGCGTCTAAGCGTAAGCTGAATGAGCGACTTTCTAAAGATGAGGTATGTAAACGTTGCCACTGTCTTTGTAGTCGGCTTTACAGCAATCCCTGCATCAATGCGCTTTGATACAGCAGTTTGGCGCGCGCGCCTGTACCACAAAACATGAGGATGGGTTTTGGCATCGTACGATAAAAGTCAGCAAACTGCTCGACAGTCACCATGCTCAAACGCTCATCATCGAAGGGCAGATGCTGATAGGCCAAATTGGCTTTTGCAGTGGCACTCGCCAAATCGCAGCTATTGGGCTGCGTCTCTGTCTCAGCGTCTGGACGTATATTGAGGACAGAACGATAGCCCAGCTCAGCGATTTTGACACATTGGCTTGGATAAATTTGCTTGTAAATCGTTAAATTATCGGTCATAAGTAAATTCAGTCGCGTATATTAAAAGGCGTTTGGATGTAGAGTATTATAACTAAGTGCTGTTGTCTAAAGCCTACGCTTAGGTATTATTCTCTAAAGTCTATACTTTCTTAAGGTTATAACAATTTAGCATAACACAGCTTTTATCATATCTGTATTTTGTCACAGACGATAATTATTATTCACTGAACAATAGAGAGTATTAGACATCTTTCAAGGCATTTACCGCGTCCATCGTGCTTAAATATACGTGCCCTGAGAGGTCAGTGATGATGGGTGTGTATTCAATGATGTCCATCACTGGGCCTTTGATAAAGCTAAAGTTTAAGTGTTTAGTTTGGCTCAAAAGCTCTTTATTGAGATTAATGAGCATCTCTTGTCCTGTCAAATCGATGTGATTAACCGCTGACATTATAAGGACAATCTCATGAGCGTCTGGATATTGGCGAGTGGCTTGTACGACACGGTGATGGACGGATTCGCTATTACCAAAAAATATGCTCTCATCGATACGTAACATCAATAAATTGGTAAAGGTCACCACGTCGTGACGATTGATATTTCGAAAGTGTCCGGTACCGCCCATTTGCCCAACGATCGCCACATGCGGCTTACTCGATTGCCAAATCAAACTGGCAAATGACACCATCAGGCCGATGACCAATCCTGTATTCAGTCCAAATATTAGCACGCCTATAAATGCTGCCATAAAGCTGGCCGCATCAAGGCGGTCACGCTGCCACGCTGCCTGTAAGGTCGCTATGTCAATCAGGCTGATGATGGATGCCATGATAGTCGCGCCCAATAATGCATAGGGCAGTGGCGACAGCGTATTGCCAAAGGCTATTAGCGCTGCAATCATGACCAGCACTGTCATCAGACTGGCGACAGGCGTTTTGGCACCTGAGTCTGAATTGATGGCGGTGCGCGAAAATCCACCCGCGATGGTGAAGCTTTGAAAGAAGCCGCCCGCCATATTGGCAAGCCCCAATCCCGTCAGCTCGCGATTAGCGTCAAAAGTTTCACCGCGAAGACGTGAATAATTGCTCGCGACTGAGCTGCTTGAGACAAAGATAATCAGCGCCATTAACCCAGCACTTGGTAACAAGTCTAGGGCTTCATCGAAGTCTGGCACATAAGGTAAGGTAAAGCTTGGTAGCCCTTGCGGAATACTACCGATCGTTGCCACGCCATTCGCGGTCCAATGCAAACTGGCGCTCAGAATAATGGCGACAACAAGCAAAATAAGTGGAAACAAGCGCTCAGCCCATTTAGCATAAGAAGCGGATAGCCAAGATTGCCATACCCATTTATTACCATAACGATTGGCAACCAACAGCGCAAAGGCGATCACGCCGATAAGTAATGTCAGCGGATGCAGCTGCCAGGCATACATTTGCATGCTGGATAAATAACCGATCAAGCCATTTCCTGCGATGGGAATACCCGTCAGATACTTAAGCTGACTGATAAAAATCAGCACTGCCGCACCACTGATAAACCCTGCTGATACGCCGCGACTGATAAATTGCATAATCCAGCCAAGCTTGAGCCGACCAGCCGACCATAATAGAATGCCGACCATCAATGACAGTAAGCTTGCCATTAGGACGTACTGCTGAATACCTTGCGAGGCATAAGGATGTAGGCTACTGGCCGTCATAATAGCAGTGATAGCGACAGGGCCTACTGCTTGAACATTGCTTGAGCCTATCCACGCATAAACCATAACTGGGACGATTGCTGCATAAAGTCCATAGACGGGCGGCAAACCTGCCAGTACCGCGTAACCTAAGCTTTGTGGAATAACCAACACGCCAACGACTAGACCCGCGATAACGTCAGTCGGCAAGGCAGATAGCTGGTATTGACGCAACCAAGCAGGAATCAGACGAGTAGAGATAGAGGGCATAATACTATGTCATCACAATAAAGAAAGTTAATTACGGCCAAGCATCAAGCTCGTGAGCTATCTATCCGTTTTGGCACAAAAGCGTTCATACAATAACTGTAGCATCGCTAAAGCATCATCACTTGCGATGCGATAGTAAATTTGCTTGCCTTCGCGGCGAGTCTTGACCAGCGCATCTTTGCGTAAAATACCCAGTTGCTGCGACAAACTTGGTTGACCAATACCGACCAAGTCCTCAAGTTCACTCACGCAGTACTCACCTTGAGTCAGCTGACATAGCAATAATAGGCGATCAGGGTGCGACAGCGACTTCAATAATTGGCTGGCTTGCCTCGATGCTTGTTGCATTTTTTCGGCAAGGTCTTTGGGCGCAAAATCGGTCATGCTAGATGACATATTATCACTAGTGCTATCCGTGGATGTGCTCAATGCTGAAATAGAAGTAGCCAGAGCAAGCTCCTTATATAAAATATAAATAAAAAGTATAGTGTTGATAGATAAGCTGTCATTAATTATCAATGATATCATCAGTAACAGCAAATTATTATTATTTACATTATATAAATTGATAAAACGTTTGTCACTGATTATATTGGTACGCATCTTTTATGAGTGGGTACATGAAATCGTAATAAAAACCCCCATACTGTAGTCAGGTCAATACAAAAAAGAGACAACGGGGCTGGGATAAATTTTTTGTCGCCTCTGTCTGCGTAGGCACAGCAAGCAAGAAAAATTTGTCCCAGTCACGCAGGATATTGTCATGTATACATCTTATTCAGTATCGACTATACACTTAACAATCTACTGAATCTTAGCAATCTATTGAAAGTTAAAACATTCGTTTAAAAGCAAAGAGGGTCCCATGCAAGTTCATTCATTCTTACATAGCGACACGCAAACCTACACTCACGTACTCGTGGACGTTCAACAGCAAGTCTGTGCCATCATCGATCCAGTATTGGACTTCGATGCAAAATCAGGCCGTGCTAGTACCACGAGCGTCGACGAGGTTATTGAGTTCGTGCGTGAGCATGATTGGGCGTTGGTCTACATTATCGAGACTCATGCACATGCAGACCATATATCAGCGGCTATACATACAAAAGAAAATCTTGGTGGACAGTTGGTAATTGGTCGACATATTACCGAGGTACAGAAGGTATTTAAGCAAATTTTTAATTTCGATACCAGTTTTCGCACCGATGCCAGCCAGTTTGATGTGTTGACGGATGATGGCGATACATTGGCACTCGGCGATATTGTTATTACGGTCATGTATGTGCCAGGTCATACGCAAGCTGACATGGCTTATGTGGCGATTGACAAAGAAAAAGCCGCAGTATTCGTGGGCGATACGATATTTGCGCCTGACGTGGGAACGGCTCGCTGTGATTTTCCAGGAGGCGATGCCAAAACCCTCTATCAGTCAATCCAAAAGCTGTTGGCGCTGCCAGAAGACACCATAATTTACCTGTGTCACGATTATCCAAGCAAAGGCCGTCAGCATTGTCCAACGACCACAGTGTCTGCGCAAAAGCTGGGCAATATTCATGTGAAAGATGGTATTAGTGAAGCAGAGTTTGTGCAAATGCGTGAGCGCCGTGATGCGACTTTAGAGATGCCACGCCTGATAATTCCAGCGGTACAAGTCAATATCGATGCGGGTCACTTTCCAAAGCCAGAGGACAATGGTGTTCGTTATTTAAAAGTGCCGATCAATGCCCTTGGTTAAAACGTTTGGAAGATATCCCTATTATATTTGCAAAGGAGTCCTGTAATGAGTGAACAAAGCGCGCATCTAGTATGCCCACATTGCCAAGCCACCAATCGCTTACCCGCGGCAAAGCTCAACGCTGCGCCAAATTGTGGCAAATGTGGCCAGCCGTTATTGACGGGTAGTCCTCATGAGTTGAATGCGCAGACGGTCCGTAAAGTCATTCAAAAAAATGAGGTGTTGACCATCGTTGATTTTTGGGCGAGCTGGTGTCAACCGTGTCTTATGATGGCGCCGCAGTTTAAAGCAGCTGCCAGTCAGCTACCGCAAGTGGTTTTTGCAAAAATACAAACAGATAAATATGAGCAAGCAGCTGCACCTTATAACATTCGCAGTTTGCCAACCATGGTTGCTTTTAAAAATGGTAGAGAAGTCGCGCGGCAGTCAGGCGCTTTGCCTAGTGATCAGATTGTCCAGTGGGTACAACGCTTAAAATGACATTTGAGTTTTTATATTTAATAAACACAATAAGCCATTAAAAAGCCAATACGCGATCAGCGTATTGGCTTTTTTTAATGACTATGTTCAAAAACAATACTGTCATTTATTGAAACGTTAGATGCTTAAAACTCTAAATCATCGAACAGGATTTATTGCGTGTTATTCGCCATAAATCTTGACACCATTGACGAAGCTACAACGCTGAATACGGGCAGATTGGACAATGGCATCACGCTCGCCATAAAGCCGTGATAATTTGGCATCACGCGCTTTGGTGTCGTTGCTTTTACCAACGCCAAAGCTGATGTTAGGTGAGATGCCCCAGCGTCCTGCAGAAACCCCCAAACCCACACCTGATGAGGACAACGTCGACTGTTCATTACGAGCGGCATCGACATAACGGTTCACACGAACATACTCTTGATTAAGGGCTTGGCAGTCATACTGTTGATACGTACTGGGTGCAACATATTGCGGCGTGATATTGCCCATAGAGGCGCAGCCTGAGAGACCAAAAACGCCAGCTGTTGCCAGTAGTGTCGCTGCTGTAAGGGTTTTCATAGTGGCTCCATTAGGCTAAATTGTTTTATGGGACTGATGTAAGATAGTAAATTTAAGATAGCAAAAATAACGTCATTAAGATATTGATAATATATCAATTATTCACTATTTTTCTATCCTATTATATAACTATTTGTACCGACCTAATATCAATCAACGATTAAAACAGATTGGCGGGCTTAGCAAAGGCAAGTATCACGATACCAATATACGCTACAGCAGCAATAAGAATGCCTGTTTTTCTTTGTACGGGTGTCGCATGCGGGTTAAAGGCTTTGATACTCGAACTAATGGCAGCGATGAGTAAAATGATTTTGGCAAATACCCATTGTATGGGAGCGTTGGCATTCATCAGTTGCATGAGCATGACCGCCCCTGACACGATAATGAGAGCATAGATAATATGATTGGCTATTTTAATCGCACGTGGCGCTTGTCTATTGGCGCTTAGAGCCAAATAACTTTGGTATAAAAACAACACAATGACCAGTACCGCCATTAGCATATGGAAATGTTTCATTAAAGATTACTTCCTCTAAAAGTACAGTTTGCAAGCTTGTTTATAGTATTTCATTATCGTATGAAAAAAGAATATTCAAATAATAATGATCTAAATTTTGCTCTCTAAGCTTTATTTTGTCCGGCACATAATGGGCTATCAGGGCTTTGACCTTGCCATTCTATTGGGGTGTAAGCATGAATGGCTAAGGCGTGCACTTGACCGCCTTGTGAGGTCAATAAGGCATTGACCAGTCCATAAACTAACTGATGGCGAGCGACCAATCGTTTGCCTTCGAAAGCGTCACTGACAATAACCAGCTTAAAATGGCTTTCTTTGCCTTCAAAATAACCAGCATGATTCATCGACTCATTTGTGAGCGCCAAGTGTTGTGGTTGCAACGCTTGTAGTTCAGCCTCAAGGGCATCGGCGGTAGGTGTGATACTCATAGCAATCCTTCAATAAAATATTTTGCTTCAATGTATTCTGTTCAATAGCATAATCAACGAACAGTTAAATCGATACATCCATAGTCAGATACTACTGGTATAAATTTTTCTCGCTTGCTGTGTCGTTACTGACAGAGGCTTCGAAAATTCATTCCAGTAGTACTGTAGTGATTTTATTATTCTCTATCTATACCTAGAAATCACAGCACCTAGAAATCACAGTACTTAGGCACATATTGCTTAAAGATATGGCACTTAGCAATGATATATGATGTTTATTATAGCAGACACGATTGGCTTTAACTCGTGCTGTAAAATCTGGCATATTTCTCAGCAATCACATAAAAACCAAAAAAGCAGAGCGCAACATGTCATTTGCACTCTGCTCTTATAATTTATCAAAATTTATTTAAAAGTTAATAACCAAAAACACACTATTAACGACGCGATTTTTGATACAGCGGGGTCACCTTAGGCATCAACGATTGTAGCTGGGTAATTCGATTGCTACTGCTTGGGTGAGTGCTTAAGAACTGTGGTGGCTCGCCTTGGCTGGCGCGTTGCATTTTTTGCCACAAGGTAATCGCGGCTTGTGGATTGTAGCCTGCGCGTGCCATCAGCTCTAGACCAATTTGATCGGCTTCTGCTTCTTGTGTACGACTGTGAGGACGGCTCAAGCCTAGATCACCAGCCACGTTTGCTAGATCAGCCTGACCTTGTGATAGACCAAAAATGCTAGCAGCAACACCGATACCAGTTTGCGTGGCATACTCGCGTGAGAGGCGCTCACGTGAATGTTCGCGTAACGCATGCGACATCTCATGACCCATGATCGCTGCAATTTCATCATCCGTTAAATTCAAGCGATCAATAATGCCTGAGTAAAACATGATTTTGCCACCGGGCAAGACGAAAGCATTCAGCTCATTAGATTTGATCGTATGCACTTCCCAGTTCCATTTCGCTGCATCTGGGCGATAGACACCAACTTGACCGACCAAACGGTTAGCAATATTTTTTAGGCGATTAAGCTGAGCAGCATTGGTGTCAAGCACGCGATTTGCTTTGGCGTCCTGTATGGTCTTAGCATAACTTTGTGCTGATAATTGCAAAACTTGCTCGCTAGAGACTAATAGCAGCTGCTGACGGTCAACGCCAATAGCGCCAGCACCAGTGGTACTCGTACAACCGGTCAGGGTCAATACCGACAATGACGCGGTCATCATAGTGGTGGTCAGTAACTTTTTCATAATAAATATCCTCGCTATAAATAATAAAAAGTAAAGTTGAACAAAATGGTTCTCTATACGATCGGTAAAAAGGCAGGATCTTATTGCTGTTCTATCAATGCTTGCTGATCTGCCTAGACAATGAAATTTTACCCGAACTGTGATTAGACATAAGTATCATAATGTTAACAAGTCAAAACCAATACAGGAATAGTAGCAATACAAGGTTTCACTATGAGCGAAGAAGAGAGAGACAAAAAGTAGGTGAGTATTTTACTTTCAACGGCTACAAGAACGATGCATAAAGTAGACAGCAGGCGAGGAATGTATACCGAGACCAGATAAAAGAGATATTTCTATTATTTTAATAAAATAAATAAAAGAGGGGTAGAAGATAATAGATATCGTTAAATCAATAACTTATACTGGATTATTATATAAATGCAGATTTAAAGAGAGCTTATTGGAAATAAACTTTAAAAAATACATTGACACGCGCAAAATATTTGCTAAAATAGCCAGCCTATCGAGACGTAGTAGTTATTAACTAATATTACAATTTGATTTATGCGGGAATAGCTCAGTGGTAGAGCATAACCTTGCCAAGGTTGGGGTCGAGAGTTCGAATCTCTTTTCCCGCTCCAAATATGGCTTGCAAAAGCACTAAAGCCTCACTTCTTTTATCAAGAAGTGAGGCTTTTTTTATGCCTAAAATTTAAGGAAACGGTCTTATCGTTAGTTGTAGATAAAAGAGATACAACTATTATCATGCGCTACTGAGATGAATTTCCCTTGCTTGCTGTGCCGTTACTGACAGAGGCTACACAAAATTTACCCCAGTAGCACTGTATCTACTTTACGGCAAATCGACTATATATCAGTGTTACAAAATATGGATGATTTGACACATTCATCTGATTTTAACCATGCATACTTATCAATTATTTAAATATAATGAGCAGCACTTTATATCATAAATACAAAATGCTTATCACTGATGCATTAATGACTGCCACATTAATAAACTTATAAGCTGCTAAATTAATAATTATAAGGATTCGATATGCAAACCTTTCAACATAAATCATTTAACGAATTGTTCGACCTCTCGGGTAAAACAGCCATTGTCACGGGCGGCGCGAACGGAATTGGTAAAGCAACGGCACTAAGATTGGCGCAAGCAGGTGCCAATATTGTGATTGCTGATCTCAAATTAGAAGATGCTAATGCAGCGGCTCGAGAAATCGAAAGTTATGGTGTCAAAGCATTGGCGGTTGAGTGTAATATTTTAAAAGACGATGATTTGGTCGCTATGGTAGATAAAGTCGTTGCTGCATTTGGGACTATAAATATATTAATTAATAATGCTGGCGGTGGTGGCGGTGGTCGTGAAAACCCTTCTAAAATATCGGTTGATGATATCCGTCGTGATTTTGAATTGAACGTTTTTAGCGGCTGGCGCTTATGTCAATTATGTGTACCGCACATGAAAAAGTCTGGCTATGGTTCGATTGTATTTACCACCTCGATGTCGAGTCTCAATAAAGATCCCAACATGAGCGGCTATGCGGGTTCAAAAGCAGCGGTCAATCATATGGTTGCTAATTTAGCGCATGATTTCGGTCCTGAAGTGCGTATTAATGCAGTTGGTCCGGGCGCTACTCGTACTGATGCACTAAAAACAGTATTGACACCTGACATCGAGAAAAAAATGCTCGCGCATACGCCTATTAAGCGTCTGGGCGAAGCTGATGACATTGCTGGTGCGATGTTATATTTTGCCTCACCAATCTCAACATGGGTTAGTGGTCAAACTATCTTTGTTAATGGCGGTGGCGTACAAACCTTAGAGTAATGCTGCTTATATAAGCCATTCACTAAAATAAGCCATTCACTAAAATAAGCCATTCAATAAGAAAGTAAGAAAGTTATGATAAAAAAGCGTCCACTTATTTACAATTAGTGGACGCTAGAATTCGCTATTAAATAACGATAGAGGAGCGGTTTTTCATGAAACGCTCCTTTTATTTATTGCTCTAAAAAACAAATACGCGCGGATTTGTTGATAAAGGTTTGCTTACCACTTTTGAAACTAGCCAACGCTTGTGAATTGGTGCGTATAGCTTCTATAGCATTTTTAGCTTCTAACACAACGAACGTAGCTGGCGCGCCCACGGTAATCTCTGCCTGATGAGACAATAATCTAGCAGCGTTCTTCGTAATCATATCAAAGACGTCTGAGATATCCTCATCCTTTGCTAATTGAGTAATGTTGGCATACATATTTGCCATTCTAATCAGTGAGGCATCACCATAAGGGGTAAATGCGTTTAAAATGTTGTTACTAGCAATAGTTGTATTGATACCTATGGCTAGCAGCTCATTGGCATTGACCATACCTCTAGGAATCAGCGCATCATAATCGCGCCCATTCAAAAAAATATCGGTGGCTGGCAAGACTGTCAATGTGATATTAGCGAGCTTTAATAATGCCGCCATCTCTATGCGTTTGGCTTTGTCCATCGCAGACAATTTGGTCACATGTCCAATGGAGACGCGACCTTGATAATCGCGTTTGATGGTTTCTTCAACCAGTTTGGGAATACTCGATCCTGCTGGATCCAAGTCGAAATCTAGATGAAAATCAACATCGACATCAAATTGTTCAGCCAAATCAAATATCATCTCAATGTGTCGGTTAGGATTGTCATCTTTATAAGGACATCCACCAACCAAATCCGCACCTTGTGATAAGGCTAATTTTAATAGTTCATGAGTATGTGGATCATTGGTTAGCCCTGATTGTGCAAAGGCGCAAATCTCTATATCAATGGCAAATGCATATGTATCCCGCGCTTTTTTTATGGCCTCAAAACTACGCAACTCTGTTTTTTGATCCGTTTCTACAAAGGTACGCATGCCTACTGTACCTTTTTTTATGGCCATCTCAATCACTTTCGAGGCACGTTCAAACACGTCGGCTTCGCTAAAGTCTGTTTTGGCTTTACCCGTCTCTTCAACGGCTTCATCTAAGTCGCCTTGCTCGATAGTACAGCGCTCAAGAATGCAGGCTTTATCAAGGTGAATATGGCTCTCGAAAAATCCTGAGCAAACAAAATTACCTTTCGCATCGTAAATATTGGTGTCATAAATATTGGAATCGTGAATGTTTTTCGAATGATCGGCATCCTCTTTAGCGCTTGCTACAATGTCATCGATACCCTCAATATAAGCACCATTTATAATAATATTAACCAAGTTTTCGCGATCAGTCAGTTGAGCATTTTTAATGATTAGAGTTGTCATCGCTATATATTCCGTTCGTGTGTATATCTAATCAAATATCGCGCGTCAAATATCACTTGATTTTTGAAGTGATTATTCGATGTGCTTAAAGATATGATTAGATTAATGTGCTCAAAATATTAAGTTATCTGCACCATAATCTTTATAGATTCTTGTGTTTTTTCAGTGCGTTTTATGTAGACACACGCTAGTCTGTTTTACTGTGTATTAGCGTTGGAGCTTTTCAAAAAAGCGTAAGTAATATGTATAGCTTTCTTTTTACGAGTAATTTATAAATCGCTTTTTCCTAGGGCGTGTCATCATTTAGATTGTGAGGCTTAAAATGAGATAAATTGCAGTCAAACAAGGAAAATAACGCAGATAATATCAAGATATTAACCAGTCATTTGACGATGTTTGGCAAAATTTAGCCATTTTAAGACCACTAAATGATTAAGTGTGCTAATTGATGACATGCCCTACATCATCAAAAGTTATCCCAGTATGGATCGTCACCAAACCGCTTGGCGATAGAGTCAATTAAATGACGACAACGCTGTGATAAGAAACGATTCTTCGGATAAACAGCGTAGGCATTGAGTGTTGGCAGTTGATACTGTTTTAAAACAGGCACAAGCTCGCCACGTGCCAATCTTTGATAAGCAATAAAAGTTGGTACAAAAGTGATGCCATGTCCCTTTACGGCCAAATCCACTAAAAACTCACCATTGGTCGCTTTAATTTTGGCATCGATGGCATGATAATGTTTTTTCCCTTGGGCATCTATTAGCTGTATATTGTTCGTCTGAACCAGACTGTATTGTAGAAACTCATGGCCTTCTAAATCGTCTACTGTTTCAGGCACACCCATTTTATCTAGATAGTCGGGACTTGCACAAATGATGCAACGAATTGGTGCCAGCCGCTTTGCCTGATAGCTAGAATCACTCAGCTCTCCAATTCGAATAGCCAACTCGTATCCTTCCTCTAGTAAATCGATATACCGATCAGAAAAGTCCAGCTCAAACTTCAGATTAGGATGCTGACTGGCGTATTCACCAATCACATCGTTCAGATGCATGAGGCCAAATGATAACGGGGCGGTTATCTTGAGCGTCCCCTCAATACGCGTAGGTGCACCACTGGTCTGCTCGTTCAGAGCGTCAACGGCGCTCAAGATATTGTTCACTTGTTGATAATATTGCTCACCCGCTTGGGTCAAGTGTGATTGGCGCGTGGTTCTGCTGATCAATTGACTACCCAAACGTGTTTCTAACTCTTTGAGACGGCGACTGATGGCGGATTTGGCAATATTCAACTGCTCAGCGGCTTTTGTAATACTGCCTGCTTCAACGATGCGTACAAACATCGCCATATCTTCTAGTTGTCCCATCTTTATTACCTCATGATTGTTCTGAAATTAAGAACTTACATTTGTAATTATTACTATTTATCCTTTTTTAGTCAACGCCTATACTGACATTATCCTTTGTAAACAAATCCTGTCACACGTATTTTAGAGAATGATGATGAATAAGTTACAACAGTTTAGTGCTCCAATAGGTCGTCTATTGCTATCGATGACTTTTATCATATCAGGCTCTAATATGATTATGGGTTATGCGGCAACTCAAGAGCACATGGAGTCAGCGGGTGTACCGGGTATACTGCTACCGTTCGTAATTGCGCTTGAATTATTGGGAAGTATTGCCATTGTGCTTGGTTTTAAAGCTCGTTTGATTGCTTTACTATTCGTTGGCTTTAGCATCTTATCAGGGCTCCTATTCCATCAATTTTGGATTGATGCCTCACAGATGAATACTTTTATGAAAAATGTTGCGATAGCGGGGGGCTTTTTACTTATTTTCGCTCATGGTCCAGGTGCTTACTCGATCGATAATGGTCATGCTCAAAAAAGTCTAATATAGTAAATAAAGAGGGTATCGTTACTGAACGCATCCAGAAATACTTACAAAAATTCGTTGATGAGTTGGTAGTATTTGCAGGTAGTATTGGTATCTAAACAAATTAAAGCATGTCATCCTACAATCAATAATTATAATAGATCCATCTTTCAGGTAAACTTATTAATAAGCAGCTCTATATAAAATTAAATGGCTTATAAGTAAGGATATATAATGAAAACGATTTATCATGCAGCAAACTCTCGAGGCGATGCCAACCATGGCTGGCTCAAAAGTAAGCATACCTTCAGTTTTGCTAGTTATCACAATCCTGAGCGTATGGGTTTCGGTGCCTTACGTGTCATCAACGATGATTTTGTGATTGGCGGTCAAGGCTTTGGCAAACACTCGCACCGTAATATGGAAATTATCAGTATTCCATTGTCTGGTAAACTCGCTCATGGCGATAATATTGGTAATGAAGGGATTATCGAAACAGGTGAAATTCAAGTCATGTCGGCGGGAACTGGTATCACTCATAGCGAAATGAATGGCGATGCGAATGAGCCTGCTAAGTTTTTACAAATTTGGATCATTCCGAATAAAATGAACGTCGATCCTCGTTATCAGCAAGTACGCATGGATGACATCATGCAAGCGAACACGTTTAATCAAGTACTGTCACCAAATGCTGACGATGTTGGCGTGTGGATTCATCAAAACGCTTGGTTTAGCATGGGTGATTTTGACAAAGGTTTGACGCAGACTTATCAGTTAAAAGATGCTCATAACGGGGTCTATATTTTCGTTCTCAGCGGTAAGGTAATCGTAAACGATAATACTTTGAATACTCGTGATGGTCTTGGCATTTGGGATACTAACGATTTCACTGTAGAGATAGAAGAAGAGGCAAGGGTATTGGTCATGGAAGTGCCTGTGTAGTGACTTGTTAATTAAACTTTTCCAATTTCGTATTCGGTTAAGTTTTTATTACAAAACTAAAATATGGATTTAATTTAATTACTACCATAATGAAGCCAATTAAATGTAAAGCGTTAAAATAATTTGTTAATCGTGTTGATTAATAATTGATCGTCACAACTTTAAATAATTCTTATCAATAATACGGAGACACACTATGTCGGATTTGAAAGCACTACAGCAGCTAGCAGAGAAACGCCGTTCTATCTATGCGTTAAACGCTCAATTGCCAGTCGCTAATGATGAAATAATTAAGTTAGTTGAGCATGCTATCTTGCATACGCCATCATCGTTTAACTCACAATCAACGCGTATCGTTGTGTTGTTCGGTGAAGACCATCAAAAACTTTGGGACATAACCGAAGCTGCCCTACGTGATATCGTGAGTGATGAGCAAGATTTTGAACCAACCAAGCAAAAAATTGGTGGTTTTAAAGCCGGCGCCGGTACGATTTTGTTCTTTGAAGATCAAACGTCGGTAAGAAATTTGCAAGAAGCAGCACCATTGTATGCTGATAAATTCCCTGTGTGGGCCGAGCATACCAATGCCATGCATCAATATGTCATCTGGACAGCACTTGCTAGCATCGACGTTGGTGCTAACTTGCAGCATTATAATCCAGTGATCGATAATAAAGTAGCGAGTACTTGGAACATTAATGACCATTGGGATTTGACCGCACAGATGGTATTCGGTGGCATTGAGCAACCAGCAGGCGACAAAGAATTTAAGCCACTTGAAGAGCGCATGAAAGTGTTTGGCGCATAATCAAAAAGATTGAATGAGAAAGATAAAAGCGCCACTCAGCTATCTGTTGAGTGGCGCTTTTTTATTATGTCCAAAAGTGCGTGTTTAGCATTTTTGACTATAGCCTTAATGCTTACGTCGCATCAGACTATTGGCGACCCATGCTGGACCAATCAATAAGAATTGTAAATCTTCAAAAAATGAAGGCTTTTTCCCTTCAATTTTATGACCAATGAATTGTCCAATCCAAGCAACAATAAAGACAGCCGCCCAGATTTTAAAGCCCAATGGCAATGCTGCCATCACTGATAGACAGATTAAAATGAACAGTCCCATCGCCAAAAACAACGGTGTAGATAGACGTACATAAAACAATAATACTAAGGCGCTAAGTACGAGGGTAAACCAAACAGACAATGACATGCCCATGCCAAGCAAACTAACAAAGATAGTCGGGACACAGAGCCAATGGATTTTTTTATTAATTAGGTTTTGATGACTGACCGCATATTCACTGAGCCATTGCTCAAGTGTGCGTTTAGACATCCGTTTTTGACGAGTACGAGACATGCTAACCTCCTTATTAGTCATTGAAATGATGAACTGATATTCGTGACCTATTTGGATAAGAATATCGTTCTTAATATCAGTTGTAGCACTAATTGAGTCAATCTGCCATTTTATCTAATAGACGGTACAGTCAAATCCTACTATTTTGCTAAATTTATCGCAGCCCATTGTCTCTTTTTTATGTTGACCTGACTATATCAGTCCAGTTTGCCTCTCAGGCCTAACCTTGTTCACTGCGCTGCCATTCATAAAGCCCAATAAAGGCGTTTATCTGATAAATCATGGTTTGAATGGCAAAGATATAATTGCCTGACATCAGATTGACAATGAGCCAAACGAAATTGACGACAATCCATAACCACCAGTTAAATGAGTAGCGCAAAATCATGGCAGCTTGTGCGGTGATTGAGAGTACAAAGGCGATTACATTGATCCAAAAGAAAGAGATAAATCCTAAGAATTTACTATTATCATCCTCTACCACGGCGTAACCGTAACTCGCTAATAAATTATTTACCGTTGGGAAGAGCGCAAGACCGATAATAATAAACACGGCAGTAATCAACCAAACCGCTTTATTTGCAGCCTTCGGTATCATGTCACCATCAGAATCAGTATGCTTTGACCAATAAAAAATGCCATAAACGTGGGTAAAAAAGTTAAAGAGTGGTGCGAGCATCAAACCGACTGCACCCGAGGTGGCTTGTACGACGACTTCGCCAGCAGTCGCTGCCATTCCAAGACCATTGCCCATAACGTTTTTGCGAAATGATAGCGACACCACGCAGACCAGACCGACGAAAGAGACGCCCAAATAAAACATATCGAGTGTTGTGTGTTCTGTGGTGAGCCAAAAAACCGTGGACAAGGCGGCTACCCCGCAAATGAACCAAATGACAATCCATTGCATCGCCCACTTTCCGGTTATATTGTCTAATAGCTGAATACGCATAGCTTTTTTCCCTAAAATAAATACTGATTCCGACAAGATAGTGACTGTAACGCGCTGGCTCAATGAATTATTGTAAATATAATTTGGCGCATCTTATTGTTTTTTGCCATAGATATATTGATCGATAAATAGCACTGCTTGCTGATAGCGAGCTTCATAGTCTGGCTTGTCAATCAAGTAAGGCTGGATATCATGACGGGCAAAAATATCTACTAGCCGCTGCTCAAAACGTCCCCTTGCTTCAGGCGTGCCCAAAGAACGCATGCCATCATCAATCCATGGCGTATTATTGTCCAGCATAATCGTATGATCTAAGCGAAACTCATCGATACAAGCTGCTACAAAAGGATGCGTACGGCCTTCGTACTCTTCACAGAATGCCTGTGTGGTCACAAAGTCGGTATCAACGATGGTGATAGGTGCAGTCGCCTTGGCTTTTGCCTCTCGCATCGCTTGCGCATGATTGAGCACAATGGGGCCATAATCACTATATTGTAGCCCAACCTCGCTACCGCCCAAGTCTGTGCCAACATATAAACGTCCCATCTCAAGTGCAAAGCTGGCCCCATAATAATTGGCAAGCTTATGTACCAATGTGGTTTTGCCTGAGCTTTCACCGCCGACGATGGCGACGGTCTTGGTATAGTTAACGCGCGCTTGTGGATGAATCGCTGACCAATGCGCTATTGGATTTTGGGCAATGGCATAAGAGTCAAATTCAGACTGTAGTGGGGTAGTCACCACGGGCAGAAATAGATGCTCTTGAACCTGATTCTGTGCCAGCGGATGGTTGTCAGCCATAAACAATACCGTCTCTGATGATAGTGATAAGGCCTCTACCAAACGTCGCAATTTAGCATTACTGGCAGCCACATCAATACTGACGTTATCGAAATGCTCGTGTAGCGGTAGCTCGATCTCGTGGGTGGTGTGAATATGAATGAACGGCAAATCCGCACATGCCATCTGTAGCCAGCGCGCCTTGTCTTGTAAGGTGATCGTAAAATTTGGATGCGGAGATGGGTGTGCCATAATCACGATGTGTAAGGCTTTCGCTTGTCCTGCTGCCGCTAATATACTGCGCATTTGTCCCAAATGTAGCGGTTCGAAATGGCCAATCATCAATCCTGTCTCATACATATTTTTTCTCACTTTTGAGTTATTTGCGCTCAGTCATATTTGTGGATGACTTAGTTTATGAATGACTGAATAGGTGAGTCATTTATCAGCATGGTATAAAGGTTTGAGATGATTTACAGGTAGGTTATTGTAAATAGGATATTTATTTTAAATTTTTTAAATTTGGTCTTTATTATGAGATAAGTGCTTCTTATAGTCAGTCCTAGATAAAAGAGATACAAATATTATCACGCGCTACTGGTATAAATTTTCCTTGCTTGCTGTGCTTGCGTAGACAGAGGCAGCGCAAAATTTATACCAGTAGCACTGTGTCTGTTTTATAGAAGATCAACTATATCTGTTTGACTAAATTCATAAATAATAGAATCTGCATAATAGCACTGTAATATTGTAGCAATAAAGTCAGCTCTGAAACATCTTGAAATAATTATTTAAAATCAGGGGTTTATCGTACCTTATGATAGGTTAGGGCAAGCTTAAGTAGCATAAACTCACAAAGCACTTCTACATTTTCAACAGATATAGAGTTAATAGTTGCTATAATTATTCGTAAGTCAAGAAGACTAAATATCTTTAAGACTTATTATAAAAATAAGTAGGCAAAAGCAAAAAAAGAAACAAATAAAATAATAGATAGAGAGGTATTTGGTTTGGCTAAGTTAGCAAAGTTACATCGCTCACAGAACAGTCGGATGATAGCAGGCGTGATGGGCGGCATTGCAGAATATGCAGGTTGGTCACCCACTTGGGTCAGAGTATTGTTCGTCATTATTTCATCGTTAAGTGCAGCCGTACCCGGTATTTTAATCTATATTATCTTATGGATAGTTATGCCAAAAGCTACTGGCCAGTCTTATCAGTAAGATAGATTTGATAGTAAAAACCATAAAAGAAGCGTAGTAAGAAAAAGCTTAGATTCTACGAGTTCCATCAAAAACAAAAAGCCTGACTAATCAGGATACCCAAGACATACTTTTCCTCCTGCCCAAATGTTAACGCATTTGGGTATTTTTTTATCTGTTGCTTTGGCTTTATCAATGTAATCGATTGGTGAGAAATAAGAGACATAACGGGCTATTTACGACCATAATGCAAATTTAGTTAAGGTAAACATAGATAAAATAGCCAATTTTTAGTAAGGTGAGCAGTCAATAGAGTCGTTGCCAATTAGGCACAACGACTGCTATTAGAATTCTATTTAATCACATTCATTCCACAGTGGCTTTATTATGATGCCCAAACTATGACAATCCAAACTATGACATCAGAAGCGAACAATCCCCAACCGATGACTTTTCAAGATTTAATTTTAACCCTACAGAATTATTGGGCCGATAAGGGCTGCGTTATCTTGCAGCCTTATGATATGGAAGTTGGCGCTGGCACCTTTCATACCGCAACGTTTTTGCGTTCGTTAGGTCCTGAGCGTTGGAATGCGGCGTATGTGCAGCCTTCACGTCGTCCAACCGATGGGCGCTATGGTGACAACCCGAATCGCTTGCAACACTACTATCAGTTTCAAGTCGTGCTAAAGCCGAATCCACCCAATATCCAAGAGCTGTATTTAGACTCGCTAAGAGCCATTGGTATTGATCCATTGGTGCATGATGTGCGTTTCGTTGAAGACAACTGGGAGTCGCCCACGCTTGGCGCATGGGGATTGGGCTGGGAGATTTGGCTCAACGGTATGGAAGTGACGCAGTTTACGTATTTCCAGCAAGTAGGCGGTATTGAGTGCTTTCCAGTGACTGGCGAGATTACTTACGGTCTTGAGCGTTTGGCTATGTATGTACAAGGCGTCGATAGCGTTTATGACTTGGTCTGGGCAGATGGTGAATTTGGCCGTGTCACTTATGGCGATGTTTTTCATCAAAACGAGGTGGAGCAGTCGACTTATAATTTCGAACACGCTGATGTGCCGATGATGGGTCAGATGTTTGATTTTTATGAGCAGCAAGCGGATAAATTGGTCGAAGCAGGATTGCCGTTGCCAGCGTATGAGATGGTACTAAAAGCTTCTCATGCTTTCAACTTACTCGATGCTCGCGGTGCAATTTCGGTTACTGAACGCCAGCGTTTTATCCTACGTGTGCGTACACTGGCTCGTAAGGTCGCTTTCGGTTACGTTGAGGCACGTGCCAAACTGGGCTTCCCATTAGCAGATGAGGCACATCGTCAAGCAGCGCTCGATAAGTATTTACCAAAAGAAGATGCTGTTGAAAATACAGACAACAATCAAACCATTGACGACAATAAATAGGAGCATCCCATGAGTACTATTCTATTTGAACTGGGGTGTGAAGAATTACCGCCAAAGAGTTTAAAATCATTGCGTGATGCACTGCAAGCGAGTGTCACTGAACAGTTGAATGAAGCAGAAATCAGTTTTGAGAGTATCAAAGCTTATGCAGCACCGCGCCGTTTAGCGATTCAAATTCAAGGTATCAGCAACAAGCAGCCTGATCGCACTGAGCAAAAACGTGGACCCGCGATTAAAGCGGCGTTCGATAGCGATGGCAACCCAACACGTGCTGCAATGGGTTTTGCCAAAGGTTTGGGTATTGAAGCCAGCGAGCTTATGACCATTAAAACCGATAAAGGTGATTATGTGGGCTTTGAGCAAACCATTCATGGTCAAGCGACCACTGAGCTACTGCCTACAATTTTCCAAACCGCGCTTGATAATCTGCCAATTGCCAAACGTATGCGTTCAGGCGCGAGCCGCAATGAATTCGTCCGTCCCGTACAATGGGCGGTATTGATGCAGGATGATGTGGTCATTAACGCCATTATCCAAGGACATCAAACAGGCACGCAAACTCGTGGTCATCGCTTTCATAGCCCTGACTATCATGAGATTGCACATGCCAACGATTATGAGCAGTTGCTAGATGGCTTAAAAGTCGTGGTAGATTTTGATAAGCGTCAAATGCTGATTAAAAACCAAGTCAAAGCCTTGGCCGATGAGGTTAATGCTGATCCAATCGTCCCGCAGGATTTGCTCGACGAAGTGACCGCATTGGTTGATTTCCCCATTGCACTACGGGCAAGCTTTGAGGTACGTTTTTTACAAGTGCCGCAAGAAGCGCTGATCTCAACCATGCAGGCGGATCAAAAGTATTTTTGTTTAACGGACAAAGCAGGCAAGTTGCAGCCGTACTTTATCTTTATCACCAATATCGAATCCAAAGACCCGAATCAGATTATTGAAGGCAACGAAAAGGTCGTGCGTCCGCGTTTGGCAGATGCAGAGTTTTTCTTTTTACAAGATCAAAAACAGCCCTTATTTGCGCTCACAGAAAGTCTAAAAACACGCGTATTCCAAGATAAGCTGGGTACGATTTGGGAAAAATCTGAGCGTATTGCCAAGCTTGCGGCATTTATTGCCACTTTAATGCAGCAGCAAGGTCAAGACATTAGTGTTGATGAGACAGCGCGTGCGGGTATTTTGTCCAAGGCTGATTTGGCAAGCTCGCTCGTGGGTGAATATCCTGAATTACAAGGGATCGCTGGTACCTATTATGCTCGTCTAGATGGTGAGACTGAGGCTGTGGCGGCAAGTTTAGAAGAGCAATATCTGCCCAAATTTAGCGGCGATGTCTTACCGCAGACGCCGATTGGTATTTGCTTAGCATTGGCCGACCGTTTGGACACGCTCGTTGGTATTTTTGCGATTGACCAAGCGCCAACGGGTTCAAAAGATCCGTTTAGTTTGCGTCGTTCGGCCATTGGTATTTTGCGTATTTTAATCGAAAAGCAATTACCGATTAACCTCGTCGCGTTAGTCGAACAAGCGATTAAAGGCTATAGCACTGCCGACGGTAGCAAGATTACCAAAATGGGCGACACTTTTACCCAAGTAATGGCGTTCCTAAACTCGCGTTATCGAGCGATGTATACGGAGCAAGGCGTCAGCGTTGATACCATTCAAGCGGTGCAAGCGATTAATCCGCATATGCCACTTGATTTCGATCAGCGTATTCGTGCGGTGCAAGCGTTTAGCGCATTGCCACAAGCGTCGATGTTGGCGGATTCAAACAAACGCGTTGCCAATATATTGGCCAAGTCAGAAGCGGTTGTCGCTGATACGGTTGATGAATCGCTATTATCTGAGCCTGCTGAACAAAACTTACATAGTAACGTTCGTCAAGCGCAAACAGCAGTGAAACCATTACTTGAACAAGCCGATTATACTCAAGTATTGCAAACGCTTGCTAGCTTGGATGAGCCGTTGACTCAGTTCTTTGATGGTGTCATGGTCAATAGTGAAGATGACGCACTCAAAAACAATCGCTTAGCATTGCTCAAGCAGGTTCGTGCCTTATTCTTGACCGTGGCTGATATCAGCGAATTACAGTTATAGTAATACTCATTTATAGTAATACTCATTTTGGAATCTAAATTTTAATATGAAGAACTGGCTCGATGTAGCCAGTTTTTTAGATTATGGCATTGCACAATTCGTTGTCACAGAAGCTGCGCAAAATCCATTCCAGTAGCGCTGTGTTCTTTTATAGTCGATCGACTCTATATGAGTCATTAAACGGTAAAAACATTGTGCAATCGCTATTATTGACGGTAAAATTTATGCTATAAAAATGTGTTGGATAATACTTGGCTGCGAGCTTCGGATTATTCATCGCGTTTACTTATAATCGAAGGAGCACTGCCGTGTTTGCCGTTATTATTATAATCATCATTATCTGGGTGTCGATGTGGGGATTTTACAAGTTTATGTACCCGCGTGCGCCCAAAAGCATGATGCCAAAAAAAGGTGATGTGATCACACCGCGTCAGTGCAACTTTTGCGGAAACAGTTTGGCTGAATATCGCGGCGTCCTCGAAACCAGTCCTGACCTGATGACAGACAATCAAAACACCAGCAACCCTGATATTAATAAAGCGTTATTTTTTTGCAATTATGAGCATCAAGCAGACTTTCATGCCGGTAAAATTTATAAAGTTGACGTATAAATAAATGAGATTTAGGCACAAAAAAAGCGCTTAGCTCTGATTAGCTAGGCGCTTATGTGTTTGATGAAACTCAATCGGCTTACAGGATAGATTGGGCATCCTTCATGATTTTATTGAGCAAAAGGTCAGATTTTTGATCTTGCTGTTGACGATCTTCATCACTTCTTTGATTGGCATGAATCTTTTCGTACAAGTTTAAGCAGCATAATACCAACAGGCTTTCTTGACTGAGACTTGGCGCGTCTTTCTTAAGATCTAGTGCATAGTTATTGATATAAGAAACCGCTGAGAGCAGCTCTTCTTGCTCATGTACGGGACAATAAATGGGATAAGTGACGCCAGCAATCGCAACATCGACTTTTTTGATTTGTGGCTCAGCCGCTTTATTAACTTTGCTGCTAGGCTGAGATGATACGCTTGACGTTATTGAACCAGCTGGCGCGGTTTTCTGCGACTTTAGTCCAATGGGCTGTGCTTGGTTACTGGTGAGCTGTTTTTCCGGAGATTTAGTGTGGTTATCGGTCATGATAAATCCTACAATGTTTGTTCAATAAATTAAGTAATATAAGATATTACCAATATGAGTTGAGCGCTGTAATAGGCAATGTATTGTGTAAAATAAGCTATTGAATAAAGACGCTGTTCAATTAAAACGCTACGCTTAGATTACTGTCCATTGCAGCTTAACCTTCTGCTTGATCGATACGAGTTAAGCGTTTTAATACAACCTGTGTACGCTCAGCTGCCAGTTGATTCTTCTTTTGTAATTCATTATTTTGCTGTTTGATATCGAGGTATTGCTGCTTTAATTCATTATTATGCTGCTGAATATCGCTATTTTGTTGTTGTAATTGTCCGATCTGTTTTTGCAGTTTGTCTTGTTCTTCACCAATCATATGATGCGCTTCTGCAAGATTTTGATAGCGTTTATCGAGGTCGCTTAATTGTTTTCTGGCACCGTCACGTTCTGTATAGCTGCTATCAAGCTTGGTCTGGAGTGCAGTAATCTCTTTTGGATCGGTAACGGGATGTTGTTTGAGGCTGCTAAGTTCAGCACTGACAAGCTGATACTGCTTTTTGATGTCGAGTATCATTTTTTCTAATATTCTAAGTTGGTCATACATAGTCAGTTTTTATCCTTAACAAGTAAGCGTGAATGAATTTTGTTCTCTACGTTTAATAATGCCATAGGTGACCGCATAATATCTATATCAACAAAGTAATTACACGTATTAGGCGTGGCCTTTTTATTTCTATTAGCGGCGGCGTTGTCAATGATAACAAGCTGCTTCTGTTTTTATTCAATACTACCAATCAATCACTAGGACATCTATTATGAATGATAATATCTCAGGCTGGAATACTTGGCTGACCGCTTTTGACGACTGGACGGACGTGTCTATCAGCGAGGTACATGGCTTGATGACAGGGCTGATGACAGCTTGTAATGCTCCTGATGAAACAGTATGGGCTAAGGTATTTGAGGAGTTGAGTTTTGCGTCATTGCCAGAGCCTGCCTTGACATTATTGACTGAAGAAGCCGAAGATACGGTCTTTCAGCTCAAAGATAAAGACGATGCTTATTCTTATACGCCGCTAATACCTGATGATGAACACGATTTATACGAGCGCGTGATGGCATTGAAACAGTGGGCAAATGGCTTTATGACAGGCTTTGGGATTACCGATTGCCGTCTCACTAGCGAAGAAAATGAGATGCTCACAGACTTGGCAAAGATTGGGGCGATTCGCCTCGAAGATGACGAGGACTTCGAAGGTGGCGAAGAGTCTTATCTTCATATTTATGAGTTTGCGCGTATGGTGCCAGTGAGTTTTGCCACCCGTAAACGTAAAGCAGTCAAAGACATCGCGCTCATCTCTGGACTTGCTATCGATGCCAAAACGACTAAAGAGCTACAAACTGAAGGGAAGCGACCAAAACCAATGCCACCAGTCGTTGATATTATGAACCAAAATAATCCGTCGTAAATGATGCGATGTCGTCATTAATACGATATACCATTAATAGGGCGATTTGCGATATAGTCGATCTACTATAAAATGGATATAGTATTACTGGGATAAATTTTGCGTCGCCTCTGTCAGCAACGTCACAGCAAGCAAAATTTGTCCCAGTAACACGTAATAATATTAGGAACTTTTTTATTTGGGACTGGCTATAGAACAATAATAAGGAGCATAAGATGACAACTGATAATGAGATGATTTATTTGCGTCGCTGCGTGGAGCTGGCAACTGAAGCGTTAGAGGCGGGCGATGAGCCATTTGGTAGTGTGCTGGTTGCTGCCGATGGACAAGTGCTACGAGAAGATCGTAACCGTGTCAATTCAGTCGATGCCACTTATCATCCTGAGATTGCCGTTGCAAAATGGGCCGCAGAAAATATGACAGCGGATGCACGCGCCAAAGCCGTGGTTTATACCTCAGGCGAACATTGTGCCATGTGTTCAGCGGCGCATGCGTGGGCGGGTCTTGATCGCATTGTTTATATCAGCTCATCGAAACAGCTTAGCGAATGGATGGATGAGATGGGCGTGACATCAACATCGCCCATTAATTCATTAAGTATTCAAGAAGTTGCGCCAAACGTACCAGTAAAAGGTCCAATTGCTGGATTAGATGAAGAAGTCAAAGCGTTACAGCGCCGCTCATTTAAAAAAGGATAAGTTTTTTATCTTATATATTGATAAGGATGTTTTATGACTATAAATAATAGTAATGATGATAACCGCCAAGCGTTGGCTACTGCTGCTTATCCTACCCAAAGTCTCGATTGGCTAACGCGCTTGATTGGCTTTGATACCGTTAGTCGGCACTCAAATTTGGCGCTTATTGAAGACGTAAAAGCGTACTGTGAGCAATTAGGCCTTACGGTCGATTTAACCTTTAATGAGATCAAAAATAAAGCCAATCTATTCGTAACGGTAGCAGCAGGCGAAAATGCTGATAAAGTAAATAATGGTCTTGTGCTATCTGGTCATACGGACGTGGTGCCAGTCGACGGTCAAGAGTGGACGTCTGAGCCTTTTACAGCGACCATTCGTGGTGACAAGCTATACGGACGCGGTGCTTGTGATATGAAAGGCTTTATCGCTTGTGCATTGACGTTATTGCCGAAGGCTGTACAGCTATCTAATGCAGGTCAGCTGCATCGTCCATTGCATTTGGCATTGTCATTTGATGAAGAGGTTGGCTGTTTGGGCGCGCCATTGATATTGGCAGACCTAAAAGCTCGCGGCATTACGCCTGATTATTGTATCGTTGGTGAGCCGACGAATATGGCAATGGTGGTGGCGCATAAAGGCATTGCTGTGTATCGTTGCCGCGTCCATGGCAAATCTGCGCACTCGTCATTGACAGCGCAAGGGGTTAACGCCATTAGCTATGCCAGCCGTTTAATTGGTTATGTCGATACGTTAGCTGAAGAATTAAGCCATCGTGATGATGTGGATGAAGTATTCACTGTACCTTATTCAACCTTGTCTGTTGGCACCATACAAGGCGGCACAGCAACCAATATTGTGCCAAATCTATGCGAGTTTACCTTTGACTATCGTAACTTGCCGCATATGACGCAAGAGGATATTGTCGTGCCGATTCAAGCAAAAGTTGCAGAATTGAGCGCTCAGATGCAAGCACGCGCTGCCGATACCGGCATTGAGCTGATGCAAGAAGAAAGCGTACCGGCCATGACCGACGATGATAGTGCCGAGCTACAAGCATTAATAGCCGCGCTGACAGGAGACGATGAACGTCATAAAGTGGCTTATGCAACTGAGGGCGGTCAATTTACCAATAGCGGTATTCCTACGATCATCTGCGGTCCTGGCAGCATTGAGCAGGCGCATAAGGCCGATGAATATGTTGAGCTTAAAGAAATTGAACGCTGTGATGGATTTTTACAGAAATTGCTGACGAGCTGTACGGTCAATTGATCTATAAAAAACCAGACATCTGTGTATAATATGAGTGAGTATAAATGAGTATAAATGAGTATAAATGAGTATAAAGGATACCGTCTTAATGGCGGTATTCATTTTTTTGTATTTTAATTTGATTCTAAATAAACAATAAGGGATTAGTTGATGTCTTGGAATCTGTTCGCCGTGTTTTTTGCCAGTACGTTTTTGATCTCGGCAACGCCTGGTCCCAATATGCTGCTAGCGTTTCAATATGGTATGAACTATGGCGTCAAGCGAACTCTCTGGACGCTGGCAGGTTTGAGCCTTGGGCTGGGTATTTTGCTGCTATCAGCGTTGCTCGGTCTGGATGCGATCAGTCGCCAGTCTCCTTGGCTGCTCACTATTATCAAAGCACTTGGCGCGTTTTATTTAATCTATTTGGGTATCAGCTCATGGCGCGATGCCGGTGACGGTAGCTTGATGCGCGATGCTCGTGAGATGAGCGAGGAGGTGGCTGTTGACTATCCTGCCACGCTGCAAACCACACCGGATACGCCGATGCCATCAAGTGCGAGTGCGGCACTCAAAGCTTCTCCTAGTGACATGACATTGTTCCGTACTGGCGTTTGGGTGTCGCTATCCAATCCAAAAGCCATCTTGTTTTTTGCGGCTTTTTTCCCCAAGTTTATTAGTTTCAGTGCGCCGTTATGGCCACAATATTTAGTACTGACGTTGGGATTCTTTTTAAGTGAGACTATTTGGCAAATAATTTATACGGTGGGCGGCAAAAAGCTTGCAAGCTGGCTGGATGTTGGTCACCGCTTAATGTGGTTGAATCGCAGTTGCGGCGTCATCTTTATAATCATTGCTGCGGCTTTATTGGCTGATGTTATAAATAGTTTTATCGCATAAAAATTTCTTAGTTGTTATTCAAAAGAATTGTTTTGTGCGATGACGATATTTATAAAATATATTATTTTGGATGTATTTTAAATAAGTAGTTGACATTAATTTTTAAATCATTATTATAAGCTCATTGATTTATA
This sequence comes from Psychrobacter immobilis, assembly GCF_904846225.1. GTDB lineage: Bacteria > Pseudomonadota > Gammaproteobacteria > Pseudomonadales > Moraxellaceae > Psychrobacter > Psychrobacter immobilis_F. The sequence continues at coordinate 216,077 of NZ_CAJGZJ010000001.1, read as the reverse complement.
GCTTTTAACTAAAAATAAATCATTTCAATTAACTTGCTATTGTCTCCCTGACATTGGCCACAACCTATGGAGGAATCATCATGTCCTATATAAATATCAAGACGTTTTTAAAGTTTGAATGTGTGAGAAGTATGACAGCAATGACGACTTCGAAAAGGTTTGGCTGAATTTATATGTCAGCTATTTATTGACACTTGGTTTATGACTGTCAACGAATAGCCTTCTGTATTGACTCACTTTATCCTTCTCTTAAGTCTCTTATATCCAAAAGCGTTATACACTTTTTTATAGTTAAACTCCTATAAATACGTTACATTGTTACCCACTTGATGTACTACTCGTACTATCTGTGCGCGACTTCCTTGTATCGCAATTATTTGGCTTCAACTATAAGACGATTGTGCTAAACAATTTTGTGCTTGCTGCTATCAATTTTTCTAACATTTGATTTTACTGTATTTATCAAATCATATGGCTCAAGCTGTTATTTAGCTATGGTTATTCTATGCGTATAATTTTATGCGTTAGTTTTTGGTAGCGTAAAACCTTTCTTTAAAACGTCCATAATAAATGAGCCGTCATTTCTATTAATTTATAATTTAATAGAAGCGCGTATTTTATTGCCTAAAATTTTTGATTCAAATATTTATTCCCTTATTAAACGCTTCGTTTAATTGAGTGGGATAAGTGATATCTGAAAATTATAAAAAGGTTATTTAAAAATACTCTGTATGGTTTAAAAATAAAAAAATGGAAGTAATAAATAATGAGCATTCAATTAGTATTAAACCAAAATGGTAAACATGGCGTACCTGTCAAGATTTATACCACCGATATCGAGCAAGGCGCAGTGCAGCAATTACGTAATATGGCTCAGCTAGAGTTTGTACACTCGCATATTGCTGTCATGCCAGATGTGCACGTCGGCAAAGGTGCTACTGTCGGCAGTGTCATTCCGACCAAATCAGCGATCATTCCTGCGGCAGTCGGTGTGGATATTGGTTGTGGTATGAATGCGGTGCGTCTGTCTCTGACGGCAAACGATCTGCCTAATAGCTTAAAAGTATTGCGCTCAGTAGTAGAGCAGCAAGTGCCTGTTGGTTTCAACATGCACAAGCAAATCCAAGCCAAAAACTCAACGCTTGACCCATTGGGAAAACGCCTCAAACCCATTACCGACAAGCATCCGGGTTTACTCAAAATGCTTAAAGGCTTTGAGCGTACTTGGGCAAAACAATTAGGCACACTTGGCGGTGGCAATCATTTCATTGAGCTGTGCTTGGATGAAAATAATGATGTGTGGGTCATGCTACATTCTGGTAGTCGCGGTATTGGTAATTGTATCGGCCAGTATTTTATTAGCCTTGCCAAAAAAGAACGCCAGTCACGCTTCGGTCATGTGCCAGATCGAGACTTATCTTACTTCGCTGAAGGATCTAATAGTTTTGCCGATTACGTCGAAGCCGTCAGCTGGGCACAGGATTATGCGTTAGAGAACCGACGAGAGATGATGCGCTTAGTGATTAAATCACTACAATCGCCACAAGCAGGATTGCCACGATTTCAGCTGACTAAAGAAGCCATTAATTGTCATCATAATTATGTCAATGAAGAGGTGCATTTTGGCGAGCAAGTTTATGTGACGCGTAAAGGCGCGATCAGTGCCTATGCAGGTGAGCTTGGTATTATTCCGGGTTCTATGGGCGCAAAGTCTTTTATCGTGCGTGGTTTGGGCGAGGCTGAGTCATTTTGTTCCTGCTCACATGGCGCAGGGCGACAGATGAGCCGAGGTAAAGCCATGCGCGCCTTCACAATTGACGAGCTAAAAGCGCAGACTGACGGTGTTGAATGTCGCAAAGACAAAGGCGTCATCGACGAGATACCCGGCGCGTACAAAGACATTGATGAAGTGATGGCCAATCAAATGGATTTGGTTGAAGTGGTGCATACGCTGAAGCAAGTCATGTGTATTAAAGGTTAATACCAAACCTGCAAATAACATTAGCTATGTCAGACTCGCTAAATGTACTAGACGTACAATTTGCACTCGTCTTCCTTGCCAAGGTAATTTTCGCAATTGGTATTATCATAAATTGATTAAAAAATTAAAAGATAGGTAAAATATGAGCTTAAAAGAAACCTTAAAAAAGGCCAAACAGATTGAGCGGCAGTTAGAACAGCAAGAGGCGACAGGTGCTCAGCAAACGCTCGGCGCAGTGAAGCCACGTAACTATTTGGCGCTTGACCCATTATTAAGAAAGGGTGGTATTCATGAAAAAGAAGACATCGATATCGTTCGCAAAAAACGTCGCCGTGAGACCAAACAGCAGCTAAGAAAGACGGATTGGCTCTCAGAATAATGATGATTCATTCTTAGTTTAATACGATCAAGATTTAACAGACATAAAGGAGTGTTTTATGAGATTACTTAATAAAGTTGCATTGATCACGGGTTCGGCACAAGGCATTGGTAAAGCGATTGCTGAGCTTTTTGTAAAAGAAGGAGCAACCGTCATATTCAGTGATATCAATGATGTAAAAGGGCGGGGTGCTTGTCATGATATTAATATAAAGCGCCAACAATGGAGCGAGTCAAACCCAGCAGAATATATGCATTTGGATGTCTCAAGCGAGAGCGATTGGCAAAAAGCTGAGCAGTATATTCAACAGTGTTATCACGGGTTAGATATTATCGTAAACAATGCCGGTATTACTGGATTTTTAGAGACGACAGGCGCTCATGACCCTGAATACCTAGATATGGCAAGTTGGCACAAGGTACATCAAGTCAACCTAGATGGCGTGGCTTTGGGTTGTAAAACTGCGATAGCGTTGATGAAAAATCGTCCAACAGATGAAAATCGCAAGTCAAGTATCATTAATATATCCTCTCGCTCTGGTCTCGTTGGTATTCCTTTAGCAGCCGCTTACGCCTCAAGTAAGGCTGGCGTCAGAAATCATAGTAAATCCGTTGCCTTATATTGTGCGCAAAATGGCTATGATATTCGCTGTAATTCCATTCATCCCGCCGCTATCTATACACCTATGTGGGATGCGATGTTAGGAGAAGGTAATGAGCGAGAAGACGCTATTAAGGCAATTAGCAAAGACATCCCGCTAGGTTACATGGGTGATGTCATGGATGTGGCTTATGCAGCACTCTATTTGGCAAGCGATGAGTCAAAATATGTTACTGGCACTGAGCTGACGATAGATGGTGGCATTTTAGCAGGGAGCACGGCTACCCCTAATAGCTAAGATTAATGAAACTCTAAAAGTGATTCCGTGCTATTGGACGGTTATGGAAGAGCTTCTTAGAAATAACCATTAAGTAATGAGCTATCTTCTTATGACCTGTCATCCTCAAACTTTCACAAAAAAAGCCGTTCCCTATTGATAGAGAACGGCTTTTTTACTTACGCTAAATCATGTTCTAATAAATCATGTTCTAAAAAATCATGTTCTAAAGATTTAAGCCAAAACCTCAACCAACTCACCTTTGACCATATGCGGGCTGACAAAGTCAGTGATACGGACACTAACGATTTTACCTAACATCTCGTCCATTGTGTCAACATCATAAGGGAACATGACCGTACGCGTATTGTCTGCTGTACCGATTAAGCAGTCAGGATGACGATTGGCGATTTGCTCAACCAATACACGAGTCGTCGTGCCGACCATCTCATGGGTTTTCGCGAGTGTTGAATCGATAATGACTTTTTGGAATTCAGCTAATCGCTCTTTTTTAGTCTTGAAACTGACGTCATCAGGCAATTCTGCCGCTGGCGTACCCGGACGCTTAGAGTAGATAAAGCTGTAAGAGTGATCGAAGTTCAACTCTTTGGCCAAGTTCAACGTATCTTGGAAGTCTTGATCGGTCTCACCGGGGAAGCCAATGATAAAGTCACTAGACAAGTGAATATCAGGACGAATGACTTTAAGCTTATTGATCTGATTGATATAAACATCGATGGTATGATTGCGTTTCATCGCCGCCAAGATCGCGTTCGAGCCACTTTGTACTGGTAGATGCAAATGCGACACCAGCTCTGGTAATTGCGCATAGGCGTCAATGATATCATCAGTAAATTCTAGTGGATGGCTGGTTGTATAACGGATACGCTCAACGCCATCGACGTGTGAGACATAATGCAATAGCTCTGCAAAGCGGCAAATGCTGCCATCGTCTTTTTCGCCGCGATAGCCGTTTACGTTCTGACCCAACAAGTTGATTTCACGAATACCTTGCGCGGCGAGGCTGTCAATCTCAGCCAACACGTCATCCAGTGGACGCGATAATTCTTCACCGCGAGTATAAGGCACGACGCAGAATGAGCAATACTTTGAGCAACCTTCCATAATGGAAACAAAGGCTTTATAACCTTCGACTCTTGGTTCTGGTAAAAAATCAAACTTTTCAATACTGGGAAATGAGACGTCAACTGTGCCAATACGGTTCTTCGGAGCAATTTCACGTTGCTCGTTTGATTGGTCATACAATTCTGGTAGACGGTGCAAGGTTTGCGGGCCAAATACCATGTCCACGTAAGGCGCACGCTTTTGAATATTATCGCCTTCTTGTGACGCCACGCAGCCACCAACGCCGATGACGAGATCAGGACGCTTTTCTTTTAATTTGCGCCAGCGGCCCAATTCCGAGAATACTTTTTCTTGAGCTTTTTCACGGATTGAGCAAGTATTCATTAGTAGCACATCGGCTTCATCGATATCGTGCGTCACTTCCATGCCGTGTGAGTCGCCTAGCACATCAAGCATTTTGCCAGAGTCATAGACATTCATCTGACAGCCTTGGGTGGTGACAAAGACTTTTTTGGGCGCTGTTCTAGTGACTGGTGATTGTGCTGAACTTGGTTCTTTGAGTGCAGTGACAGCAGGCGCAGTAGCCGTTGTTTCAGCAACAGCAGCGTCATTTATGCGGGGATTAAATACAGTAACACTCATAAGGGAAAGTCCATGATTGACCAAAATATAGCGGGGTAGCCGATTAACAAGTGGCGTATTTTATCACAACCCTTTGCCAATGTGAAAAATTAGCGCTGGCAATTGATGGTAATTATTATACATTATTTATAACAGTATCAATTGTTTACTGGTGTCGTCAGCGCTTTCAAAAAAATAGCTAGCCAATATCACTTCTATGTTACACCGCGCTATCCTATTATTAACGAAAGGTAAAGGTGATGGGCGAAAGTGCAACGAGTATAGTATGATAAGTGCTATAACCTTGGCGGTACTTGGCAAATCGCTGTTCAAACATTGGTAGAGATATAATAAAGAGAGACAGTATGACAAAGTTGCGCATTGTTCATAGCATCAAGGATAGAGAATTGGCCAATCAAAACGATTATTCAAAGCGCCTCAACGCAAGAACGCTACGAGTCAGTGCGTTGAGCTTGGCGACGGCAATGAGTGCGCTCGGATTGTCGCAAGTTGCTTGTGCGGAGCTTACGTGGGGCGAGGATAAAGAGAGCTATCCGCAAGAAAGCAGCTATCAATCAGAAAGCTATCAGCAAAACAGCGGCTATCAGCAAGATAGCAGTTATCAACAAAATAACGGTTATCAACAAGACAGTGGTGCAAGCTCATTTACGGCGGCGGCAATTGCAGCAGATCGCGGAGATGTCAATGCCCTTTATAATTATGAACAAGCGATGAGTGGCGGTTTGTTTGCCATGTATCCGACTTATTGGCGGATGAATTTAGACCTTAATTCGCAAAGCTCGGCGGCTGTCTCACAGTTTGTGCGCCAATATCCAGATACGGTTATGGCTGAGAAATTGGTTGCTGATTTTGCTGAGACTAAAGCGGGCGCCAATGACTACGCCTCAGTACGCCAAGTAGCCAATTTAATTACCAATGCAGATGCTAGTGAGCGCTGTGCAGTGGGCCTTGGGTTTAATAATGGTGGTGATACCATGCGTGCCATGGCAGCGAAATCCGATGTTTGGCTAACGACAGATAAGCAGCCAGCTCTGTGTGATCAATTGGCTTTGGAGATGAATAATAATCCACTCATCACCAATCAAGATCGGGCAGCGCGTCTAAAACGTATGCTACGTAAAGGCAAAACGGGTGACATTATGGCATTGTCATCACGCCTTGGTACACCGATTGATTATTCAGCGTTAAGTGAGATTCAACTCAATCCATCCGCGTACTTTAGTCGTTTTGGTCGGGAGCCTGCCAGCCAAGCCAATCAATATCTGTATCTATATGCGATGGGGCGTGTGGCTGACAAGTCTTATCGTGAAGCCGCATTACAGTTAGATTTTGATATCAAACAAGACAACCAGCGTTCAGTCAAACTGTTGAACGATGAGACCCGCCGCTATGCGTATCGCACCATTGGTGTGAAGCGTATGAACCACAACACCGATGATGGCTTTAATGCTGAGGCAGTTGATTGGTTCCGTAACAGCTTAGACGAAGATTTCAACTTTGAAGAAGCGGAAGACTATGCGATGGCGGCGATTCGTTTTGGTCGCTGGAATGATGTGGTGGAAGCCATCTCAAAAATGGACAGTGAAATCCAAAAAGGCAATCAATGGCAGTATTGGCTGGCACGCGCTTACGAGCAATCAAGCGATAGCAATAAGCGCAATACATCTAAAAAAATGTATCAGAATCTTGCAAAAATTAATGATTACTACGGTCTAATGGCAAAAGATAAAATTGGTCAGCGTTTTGATGCCAGTCGTTTGGGTGGTAGTAACTTGCCGAATGTCAGCACTGCGGATCGTGCTCGTGTCATGCAAGATGGAAGCTTTGCTCGTGCGTTTGCCTTATATAATGCCGACGCCAGCCGTGCCTATGCCAATCGTGAATGGAACTGGGCTGTAAAAAAGGCGCGTGACAATAACGATGACAAATTACTGATTGCAGCCGCTCGTCAAGCGTATGATATGGGCTGGCTCGACCGTGCGATTTATGCGATCGATAATACAGATAGTGTCAATAGCTTAGCGCTGTCGCATCCAATGCCGCATCAAGATGCCGTGGTACGTTATAGTGGATCTGCGGGTATTGATCCAGCATGGGCATATGGCATTATGCGCCAAGAGAGTCGCTTTGTAACCTCCGCGCGCTCGAACGTTGGCGCTAGTGGCCTCATGCAAGTGATGCCCGACACAGCAAAATACATTGCGCGTAATTTGGGTGAGACTTATAGCGCGAGCCGTGCCAACAGTGGTGATACCAATATCCGTTATGGTACTTGGTATATGGGTGATATTTTGGGTAAGCTGAATTATCAACCAGTACTAGCAACCGCAGGCTACAATGCAGGGCCTAACAATGCCAAGCGTTGGCAGCCGGTCAATGGTTCACTCGCTGCTGACCAATATGTTGAGTCCATTGCTTTTCCTGAAACGCGCAATTACGTCAAGCATGTCATGGAAAATGCCACTATCTATAGTAGTTTGCTAGGTCGTAATCAACCGATTAGTGAGCGCATGGGAAGTGTACCTGCCTCATTTTAATCTGCGCAGCGCTACACTCGATAGCCCACTAACAATCACTCGTTAGTGGGCTGTTTTTTATGTGATATGGTCAGGTAAATATGAAAAATATACAACGGGGATGAATCAATATTACGCTAATATTGCTAGTGCTTTTTGATGATAATGATAATGCTTACGTTTTTGCTATAGATTAAAAAAAACGGTTTGCTACCATTGCATTAATTAGTGCCTTTAAATGGGTCGCCATATTTTTTGTTAGCGCTATGCTTAGCTTGATGCGTGTTTATCATTTAAATGCGACGACCTAAGCCATAGTCCATGTTTTATCATTGCTAGATGCCTTCAGCCCTTATGATCAAAAAATATTTTACTCTGTTCACGTTATCGAAAGTTGAAAGTCAGTCATCTACTCAGGTGCAGATGCGCTCGTTAGTAAACCTGACGCCAAACGTAAGCCAATCACACAAAAAATCAAAAAGTAACCGCTTAGGTCGGTGTCGCGTACGTTTGATAGATAAGACCTCTATTAGCAAAATTAATACGACGATGAGTATTGGTGCTTTATTGATGTTACAAGGCGTTATGTTGATGCCAGCACAGGCCGCCAATGCGGTCAAAACAGGGCAGCGCGTGTTAATGATAGAGATGACGCCTGCTTTGTGTAGTATCCAGCCAACACGAGCGCGTATGCGCCAATGCCTAGAAGGCTATTCATTAACCGTATCAGGGCTAGATTTGGGGTATGGAGAGCGTTGTGGACGTGGCAGTGAGCCAAGTTTGACGCCATTACAATTAAAAGTCGTCAATCGTGTCATGCCAGATACCACCGTCAGGAGCCAAGCATGGCAGCGTTATGGTATTTGTAGTCCACTTAGTGCCACCAGTTATTTTCGTCAGATCACCAATTATGCGGGTTCGTTGAAATTACCAGCTGAGTTGAATAGTGGTAATAGCTATACGGTGTCTAAATCCCGTTTTATCAATCAAATGACACGGTTAAATAGTGGCATGTCGCCTGCCAGTATCAACCTAATTTGCCAAGCAGGCAGTCGGCGTCAGCAAACACTAACGGATATACATGTTTGCTATGATGGTAATGACTTTGGTACTTGTAGTGACGCTGTAGATAACTGTGGCAGTAAGTTTGTCATTTCTGGCGGTAAATAACCCTTCCTTTATGAATGGGTTTTAAATATTTATCTAAATAAGTTTTTTTTGATGTAGTCGGTTTTAGATAAAAGAGATGCCAATATTATCGCGCGCTACTGATGGCTTTTCTGATAGTTCTAACCAAAAGCTTAATATATATAATGCATCTTTGACGCTTCATAGCTATAAGTCTCTGATTGGTCTAAAATTTCCTTCGTATAAAATGTAACAATATAATCAGTAGCAGTCATCTCATTGTCTCTAGACGATTTACCAAACGAAGTGCTACACTACCTCTCGGTTTATGGCTGCGACCATGCAGCAAACAAGTCGATATCTGAAACGATAATCGTGAATTATATAATCATAATTAGGGAGTATTCAATGTCAATGAAACAGCCTTTACGTGTTGCCGTTACTGGTGCCGCTGGCAATATCAGCTACGCGATGCTATTTCGTATTGCCTCTGGTGAGATGCTAGGTAAAGATCAGCCAGTTATTTTGCAATTGCTTGAAATCGCCCCAGCGCTTGACGCTTTAAAGGGTGTGGTCATGGAACTAGAAGACTGTGCATTCCCTTTATTAGCAGGTATTGTGCAGACTGATGATGCGACTGTTGCATTTAAAGATGTCGATTATGCTTTGTTAGTAGGCTCACGTCCTCGTGGCCCAGGTATGGAACGTAAAGATTTGCTAGAAGCCAACGCGGCGATTTTCTCAGCGCAAGGTAAAGCATTGAACGATGTTGCTAGCCGTGATGTAAAAGTATTGGTTGTGGGTAACCCTGCCAACACTAACGCGGTTATTGCTCAGCGTAATGCACCAGATCTAGATCCACGCAACTTTACGGCCATGACTCGTTTAGACCATAACCGCGCAATGGCGCAGTTGGCTGGCAAAACAGACAGCACCGTTAATGACGTGAAAAAAATGATCATCTGGGGCAATCACTCATCAACTCAGTATCCAGATCTAACTGCTTGCACCGTTAATGGCAAGCCAGCTTTGGACTTGGTTGATCGTGACTGGTATGAAGGTACTTACATCCCAGAAGTACAACAACGCGGTGCCGCCATTATTAAAGCTCGTGGCGCTTCATCTGCTGCTTCTGCCGCCAATGCCGCTATTGCACATGTGCGTACATGGGTACTTGGCACTGATGAGAACGATTGGGTATCAATGGGCGTTTACTCAAACGGCGAATATGGTATCGCTAAAGGCTTGATCTACTCATTCCCTTGCACTTGTAGCAATGGCGACTGGTCTATCGTAGAAGGCGTTGATGTATCATCAGATTTCTCAAAAGAGAAAATAAAAGCGACTGAGCAAGAGCTTAGCGAAGAGCGTGAAGCGGTATCTCACCTATTACCGTAAGTAAATAATTTGCCAAAGCTCTGTTAGTATAAAGAGCAATGTCAAAAAAGCCCTCATACTAGCTATTACTAGTGTGAGGGCTTTTTTATGTCTGTGAGATGCTTTCTGTAAATCAGCATCTTTTTTAACCAAGATGATAGTCTATAATCAACGAAAAGTTAAATCGATACATCCCTAGTCAAATACTACTGGTATAAATTTTTCTCGCTTGCTGTGTCGTTGCTGACAGAGGCTTCGAAAATTCATTCCAGTAGTAATGTAGTGATTTTATTGTTCTCTACCTATATTAGCCGTTAACACAATTGATAACCTTAAGTGAACGTTGGTTAACAGCTTTTAAAATAAAGCTTGCTACAATCAATAGGGTAATTTAAATAATAAGTACAATTAAACCTGTACCATCTAAGGAGAAACAGCATGTTGGGTGAACCTGAATATAGTATGACTGAATTATTCGCACAGTTGGGACTGGACAGCTCTGACGAAGCGATTGACAGTTTTATCGAAAAAAACCCATTAGCAAAAGAAGAAAAATTAACCGAATCTGATATTTGGAATGACAATCAACGGGCTTTCTTGCAAGAAGAATGGGACAAAGATGCGGCATGGGTAGAGACGATTGATGAGTTAAATGTACGCATGCATCCAGACGCTTAAATACAAAATTAGTATTCATTAAAAAACCCACAAACATGACTGTTTGTGGGTTTTTTCGCTAACAATGATATGTGTTCACTCGCTCGTTTTTTGTGTTGATCGCCATTCAATCAAATCTGCGACATCTTGATGGATGCCTGCTTTTAGGGCTTCTAAGCCGTCATAATGTCGTTCGCCATGCAAATAATGTAAAAAGCGTACCTGTAAAGTCAATCCATATAAATCTGCGTGTAACGCTGGAAAGTGTACTTCTAAGCGCCAGTTATGCCCTTTGTCAACAGAGGGTCTAGTACCGATATTGGCCGTACCAAATAAGCTATCGGCACGTAACCCTGCAATGCCTGTTTTGCCAGTGGTTGCATTTACCAATAAGCCATTAGGAATTACTTGACCTTGGTCATCAAGGCTGACGACATCTACTGCAAAGATACCGTGGAGGGTAGGCTTTATGCGGTCCAAGTCTATATTGGCAGTAGGGAAGTCCAGCGTACGACCAATTTTATCCCCATCAACGACCAATCCTGTCATCGTATAATCGCGCCCAAGTAGCGTCCTGGCAGCCTCAATATCACCCGCTAACAATAAATCACGAATGCGCGTTGAGCTAATACGGGCGGCTTTGTCGCTGGTATCTGTGACGGTATGCAGATTGGTCACATCTAAGCCATAATTACGTAAAAACTGACTATCGCCTGTCCGATCATGACCGAAGCGAAAATCATCACCCAGCACCAATGCTTTAACGTTCAAACGCATGGCCAAAATATCTGCAAATGCTTGGGCGGATAGCGAGCGAAATTCAGTATCAAATCCCGCTACAATCAATGTCTCCACGCCAAATTCTGCTAGCAATGCTTGCTTTTCTGCGAGATTGGTGAGGCGAGCAGGCGCTGTTTCTGGCGCAAAAAACTCACGAGGTTGCGGCTCAAATATCATGACTGCTGAGCCAAGATTTTGTGCGTGCGCAATATCACGGACTTGAGTTAACATTGCTTGATGGCCAAGATGGACGCCATCGAAATTGCCAATAGTGAGCACGCAGGGCGCTAACTCTACTGGGCTGATATTTGCAGGCAAAGCACTTGGCGACGCCATCAGTTGCTCAAGAAAATAGGTGTTCATAAATTTTCAGCTATGATAGATAAGACCAGATAAAAAAGAAAAAACACGCCCTAAAAATCGATGTGTCTAAAAGCAGCCATTATAAAGTAAAATGACCATACTAACATCCTATAGTCTGCTTATCAGACAAGTATGATGCTGTCCGTCTCGTTGTCTTAAAGTCTCGCTTTCTCAAAATGATGCGGATACTTGTGCTCATTTTGTTTTAGTGATGATGAAAAGCTGACAGCACAGATTATATTTTTATTAATTATGCCACTCCCACTATTGTCACAATCACAATCACCATCGCCTCTGGAGGTTCTATGTCCGATGTTGCCACAAATGCCTCATCACTCCGATTGTCAGTAGACATGCTAAACGACCAATTTATGGTTCAGCGTGCAGATAAAGATGATTTGCCAGAAATCTTGGCCATTTACAACCAAAGCATTGCAGGTAAGCAAGCAACTGCCAACCTCGTTCCAGTCACTTGTGAAGAACGGGCAGATTGGTTTGATGAGCATTTAAACAGTCCAACGCGTCCTATTTATATTGTTAAAGCAGTGATAAAAGATATTAAAAATATAGAATCCGCGCCCATAGTAGCATGGGGCAGTTTTAGTGATCTTTATGCACGTATGGCGTATCACATCAGCACTGAGATCAGTATTTACCTGCATAAAGATTACCATGGTCAAGGGCTGGGTAGCTTATTGACACGCTGGATGCTCACGCAAGCGCCAAGTCTGGGGATTTATAATGTGGTTGCGCTTATCTTCGCTCACAATCAGCCAAGCTTAGGGTTATTTCGTAAGCTTGGTTTTGAGCAATGGGGATATATGCCAAAGGTTTGTGATATGCAAGGTTTTATCGCCGATGTGGTCATGCTTGGTAAGGCGGTCACGTCTGATAATGTGACATTAAACAACGTGCTAGTAGATAAATCGATTTCACAGAATAACAATGAGCGGTCTTAACCTAAAATTTTCCATTGGCCTGCTATCTTTTGAAGCTCGTAAGTCAAAGGTGCAGGCTTACTTTGTCCTTTTAACATCAGCTCGCCTGTGATAGTCGCATGGGTTTTATCCTCATTATATTTGGTATCAGTGATAGTGACACCATCCACGGTTTGCGCAAATGCTGATTGGGTCTTGGCAAGCTCTTGCTCAAAGTTTGCCATATCTACTTTGTAGTATCCGGCTGATTTTTTTACGTCACCTTGATATAAGCTATCTAATGCTTGCTTGACCGTATCTTCTGGCGTACCAGATTGAGTTGGATTAGTGACGAGGCTTTTTTGCTTGCTAGAGTCTTGTTTATCAGGGTTCGCCATTGGACTGACACCATCAGTCGCCATCGCATTGTCATCTTGAGCGCCATCTACTATTGGTGCATCCGCAGCAGAGTTATTGGTATCAACCGCTGCCGTCTCTTCAGTATCGCTGGCTGTGTTGGCGCTATCTGCTTCTACCTTATCATTATTGCTACAACCACTTAAAAGTAATCCTGTGCTTAAAAGACCAGTGGCAAATATCATTGGTAAGCGCTGTAATGTGAGCGGCTTGATTGTCATATAGAACCTCAAAATGTCGTTATTTATTAATCAACAATTATGACAATGATTGGCGTCATAAGTTGTCAATTCTCATACCAAGCTTGTTTTGGTTTCGTAAGCCAAGCCTTCTCTAACGGTTTTACCCATGCTTGAGCTGGCGTGGACGAAAGCCAGTTGCTAGTAATACGACGCCATAAACCAATGCGCCTACCGCACACATGATAAGCAGAGCGGCTATACGTCGCCACTGAGCATCGTCAGCTGGGAAGTAGGGCAGCATGATATAAAGCACACCAATCATAGCACTCGTCGCAATCGCAAATTGGGTAAATAACTTTTTCCAATGGCTACCAAAGCGGAAGATGTCACGTTTGTGCAAGAAATAATATAACAAGCCTGCGTTCACAAAGGCCGCCCCTGTGGTCGCCAACGCCAAGCCGCCATGCAGTGGTATTTTTAAAAAGTAAAATATACCGATAAAAATGACACTAAAAATCATATTGGCAAAGACGGAAGCAATACCAATTTTTACAGGGGTTCTGGTGTCTTGACGCGCAAAAAACGCTGGTGCAAAGATTTTAATGAGCATAAACCCCAAGATGCCACCAGCCATACTGCGTAACGCCAGCGAGCTCATTTGCGCATCGCGTAGGGTAAATTCACCGCGCAAAAATAGCGCTTGCATCAGCACGTCTGCCAGTATAAATAATGCAGCTGATGAAGGAACACCCACTAAGATAATTAAGCGCGCGGCCCAATCAATGGTCTTTTTAAAGTTGACATCGTCTTTTTGCGCTTCGCTTTTCGATAAGCTTGGCAAAATAACGGTGCCGATTGCCACGCCAATCAATCCTAATGGTAACTCGCTCATACGCTCTGCGGCATATAGCCAAGACACCGAGCCACCAATCATCAATGAGGCAAAAATCGTGTTTAATAATAAATTAATCTGAGTGACAGAGACGCCAAAAATAGCAGGAAGCATGAGTTTTAAAATGCGGCGAACGCCTTCGTGCTGAAAGTCGAGTTTTGGCGCGACCAGCAGTTTTTGTTGCCATAGCTGCGGCAGTTGTAATAAGAGCTGCAGCACGCCTGCAATGGCAACCGCATAACCGAGCGCCATGATTGGTGTATCAAACATCGGCGCAAAAATCAGCGCGCCACCAATCATACATAAGTTTAACAACACGGGAGCAAAGGCTGGAGCGGCAAAACGTCCGTAGCTTTGCAAGATACCGCTAGCAAAAGCGGTCATGGAAATAAATAATAAGTATGGAAAGGTCAGACGTAGTAATTCAGCGGTAATCGCGAATTTACCAGGTTGGTCCGCAAACCCTGGCGCAAACAACGTCACCACCCACGGTGCCATCAAAATGACAACCACGGTGAGCATGGACAAAATCAGTAATAATGCGCCTGAGGTGCGACTGACTAAAATCTGAACCTGCTGTAAGCTATATTTTTCTTTATATTCAGACAGTACTGGCACGAAAGCTTGGCTAAAGGCGCCTTCTGCAAACAAACGCCGTAAAAAGTTGGGTATCTTAAAGGCCACCAAAAAGGCATCCATCAGACCACCAGCACCAAAAACACCTAACAATACGACATCGCGTACCAAACCCAAAATACGAGACAGCATGGTCATACTGCTGACCACCATGGTTGAACGAAATAACCGACTTTTTGCCATGAGAACCTATTATGCTAAATTGTTGACTGATGGTTGTGTGCTTATTTGCTGGTGAAAAAAAACTGGCAAATTATAGCACTTTCATAGCGGAGATAAATGGATTGGATGTGGAAATGATAGGTATGGTTAGTCAGCGTTAATTCTCAAGGTTTTTGGCGACCATTTCACGCAACGTGACCCATTCAAAATAATCACCGGGGTCCGTTTTGCGTCCCGGCGCGATATCACTATGTCCAGTCAGATGCCGCCGCGTTTTAGGATAAGCTTCATATATAGCGGTAATAACTTGCGCAAGCGTCTCATATTGTACAGCGGTAAAGGACAAAAAATCTGACCCTTCAAGCTCAATGCCAATGCTATAATCATTACATTCAGGTCGGCCAAGATAGCTTGATCTACCTGCGTGCCACGCGCGTTCGTCGAAGTTTACAAACTGAGTGATTGCTCCATCACGTTCGATAAAAAGGTGCGCTGATACTTCTGCCCCTTTAATAGTCTCAAAGTAAGGATGGGCACTCCAGTCCAATTGATTGGTAAATAATGCCTTTACATAGTGAACACCATCGGTATCGCACGCGCCGAATTCATTGGGTGGTAAGCTGATATTATGAATAACAATAGTGTCAATGCTGGTGTCTGCCGGTCGCATATTGCTGTTCGGTGACGTAAGCCATGTCGCCGTTGATAATCGGCCAGCGCTAATGGTCATTGGTGATGTTGTAGCCATAATATTCTCTTTTAACCAGTTAGGGCGTGTTTGATATTAACAAAGATGCAGCTAACGCCTGTATTTGATAGCTTTTTATAAAGCAATAATAAATATTTTTTAGAGTATGTAAGTTGACGATCCAGCAGACACTATTCATCAGCCCATCATAGCGCAATCAGCGTATGAACCATAACGTGCGAGGTGTAACCGCCATGTCTATAAAGTCTATTTCTCCGTCTGACGATTGTACCCTAACCACCATTAGTCAGCGAGCCTGTTTGCCACTCGCTATTGCAGGCTTGCTACTCTCTAGCCAAGCGCAGGCTTTGTTACCAACACCGCTATCAGTAGTGGCAACAGGGGAGTTAGCATCGTCGCCACAAAATACTGAGATAGATGAGGCTGCTAGTACCGCGCCATACAATAATAGTGTCAAAACAGATATTAATAGTGTCAAAACAGATATTCAAGGGTCAGAAAACGTTCAATCCATACAAAACAGTAAGTCGGAGGCATTATTAGCCAACTGGCGCGAACAGGTCAAAACAAAAAATCTCGCCCAGCATACAACATGGCGACGTCTATTGTATTTTTTGGATGATAAAAAAGGTTTATTGGGTAAAAATAAAAACGTCAGCGTCGTTGAGGATCCCAGCTTTTTTTTGAGTAAGAATGGTCAGCGAGATTCAGGCGCAGAGCTTGATATGACATTGGTCGCACTCGTTAACGAAATGACTATGACGGTTAAAGATAATACGGCGAAAACGCGTGATAGCACCTCGGTACTGTGCCGCTTTCCCGCGCGCGTTCGATGGTTGAGTGAGACTTTAAATATTGATGCGACAGATCTGCAAGCTGACTGTCCTGAGCTTGATGAGTGGATTGAGAAGATTGCACCAGAGCAGCTATCGATTATGTTTGCGCAAGAGTATTTAGACAATCCTACCTCTGCCTTTGCTCATACTTTATTGCGTATTGACTCAAAAGCAAGCGTAGCCGATCCAAGCCAAATTCATCATGCTTATGCGCTCAATTATACGGTGGACGGTAATCCAGCGGATAGCTTCCCAGTATATGCGGTAAAATCTATGATTGGCAGCTATGATAATGCGATAGAGATTGATCCTTATCCAGAAAAGCTCGCTACCTATCTACAAGACGACGAACGTGATGCATGGACATATCAGCTGGATTTGACACCCAGTGAGGTGCAACAAATCATGCTGCACGTTTGGGAAACCAAAGATTTAAAAATGCCCTATTATTTTGCCACTGATAATTGTGCCTCCGAGATTTTACGTTTGATTGATGTGGTACGCCCGCAGCAACATCTATTGAGTCAGCTGCCTTATGTCGTTATTCCATCAGACGTCGTAAGGTTACTCAATAGTGAGAATCTACTCGCCAGTACCAATTATACGCCTGCTGATAGTACCTTACGCCAAGCCCAGCTCAATAAGGTTAAACAGCAGCGTGAGCAACTCGGTTATCACAATAGTACAAAACAGACTTTTAATGACATTAAGTCTGCACAGCTCAATCCTGTGTCGAGTATGTCAAGTGATAGTCAGACCTTACTTCAGCGTCGTATTGCGGTGTCGGACAATAATCCGATAGATAGACATCCATTACAAATGGCTCAAATTGGTATTGGACAACGCGGCGATGATAATTATGTCGACCTCGGGCTACGTGCAGGCTTTCATGATACGCTTGATCGCCCATCAGGTTTTGCGCAGTTCTTTAACTTAGAAGGTGCCGCTGCAACCTTGCGTCTATATGACAAAGAGGACAACAACGGCAGTGGTAACCGTAATCACCAGCCAAAAAGTGTGGTCTTGCAGAATCTTACTTTGGTGCGTGGACGCTCTTTTAATCCCGTCAATTCTGCCAAAAAAGGCAAAACGTGGGGCGCGACGATAGAGGCAACGCGCGTTAATGATGGCTCGCAACGAGATGGGACTGATCATCTAGTGGGCAGTCTGGGTTACGAGAGTGGCTGGTCGTGGGCATTTGGCACACCGAAAGCTAACGCAGGTGAGATGCCGCCCCAGCTATGCTACACATTACTATCAGGAACGACGCAAGGTGGACGAGGTCTTAATAATGGCTTTCGCGTAGGTGCTGGGGTAAATGTAGGCTGTCGTTACCAGATTAACAATCAGTTACGCGCGCAGGCTGAATTGCAACTGCCATATTGGTATCATGGCAGCAGCGATGAGCCTGATGTACGTGGTCATTATTGGCAACCGATATCGACTGTAGGCTTGCAGTACGATATTGACAAAAAACAAGCATTGCGGATTAATGCCAATTATGACTGGCAAGAACGCGTTGATGCCAATGACGATGTACAGCTATCTTATAGACGATACTTCTAACAATTTAGCTTTCAGATATTTAGCTTTTCGGCATTTAGCTTTTGGACGTTTGGTAAAGATAAGGATAGATGATGAGTACTCAAAATTTCCTGATTATTGGACAAGGTGATATCGGTTTACCAGTGACGAATAAGCTGGCACAGGATGGTTGGAACGTCACAGGGCTGGCACGTGGCGCGCGCCATGATTATGCTTTGGATGATCAAGCGACTTTTATGCAAGCCGATGCGTTGACACTGACCGCTGCTCAACTGCAAGACTTTACGCATATTGCGATTATTGTGACTCCTGATGAGTATTCGACCAGCGGTTATAACCATAGTTATTTGGCCATTAATCAGCATTTTGCAGCATTTGCCGCTAAATTAACCAATCTTGAGCGCGTTGTTTTTATTTCCTCAACAGGGGTTTATGGGCAAGATAATGGCGAATGGATTGATGAAAATACCGTGCCTATGACACCTGAGCGCGACGCGTCAAAAGTCATACTACAAGCAGAACAAGCATTGCAACATGGTCTTGGTGACAGAGCCGTTATTATTCGTCCCAGCGGAATTTATGGACGCGAGCGCCTCATGCGTCTGCGTAAAGTCCAAGAGCCAGACAAAGAGCCAGTAGCAGCCGAGCATTGGAGTAATCGTATTATGGATCGTGATTTGGTCAATATTATTGCCAACGTACTGACCTGCGATGCACCAAAACCTATGTATCTGGCTACTGATTATCTGCCAGTAACGACGTTTGAGCTGACTACATGGCTCAGTAAGCAGGTTGGTGAAAATCCTCCTGCTATTGATAACGAAAAAACAGAAGTGACAGGAAAGCGCTTACACAGCAACATTCCATTAGCTTGGCTGGATTATCCTGATTGGCAATTAGGTTACACTGATATTTTGCGCCATCAAGCCTAAATTGTAACTAGTATAATTGCTCGATTTAATTTTTTATATCTGATAGCTTACGGAGATTTCATGACCCAGCCTTCTACTTCTGACAATCGCTTACCCAGTGCTGGCTTTACAGAAGTAGGCGGTAAGCTTATAGAAGGCAACAGTAAGCAGTCGTCTATTTCACCCGATAATAATCAACCTGCGATTGTACATCCTAATTTCGATCCCAATCAGTCGCTAATAGACCCAGCTAGGCCTTTGACGGATATTCCAGAACCAAAGCGACCGCCAAATAGCCAATTGCGTCGGCTTTATGGTCAGTCGGTGCGGTTTTATCAGCCCATTGAGGCCAGCTTGTCAAAATGGGCGCTGATTGCTTCAGAGCCTTTGGCCGAGCATTTGTCATTATTAAAAGCGGCACAGCTCATCGATTTGCCAGACAGTTTTTATCAAAATCACAGCGAGCAATTATTAATATCGTCGTTGAGTGACCTGAATTTGTTGGATATGTCGGACATACAACGGGCGATTCGTGCTTATCCCAAACTGCATCGTTATGGCTTTACCTTTATTGATAGTCCGGTAGAGGCGGTCAACAGTGCTAGCAAGTTTACTAAAAAGACCAATGCCTCTTTGCACGCGTTGACCAAACGCTATAATCCGGATGAGCTGCTTAATAGTCTGTATGCTGAGGACTGGCAAGTGGTTTTACAGCCGCAGCAGTTTGAGACAGGCGAGGGCAGTTTGGCTACGGATATTATGGCGTGTAGCGTCGCAGTTCATGCTTTAAAACATTGTCATACGCGTAAAAGTATCAATCAACGCTATAGCGCAGTGCAAATTTGTCAGCATGTACGCAGCTATTTACTCAGTCAGATTGGTCTTGAACCATCACAGCGTCATGCGTATCGTCAAATGCGGGTTTTTGCAGGACATATTATTGTTGCCGCTTATCATTTGGGCTGGGACATACAAGTGGCTGCTGATGGGCAATGTTATTTTAATGTGTCATCACGCAGCGGATTATTGACTCGTTATCCCAATATGCAAGATTATGACATCAATGGTTGGTCAAGCTGACTCGTAATGCGTACAATAATGCAAATTTTTTGCCCTTCTTTTTGCCAATAGGAATGCCATAATGTCCAACGTTCAAAACACTTCTTTCTCATCTCATGAATTTATTCAGCTAGCTTTAGACAATCAAGTCCTTAAATTTGGCGCGTTTGTGCTCAAATCTGGCCGTATCAGTCCGTACTTTTTTAATGCAGGTTTGCTTGCGACTGGTGAGATGTTATCGTTATTAGCACGTGGTTATGCCGATGCCTTAGCTGAGCAAATGAATGCTTCAAATGATGGTATAACAGAGCAAGAGCTGGTGATCTTTGGGGCAGCCTATAAAGGCATTCCATTTGTAGCAGCAACCGCGCAGGCACTATGGACTCATCATGGCATCAATGCCAAATGGGGTTATAACCGCAAAGAAGCCAAAACCCATGGTGAAGGTGGGAATCTGGTGGGTGCTGATGTCAGTGGTAAAGCGGTCTGGGTGCTTGATGATGTCATTACGGCGGGTACCGCCATGCGCGAAGTGGTTGAGATTTTAGAGCAAGCGGGTGCGAGCGTTGCGGGTATTATCGTGGCCCTTGACCGCAAAGAAAAAGGTCAAGCTGAGCATTCTGCGATTCAAGAGCTTGCCGCGACGCTACAAGTACCGGTGCGAGCGCTTATCGATATCGATGATTTAATTGGTTATTTGGCAGATGACCATGGCGGACAAAGCGGCCAGTACAAAGATGCGACCCAACTTGCAAAAATGCAGCATTATCGCGAGCAGTACGGCGTATAGTGCGTTGTAGAATGTCGTTATAAGCGATTTTTTATGCTGAATAAACTATAAATTTGACTGAGTCGTCTATATCTGTTTATTTATAATAAAACATAAGTGAGCCCTGCTATGAGCCAAGAAAATATTATGAGCCAAGAAAATCAAAAAAAATCCTTAAAAATTCTCATCATTATGGACCCAATTGAGCGGGTCAATTATAAGAAAGACACCAGCTTAGCAATGATGTGGGCAGCCCAAGATCGTGGACACAGTCTAGGCTATTGTCAGATTCACGACTTGTGGTTGGATCGTGGTCAATTGATGGTCGATACGCAGCCAGTTACGGTCAAACGTGATCCTAAAGATTTTTATACATTAGGCGATAAGACCACGAGTCCGGTCAGCGATTATAATGTCATTTTAATGCGTAAAGACCCGCCGTTCGACATGCGTTTTATTTATGCCACTTATATGCTGGACCATGCCAAAGCGGCAGGTGTATTGGTCGTCAATGACCCGCAAGCGATTCGCGACTGTAATGAGAAACTATTTGCTACTTGGTTTAGCGATTATATGAGCCCAACGATAGTGACCAGTAAGCAGGCACACATTCGAAAATTTATCGCTGAGCAGCAAGATGTCATCGTAAAGCCATTAGATGGTATGGGCGGAACTGGTATCTTCCGTTTGACGGCTGATAGCCCAAATATCGGTGTGACACTTGAGATTTTAACTGAGCTTGAGACTTTGCCGATTATGGCGCAGCGTTATTTACCAGAGATTAAAGAAGGCGATAAACGTGTATTAATCGTCGATGGCGTAGTAATCGATTATAGCTTGGCTCGTATTCCAAGCAAAGGCGAGACACGTGGCAATCTTGCCGCTGGCGGTAGTGGTGTAGCTATGCCGCTGACCGATATCGAACGCCAAGTGGCAGAAGTGGTGGCACCCATTGTCAAAGAAAAAGGTCTGATGTTCGTTGGTTTAGATTTAATCGGTGGGCGAATTACTGAGATTAATGTCACGAGTCCTACTTGCGTACGTGAGATCGATGATCAGTGTGGTACAGACATTGCGACAGACTTTATTGTCGCTATTGAAAATAAACTGACACTTTGAGCCAAGCAGCAATGATAGCGTAATTTATCATTAAAAGTTGTGCACAATGATCAAAAATAGCTGTGCTAAGATATTTTGATAACACATGGTTAAAGATGCCTTTTCTATAGTTTTTTAGCAGTGTTTATTAAAGCGAAGCCAAAATTGCTCACGGCTTGGATTTTTGTTGTTTACGATGCATAAAGTGCTGTATATCAGCCAACGATTTACACTATACTATGCGGGCTTTTATAGGGTCCTGATTTGTCGATGGCTGGAATGGCCGTGGGATAATAAGTCCTTCATATAAATAAAGAAAAGATAGGCAGGCGTTCATGAAAACACCGCATATACTAATGATGGCTGCTGGTACAGGCGGGCACGTGTTTCCAGCGTTGGCCGTTAGCGATGAATTGACGCAGCGCGGTGCTGTCATTCACTGGCTCGGAACGCCAAATGGCATGGAAAACGGCTTGGTCGAACCGACTGGTTATCAGTTTCATGCGATCGATATGCAAGGTCTGCGCGGTAAAGGGGTAAAACGCTTGCTAAAGTTGCCGGTGACATTGTTGTCATCGACGATGGCGGCTATGAAAATTATCCGTAGCAATCAGATTGATGTTGTCGTCGGCTTTGGTGGTTATGTGACAGCACCGGGTGGCATTGCTGCTCGTCTGACGAAAACGCCACTTATTATTCATGAGCAAAATGCCATTGCGGGTATGAGTAATCGCTATCTGTCCAAGATTGCGACCAAGGTATTGCAAGCATTTGAGCATACCTTTAATAATAGTGAGCTTGATGCAAAGCTCGAGACCGTGGGCAACCCAGTACGTAACGCTATTACGGGCGTTGCTGAACCCACTATGCGCTACGATATTCAAGATGACTCACCTCTTAAATTGCTGGTGGTTGGTGGGTCACTTGGTGCGCAAGTATTAAATGAGACTGTACCAAAGGCGTTGGCATTGATAGCGTGTCCTTTTGAAGTCCGTCATCAGTGTGGACGCAATAACGAAACCGCGACGCAAGCCGCCTATGACGAGCAAGATTTGAGCATTCACCAGTATGTGGTACAGCCTTTTATCGACGATATGGCGGCTGCTTATAATTGGGCGGATATCATTGTTTGCCGAGCAGGGGCACTGACGGTTACCGAAATTCAAAACGTCGGCATTGCCGCTATTTTTGTACCACTACCGCACGCAGTGGATGACCATCAAACCGCTAATGCGCGCACTTTGACGATGCACGATGCGGCCATTTTATTACCACAGTCTGAGCTAACACCGCAGCGTTTGAGTGATGAGCTTGATACTCTTGACCGCCGTACTTGTTTAGAGATGGCCAAAAAAGGTCACGCCCTTGCCAATCGTAGTGCGAGTAAGCAAGTTGCCGAACTTATTTGGCAAACCTTGTAGGTCATGTTCTCTATAGCCGATTTTTATAGCTGATGGACTTTACGACCCAATTATTTTGATTCACTACATTTTATTTGCCTTTAATAAAGAGAAATACTTATGCCTACTTCTGCGAAAGCCTTACCCAAGCGTTTGATTGAAATACCAGAAATGCGCCGTATTCAGCATTTGCATTTTATTGGTATTGGTGGCTCGGGGATGTGCGGTATCGCGGAAGTAATGAATAATCAAGGCTATCAAGTAAGCGGTTCTGATATCGCTGATAGCTTGGTTACTCAACGTCTAGAGCAGATTGGTATTAAGATATCGATTGGTCATGACTCTAAGAACATCGCCAATGCGGATGTCATCGTCGTATCGTCAGCGATTGATCGTAGCAATCCAGAAGTGAAAGCGGCACTTGAAGCACGCCTGCCAGTGGTGCGTCGTGCTGATATGCTGGGTGAATTGATGCGTTATCGTCATGGTATTGCTGTTGCTGGCGCGCATGGTAAGACCACAACGACCAGTTTATTGACCACGATGATGGCAGAAGGGCAGCTTGATCCGACGTACGTGATTGGTGGGAAGTTAAATGCTTCTGGCAAAAATGCGGCACTTGGTAGTAGTCGTTTTTTGGTGGCAGAAGCCGATGAATCTGATGCATCCTTTTTATCATTGCGTCCGATGGCAGCGATTGTGACCAACATCGATCAAGACCACATGGAAACTTATGGCAACAGCTTTGAGAAATTAAAAGCGGCTTATATTCAGTTTTTACACAATATGCCATTCTATGGTTTGGCCGTGGTGTGCGGTGATGATCCAGAATTATATGCGATGATTGATGACATTGGCCGCCCAGTACTTACTTTTGGTCTTGAGCCATTCAACGATGTACAGGCAGTCGATTTGGTCACTGAAGGCACCAAAACTCATTTTACCGTATTGCGCCGTGACCGTGAGCCATTACGCCTGACACTAAATATTCCGGGTACTCATAATATCTATAATGCCTTGGCTGCTATCACTATGGCGACCGATGAAGGCGTAGACGATGAAGCGATTAAACGGGCCCTGCAGAAATTTGAAGGAGTAGGCCGCCGCTTTGAACAACACGCGTCCGTAGATATCGGTGATGGCAATGTTTTATTAATTGATGATTATGGCCATCATCCAAAAGAAGTTGACGCCACCATCAAAGCCGCTCGCCAGAGTTTCCCTGATCGTCGTTTAGTGATGTTATTTCAGCCACATCGTTACAGCCGTACACGTGACTGCTATGATGATTTTGTCGAAGTCCTCTCTAGTGTTGATGAGCTATTACTATTAGAGGTCTATTCAGCAGGCGAGAGCCCGATTGTAGGCGCTGATACCAAGTCATTGGCACGTAGTATTCGATTGCGCGGTGAGGTTGAGCCGACGATTATTGATAAAAATAATCTAGAATCTGTAATGCAGCGCTTGTTGCAAGCCAATGACATGCTTATTACTCAAGGTGCTGGTAATGTGGGGCAGATAGCTGTCGATTTGGCCGCTAACAATCTTTATATTCAGTAAGCTAAAAGACTTTTAGGAGCTATCTTTATGACGATAAATAATAATCAAGAAACCACTAATACCTTTAATAAAAGCATTAATGATACTGAAGCTAATACAGGTCATGATGCCGCTTTAGATATTGCAACCAGTAAGGTAAAGGATGCTGGTCAATTTGGCAAAGTAGCTGTCGTCTATGGCGGCAGTAGCAATGAGCGCAGCGTGTCATTAGACAGTGGTGCTGCTGTATTGCAGGCGTTACAAAACAATGGCGTTGATGCCGCACATTTCGATCCTAAGCATCAAGACATTACTGAGCTACGTGAATATGATCGCGTGTTCAATGTATTGCATGGTCGTGGCGGCGAAGATGGCCTATTGCAAGGCGTACTGCAATGGTTTGATATCCCGCAGACAGGCTCAGGTATTTTGGCATCAGCACTCGGCATGGACAAAGTTCGTACCAAGCAGTTGTGGCAAGGTTGTGGCTTATCAACAGCACCATTTTCATTACTAACGGCTAATACTGACTGGCAACAAATAGTCAATACGCTTGGGCTACCGCTGATTATTAAACCTGTTCATGAAGGTTCAAGTATTGGCATGACGAAGGTCAATCATCTAGACGAGCTTCCTGCTGCCTATGCGACTGCGGTACAGTGTGGAGATGTCGTGATGGCGGAGCGCTGGATAACGGGTCGTGAGTTTACGATTGTTATCATCGACGATGAAGCTTATCCAGTCATTCGTCTTGAACCTGCTGATATCACGAATTTCTATGATTTTGATGCTAAATACAATCGTAATGATACTAGCTACTATATTCCGTGTGGCTTGAGTCAAGCTGATGAAACGCATTTACAGGCGCTGAGTCTTGCAG
Organism: Psychrobacter immobilis; assembly: GCF_904846225.1. GTDB lineage: Bacteria > Pseudomonadota > Gammaproteobacteria > Pseudomonadales > Moraxellaceae > Psychrobacter > Psychrobacter immobilis_F. The sequence continues at coordinate 190,339 of NZ_CAJGZJ010000001.1, read as the reverse complement.
CCTTCCGTGCTGTTGATGCAAAAGGCTGGGGACGTATTGATGCCATGCAAGATGAAGCGGGTAATTTCTGGTTACTTGAGATTAATACCGTACCAGGTATGACCAGTCATAGCTTGGTGCCTATGGCAGCTAAAGCGCGTGGTATGGACTTTGATACGCTGTGCTGGCACATTTTATCGCAGACATTATAGGTATAGTTAGGTCAATATAAAAAATAGACAACGGGGCTGGGATAAATTTTTTGCCGCCTCTGTCGGGGCAGGCACAGCAAGCAAGAAAAATTTGTCCCAGTCACGCAGTATAGTACCGTGTACCCATTTTACTCAGTATCGACTATATTTATAGCCAGCCAATAAAATGAATAACATTAAGTAAATGTATCACTAGAGCTGCTCTACCACAACTTCATGTAAACTTGTGTAAATTCGCTGTCACTATGTGGGGTTAGGCTATTGTTTGATCATAAAATACGTTAATATTGTAATCATAGGTCTGTTTTAGTGATATTTATGTCTTTTATGAATACCATTGATAGGTTATTTATGAGTTGAGAAAAATGTTACGTTTAAATGACCGTAAAAGCATCATATAAACCGATTTAGCCAAAGACTTTGATAACATATCCATTAGATAGCTCTCTGCAAAACATACGCAGATTTACATTAACACATAGCATGATCCGTTTTATGCAAATACAGAGACAAAGGTCATTATGGCTCAAACTGTCAACGAGGTAACTGACTTAATGAGTGATAAAGCCCGTCGCCCACATTCCAAATTCCAGCTACCGACTTCGGTCAAATATTGTTTTATGGTATTGGTTTTGGGATTGCTAGTGCTGATATTGATAATGGGTGTCAAAGCATTACGTGATGCGCCTCCAGCTGCCATTTATGTCAGCAATCAAGGTTTAACTGTCACTCAATATCACTCATTACAGCAGGTTATGAATCAGCAAAAGGTCAGCAGTTTTTTTACCTCTGATCTACAAGCATTGAGAGACATTACTACTAGTTTGGCTTGGGTTGATCAAGTTAGCGTCTCGCGCGATTGGCAACGCGGTATCGTCATTACTGCTCTGCCAAAGCAGGCAGTGGCTAATTTTGGTACAGAGCGTTTGGTCGATGCAAAAGGGGTTGTTTTTATCCCTGCTGATAGTAAAGATCTAACGCAAGAAAAATTTGCTACTTTACAAGGCGAGTTAACACAAGCGCCTGTCATTATGCAGCAAATGCAGCAAGTCAATGATTGGTATGCGCCGCTTGGTCTGCAAGTAGCAGATATTATTTTATCGCCAAGAATGACTTGGCTGATTCGTTTTGATAATGGGCTACGTGTTATTGTTGATAATGAAAATACCGCGCAAAAGCTGCTGAATTTGAGCCAACTGCTCGGTAATCAGTTAAGTAAACGCCGAGATGAGATACAGTCTGTAGATTTGCGCTACAAGAACGGCTTTACGATTGCTTGGAATATACCAGAACCAGCTAGTGATGAATCCCCATAGTTACCGATCATCGTGCAAAAAAATTAATGAACAGTGAGCATTTTAGTTTGAACGGTTTTAATTAAACGTAGCAATAAATATACAACATCATAGCGTAGTGATAGCGCTTTTTTTAATGATCTAATGGGAACGTCATTTGTTTTCCTGTTTAGCAATAATTTGTCTGGTACCATGAAAAATACTGAAAATCTAGTTGTTGTCCATTTGAGTGCCACGGCAGTTTATGTCGTTATTGGTAACGTTGTGTCTGTAAAAGACATTCGTATTTTGGGTGTAGGGCAAGTTAAAAACAGCGATTTTTATCAAGGTCAAATAAAGCATCGTGAGCGTTTGCAAGGCGCTATCAAGCAAGCGATTCAAGAAGCAGAAGATACCGCCAATTGCCGCGTCCATAGTGTATGGCTGACGCTAGCAGCGCCTGAGCTGTCTAGTAAAAATAGTGCAGGTGAGGTACGAGTAGAAGATGAAGTCGTACGTGCCAAAGATATGGTACAGGCATTGTCCAATGCTAAATCTCGTGACCTCTCATCAGATTATTATTTGATGCATTGTTGTCAGCAAGGTATCTACGTTGATGATCAAGACTTCATGGTTGATGATGCGATCGAAATGATGGCGCATAATATTACGGTGATGTATCACCTGATGATGATGCCAGTCTCTAGCCGCCAGAATATTCAAAAATTACTGCAAAGTTGTGATGTTGGTATTGACCATATCGTATTTGATGCAGTGACTAGTGCTGAATACAGTTTAATGAGTGATGAGCGACAACAAGGTGTTTGCTTAGTAGATATTGGTGCTAGTACGACCAGTATGTGTGTTTATAAAGAAAACAAGCTGATTTTTACCCATTGTATTGCGACGGGTAGCCATGAAGTAACGATGGATATCTCAGCTGACTTTGGTATCTCAATGATTGAAGCAGAAAAGCTCAAAAAGACCCATGGTACGGTTGATGTCAATAGTGTTGATCCAAGCTCATTTTTTATCTTTAAGCCGCAAGGATCAAATGATGAGATTAATATTGGCGTTTATAACCTAGCACGTATCATCGAAGCTCGTTACGTTCAGATATTTACGGAAGTTGCTCGTCAATTACATGAGGCGGGCCTCATAGGCTATATTGATAAAGGTATTGTACTTACTGGTGGTGGCAGTGCGATTAAAGGAATGATTCCTTTTGCCAAAAAACTGCTGAAAATGCCAGTGGTATTGACCAATACTCACCCTGCGATCAGTGCTTATAATCATTTTGATAATGATGAATCATTTAAGCAGCTTAATACTCAAGTGAATGATCGGGCTTATCAAACGGCATTTGGCACACTACTATATAGTCAAAGTGAGCAGTTCCGCCGTAGTGAAAAAAGTGAATCTAACGCGATTCAAAAAAATCGAGTAACCGGGGTTTTTCAAAGTGCAGGACAACGTTTTGCGAGCGTACTAAAAAAAATCTTATAGCGTTATGTTAAAAGATGCTTATTTATTCAAAAAGTATCTATTTATAAAGCACCTATTTATAAGATTTAAAAATTATAAGATTTAAAGAAGACCTAAATTTTTAAAAGGTCAACACTTTATAAAATGCACCAAATAATTTGATTTAAAAATGATGTAGTATTAAAAGTAATACCCTGATCGGCGATGACATATTTTGTCCAAACTGAACGGTTTAATCCATAGCCCTATTTTATTTAAATACATTTATATATAGTGTGTCGATAGCGCGTTCCATGAGTGCGCTACCACGTATCGAACACTACGCTATCTGCAACTGGAGAATCTTTTTTATGTCAAAATACACCATGCCAGATGATAATCAGCCTCAAAATAACGGCCAAGCAAGCTTCACTGTATTCGGTGTGGGTGGTGGTGGCGGTAATGCGGTTGAACATATGGTACAACAAGGAATTAGGGGTGTAACGTTCGTCTGTGCTAACACGGATAAACAAGCGCTTGACCGTTTAACTGCTCCGCATAAGTTACAACTTGGCGCAAAAACAAATCGTGGTCTAGGCGCAGGTGCGAATCCAGAAGTTGGACGTGAAGCAGCAGAAAGCGAAGAAGATGCAATCCGTGCATTACTTGAACATGCAGATATGGTATTCATCACTGCTGGCATGGGCGGCGGTACTGGTACAGGTGCAGCGCCAGTGATTGCCCGTATTGCTAAAGAAATGGAAGTGTTGACAGTCGCTGTTGTGACCACGCCATTCAAGTTTGAAGGTGGTAAACGTGTCAAAGCCGCCAAAGCTGGTATCGAGCAGCTGACTAACTTCGTCGACTCTATCATTACTATTCCAAATGATAAATTAATGAGTGTCTACGGCAACATCTCTATGCAAGATGCTTTCAAAAAAGCGGATGATGTTTTATTGCATGCGGTTCAAGGTATTGCTGAGACCATCGCTAGCGAAGGTATAATCAATATTGACTTTAACGATATCCGTACAGCGATGACTGCTAAAGGTCATGCAATGATGGGTATTGGCCGCGCAAGTGGCGATGATCGTGCACGTCAAGCGACAGAAAAAGCCATCAGATCGCCATTACTTGATGACCTACGCCTAGAAAATGCAAAAGGTCTACTGGTCAACGTGATTTCTTCTGAGTCATTATCATTGGATGAGCTGAGCAAAATCAGTGTAATCGTTGAAGAAATTACAGATATCGACGATGCTCACATTTTCTATGGTTCTGTGATTGATGAAAAAATGGGTGATGACTTGCATGTAACGGTTATCGCCACTGGTTTGACGCTAGATGAGAATGCAGGTCAAGAGCCTGAAGCAGTGGAGCAGCCAGTTCCTTCTGTAAACAGCACACAGCCTGTTGATCCTAACGTGCATACCAGTGCTCTAAACAGCCAAAAGCAATCGCAAGCTCAGATGTATCAAGACAGTACGGCACGCTCAAACGCACCTCAAGAGCAGCCTAAAACCAAAACCAACAGCATTCAAGACTATCTAAAGCGCCAACAAAACAAATAGTCTTTATAGTGATTACGAATGAGAAAAAGCCAGCGTCGAATCGCTGGCTTTTTTGTGCCGATAGATATTTTTTGCTTATATATCGTCAGTGAAAAGTAATATTGATACATCATGCACTGTTGCTATTAATTTTGCTTGCTTGCTTGCGTAGACAAAGGCTATAAAAAATTGATAGCAGCAGTACCGTCGCGTGCTTAGAGTGTTTTGGCTATCGCTTTTTAATTTTATGCGCTATTCGTTTGTGTTAGGGCAGTCATTAATAAATAGCAGTAGATCACAATCCTCAATTGTAAGAATTTATTTGGCTTCTATCATTTACTTCAAGAAATTTAGATCAATAAAGTACCAAAATACTCATAATTTAATGACGATAAGTGTTATCAATCAAGGACATAAACAAAATAGCAGATTTTAACTCTAGCGAACTAGGGGCGGGTAATGATACACTATGGCAATTGTAACAAAATATGTGAGAAAGCAGCCATGAACCAAAGAACCCTAAAAACTGCGATAGCTGTTACAGGTATTGGTCTCCATAGTGGTCAGCCTGTTGACTTAGAGTTTCATCCGCAGCCAGTTGATACTGGTATTGTTTTCGAGCGCTCTGATATCGAAGGCAGCCAACCCATTCCTGCCAGTGCCTTTTTAGTACAAGATACGATGATGTCATCAAATCTAGTATTTGGTGGTACCCGTGTTGGTACGGTTGAGCACTTGCTAAGTGCCATTGCTGGACTTGGAGTGGACAACCTGTTAGTTCGTGTCTCTGCCTCAGAGATACCGATTATGGATGGAAGCGCTGCACCTTTCGTTAGAATGTTACTTGACGCAGGGTTTTGTGAACAAGATGCTTTAAAGAAGTTTATTAAAATTATACGACCAGTCCGTGTAAAAGTAGAGGACAAGTGGGCAGAATTGCGTCCTTACGAAGGGTTCGAGCTAAATTTCGAAATTGACTTTGATCACCCTGCTTTTGATAAAAACTTTCAGCATGCACAGTTGCAGTTTTCTACGAAAAACTTCGTGGAGCAATTAAGTTCAGCACGTACTTTCGGTTTTTTACGCGATATCGAAGCTTTGCGTCAGAACAATTTAGCGCTGGGTGGCAGTATGGAAAATGCTATCGTCATTGATGAGGCCAATATCCTTAATGCAGAAGGTTTGCGTTTTCATGATGAGTTCGTACGCCATAAGATTTTAGATGCTTTGGGAGACTTATATCTGATTGGTTATCCAATTTTGGGTCGCTTTAATGCGTATAAATCTGGTCATGCCCTAAATAATTTATTGGTGCGCGAAATACTATCTGACCGTGATAACTTTGAAATTGTAACTTTTGATGACAATGTAACATGCCCTATCGAGTATTTACCTCTAACAGATTTAGCCGTTGAAGGATGAATACACGAACATACACGAAGTATCGAAACATTTACGCAATATTACAAGATCAGCCTATAATTACATTCTTATAATATTCTAATTTTTGAATATAAGCATTAGATTGCTTTTATAATTATGCGTTAAGGTAGATAGTATAAAAGGTGTGGATGATTTAAAAATCATCTGTTGGTGACATTCATGATATGGATGGAGCTGACAGATGATTTTTTTTATTTAAGTCATTACAAAAACCCAGCGCGGAAAGCCAAATTTCACGTTTTTATTTACATAACTTTACATAGTAACGGTGAGCTTTTCAATGATTTGCGAGGCGCAAAAGTGCTTTTTTGAGATTTTCATCAGTGGTGACATGCTCTGCGGCCTGTGATATAGTCCGCTTTGTGTTCTGGCTAAGCACCTGATTTCCATCGATTTCAAGAGATTTTGATAAAGTTCCTGATAATGATGAAGATCGTTTGGCTAGATGATTATTAGCAGATGTATTGGCTACTACGACGCGAATTTGCTTGAGTTGTTTAAATGTAATCGACTGCTCCGTCAAAATTCGCAAGTAAGCACTCTGTAAATAGCGGATATGGTTAGCAGCAGTTACGGATCCTACACTGAGTGTCAATTGCTCAGAGGTAAAGCCTACGACCCAACAGGTACTAAGGATTTCCTCAGGTAGACAATCTATCAATAACTCTTTTACTTCATTGGTTGTTTTTATATATAACCGCATGTTGCCAGCAAGAGTTTGAGGTAGCGCACTACCAGCAAAAGCTTGATGATCGATAAGTTTGGCGAGCCGATTGGGCTGTTTTTTTGACATCGTAATGACTCATCTAGTAGTAGGTGACAAAGCCGATATTGATAACAGACATGCTAAAAGCGATGCATAGCAAACGATCTAAGAGATATTTGACTACTCTAATAATGATATGAGTATTAGTCACTTTAGAAAAAAGAGTGGGCTGTTGTAATAAGGATTTTATCATGTTTGTTTCATGATTATATCTTCTAAATTAATTGATGCTTTGTCACGGATGACGAGCGGTCTTGTATTAACAATAGGTAGTAAATTTATGAAACAAGCTTTATTGATTTTGTCAGTAATGGGAATGGGTATAGCACAGGCGAGTGGTGCTGTCGAAACGACCTTTCAACCAAATAATACCTTGAGTCATACCATCACAAATATTTCTACTTCTGCGAACTACGGTTCTAGTCGCAATATCTATAGCACTAACAGTGGTGCTCATGTATATAGCAACGATGAGATCAGTCAAGCAATCGATAACTTAAGTGCTCATGCCAAGCAGAAAGAATATAAGCTTGCTTCACTGACCAGTCGTTTGTCTTACGAACAACGTCAGCAGCAAGCCAGTAAAATCCCAGATCGTTATTCTGCTCCGGCTATTGCAGCGGCTCGTGCTTCAAGCGTGGCTCTATCAAGAAGCTCTGGCTACTGTGCCCGCTACGTGCGTAAAGCGCTACAATTAGCTGGATATGAATTTACGCCCAATCCTTCAGCGTATCAGTATGCCTCTCGTGGCACACTCAGCAATGCAGGCTTTAGTAAAATCAGTAATGATATGCCGCCACAAGTCGGTGATGTTGTAGTATATGACGGTAGCTCAAAGCATCCGCATGGTCATATTCAGATTTTTGATGGTAATGATTGGATATCTGATTTCCGCCAAAACAGCATCAGCCCATATAGCGGCGTCTATAACTATACAACGTGGCGTGATTCACAATATGTTGACGATGCCTCAGATCGTGGTATCTACCTTGCTATGGCTGACAAATAACAGGCTACCAAGCACTTTTAGTCATTGTTAAGTTGTAATGATTGTTATGTTGACCGTTTTCTTTAAACTCAGTAATGTCCTTTTTGACGTACTGAGTTTTTTTGTGTTTAAGATATTTGTGCTTAAGATAATAGTGATTATTATTAAACGTAATTAAAACTGATTCTATTCCGCAGATTATTGGACGCGGGTGTTTTCTCAATTCAAGCAATTATATCTAAATGGGCTAAAGATTAAATTTTAACCAATAATCTTGATTGTGAAAGTCAGGCGGGGAGGCGTGGCTCGGTGCAAAATACAAGGCAGTCTTGCCTAACTGTAGGATCACGCAAGGATGTATGTGCTCAATAGTCATACCGTTGATGGCATATCGCTCATTGGGTAATTGCAGTAAAGGCACACCGAAGCGCCGCTCGTATTTATAAATTTTGGATGCTGTCGAGTCATCATTAAATGATTTCTGCGCCAAGTTGTCCGTCCAATTGATATGAGCACGAGTGTGTCCATCCGCTTGATACAGAGGCATGGGCGGCAAAGTAGCAGGATGACGATAATGCTCAAACTGATAGAGCGCGTAACGCCCATCCGGACTAGCGTTAACTTCAATATAGGACTCTGTAGCATCAGCGTTAGCAATATATTTGTCATTCGCCAGACGTCCCGTGATAAAGCATTCAAGACAAGTTTCTTCCCACAGGTAATCAGAAAAACTGACTTGCGCTGATTGCCACGTCGGCCAGTTAAGTTGCGTTGTCAAAGATTCGGTTGGTAAGGTAACTTGATAGGTTAGCTGTAAATGCAACGCTGGCTTTTGAACAATGCTGGCACTGACACGAACGCAAATACGAGTTAAGTCTTCTACGGTCACGCCAATTTGGAGTGCATCATTCGCTATCGTGTCAGTGGCTAGGTATAGGCTAAAAGTTTGGCTCATAATCTGATAGCACTCGAAATAATAATAAGAAAAAATGACATCTGCTTTTTGGTATATAGTAGATGCACTATAAAACAAACACAGTACTACTGGGATAAGTTTTGCGTCGCCTCTGTCTGCGCAGACACAGTAAGCAAAGAAAATTTATAACAGCAGCGTGTGATAATATTTGACCTTATTTTATTTAGAATTAACCATATAAAAGACGGTCAAACTTATAATAAGCAGATAATGTAAAAGCCGCGAGCAATTTGCGCGCGGCTTTTAGGTTTCATTGTCACTACATCGCATTGTCACTACATCGCATCGTCACTATATTGTAATGACGAATCAGCGATATAAGCTATGACAGTATGTTATTTAAACTAAGCGCACCATTACGAGCTACTGTGCGTGACGTGCTAGGTTAGATAGTTTCGGATTGGCATTTGGGTTTTGACGTAGTAATAGTGCCATACGACCAATTGAATGAATCAAAGAAGCCTTAGCAGCAGTAGCAATCTCAGCACCAATCACATCACGCTCTTCTTTGGTGCCTGCCGGTAGTTTGATCTTGATAAGTTCATGATCGGATAAGGCACGATCAATCTCTTCTGTGATAGTCGGAGTAATGCCTTTGTTGCCAATCATGACAATAGGTTTAAGCTCGTGACCAATGCCTTTCAGACGTTTAATTGTAGCGTTATCGAGTTGCATAAAATTCCTAGATGTTGGTAAAAATAAAAGAGTGTGCTAATAAGCGCAGTTAATGGCTATTATAGATAACCTATGGTCATCTTGCATGAGATGAGTAGGATTTTGCACGATTTTACGTGATGAAAATGTTAAACTGAATATTTGGTCACATTATAAACGCTACTGTCTTATAAATCAGTGTTTTAACCAATAGAATTTGGCTTTCTAAGGTTATAAAATAAAAGAACAGACTGATAGATGAGATATTTAGCGTAATTAAACCCATATTTAAAGTGTTTTATAAAGAAAACCGCTATTTGACAAGTATGTAATAGTCTTTGCAAAGTAATAGGAGCAGGTATTTTGGCCACGCGTATTGAAAATAAAAAATTGTCAAAAAGTAGCAGTGCTTGGATGAAAGAGCATATTGACGATCATTATGTGCAAAAGGCTCAAAAAGATGGCTACCGTGCTCGTGCGGCCTATAAGTTACTAGAAATCAATGAAAAGACCAATCTGATCAAAAAGGGCATGACAGTAGTAGACTTGGGCAGCGCACCTGGCAGCTGGTCGCAAGTCGCCAGTCAGCTGGTGGGCGAAAAAGGCGTATTGATTGCTTCTGATATTTTACCAATGGATGCGCTTGCTGACGTGACCTTTATCAAAGGTGACTTTCGCGAAGCAGACGTGTTTGATTCCATTATGGCAGAGGTTGGTGATAGACAAGTCGATGTGGTATTGTCGGATATGGCGCCCAATACCGCTGGCAATAGTGCGATAGATCAGCCGCGTATGATGTACTTATGTGAGCTTGCCGTGGAATTTGCATTAGCAACCTTACCACAAGGTGGCGCACTTATTATGAAAGTGTTTCAGGGCGAAGGTATACAAGAATTACGCAAGCAGATGCAGAATGATTTTAGTAAAATTCGTAGTATCAAACCGGGCGCTTCTCGACCACGTTCAAAAGAGATGTTTTGGATAGCTATCAAATAAATGGTTTTGATTTCAATACGTTGTTTTGATCAAACACGGTTTAACTGGTAAAAATGTCGCTTGATTGTCTACCGTATTAAAATAGCTACAATCGTTAACTGAATAAAAGTGAAACCTGCTTGAATTATGCAGGAAAATACCACATATCATGATATATTAACTTTGCCTTCAGCAAAGTCGTCTAATAATAACTGCTTTATAAGTTTATTTATTGCCAATAAAGATATGAATCATATCTATGACTTGTTGAAAATCTAATTGTACTGGGTGTAGATAGAACAAACTGGTGCAATACGTTTAAGATACTGGGCAAATAATAAGTAATACGTTTATAGACGTCACGTGTTTAGTAAACACACCAATAAGTAAGGGATGGGAATAACTAGTGAGCGACATGGTAAAAAATACCTTATTGTGGCTGGTGGTAATCGGCGTTTTAGTACTGGTGTTTAGCGGCTTTGACAAATCGTCTGAGCCTGATAACCTCAACTACTCTGAATTTGTGACCGCTGTGTCAGAAAATCAGGTGGCCAGTGTTGAAATTGATGGCGAACAGATCACCGGCGAAAAGAAAAACGGCTCATCATTTGAGACCGTGAGACCAGCGGTGGCTGACGAGCAGTTAATGCCAATATTACGCGAGAACAAAGTTGAGGTTCAGGGAACTGCACCGAAACGTCAAAGTGTGTTGATGCAATTGCTGATAGCCAGTTTCCCAATTTTGCTAATTATTGGTCTATTCTTATTCTTTATGCGTAATATGCAGGGCGGTGCTGGCGGTAAAGGCGGCGGTCCAATGAGCTTTGGTAAGTCAAAAGCCAAAATGCTGACCGAAGACCAAATTAAGGTCAATTTTGATGACGTTGCTGGTTGTGAAGAAGCCAAAGAAGAAGTCGTTGAAGTTGTCGAGTTCCTACGTGATCCTGATAAATTTACCAAACTTGGTGCGACGATTCCTCGTGGTATTTTGATGGTAGGTCCACCTGGTACTGGTAAAACGCTATTAGCGAGAGCCATTGCTGGCGAAGCTAAGGTGCCATTCTTCTCAATTTCAGGTTCTGATTTTGTTGAGATGTTCGTTGGTGTTGGTGCGTCGCGTGTCCGTGACATGTTTGAACAAGCCAAAAAAAGCGCGCCTTGTATCATCTTTATTGATGAGATTGATGCGGTCGGCCGTCATCGTGGTTCCGGCATGGGCGGCGGTAATGATGAGCGTGAGCAAACCCTTAACCAATTGCTAGTTGAAATGGACGGTTTTGAAGGTAATGAAGGCGTTATCGTCATCGCTGCTACTAACCGTGCTGATGTTTTGGATAAAGCACTGTTGCGTCCAGGCCGTTTTGACCGTCAAGTGCAGGTTGGCTTGCCAGATATCAAAGGTCGTGAGCAAATACTAAAAGTGCATTTGAAAAAACTGCCAAATACGACCAGTGTCAATGCCAACTCATTGGCTCGTGGTACACCCGGATTTACGGGCGCGCAGCTTGCAAACCTTGTAAACGAGGCAGCGTTATTTGCTGCCCGTCGTAGCAAGAGAAGCGTCGATATGAATGACTTCGAAGACGCTAAAGACAAGCTATACATGGGTCCTGAACGTAAATCTATGGTGATACGTGAAGAAGAACGCCGTGCGACTGCTTATCATGAGTCGGGTCATGCTTTAGTGGCTGAATTGCTTCCGGGTACAGACCCTGTGCATAAAGTCACTATTATGCCACGTGGTTTTGCACTTGGTGTCACTTGGCAGTTGCCTGAACATGACCAAACCAGTATGTATAAATCAAAAATGCTGAGTGATATTGCTATTTTATTTGGTGGTCGTATCGCAGAAGAGGTTTTCATCAATCAGATGTCAACCGGTGCTTCTAATGACTTTGAACGTGCGACTAAGATGGCACGAGCGATGGTGACTAAATACGGTATGTCAGACGCGCTGGGCATCATGGTCTATGAAGATGATGACAACTCACAAGGTTACTTTGGTGGTGGCGGTCGTACAATTTCTGAGGCCACGCAGCAAAAAGTGGATGACGAAGTTCGTCGTATGTTAGAGGAGCAGTATGATATCGCTCGCGAACTGATCGAAGGCAATCAAGAAAAAATGCATGCAATGGTTGATGCTTTGATGAAATGGGAAACCATTGATCGTGATCAGTTGCAAGACATCCTAGCAGGTGAAGACCCACGTCCGCCTAGAGTGTATCAGCATAGCGAAGTAAATTTAGCAAAAAGCGATGTAAAAACAACGGGAGCAACACCGCCTCCGCTACCAGCGATGTAGTCTTTCGCTCATTGTTAGTTACCAGAAAAAGCCCTTTTTTATAAAGGGCTTTTTTGTTGGCGTCATTTCAGGAAGGATTTAGGACAGAATAAGATTTACTGTTATCATAAGCATAGAAAATAATAACTAAAATGTTTTTGTAACACTTACTTATGATGGATTGATTATGTCACTATTTCAGCCTTTACCCAGTTACAAGATATCAAGTCGGGGTAAAACTTTAGATTTATCCCAACCACATATCATGGGAATTCTGAATGTCACGCCAGATTCGTTTTCAGATGGGGGACAGTTCAATGCTGTGGACAAAGCCGTGGCACATTGTCAGGAGATGATAGAGGATGGAGCGACCATCATCGATATTGGTGGTGAATCTACTCGTCCAAATGCAGATATTGTGGCCACTAGCGATGAGATACAGCGTGTTGTGCCAGTGGTTCGAGCAATCAGGCAGCATTGTGGAGATGATATTTGGTTGTCTATTGATACCAGTAATCCAAACGTTATGCAGGCCGCTTTTGAGGCGGGGGCTGATATCTGGAATGATGTTCGAGCGCTTAAACGAGAGGGCGCAATAGCGTTAGCGGCTGAACTTGATATACCAGTTATGCTCATGCATATGCGAGGTGAGCCGACCACGATGAATAATCTCGCACATTATGACGATGTGGTTAGTGAAGTAAGTGCAGAGCTGGTAGCGCGCATTCAGGAAGTCACAAGTCTTGGAGTCAAGCACGAGAAAATAATTATTGACCCCGGATTTGGCTTCGCTAAAAATTATCAACATCATTGCGCTCTGTTGAGCCAACTTGAAAAGTTACAGTCGCTTGGATTACCAATGATGTTTGGTATTTCGCGTAAGCGTTTTTTAGCGGAAGTACTCACCAATAGTGGCGTTGCGTCGATGGCTACGACCCAAGCGATAGAGCGTGATCCAGCAGGAACGATTGCTGGTATTTTTGCGCTACAGCAAGGAGCAAGTATCATTCGAACTCATAATGTGGCTATGATGCAGCAAGCAGTGACGTTATGGAGCCAATTGTCTGAGTATACGTATAGTCAATCCTAAATAAAATCAGTACAAATACTATCACGCGCTATTGGTATAAATTTTCCTTGTTTGCTGCGCCTTTGCAGACAGAAGCGGCGCAAAATTTAGCCATTTTAAGACCATTAAATGATTAAGTGTGCTAATTGATGACATGCTTTAGTATTATTTGATACATTTGACGCTATTGTTTAACGTTATAAATGTTTTTATCTGCTATTTAATCACGAAAGATAAATTCTCAAACCCATTGTAAACACATTATCAAAAACTATTTAAATAAATGAGATCATCACTATGACAATGACAGCTCAACCAGAACCAACCAATGAACAGCGCCGTATTATCTATCAGGCACGCCGTGGACTAAAAGAATTGGATTTTTATATCGACCTTTATGTTAAAGAGCGGTATCTAATAGCAGACCCTGCTGAGCAAGTAACCTTTGCCCAAATGCTGACTCATGAAGACCCTGATTTATTAGATTATTTTACCAATCAAAATCGTCCCGAAGACGATGACATATGGGCGTTAGTTAATAAAATTAAGACATGGCGTCATACTAGAGATTTGACTTAATTATTATCTCCTAGTTCAAGATAAGGGCTTTGAGCTTCTGATTGCCTATCAGTTTAATATTCTCTTTGGCGCTTACATATGATCTCAGTAACCTCCTTGCGTATTGACACTGCTATTCAGCCTACCAGCCATTTACGCTTGTTACTGTATATTGGGTTGACCTCTGCTATGGTTTTATTGACATGGCTTGCTTCCTTGGCGTTATGGCAGTATGTTTTTATTTTGATCATTGCGGCCGCTATTACCGCTTATTTAGCATTATCACGGCCAATACTGCTGCATCTTAGCCAGCCACCGATTAGCCAGCGTATCGATAAACAATGGCAACTATTGATTCGTACAGGTCGCGGTGATGAATTATGGCAGGCGAAATTAATCGCTGTCCATGGCTATCAGTGGGTAATGAACATTGAATTCTATATTTTAGAACCTTATCAGCGCTCTTTATCAGTGACCATATTTCGTGATCAAGTAAACGCGAAGCAATGGCGAGAGTTGAGTATTCTAACCAATGTGTGTTCTGAAAAAATCTAACAATTAATTTAACGGTTCTTTACTACTCTACATTTGAGTCTTTCCTCTACGTGCTTACGAACGCCTACATGTCATAACAAAACACCTATCTCGATGGTAAAAAATATTTGTTATATTCTAGGGCAACAATAGAATATATAAGCCAGCGATTCTCTTCAAGAATGTTCTAATTGCTAAAGGTTAACACTTATCAAATATTATGGCGTTCAAAATATTTGGAACGAAGTCTTGGCTTATTGATAATAAATAATGGAAAAGGAGCAAATCATGAGTTTATTAGGAAGTTTGGTTAGTCAAGTGGCACGTAGTGCGATGAATCCAGAAGATTCGCAATGTAATCCAGTCAACCAGCGTACCACCCCGCGTCGTACTGGTGGTCTTGGTGACATATTGGGTAGTGTATTAGGTGGTGGCAGTCAAGCAGAGGGTTACAATCCAAAGCAGTACGATCGTCAGTCAGATAATGGTTTTGGTTTGGACGATATCATAGGTGGGCTTACTGGTGGCAATCAGCGGAGTGGCACCAGTTCAGGTACTGGCGGCTTAGGCGACATTTTAGGAAGCGTTTTGGGTGGTCAAAGCAATAAAGGCGGCTTCGGCGGTAAAGGTATGCTCGTTGCTATGTTGATGCCAATGGTACTAAGCTGGATCAAAAATAATGGCGGTGTAAGCGGTGCATTATCCAAAATTACTGGTATGGGCTATGAAAACCAAGCGCGCTCTTGGATGAGTAATCAAGAAGACAACGACAATCTTGATCCAAATGAAATCCGTCGTTTATTTGATGAAAATGAGATTCAACAAGTTGCTGCTCACACAGGTGCCAATGACGCAGAAGTACGTCAAGGTCTCTCAGAGCTATTGCCAGAAGTTATGAACCAGTTAACACCGAATGGCAACTTGGATAATGAAACGGAAGCTAATACAGAGATTGATGAGATTATGGGTCGATTGTCTAGCCGACTGAGTAATTTAAAATAAGCTTTCAATTTACAATAAAATTCTATTTTAAAATAGTTATATAGTTCAAAAATTAATCAAAAAAGAGTGCATCTAGTGATGCAATCTTTTTTTGTGTTTAGTACATGATTTCTGTTTGAAGCAACGTTAATTTTACCTATCGATACTATAATCTAAAGAGATATGTTAAAAATGGTAAACAATAGTAAAATGATTACATAAACCTTATAAGATGGTTATTAGATTGATTCAAATTCTCTTGCAGTATTTATTATTTTAGGGATGCTTTGTAAGAGACAGCTTTCTGATGGTAAAAGCACTTTACAAGGATACTTCTTCATGCCCTTTAAACCAGTCCAAGCGGCTATAGCCATCTCAGTTGGTTTAATAATTTGGTTTGTCATTCCCGTCCCTGATGGCGTTACAGTGGATGCGTGGCACATGTTGGCACTGTTCATTGCCACTATTGTCGCGATCATTGGTAAAGTATTACCCATTGGCGCGATTGCTATCATTGCCATTACTTTGGTAGCGCTGACAGGCGTGACAAGCAATAGCCCGAAACAAGCCATTAGCGATGCATTATCAAGCTATTCAAGCCCTTTGATTTGGCTAATTGGTATCGCAGTAATGATATCGCGTGGATTGATAAAAACTGGCTTGGGTCGGCGTATTGCTTATTACTTTATCTCTATTTTTGGTAAAAAAACCATTGGCGTGGCTTACTCTTTAGCAGCGGCAGAGCTGATGATAGCACCTATTACGCCCTCCAATACCGCACGTGGTGGGGGAATTATTCATCCTATTATGAACTCAATTGCCCATAGCTTTCATTCAACGCCAGAAGATGGTACTCAAAATAAGATGGGTCGCTATTTGGCGATGGTCAACTACCACGCAAATCCCATCACTTCTGGTATGTTTATTACTGCCACTGCTCCAAACCCTTTAGTCGTAGACCTCGTAAATAAAGCGACAGGTGGTGACATTCAGTTGTCATGGACGACGTGGGCAGTAGCGATGTTTTTGCCAGGTATGCTTTGTTTGTTAATCATGCCATTGGTCATTTATATGATTTATCCACCTGAGGTTAAAGTAACACCTGATGCAAAGGGCTTTGCAAAGGATAATCTGGCAGAAATGGGGCAAATCAGTAATCAAGAAAAAATCATGCTCGGTGTATTTGGCATTATGCTGTTATTGTGGGCGAATATTCCTGCACTAATTTTAGGTAAACAGTATAGCGTTGATGCTACTACGACCGCTTTTATTGGCTTGACGACATTGATATTAACTGGGGTGCTGACTTGGGATGACATTTTAAAAGAGAAGTCTGCATGGGATACCATTATTTGGTTCGGTGCTCTGATTATGATGGCAGGTTACCTTAATGAGCTTGGTTTGATTGCCTGGTTTTCAGGCAGTATCGAATCTCTAATTGGTACAACTGGAGTAGGCTGGGTAGGCGCAGTGACTATTTTGACTTTAGTATACTTATATATACATTATTTCTTCGCCAGTACTACGGCTCATATTACAGCGTTATTTGCAGCATTTTATGCGGTAGGGCTAACATTAGGAGCACCGCCAATGCTATATGCCTTAATTTTGGCAGCAGCGGGTAATATTATGATGACCTTGACGCACTATGCGACGGGCACTGCACCAGTTATTTTTAACTCTGGCTATGTAACATTAAAAGAGTGGTGGAGCATTGGCGCGATTATGAGTGTGGTGAACTTAGTTGTTTGGATAGGTTCAGGTCTGATTTGGTGGAAAGTACTTGGCTATTATTAAGAAGTAAACTTATATGCTCTAAATAATTAAGGACATTTATAACTAGACATACTCAGTTTCAAAGAGAACCCACTAAAAGCGTTCGTCTAACGTGTCTAACGTATAGTTAAGTGCATCAAAACAGACATCAGTATTAAATCCTCTGTATTGCAAAAACCGCAATTGGCGCGCTTTGTCTTTTTGCTCAATAGGTATATCGTCGCCATACTTTTTGGTACGTGCGGCGACTGCCAACTTCAGCCAATCGACACCGTCAACTAAACTGTCTACGTTGTCATCTACAAATTCGCTGAACTCATCAGACTCGGCGTTGGCCATATCAATAAGCTCATCAATATTATTGGGCATAGCAATCTTCTTACGATAAAACTCTTGCTTGATGCGTCCACGTCCACGACCTTTGCGAATATTTTCACGGATCAGCATCAACGTGGTGCGGTAATCACTTTGATAGCCTTTTTCTTCAAACTCATCGAGTAGGGCATCGATCTTGTTTGGGTCTTGTTCTTTATCGATCAGCTTTTGTTTTAGTTCAGCCTTGCCATATTCACGACGTGATAAATAGTAAAATGCCAACCAACGCAGACGACTTTCAGCCTTAATCGCATCGACGTCTGCTTGTCGTTGTTCAGGTGTGCGTAAATACGCTTTTAAGGCAGCGGGTAAGTTATCGGCTTGGCTATCTGAGTCACTGTCATTCGTCGCTGCTAACGCAAGTGGTTGCGTCGAGCTTTCTGCAGAGGAATCAAGACCAATAATGGAGTCGCTCTCGTCTTCAGTCCCATGAACGTTGCTTTTTACTTCTGCCAGCATCTCTTTGATGCTTTGCGCGGCAGGCGGCTGATAAGCAGGCACATCGCTAGACTCAGCTGTAAAATTAGCAGCTGGATGAAAGCGTTTTTTAGGTTTTTTGGACTTGGGAGGTTTTTTTATATTAGAGAAGTGCTCATTGGTTGCCTCTACTTCAAGGCTAGAGTCATCAATTAATGAATGGTCTTTACGAGAATAAGTCGAGCGTTTGAATATTTTAGCCGATGGTTTAGGCTCATCTTTATATAAGTGCTTAGAAGGTTTTTTTGATTTAGAATGGATGTTACTCGCTGAATCGGTATCCGATTCAGCAAGTATTTCAGCTAAGGTTTTAATTTTCATAACGAGTCATGATTATTGATAGCAGTGGACAGTTAAGCCGTTATTATACAGGTTCAGAAGCAAGATCTTCATTGGCTTCATTAGAGTCCTCTGCTTTGGCTTCTTTTTTCGATCCAAGCTTTTCATCACGAATTTTATCTTCGATCTCTTTTGCAATAGCAGGATTTTCTTTTAAGAACAACACCGAGTTGGCTTTGCCTTGACCGATTTTTTCATCGCCATAGCTGTACCAAGAACCTGCTTTGCCAACGGCGCCAATCTCAACACCCAAATCAATGACTTCCGCTAAATGATTAGTACCTTCACCGTAGGTAATTTCAAATTCGGCTTGGCGGAATGGCGGTGCCATTTTGTTTTTGATAACTTTAACACGGGTTTGGTTACCAATAATTTCATCACCGTTTTTGACGGCACCGATACGGCGTATGTCCATACGTACTGAGGCGTAGAACTTAAGCGCATTACCGCCAGTCGTGGTCTCAGGACTACCGAACATAACACCAATTTTCATACGGATTTGGTTAATAAAGACCACCATACAGTTAGAGCGTTTGGCGTTACCAGTGATTTTACGTAGTGCTTGACTCATAAGGCGTGCTTGCAGTCCCATGTGTGAGTCGCCCATTTCGCCCTCAATCTCTGCACGCGGAGTCAACGCTGCAACTGAGTCGATAACGATCATATCAACCGCGCCAGACCGCACTAGCATGTCGGTGATTTCAAGCGCTTGCTCACCGTTGTCAGGCTGAGAAAGTAGTAGGTCATCCGTGCTCACGCCAAGCTTGCGTGCATAAACGGGATCTAGTGCATGCTCAGCATCAATAAAGGCACAGACACCGCCTTGCTTTTGGCATTCTGCAATCGCCTGCAGCGTCATTGTGGTTTTACCAGAGCTTTCTGGGCCGTAAATTTCAACGATACGGCCTTTTGGTAAACCACCAATGCCAAGGGCAATATCCAGACCTAATGAGCCTGTCGATACCACATCAACGTCCATAATGGCAGAGTTATCGCCTAAATGCATGATGGTATTTTTACCAAATTGTTTTTCAATTTGACCTAATGCTGCTTTGAGAGCTTTGGCTTTATTGTCGTCCATACTGGCTTCCTTGTTTGCAATAATGAATTTGAAACGATTAACTTTAATGCTATAAATGAGATATCTGTAAGATTAAAAGCAACGGTTATTAAAAATGATTGAGCAATCATGCTGACTGTCACTTAAAGCCTTATTCAAAGCGCTAAATATTATTAACGTTTTGCCAAGATAAGTAAGTTGTTATGTTAGTTAGAGAGTGATATTTAAAATATCACCCCACTATACAGTAAAATTAAATAATGAGAGTAGTAAAATTAAGTCCATAGTTAGTAGCCGCCATCGCAATTTTTGAGTTATGTTATTCTCAATAATGACGAACCCATCTCTACAGCGCTATTAATTAGATAAGGCAATTATAACAAAATCCAAGAGCCATATAGAGCATGAAATTATGCTAAACGACATCAGCTGTCGCATGTTATAAACTTTGTTATTTCATAGAAGAGTCGATAATCAATTGTTAGTTTTGGACATTATAACTAGGATGTTTGTCAATAGGTTCGGGACTTGTCCACAATGAATAAAGTGTCTTTTATTTACAGATTGTGAAACATTTGTGACAATAAAATTTTTTTAGAGAATATTAAAAATAATTTTTTATAGATAGATAAATAGTTTAAGTTATTGATTTAAAAAGTTTTTTAAATTGTACAAAAAATGAACGATTTTACCTAGCCCTTTATTCTATCTAGGAAAAATCTTGTCAAGTAGCGACTTATACACAGGGTTATCCACAGCTTATGGGGAGAACTCACGAAACCCTTATAGTGTCATTGATTGAGTAGATAGTTGATGTCACAAGATAGGCATACATTATTTTTTTGGTTCTTATATAAATGGATATTCGTAAAGAAAGTGCCTAATCATAGCGATGTTTCACGTATGAAAATATTATCCATTTTTTTATAAAAACATATCTACAGCCTGTAGATTAAGGGGTATGGCTAGAAAATGAGTAGATATTATCCTCTAATCTTATAAATTCTCAATTAGCAAGTACAAAAAAGCGGCTAAATATCTTAGCCGCTTTATCAAAAAAATATTGAATGTAAAGCGATAAAGGTCACGCTTTGATATAGATTAAATCCCAAACACCATGTCCGCGCTCTAAACCACGGCGCTCAAATTTGGTCATTGGACGAAAGTCAGGACGGTCAGTGAAGTTGCCAATACCTGCTTGATTGGTCAATCCTGCAAATCCATCTAAGACTTCAACCATCCAGAACGCATAATGCTCCCAATCAGTGGCTGTATGGAACCATCCACCTTGCTTTAAGCTATGAGTAACGATGGCCATGCGTTCAGCACTGACGAAACGACGTTTGTAGTGACGCTTTTTTTGCCAAGGATCAGGGAAGTAAAGCTGGATACGATCGATATGGTTTTCTGGTAGTTGTTTAAGCAGCTGAATGGCGTCACCATTGATGATTTTGACATTGGTCAAACCTTGAGTGCCTGCCATATAAGCGCACTTACCAATACCCGGCTCATGCACTTCGACGCCAACGAAGTTACGGGTAGGCTCGGCTGCTGCCATCTCGATGAATGAATCACCCAGTCCAAAACCAATCTCTAAGGTGAGTGGGGCTTCACTGCCATTCGGGCTATCCGTGAATAGTGAGCGCAAGTTATCAATACCATCGAGATTGCCATCACCGAAACTATTATTGACCAGATACGCTGAAAATGCTGGATCAGTCAAAGCCAGCTCGGCATTTTTATTCATGTGCGTACGCCGCTTCATAAACGTATTAACGATACGAATATGCTTATCAGCGGTAGGCTCTGTCTCATTACTGGCACTGGTATCAATATCGATAGGTTTGTTAGTGCGACTAAGGTTTTGCTCATCAGTAATAGGATTACTGTCGGCGTTATCATTGATATCAGGATGTTGACTCATAGGATTTATAAAGCTTAATTAGGTGGGTAAGATTGACTCATTATAAGTTAAATCGATACAACTGTGAACGTACAATCTGATTTTAGCGCGTTTGCTACTGACTTCTCTGATTTCTCTATGCTATGCAAGGGTTTTGGCGTTACCATATAATAATCGTTGATAGCGTATTTTTTCTAGAAACCCATAGAGCGTATTGCCATGCTATTTATTGAGACGGACTCGCCGCCACCATTTTATCAAGAACAACTGACTCCTGCCAAGCGTAAGAAGCTGGATAAAGGGTTCATCGGTCATCGTACCCAGCCTTATTATCTTAAACGCTTCGAGCAGTTTGATACGCAAGGTTATCTGTCCCCAAAATGGCACTGGGCCGCGTTTTTTGTCACCTTTCCTTGGCTACTATATCGTAAGCGTTATATGGATGCGATTGTCTATAGCGTGGCAGGATGGTCATTTATTCAGCTCAATATTGTGATTATATTGGTCGCATTTGAATTTGTGGCGATGTCTTATATTCCTGATGCTTATCAGATGGCCATACGTGTCAGCATTGCCGCAGTGATTTGGCTGTTTTGGTCATTTATGGTAGCACGCTGGACAGACGCTTATTATTACCGAATGGCGCGCCGTGAGATTGCAGATGCTCTCAATGATTATCCGCAAGATGAGGCGGCACAACAAGCGCATTTGCGCCGAGAAGGTGGGGTAAGTTTATTTGGTTTAGGCTTGGGGTTTGGGTTTTTCGCGTTTGCTTTAATAGTGATTAAGGTGCAGTTTTTGCCCATTATCGCTAAGCCAAAAGCGAACGAGGTACTGTTTGACGCTTATGACACGGCCAAAACAGCACAAAATCGTGTGGCATTGATTTATCAGCAAACAGGCCAATGCCCAATAAATTTGCCTTTAGACATAGACACGCAGCAAGTAAACATTGATATCGATACCAAAGTCGCTGGTGTCGCAGAAACCGATTGTGCGGTCATTGCGACCATTCAGGATGTTAAGTTCCCTATACGCTATCTGAATAATCAGACGCTAATCTTTTACCATGTATCTGGTAGCGATAATTGGGGCTGCATGAGTTCATTAAATAAAAAGCAATCGCCCCCAGGTTGTAATGCTAATTAGATAGAGTCGATACTGAATAAAATGGAGACACGACACTATACTGCGTGACTAGGACAAATTTTTCTTGCTTGCTGTGCCTGCGCAGACAGAGGCGACAAAAAATTTATCCCAGCCCCGTTGTCTCTTTTTTATATTGACCTGGCTATATTTATAACGATTAATTTTTAGAATCAGTCGCGAGATCGTCTTCATCATCAACTGCGGTCGCTTGGGTTTTTAGAGCATTTTGGAACTCACTCAAATCTATTTTTCGGGATTTATAAATGTCTTCATCAAATAAACTTTCTAGCTCTGTCATCGCCGATTGCGCCGATTCAATCATACTGGCTTCATCGTCATAGATAGCTTGCTGACGTTCAATTAAATCATCATCGTAGTCGCGGAATGTTTGCACTGTCTCGCGTGCCTTTTCAGGCGAGATGCCAAGCAGCTGTAGCGACTCACGTGACATATCCAAAGACGTTAAGTAAGTCTCACGCCAGATATGACGCACACCAACCTCACGTAAACGATAATAATGCTGACGGTCACGAGCGCGCGCTAAGACCACCATGTCTGGATAATTTTTACGCAAGTATTGAGCGGTCGTAATAGAACGCTCTAAATCATCAATAGCGAGAATAAATATGCGTGCTTTTTTGATACCAGCGGCGCGTAGTATTTCTGGATTTTTGGGATCACCATAATAGACTTGATTACCAAATTTGCGGACGAAATCTACACGATTTGCAGAGCGCTCGATAGCGGTAAATTCGATATTATGCATACGCAATACACGACCGATAATCTGTCCGACGCGTCCGAAACCAGCAATAATTACCTGATGTTCGTGGTCTGGAATGGTATCGTACTCGCGGCTTGGTTTGTTTTTGGCAAATATAGGTTCGCCTACTTTTTCAAGCAATAAAAAAGCCAATGGCGTAAGTGCCATAGAGATGGTTACGATGAGGTTTAGCGTATTGGCCAGCTCAGGTCTTAATACATTTTGGGCAGTCGCCACACTGAACAACACAAAGGCAAATTCACCACCTTGAGCGAGCGTGACACCCAGTCTGATACTGGTCGGCCAGCGATTGCCTGATACTTTTGCAATCCCTGTAATGACACCGAATTTGATCAGCATCAATCCTATGGCGCAGCCAATAATAAATAAAGGCTGTGCCAAAATGAGTTTAACATCGGTCAGCATGCCGACTGACATAAAGAACAGTCCTAGTAATAGCCCTTTAAAAGGCTCAATACTGGCCTCTAATTCGTGGCGATACTCAGAATCTGCTAGCAATACGCCTGTCAAAAATGCCCCTAGCGCCATCGAAAGACCGATCTGTCCCATCAAAATAGACACGCCCATCACGATAAATAGCGCCACTGCTGTCAGTAATTCTGATGCCCCGCTTGACGCGACAAACTTAAAAAATGGTCGAATAATATAACGACTGGCAAAAATGAGTCCAGCAAAAACGGCGAAAACCTTACCAAAATAAATCAAATCATAGCTTTGTTCGCGCACGCCCGACAAGAATGGAATGACGGCAAGTAATGGAATAACAGCAATGTCTTGGAATAATAAAATCGTAAACGCTTCACGACCGTGGGTACTTGAAAGCTGCTGTTTTTCGGTCAATATCTGTAATACAAAAGCAGTGGAGGAGAGCGCGAGGCCAAAGCCAACGATAAAAGCCGTATCGATTTGCAAGGCAAAAAACTGAACTAAAAGCCACATTAACAATGTGCCAGTAAGACCAACTTGCAAACCGCCAAGGACAAATATAGAACGTCGTAATGCCCAAAGCCGTGAAGGCTGTAGCTCGAGCCCGATGATGAACAGCAGCATCACCACACCAAATTCAGAAAAATGCAATAAGCTCTCAGCATCGCCTGCTACATCTAAAGCACTTGGCCCCAATATCAGTCCTGTAATGAGGTAGCCTAACACGGTCGCGATACCGAAGCGTTTGCCAAGAGGTACAAAGAGCAGTGCTGCGCCCAAGAAAATCGTAGCTTGTAACATTAAATTTGGTGAGCCGGCGGCGGCAGCGAACATCTTGTATCCTCAAGGGTGGTGATAAAATAAGCAATATAAAGCGGCAATGATAAAAATAATATAGTGATAAAAAAATATAGTGTCGACGTAAGTTATTTCTTACGATAAATTTTCCAAATGCCATTATCCGCAAGCGGATTAATATAAGCGTCATTACGGCGCTTACGCGGCGTTTGGCGACTGTCTATGATTTTAAATTCAGGCAAAGCATGAACGATAAGTCCTGTGCGATAAAAGCGGACGCGCTCAGGTTCCAACATCTCACCCTTGTTATCGCGGCAAAAAACATACGCTCGCAAATCAATAAACTCACGATGCGCCACCAATCGCGCTTCATCATCATTGTCAAACACTGCTGTCATACGCGCAATTTCATCAGCGGTATAATCACCACATTTATCGGTAAGTGCACCTACCGAGCCAAAACTTTTGGATTCTTTGGCGAAAGTTTTGGTCAGATGCAAGCGTTGAACATGATAGATAAACTGTGGTATCTCAAGGCTGGCTGGTAATGACAGATAGTCAGGTGGTAGATTGGCAGCGGGATAAAACGTCATCGCACGCTCCAGCAAAGGTTGCCATCGCTGCTGATACGTCTGAACCTCGGCTAGGTTGCCTTCGTAAATAGGCATATCACGAATTTGACGTAAAATATCAGGTGGGAACTGCTCATTACGAAAGCGATCAATGTCTTCTTGCAGCGTTGACAGTAAAACCTTGGCGTGTTTTTTGCCGTCTTTTGATAGGGGATCTTCGATATAATCGGGAGCGACAAAGGCTGCTGAGCGTTTAGACATAGTGATGTATCACCAATAGATAAATAAAAAATATTAATAAGTATGGGGATCAAAGTCAAACGACGTTT
Organism: Psychrobacter immobilis; assembly: GCF_904846225.1. Classification (GTDB taxonomy): domain Bacteria; phylum Pseudomonadota; class Gammaproteobacteria; order Pseudomonadales; family Moraxellaceae; genus Psychrobacter; species Psychrobacter immobilis_F. Next base: position 164,647 of record NZ_CAJGZJ010000001.1, on the reverse strand, counting down.
AGATTGGTTGTTTAGTATTAAGGCGTGTCTTTATTATAACCATATAAGCTCGCTTAGCTCTTATTTTTTTAAATGGGTAAAGCAATGACACAAATGAGCTATTAGGCTGAATCTTTTATTTTGGTATTTTAGCGATCAGCCATCCTAATATTTTAATGCTCAACAGAAACTACGGTTTGATAAAGGACATTTTTAGCTCCTTAATGATTGTGACCCATATGACTATTATCAACAGATGACTGTGCTGAGATATCGCAAACCAGCGCATTGCTATGCGCTTTAATTGGTGGATGTGACCAACTTTCGACCTGAATGGTAGCATGCTGAATACCAAGTGTTAATAGGCGCTGTTCAAGATTGGCAATCAATATACTGGATTCATGAATATTCATTTCGCCGTCAACAACGACGTGACAAGAAAGGGCGTTTAAGCCACTAGTAATACTCCAAACATGGAGGTCGTGAATCGCTCTCACTTGCTCTTGAGACACTAGTGTTTGCTCGATATCGACTAACGATATATTAGCAGGTGTACCTTCCATTAAGATATGGACAGAATTACGCACAACACGATAACCGCTGACTAATATGAGAACAGCAACGATCACCGAGGCTACGGCATCTGCCCAGACCCAGCCAAATCCCATCATTAATAATGCCGCCACAATAGCAGCAACGGAACCCAATAAATCACTCAGTACGTGCAAGTAAGCACTTTGCATATTTAGATTAACAGGTTCTTTTTCAGTCGATGGCTTGGCCTCATGTGCCTCATGATTGTGGCCATTTTCGTCGCTGTTATGGCTGCCTCGATGCATGAGCCAAGCTACCAAGATGTTGACCAGCATACCGATAGTCGCAATGATCAGCATACCTTGGGTAGCGATTTCAGAAGGTGAATTGAAGCGTTGGATGGCTTCATAAAAAATCATTAACGCGATAATCACCAAAGTAGCGCCATTTACCCCAGCTACCAAAATCTCAAAGCGTTTATAGCCAAAGGTTTTTTGGTGAGTGGCGGCTTTTTCGCCAATTTTGAAAGCCATTAAGGTGGCACCAAGTGCTATCGCATCGCTTAGCATGTGACCAGCATCAGACAATAGTGCCAAACTTCCTGTGAGCCAGCCACCGACGGCCTCGATGACCATATAGCCAGTAATAATAAGGAAGCTAAACAGTAAAATTCGTTGGTAGCCTTTAGTATCTCGCGGCGCTGTCGTCTGCTCTAAATGTGCATCGTGATCATGAGTGCCTTGTTTATCATCAACATAGTTATGGTGCTCATCACCAGATTGGTGTTGATGTTCATGCGTACTAGCATCCCCCTGATGATGGGAGTTGTGTTCTGGAACGTTTGAATTTTCTGGATTCATAGCAATACTCAAATTCACTGACATTAAATTGAATTATCAACCTTTGCTTTGCACAAAGCAGTGACAGGCCTTTGACCAAAAGAGCTTAATAGTCATTATGAATTTAACATAGTCGATTATTAGAAGCTGTAACGGTGGCGTAAAAATAATACAAATATAGTCGGCAACCACTAAAACTCATACCAATTGAACTATAGTCAAAAAACCTTAAAACGTTACGGTACTGCTAATATGCATATTTTTGTAATGAGTGTTTTGCAGCCTCTAGAAGCAATGGCACCGCAAGCAAGAAAAATTGATAGCAGCAATGCGTGATGTATCGATATTACGTTTCACTGACTATATGTTTTTTAAATGACTGTTTTCTAAATGGCTGTTTTCTAAATGGCTCGACCATATAGACAATACAATTTAGAAATACTATAAATTTGTGACATGTAGCCTACCAGCCCACAGGATCAATATCTAAAGTAAGTTTGAGATACTTAGTGCTTGGCAAGGCAAGTACTGGCTGCCACCATTGGTTTAATACGTGGTGTAACTGTCGTCGATCTTTGGCTAATAATAGTAGCTGCACGTGGTAGCGGCTATTTTTTTTACTCATTGGCGCATCGATAGGACCCAGTACGGCCAGATTATGAGCATTTGGAAGGATAGCAATCGCATCTTTGAGCGCTTGAGTAGTAGCAATAAGCGTTTTGCCTTCACAGCGTATCAGCGCGGCAAAGCTTTGAGGAGGCAAACCCATCATTTTGCGTTCTTGCAACAATTCACGAGCAAACGACAAATAACCATCTTTAACCAGTTTTAACAATAGCTCATTGTCAGGTTGCAATGTCTGAATCAGCACACGTCCTGCTTTGTCGCCTCGCCCAGCACGGCCTGCCACTTGAATCATTAGCTGCGCGGTATGCTCTGGCGAGCGAAAGTCTGCGGATAAAAAACCGCGATCGGCATTGGGTAGGCAGACAAGTGTGACATTGGGAAAATGATGGCCTTTAGCGACCATTTGCGTGCCAACTAAAATGGCAGGCTTGCCTTCATTGATACGCTGATAAATGTTTTCCCAGCTGTCTTTACGCCTTGTCGTATCGCGATCGATTTGAATGATGGGGTAGAGCACTTTACTAGTTTGGGGATTGGCAAAAATCGCATGCAAGTTTTCGCTCAGTCTAGTAGTACCCATACCTTTGGCGTCTAAATTTTGACTGCCACAATCAGGGCAAACGCTAGGAATATAGGCTTGCCAGTCACAATGGTGGCATTTTAAATAAGAGCTGTTTGAGTGATTATTGTGCTGAGCTTGGCTATTGTAATGAACCGTTAAATGGGCATCACAGCGTGGACAATCTGCCTGCCAACCGCAAGCTTTGCATAATAAAACAGGCGCATAGCCGCGGCGGTTTAAAAATATCAAAACTTGATCGCCTGCTTCTAGCGTTTGCCGTATGGCCCCAATCAAGGTGTCCGTCAGTCCTGTGTCATAGCGAGCGCCATCGTCAGTGGTTTGTTGATGGGTACTTTGCAAGCGCGCATCGATAAGTTGCATGGTCGCAGGCTTAGCATTGCCAGGACGAGTCTGCAATTGGCAATCGACTAGCTTACCATCATCGACTAACTTTAAATGCTCAAGAGAAGGGGTTGCAGTACCGAGCACGACGGGAATGTTGCACTGAAGACCGCGGTAAAGGGCGACGTCCGCCGCATGATAACGCAAAGTATCTTGCTGCTTATAAGAACCATCGTGCGCTTCATCAACGACGATCAGTCCCAAATTTGCGAAAGGATATAGCACTGCTGATCGCGTACCAATGATGATTTGAGCGTGTCCAGTTCGGCAATCCTGCCATCCTTGTAAGCGATGGGTATTGTTCATACCAGAATGTAACAAGACGATATGAGCGGCAAATCGACTGGCAAAACGCGCTCGCGTTTGCGGTGTCAAACCGATTTCTGGTACCAGAATCAATACTTGCTTTCCTGCTTCTAGTACCGCTTGCATCGCTTGCAGATAGACCTCGGTCTTGCCACTACCAGTAATACCGTTTAATAAAAACCCTGTGTAACATTTAGCCTCATGGGCGGCAGTAATGGCGTTAACAGCAATCTGCTGCTCTGTATTTAGATCAAGTGGCATTTTTGCAAGTTTAACAGGCGAAGGGGCTTGTTTTGGCTGAATATAACGCTCGATAAGACCTTTATCTTCAAGCGCTTTTAAGAAAGCTCGTTGCATACCTTCTAATAAGAGTATATCTTCACTAGCGCCGTGCTCGCCGTGCAGTTTTAGCATATCAAATTGTTGCTTTTGCTTTTTTGCATTGGCACGAAAGTCATCATCAGTGATATGAGGCAAAATTCGCCAATGCGTAATGAGAAGGTCTAAAGGTTTGCCTTGACGAACTAAGCTTGGCAGTATGACTGCTAAAACATCACCGAGCGGATAGTGGTAATAACGTGCCAGCCAATAGGCAAGTTTTAGCATGCTAGCATCTAAAATCGACTCAGCATCTAAGCATTTGTTAATAGGTTTCAGCTTGTTGATTGGTACGCTACTATCCGCTTCCAAGATGTGAGCAATGACGATACCGATTAAGGTTTGACGACCAAATGAAACCTCAACGCGGCTACCGATTTGCGGAATTGAAGCGTTTGGTGCAGCGCTCATATCTGTCGGTAAACTATAGTCAAATACCCGATAAAGGGGCACGGGCAAAGCAACTTGTACCAACATAAAATGCATCCCTAAGCTTTAGATATTTTCATAATAAACTTGATAAGAGTAATAACAGTAAGCCCAAATAGTGATATTTGGGCTTATTTTAAAAATAGTATATTGACTCAAAGATTTGAACATTCATGATAATGATATATTAGAGCTACTCACTATCAAGATCATTCAATATAAAGGTTATCCACTATAGAAGTTATTCAATATAAAGAATAGACTCAATTTCGACCACACCGCCTTTAGGTAAGGCTGCTACTTGAACGGCTGCACGGGCAGGATAAGGTTCGCTCAAATTGGCAATAAATACTTCATTTAAAGCGGCAAAGTCATTCAAATCCGTCAACGATACATTAAACTTAACCACATCGTTTAAGCTACCGCCAGCAGCTTCACAGATGGCCTTAATATTTTCAAAGACTTGCTTCGCTTGTGCCTCAAAACCGTCTTTTAATTCCATCGTATCAGGATCGAAACCAAGCTGTCCTGAAATGTAGACCGTATTACCGACTTTTACGGCCTGTGAATAGGTGCCAACGGCTGCAGGTGCTTTATCAGTTTGGATGGTTTGACGAGTCATATCATGTCCTTTTTATATTTTTCGGGGTTGGTTTACAGGGGCGTATCAGTATCTAATATTTCAAGATTGATGACATGCCTAAAATTTATATGCCAGAAATCAAGTAAAGCAGTTTATCATTATTTTAGGTTTTTCTAAAAACTTCTAAGTTAACCAGTCAATGCTATCGTAAATCACAATTGAGGCTTATCCACCACTCTTATTATAATTGATATAGGCGAATGATATTGGGAAAGCCAAGAAGTGAGCGCAGATCTCGAATGCCTTGTGCTAAGTGATTGCGACTACGCACAATAATATGAATGATGGTGTCACTATTACGGACATCGACTGTTTCGACACCGATGTTTAATTGGCGCAAATGGTAGATGACTTCGGTAATCTGTTCATCGCTCAAAGAAATAGACAACTTTAAATAAGCGGGAAAACGAATTTTCCCAGTGTTTTTTATATCATGCTCGCCCGGATCACCTTGTTTTATAGCTTTATCACTGCGCCAGCGCAACTGGATGACCTGATAGGGATTGTCTTTACGAATATCGTCAAGTGAGAAGCATTTATGTCGATGCACGACCAAACCATGACGTGATAAGTGACCGACGATAGGATCACCATAAATCGGATGACAACAATTGGCAAAATCAAGCTCAACGCCTGAAGCATTCACTATAAGCTGCTGAGGTTGAGTCATATCATCGCTATGCTCTTTGACTTGCAGATCATTGACCTCATCACTAAACAAGCGAGTAACCACCAACTGCGGTAACAAAGTCCCCGAACTTATTTGCTCAAATAGGGCATCTTTCTCTGTTAATCCGCGCCATTCTGTCAAGTTTTTCCAATCACTCTCGGTCAAGTCATCGAGGCTTTTTTGGTAAGTTCTAAGGGCGCGATCCAACGCTTGCTGACCATGATGCTGTTTATCGGCGGTGGACAAATCTTTAAACCAGCGCAAAATCTCTTCACGCGCTTTATTGGTCACCACAAATCCTAGCCATTCTGCTTTGGGCTCTGAGTGGCTGTTTACTTCGATTTCAATCGATTGTCCGTTTTTGACGACCGTACCCAGCTTTGCAGGTTTGCTATCGATATTGGCGCCGACAGCCACATTACCGACCATAGGCCCAACCGCATATGCAAAGTCTAGCGCTGTTGCTCCTTGCGGCAGCTCATAGGCGCGCCCTTGTGGACTATAACAGATGATTTTACTGGAGTGAAGATAGTCCATCAGCTCATTAATAGTAGAAACTGCCGCTGAAAAATCGGGACTGTTTTCATTTAAATCGTCTTCATCGACTAAGTCTTTCATGTTGCGTAATGACGCTTGAATGACTGACTGACTAACATCAGACGCATGCTCTGCGCCGATGACGCCAAGCCTTGCTGCGCTTTGCATTTGCTTGGTCAAAATAGTGACTTTTACCACATCGTTATCACGCTCATAAATAAGCGTGAGCGACTGATTGCCTCCTGGTAGCGGACGGCGAATATTATCAGCGATATGACTGTCATCAATCTGATATTTTTTAATCAGATAATAAGCCAGCTTGTCACAGGCCTCGATATTATCGAGCACAATCTCAAACGCATAATGACGTAATAGCGAACTAACCTCACCGCGATTTCGAAAAAACTGGCGATAAATTACGACGCTATTATCTAAAACTTTGACCAGTCCACTCAATTCCAGATTAGTGAGAACAATATTCAGATAGCGATGAATGGCTTCTTTTTGAAAGTTGCGTCCAAGCCCGTACTGCAAAAGCTTGTCAGAAATCTTGTTATACATATCAGAGTCAAGATTACGATAACAGAGCACCTCGATATAATCAGCAATATCATTAAGGCCCATCAGCCGTGCAAATGGTACATAAAAATCCAGGGTTTCTTGGGCGGTGGTACGTTGTTTTTCGGGACGTACCGCATCAAGCGTGGACATATTATGTAATCGGTCGGCAAGTTTGATGATTAAAACGCGTGGATCAGCAAGTGTGGCTGTCAAAATCTTATGAAAAGTGGCCGCTTTATTTTGTTGCTTATTATGTGAGGAGGATTTTAGCTTGGTCACGCCATCGACCAGCCTTGCCACAACCTTGCCATAGCGCTGCTCAAGCTGCTCGTCACTCACCTCGGTATCTTCGACCGTATCATGCAAAATCGCGGCAATAATGGTGTCTCTATCTAAACGAAAACCTGCCAGTATCTCAGCGACTGCAATCGGATGAGTGATATAAGGCTCACCTGATTTACGCTTGTCTTTAATGTGCGCAATATCACCGAACTCACACGCATCAATAATATCACGGCGTTCAGCGGCAGTGAGATAACCGACTGAACGCAGTAAGTTATATTGAGCATCATCAACTTGATAATGACTGAGTTTGGGTAAGGTTTGACTCATAAAGCAACGATCCTATTTTCCATTACCTATTTGCCTGATTGTCTATCAAGCTATCAAGATAAATAATGACGGAATTGAATACTGGCTACTATACAAAGCCTAGTGAATAAGCTAAAAATAGGTAGACCATTCTCTAATTAATCGTAAATTGCATTCAATGTCAACTGCTAAGCGAGCAGGGACTACAAAAATTTAGAAGTTATACTGCAACAGTACATTGTGAAGTATAAATGGCGACAAAAACAATCAATGCAATATCATTACAACCAAAAAACCACAGCCTATGCTGTGGTTTTTATCGTCACTATGTATATCTCATAAAGCAGTCGTCCGCTTTATGAGATATACAATAGGCTTTACCAAAACGACTTGCTAAAAGCTATGATCGCCTGACAATGCCAAATCTAGTGAACTGGTTGCAAAGTGATGCTCTGGCTGATTTAGAATATCACGTGTGATTTTGCCAGCCGCAATTTCACGTAATGCCAATACCGTCGGCTTGTCATTATCCACGTCAACCATTGGCTCAGCAATACCTTTGGCCAATTGACGGGCGCGCTTGCTTGCAACTAAAATCAGTTCAAAGCGATTATCAACATTATCCAAACAATCTTCAATCGTCACTCGTGCCATAAATAGCTACCTCGGTTGTTTTTATTAGTAATGGACGTTGTCCGCCACTCAATAAAAATAATATCAAATACATAAAGGGGAATAGCCAGACATTATAGCATTTTTTGCTCAGCTGCGTAGTTGCTTTTTATCGCGACTCACTGAGAACGAATTTAGTTCTGTATAGCCATTTTATTTTCAGCTGATTATAGATTCAGTCTTCTGCTTTGTTGCTTAGCAAATTGCTAATGGTACGACGATAACGCTGCTGTTGGCGCTTAAGTGTCTGTCTATCAGCCACGATAATCGCTTTTAGCTCAGTCAAAGCCACTTCAAAATTGTCATTAATAATCACAAAATCAAAATTTACGTATTGTGCCATCTCGTTTACTGCACCCGCCAAACGCTGCTCTATCACCTCTATCGTATCTTGCCCACGAGTCGATAGGCGTTGACGTAAAGTTGCGATACTTGGCGGTAAAATAAAAATCATGGTCGCTTCAGTGAATATTTTTTTGACTTGTAGCGCACCCTGCCAGTCAATCTCCAAAATGACATCAACACCTGCCTCTAATTGCGCTCGAACACTTTGCTCTGAGGTGCCATAATAATTACCAAATACCTCAGCATGTTCCAAAAAATTATTGTCACCGATAGCGCTTACAAATTTATCGACGTCAGTAAAATGATAGTGATGACCGTCAATCTCGCCGGGACGTGGCATACGAGTGGTATGCGAGACACTGACGGTCAAATCATTGGTGGTAGCAAGTAGCTGTTTTACCAATGAGGTTTTGCCGGTACCAGAGGCGGCAGTAATAATAAATAATGAACCTGTCATACAATATGTCCTAGTAAAGTCAGTGTGTCCTAGTAAAGGTTGTGCTAAAAAACAATTAAAAAATATCTTAATGAACGGCTAAGGGCTGGTAAAAATAAAAATCGCCATCATGTATGGCGATAAGAGTTGGGATCGATACGTCATTATAAACTGCTTTTATGACTTTTATTTTAATTAAAGATATTGTTGTTAATGGCCGATTAATATATTGCTATTTTCATAGCGTACACTGCTATTTTCAAGAGCAATAAAAGTAAATTATGCTAAAGTAGGGCATTGATTTCATCCCAACTTTTGAATTGAAGCTGTGAACGACAAGCTTTCACTATAAATTATCCAATGATAGGCCTTATTATGCAAATTTATCTTGCCAATCCACGTGGGTTTTGTGCTGGTGTGGATCGCGCGATTGCGATTGTTAATGAAGCACTGATACGTTTTGAGCCACCCATTTATGTTCGTCATGAGGTGGTACATAATAAATTTGTCGTCTCTGACTTGGCAAATCGTGGTGCCGTGTTTGTCGAAGAATTACACGAAGTGCCAGATGGCTCTATCGTTATTTTTTCAGCCCATGGCGTGTCAAAAGCTGTCGAAGATGAAGCTGAGCGTCGTGACCTTACCGTATTTGATGCAACGTGTCCTTTGGTCACCAAGGTGCATATCGAAGTCGCCAAATTTGCACAAGACGGTATGGATGCGGTGCTGATCGGTCATGCCGGGCACCCTGAAGTGGAAGGCACTATGGGACGCTTTAACCGTCGCCATGGTGGTCAGATCCATCTGGTCGAAGATGAAAGCGATGTTGAGGCGTTGACGGTGCAAGATGCCGAGCATGTCGCGTTTGTCACTCAAACCACGTTATCAATGGATGACACGGCTCGCGTTATCGATGCGTTGCGTGACAAGTTCCCCAGTATCCAAGGTCCACGTAAAGATGATATCTGTTATGCCACCCAAAATCGCCAAGATGCCGTAAAAGACTTAGCCAGTCGCTGTGAAGTGGTCTTGGTGGTCGGTTCGCCAAATTCTTCAAACTCTAATCGTCTACGTGAGCTGGCAGAGCGTATGAATTGCCGTGCTTATCTGATTGATAATGCTAGCGAAATGGATATTAGCTGGTTGGAAGGTGTCCAAAGTATTGGCGTTACTGCTGGTGCTTCAGCGCCTGAAGTGCTCATTCAAGAAGTGCTACAACAGTTACAAGATTGGGGTGGTGACCTGCCAAGTGAGCTGTCAGGCATCGAGGAAAACGTGACGTTCAGTCTGCCTAAGGCGCTGCGTATTCCAATTACTCAAGTTGGGAAATAGAATAAGAGTCATCTGTATATCAGCGCTTTTGACGAATGCGATTTGATAAGAAACATCGACTAACAATCATCTAATAAAAGCCACCTACTATGGATAAGGTAGAATGAAAAAACAGAAAACCAAATTTGTCTTGGCAGAAGCGACACTGGATGAGGTGAACAAACAGTTAAAAATAAATATGTTTGTTATTGTCATGATTGCTTTGATACTGCTCCTAAATATCACGAACTTCATGCAAGATTACAGTCTTTTTTATGGGGCATTCGTGGTAGTGATGATTTTTTTCTTATTCATTATTATAAAAAGCCGCCAAATTCTTAATATGAGAAAACAAGTGCTCATTGATGACGTATAAAAGTGAGCAAAATCTTAGAAATCTTGTAAATAATCATACCAACATAAAGACAGAAGTCATTAAATAGAGCGTACTTAGCACGCTTTATTTAATGATTATTTAATGATTAAAAGTCACGATATCTTTCCATATAACGACCTCTCATAGCAATCAAAACACTGAATCAATGAGAAGGACTTGATAAAAAAGTAAGGACAGTCATGTCAGCTTATTACACCTTGATTGAACGTGAACAGCAGGAAGGCGGTGTCAATATTGCGCATTATCAACCAACCAAACACGCACAAGGTGCTTGGAATGAGCATGAGCAACACATGGCACCAGCGACAGGCGTGCTCACGGCTGAGCTAAACAGCTATGCGCCACAAGCCAACATGCGTCTCGCCCGTATTAGCCTTGATATTTTAGGGCTCATACCGCTTGATGACTTTACCATTACCACACGTTGTATTCGTCCCGGCAAGACAATCGAGCTTATTGAAGCGGTAATGAGTAGTCGTGGCCGAGATGCTATTATCGCGCGTGCATGGCGACTCATGACCCAAGATACCAGTGAGATTGCGGGGCTTGAGGATCAAAAGGCGCTACATAATCCTGAAGATTTGCCAGTTTGGGATGGCATGAAAGGTTGGCCAGGCGGCTTTATTGAAAGCGTGCGTCTGGTGACGGATTCGCAGCGTCGTCCAGGCAGCGGTATGGTATGGGTAACCAACGATGTCGAGATGGTCGATGGCATGCTAACGGATGACTTGGTGCATTTATTGGGCATGGTCGATACTGCCAATGGTGTCGTGCCAAGGCTTGGTCTTGGGCTATCAAAATTAGAATGGATGTTTCCAAATACTGATTTGCAAATTCACATGCATCGCGCGCCAAAAGGTTGCTGGCTGGGTATCCAAGCGGTGCAGCAATATGGAGATGATGGCATAGGACTGACCAGTGCCGTACTACATGATCTACATGGGCCTTTTGGTCGCAGTGAGCAAATCCTCACTATTCGTCCAATGCCGCGCTAATTTGGACAAAATAGAGGTTAAACCTGCGCTTACGCTTGAAATTTTCTTCTGTGCCCCTATTAGTATAAACAGCTTAGCGGTACTTAAAACTCTGATTTTCTCTACTGTTTATCTGAGCAAATTTAGAATGATTGCCGCTATCTTATAATAAATTTTCACCACCATTAAAGGAGTTTTTTTATGAGTGAGCAAACCCAAGCGAATGACAAAAGCGCTGACGATATCAATGCTAATAAAAGTGCCACTAATACAAGTACCCCTGAATTAAAAAAACACACCTTCGAAGCAGAAGTGGCGCAGTTGCTGCATTTAGTAACGCATTCGCTATATTCTAATGCTGATATATTTGTGCGTGAGCTGGTTTCTAATGCCTCTGATGCTTGTGATAAATTGCGCTTTGAAGCCACCAATGATGACAGTCTTTATGAAAATGATGGTGAGCTGCGTATTCGCATCGCCGTCGATGAAGACGCCAAAACCATTACCTTTACCGATAACGGTATCGGTATGAATGAAGCCGATGCCATTGAAAACCTAGGCACCATTGCCAAGTCAGGTACCAAAGCATTTTTAGACAAATTATCTGAATCGCAAAAGCAAGAAGGTCAATTGATTGGGCAGTTCGGTGTCGGTTTCTACTCTGGCTTTATCGTGGCTGATACGATCAGTGTTGAATCACGTAAAGCGGGCGAGCCTGCTGATAAAGGCGTGCGCTGGGTATCAGACGGTACAGGCAGCTTTACCGTTGAGCCTATCACCAAAGAGGCGCGCGGCACAGCCATCACTTTGCATCTAAAAGAAGAATATAGCGAAGGCGAAGACAGTTATCTCGACCGCAGTAAAATTAAGCGTTTGGTCAATAAATACTCCGACCATATCAGCTTACCGATTCAGATGCGTAAAGAAGTTTGGCAAGAAGACGTCAAAGAAAACGAAGACGATGATACGCCAGCGGGTGGCGAAATGGTGCTGACGGATGAGTGGGAAACCATCAATAAAGCCAGTGCCTTATGGACGCGTTCAGCGTCTGATATTGAAGACGACGAGTATGTCGATTTTTACAAGAACATTACTTATGACATGGAAGCGCCGCTCACTTGGACGCATAACCGTGTTGAAGGTCGTGTTCAGTATACACAGTTGTTATATATCCCCAAAAAAGCACCCGTGGATTTGTACACTCGCGAGCAGCAACATGGCTTGAAGCTTTATGTCAAACGTGTGTTTATCATGGACGAAGCTGAGCAGTTGCTACCGATGTATTTGCGTTTTGTCAAAGGCGTTATTGATTCAGCAGATTTGCCACTGAACGTGAGCCGTGAGCTTTTACAAGAGTCACGTGATGTAAAATCGATTCGTGATGGTAATGCGCGTCGTATTTTGACCTTGCTAGCCAGTTTGGCCAATAGCGAAGACAGCGATAAGCAAGAAAAATTCGCCCAGTTCTACGCAGAGTTTGGTGACGTCATCAAAGAAGGGCTTGGCGAAGACATGGGCAATCAAGAACGTATTGCCAAACTGCTTCGTTATGCGACCAGCACTCAAGATGGTCTTGAAACCAGCTTTGAAGACTATAAAGGTCGTATGAAAGACGGTCAAAAATCCATTTATTATCTAACGGCTGATAACTTGGCCGCTGCAAAAAATAGCCCGCAACTTGAGCTGTTTAAGAAAAAAGGCATCGAAGTTATTTTGATGACCAGCCGTGTCGATGAATGGGCAATGAACTTTTTGACCCAGTTTGATGAAACTCCGTTACAGAATATCGCAAAAGGCGCTGTAGATTTAGGCGACTTACAAGATGAGGCAGAAAAAGCGGAAGCATCAAAGGCAGAAGAAACATTAAAACCTGTTGTCGATAAGCTAAAAACGGCACTAAGCGGTCGCGCCAAAGACGTTAAAGTGTCTACTCGTTTGGTTGACAGCCCAGCTTGCTTGGTCGTTGGTGAAGGGGAGCTATCACCACAGATGATTCAAATGCTAAAGCAAATGGGGCAGGATGTGCCAGAGAGCAAGCCAACGCTTGAGGTCAACCCTGACCATCCACTTATCAAAAAGCTTGAAAGTAGTGAACAGTTTGATGACCTTGCTCAAGTTATCTTTGATCAAGCATTACTTGCAGATGGCGGTCAATTAGAAGATCCAGCTGCTTATTTAAAACGCGTCAATGAGTTATTGATGAGATAATAGGTAGGGTTTGATAATGAAGGAGGTCTTGTTTACAAGGCCTCTTTTTTGTTCAAATTCAAGCAGATTTTACAAATCAGTCTTATCCTCTTGACCGACAATCCGTTACAATCGCGATAGATTAGCGGGCTAAACTATTAAGTTGTGTTATTTGCCAGCTCTCCTTATTTCTTAGTGAATTAAATATAAAACTAATGTTCGTGTGTCCTGCAAAAAGTGTTAATGAATGACATTGAGCGGCTACTACATCGAGGCATTTATAATGGGTTCACTTTATTTTCTCGGCTGGCTAGAGGTCTAAGTCTTTGTCACTTGCGTCGTTAAAAACCGTATCGCTTCAGCGCTTTTCGCTCAATTTTGCTGCAAATATTATCGCAACGCTATGGATGTTAGTGGGGTCGACACGCGCGTTTTCTTGGGTAAAACCGACCTTCATCCAATTTGCTGTATTTGCACTTTTGGCATTGGGCAGCAATGTGCTTTTTTCGTGGCTAGCGGCTGATAGTAGTAGTATTTTTAATGAGCAAGGGTTGGTCAGTTATTTAATATGGCCGATGATCATTCTATTGGGCGGTATTATTTTGGCACGGCGTGCTGCCAATCAAACGCTGGTTTTTGTGCCCGTGGTACTGTGGTTAGTTGCCGATACATTGTCGGCGCTATTACAGAGCTTGGTACAGCTTTTGGGTAGCTACAACTGGTTACCTAATTGGAGTTATTCATTTTTACCCATCCTGTTTTTAGTGCTGTTTTTGTGGCAGACGTTGGCATTACTATGGATTTTTTCTCGCCGCCTACGTATACCGTGGTGGGAGCGTATTATTGTATTGATAGGTGCGGTCGCGCTCTTGACCATGTGGCAGCGCAATGTCGCTGACCAACCGATATTTAAGCAAATCCCTGTAGAGCCTGTATTAGCAGAAGCTGCAATATATGAGCAGCCTCGTTTGCTACAGCAAGCATTGGATGGTATTGAGCCAAGTATCTCAGGTGAAACTGATTGGTACTTTATGGGCGTAGCGGGATTTGCGGATCAAAACGTTTTTCGCTCTGAGATTAATAAAGTACGAGAGTTGTTTGATGTGCGCTTTGGCACTAGCGGCCGCTCTTTATCGTTGATTAACAATGCTTATAGTTGGCTCGATGAGCCAATAGCCACTAAAACCAGTATTTCACGCGGCTTAAAAAGAATTGGTCAGCAGATGAACGCTGATGAAGATGTGTTATTTCTCACACTGTCCTCGCATGGCAATCAAGATATTATCCAACTGGCAAATCCGCCACTTGCAATGGAAAATCTAGATGCAGCGTGGCTACGTGAGGCACTGGATGCCTCAGGTATTCGCTGGCGGGTCATCGTAGTATCAGCGTGTTATTCAGGCTCATTTATTGATGAATTGGCATCGCCGACCACGGTAGTGATTACCGCGTCAGCTGCTGACAAACCGTCATTTGGTTGTACTAATACAGCCGAGATGACGTATTTTGGGCAAGCGTTTTTTGCCGAAAGCCTTCGAAGCAACACCAGTTTTGAGTCGGCATTCAAAGATGCTCGCATACGGGTTCATGAGCGTGAGAGTGTGATGGGCTTTGAGCCATCAGAGCCGCAGATGTCCATTGGTAGTCTCATGGAGACGGCATTACCGGCGTTTGAGCAAGTGCTATTTGATAAAACACGGCCACCAGTCGCCAGCATTATTAACAGCACTGATTCTACTACTACGGATGTATTAGCTGATGGCGCTTCCAGTCAGCCAGTGGATAACACAGCGAATACCGCTGATTAATATTTGAGCATTATTTAAGTTTTTGCACATGCTAGTATGATTTATAAATGCTTTCTAACTTATAAATGTCTTTTGCTAAATTATAAGCACCTTGTATAAGTCATCGTGTATTTATAAGTCATCTTGTATTTTATTTCGGATAAAAGGGATATCACTCATGAATAATTCTCACAATCACAGTTTGTCTGCTAATACTCAGCTCATACAAAAAAGTGTGAACCGCTGCTTCAACGGCGAGCAGCATTATTATAGCCATCAATCAACGTCTACCAAAACGCCGATGACATTTAGTGTTTATCTGCCAGATGAAGCACTAGCAGGTCAGAGTTGTCCTGCGATATTGTACCTATCAGGTCTGACGTGTAATGCAGATAATGTGACGCACAAAGGCCATTTTCAACAAAAATGTAGTGAACTTGGCATGATATTTATCGCACCTGATACCTCGCCACGCAGCAATGATGATATAGATGTGGCGGATGATGAGCGCTACTTTGTTGGACAAGGTGCTGGTTATTATATTGATGCAACCCAAGCTCCATGGGCTGAGCATTTTAATATGGAAACTTATATCGTTGATGAGTTGTGCGATTTGTTACGCGCTGAATTTCCAATCATCAATATGGGTATCATGGGACATTCAATGGGTGGACACGGGTCCTTATTATTAGGATTCAAGCACCCCAATAAGTTCATTAGTGTCTCAGCGATGTCTCCTGTTTGTGCAGCCAGTGAGTCATCATGGGGTCAAGAAGCTTATACTGAATACTTGGGTGATGACAAAACGCTGTGGGCGCACTCTGATGCCTCAAAGGTGATAGCAAGCGTGGGTCAGCAGTATTCAAACATTTTGGTTGACCAAGGCGGTGCTGATGAGTTCTTTTTAGAAGGACACTTACAAACATCAAAACTCCAAGAGGCTTGTGAAAAAGCCAAGCAGCCGCTGACACTTCGCTATCACGCTGGACATGATCATAGCTATTATTTCATACAAAGCATGATGAACGATCACATCGAACATCATTGGCGCATGGCTCAATTCAGCTAGACTTTGATGTTGGACATGCTTTTTTGTTATATGGTTTGATGTTTAAAAGGTAAATTTTATGGCAAGTTATCAAGATTTAGCAGCTTCTGTTGTAGAGCCTCAGTCAGTAGATTCTACTGCGACGAGCGCGACTATGCAGGCCGATATGAATGCTGCTTTAGAAAGCAAGCAACGTACCAATAGTGATCGATTATCGCAGGTCAAATCAGAAGCCTTCATCGAAAAAACGATTAATAACGCTGGCGATAGAGTGCTTGATGAGTCGCAAATCTCGCGAGTGATAGAGATGGCATGGGAAGATAGAACGCCATTTGGAGCGATAGAGCACAGCTATGGTCTTAATGAATCTGGCGTGATTAAGCTCATGCGCCAAGAGTTAAAACCCTCATCTTTTCGACTATGGCGTCAACGAGTGAGTAATCGTGCCACCAAACATCAAGCGAAACGAGGCTTTGAAATAGGTCGCGCTTATTGCAAAACTCAGTATAAACAACGGTAGTAGTTTGAGTGTTGAGCACCAATATTTTAGAGTCTTTAAAATACTTAAGCCTGTTGCAAATCTCTTTTTAATTTATCAATATCTTATATAAACCTAAATTAGGTAGCTACATTATGATCAGTCCTTCCAAACCTTATCTTATTGCACCCTCGATACTTTCAGCTGATTTTGCGCGCTTGGGCGAAGAAGTTGAGAAAGTATTAGAGTCAGGCGCTGACGTGATTCATTTCGATGTGATGGACAATCATTATGTGCCCAACCTAACTTTTGGTAGCATGATCTGTAGCGCCTTACGTGATTATGGAATTGACGCACCGATTGATGTACATTTGATGGTATCACCGGTCGATGGCATGATTGAGCAGTTCCTAGAGGCGGGGGCTAGTATCATCACTTTTCATCCAGAAGCCAGTGCCCACATTGACCGCTCTTTGCAGCTGATTAAAGACGGCGGGGCAGAATGTGGCTTGGTATTGAACCCAGCAACGCCATTACATTATTTAGACTACGTTATGGATAAGGTGGATCAAATCTTGCTAATGAGCGTCAATCCAGGTTTTGGTGGTCAGTCATTTATCGATAGTACTTTAGATAAGGTTCGTCAAGTTCGTCAGCGTATCATTACCAGTGGTCGAGACATCAGATTAGAAGTTGATGGCGGTATCAAAGCCAGCAATATCCGTGCGATTGCCGAAGCAGGCGCTGATATGTTCGTCGCTGGCTCTGCGATATTTAACCAAGCAGATTATAAGGCGGCTATCGACGCCATGCGTGAAGAGCTGGCATTGGCTCATGAATGGCAGTAAGTAAGGGTCATATAAAGTGATAGCTGAATAAAATCCTAAATTTTTTTAGTGACAAACCATTTAGTCAAAAAAGTAGTGGTAAAATGTGCTGTATAACTCATAACTGTGCATAACGGTAAGTGACATAGAGGTGAAATATGGACACAGAAAAATCAGTTGACTCGTTAGGGATTTCTGAATCTTCTAAAGGTACTATGCAGGCAGCTCAATATGAGTTACCGCAACGTAGCCTGGTGCCAAAAGGTATTACTATCGGCTTGGCAACGTTTGCGCTTGTGTTAAGTTTGGCAGGTTATGGTTTTCGTCTAATGGTAGGCGATGACCTTGCAACAGTACTGCGTCACGCGGCGGTAATTGTACCTACATTTGTAATTGGCATTCCTTTATTTTTTTGGTTAGGTTCGCGAGTGGTCAATAAAGTTAAGGGTTTGCATATCGAGACGAGAAATGCATTGACGCTTGGCTGGCTGACCGCTTGTGTGTCGATGTTATGGTTGATGGGTACTTATAGCTAATTGACTATTTTTCGTATCAAATCAGAGCTTCGTATCAAATCAGACGGTTATCAAACTAACTATCCATTGAAAAAATCTTACTCATCAATAAGTCACGCGGTATCAGCGTGACTGGACGCTAGTATGACAAAGTCATTTACCAAAATCACCGATATTATTTTTCCCAAAGATTTACCAAATTGTTTGTTTATTACGCTGATTATCGCTTGTCTATTATTGGGATTGGCCTCGTTGCGTCATGGGACTGATTTACAAGGCTGGTTGAATGTCATTGAAAACTGGCTAATTATGCTGCTGATCTTTCCTACCGCAACTGCCACCGTTGCATTGCCATTCAAATATCGTGATCCAACCTTTGAGCTGAAACTGTCTTATTATCTTGGTATGTTTGTCGCTTTATTATTTACATTGGCAAAGCTTCGCTACTGGCGTTGATGCCATGGATCATAACAAGCTTAACTATCTTTATATAATAGACTTGTGTGACAGCCCTTGAATTTCAGGTTCAAAGCGTCCATTGTATGAGTAAGACAGTTTTACCCGCATTACTATAAGACGATAGCTTTGCTGCATGAGGTTTTCTTTTCAAGTATGAGACGGGACAATAAGGAATAATTTAATGCCATATGATATCGATAATGATATAGAACTAGATAACGATAGTACTGACCAATTTGCAGGATTTGCTAAAGAGACCACACTTGAGCTGGTAGAGGCTGAGGGCGGTAGATTGTTGTTGCGTGATGCTGAGCAAGATGAAGCGCCATTAATGACGATTGATTTTTCTGAAAAGCTCAAAGAGTTGCTCGGTAGCGACACTCAAGCAATCGGTCAACATATGATTCATGCGGCAATTCAGGTGATTATGCAAAAGCAGATGAGCCAGTGGCATGCGCATGTTTATGATAAAGAACCAACGCACTATAGCTAATTGTGAGATGATTGACTTTTAGCTCAGCGATAACAGAAAATAAAAGTTGTAAATAAAAAAAGGGTTTATCAATTGATAAACCCTTTTTTTTGTTCAAATAAAACCATTTATGAAAATGGGGATTATTTGATTTTTGCTTCTTTAAAGATCACATGCTGGCGTACTTTTGGATCAAATTTTTTGATTTCCATTTTGCCAGGCATAGTGCGCTTGTTTTTGGTAGTGGTGTAGTAGTACCCAGTACCAGCGGTTGATACTAACTTAATTTTATCTCTCATGATGGCTTTCCTGTAAATGAGCGGTCTTCAATCGATAGGTATAAATCTAAAGCATTAAGTGGCTATACAAATATGAAATAAATATAGATTTCATAAATATATCGCTTAAAAGCAGTCTAATCAGCTGATTATCATCAGTCAACTAAACTGCCAATAGTCACTTATACTTTTTGACCTTGTGCGCGTAGATCTACTAGCACTTTATCGATACCCAATTTGTCAATGATGCGCATACCTTTGGTAGACACACGTAGACGTATAAAACGATTTTCAGACTCTACCCAAAAACGATGGTTGTGAAGGTTTGGTAGAAAGCGACGACGGGTTTTGTTGTTTGCGTGCGAAACATTATTACCCACCATAGGGCGCTTTCCAGTCACTTGGCAAACTCTAGACATGGCGAACTCCTAATCTATGAGGTATGAGTTTTTCTCATACCAGTCTGGGCAAGTTGCACGTATTTGCGGCATGGACACAGCAAGCGGCAGCTTTGCACCAAACAAAACTATATGAAGGTTGAGCTGGTTTACTGTCATCTAAAGGCAAATAACAGACTAACCAATTCAGAAAATTTTAAAGCCGACATTTATACCATAAAAGAGATGAATATTCAAATATTTTTATGATTATTGTTGGTCTAAAGGATGGCTATTATACCTTGAAATGCATCGTCTATGTTGTTGATTATTTAATAGTAAAGATTAATTTTTAGTTGTAACTTATAACAAAAGTCAGTAAAGTTGCCGTTATATATTTAATACAATCTGTTAATAAAATTGGCTTTAATGTTAATCTGTGTATCATTACCAGTCTCCTATGAGTCTGTGTGATGATTTTTCCTTATTTGCTCGAATAAATTACTGCTCATGCGGAGTTCAAAAAATGTCATATAGCTCATTGCCTCTTACTTCTAAGTTGTTTCAACTCACTTCTTTGACTTGTGCGCTAGCGTTGGCAGGTTGTGGTGGCGGTGATGGTACTGACACGATTGCGCCAAAACCTGACTTGGGTGTCGAACAACCTGGTAATGGTACAGGTGGGAATAATGGTGGAGGCGAGCAAGTACCAGATGTCGAACCTGATTTCTTTTTACAAAAACTCAGCACGACACCTACTATCATCGAGCTATCTAATGAACAGACAACCTTTAATGTCACTGTCAAAGCTGCTGAAGTAGGCTCTGGTGGTGCTATGGTTGGTAAAGCAGTGACATTAAAAGTCGTTAATTCTGAAAATAATGGTATCACCATCGAAGGTCAGAGTACCCAGACGACGGATAATGATGGCAATGCTATCTATATCCTTAAACTCAATCCTCAAGCAGTTGCTGATACAAATTTATTAATAGCAGAAGGATTTACATTAGTAGCAACTGCTAAAAAAGCAGATGGTACTGCTATTGCACCGCAAGAGTTGAAAGTTTCGGTTAGTAGAAAGGACAGTGGCGATGGAACACCAGTTACTGAAAGCAAGCTTGATATTACTTCTTCATTAAGCACAAGTTCGGTCTCTAATAACGCCCTAAACCCTTATGGTGACGGTGCTCAATTGACCGTAATTGCTAAAAATAGCAAGGGTGCCCGTGTTCAAGACGTTAAAGTTGGACTGGGTATTGATAATATCAAAGGCGTCTCTATCGTAGGTGGTAATAGTAAAGTTACCAATTCTGACGGCGTAGCGACTTTTAATATTAAAGTTGACGAGAATCTTTCAAAAGCTGAGCGTGATAAGTTGCTGCAAGGCCAAGGCATTGCATATGCGATTAATATTCAAGAGCAAAATGGTGCAACTAAGCAAGAAACAGGTAATCTGTCCATAGCCTTGCCAGTTTCTGATTATGAGCTAAGCATAGCTAACGTTTCAAAACCGCTGAGTGCTTATGGTGATACTCAGCAATTGACTCTAACTGCTAAGCCAAAAAATAATAGCGTACCCACTAAGATTGAGGGCGCTAAAGTTACCGTCAAGCTTAATGATGCACCTGAAGGCGTCAGCTTAGCCAATAATCAACTGATTTTAGACAGTAAAGGTCAAACCACCATTGCTTTAATAGTAGCACCTGAACTCAAAGATGCTATACGTAGCGCACTTGCTAAAAATGGTATCAGCTATACAGTGACATTATCAGAGCCCAACCGCTCAATCACTCCTAAAACCTTTGAAAGCTCAGTTGAAATACCACTTGCAAAAAATATAGTGAGTTTTGAAGAAAGTAGCAAAAAACAAATATCAAGCTCAGGTGGTAGTGCTGTTATAAGCTTTAGAGTAAATAACAAGAACGGTGGAGCAGTAGCCAATCAATCAGTTTCGGCCACGCTACCCACGGCGCTAACTAGTAAAGGTTTACTCACTATTGATGGTAGTGCTGAGCAAGTTACCAATGATAAAGGTGTCGTAAGCTACACAGTACGTGTACCTGCAGGACTAAGCGAAGCACAAAAAGCGGCATTAGAAAAAGCTGTTAACTTTGTATTGAGTGTCAACGCTGTTGAAACCTCTGGCGCTAGTAGCATAGCAAGTAGCGAGCGCATTACCATTGGCTCAGATATTGGTAAAAGTGATATTACCTTAACGGCCAAAAGCATTCCTACTACTGTCAATGTATTGAAAGATCAGTTTACTTTGCAAATTTCAGCCAAACGTAAAAACGGTAGTGCCGCAGCTGGAAGAACAGTGAAGCTTGTGATCAATGAAGGTTCGAGTACTGGTGTTACTATCGTAGGCAATCAAAAAACTACTAATGATAGTGGTGTAGCAGAGTTCAATATCGGTATTAGTCAAAGCCTCACGCAGGCCCAACGTGATCAACTAATCAAGTCTGGCATTAGTTATACCGCTATCCTAACCGATCAGGATGGTACACAGTCTAAGATCATTCAAACTATCAAGGTTGAGCAGCCAGTAACGAATATCCAGTTTGCCTCTATTACAACTCCAACGATTAGCGAACTTGGTGGTAGTGGTAATATTGGTATTAAACTCACGACCAAAGGTAGCAATGCTAAACCAGTCGAAGCGAAGTCAGTTGCTATTCAGCTAGGTGCTAAAGCACAAGACTATGGGGTTACTATTACCCAGAATAGTACCACTACCGATTTTAGTGGTGAAGCGACATTTGTGGTTACGATCCCAGCAGGTTTAACTGCCAAGCAGCGTGCCGATTTGAAGAGTGCGGGTATTAACTATCAACTCTCTTATGTCGAAAATGATATTACTTATAAGTCTGAAATACAAAAAGTAAAAATGATTACTCCTACAGTTAATTTGAGTATTCTAAATGCAACAAACAACATCGAAAATCAAGCAGGTTATATTCTTAATAATGTAGGTAGTGCTGTTACGATACAAGCCCAGCTTAACAATCAGTCGTCTGGTGAGCAGATAGCCAGCCAGCCAATCAAACTAACCTTTGAAAATAAATCCTTGGCAAGTTTGCTGACAGTCAACGGTCAGCTTGGATCAGCGAACATTGTTGCCAATACGGATACCAATGGTTCAGTTAGTTTTAATGTTGTAGTTCCAAACAACTTAACTGATGAGCAAAAAGAAACGCTTAGCAAGCAGGTATTGACGGCTACCTTGACAGAAACGCTGACGGGTAAGCAGCAACAAGTCAAAATCAAAGTACAGTCTATGACTTCTGCTATCTCTTTGCTGGCTAGTCCATCGAAAGCTTTAAATTTAAACGGTGGTGAGACACAGATCGAAGTAATAGCAAAAGACAAAAAAGGCAGCATTGTCACCGGACAAAAAGTCTTTCTTGCATTACCTGCATCTGTCGCTAGTAATGGCGTAACTTTGGTGTCAGGCGGTAGTCAGACGACCGATAGTTCAGGTAAAGCGGTGTTTACCATAGCTGTATCAAGCAGTTTAACTGATGAGCAAAAAAATGCTATCGGCCGGAGTATTAATATCGGACTATCCGCGGCTGATGCGAATGGCAATATCGTTACGCAACGTACTTCTGTTAGCACCGTTGCCCCTACAGGTACTACTGAAGCCTTAACTGTCGGCGCGAATAAAGTCGTCAATACCAAAGGTGATACATTTAAAGTATTCGTTCGTTTAGAGAATAAAGAAGGTAGTATTGCCAATCGTGAAGTACGTTTGAATGTCGATAATCCTATAAAAACGGGTGTCAGCATTTCTAATGGAACTGCTAACACCAATAGTGACGGCGTGGCTACATTTGATTTAACACTTAAAGACGGTGCTAACGTTAACCAAGCTATTTTAGAAGCTGGTATACGTTTGACGGCGACCACGACGACTGCAGAAAACGTTAAACTAGTTCAAAACTATATCGTTGCTGTAGATACCGCTACGATTGACAGTTATCAGCTAATAGCCTCTTCTGATAAATCTACCTTGAACACGGGTGGTGATCAAACCAATGCAATTTTCCGTGTTACTGATAATAAAGGCGGTATCTTGGCAGGTGTGCCTGTACAGCTTAGTATTGATAATCTCGAAGCAAGTGGTGCAGCTTTGACCACACCAAGTATGGTAACGACTGATGCTAATGGTCAGATAGATGTCGGGGTTATCTTAGCAGCGAATTCAATCAATTCGCGTCTCAATCATAGTGTTGTGATTAATGCCAAAATTGTCACGCCGCAATATGACAAAGATGGCAATGTTAGCATGCAAGTGCGTGAGGAAAAATCTCTAAGCTTGTCAGCGATAGGTACCGAAATTACTCTCACCTCTACAGAAACTAAGCTCAAAGATGGTGGAACCACAACTATTAGCACCACTTCAGTAGATGGTACAGGCCGTGCTATAGCCAATGCTGGTATAGAGTTGGTAAATGAAAATGGTGATGTTATTGCCACTAATGCTACTGCAACTACCGATGCAAATGGTAAAACAAGCTTTACTATCCGTGAAAGTGACTTATCGTTTGATAGCAACGGTAACTTACGTGTGTATGCACGTGCTTTTGGTGAAAACAAGGTTAACACTCAGCGCAGCTTAACCAGCATTGATCTGGTTAAAGTATCTCAGGCAGGCATCAGCTTTATCGATATTAAAAATGTCTACGATGTTAATACGCCACAAATCATCAAGGTTCAGATACGACGTGATACAGCTGCCCAAGCAGCAGAGTTAATCGGAAAGCGAGTCGAAGTACAAACGACACTTGGTGCCTTTGCCAGTGGTAGTGCTGCGAGTAATAATGTGATCGTTACCAAAACTATAAGCGCAGGCGATATAGCAGGGAATATTATCACAGTACCAGTTACCTTAACATCACAGCTAGCGGGCATTACTGCCTTACAAGCGACTGTATTGGGTGACACATTGCCAAATGGTGAGCCGCGCTACAGAGCCACAGTCGACACGCGTTTCCGTGCTACAACACCTGCTAAGATGCTTTTCCAAGCCGTTAAATCTGTGATTACTCCAGGTGGTAGCACCGAAGTGGTTGCTACAGTTAAAGATAAAAATGATGTGCCAGTAGAAGGGAAAACTGTTGTCTTTAGCCGTGCTTCTGATTCTTCCGCAGGTCGTTTGTCTGCTGCAACAGCGGTGACGAACAGCCGAGGCGAGGCACGCGTAATTTATCAAGCCAATGCCAGCTCCCCCATTGGTGGTGTCATTATTAATGCACGTTTATTAGAAGACACTGCAAACATAGGAAGCAAGACTACTAATATTACCGTATCAAAAGAGGCGGTATATACTACTTTAGCTTTTGGTAACAAGCTATCCTCCGATGACATTTACTATACTGTGCGTGGTTCTATAGCTGTCATGGATGGCTCAGGGCGCGCCGTGCCAAACCAAGAAGTGTCGATTAAGTCTTACGCTACTGAATACGCACAAGGCAAATATTGCCTATTAGATAGCACGGTTACTTATCAAGCAGCTGATATAATAGATAAAGATGGGAACGTAACAATACCAGAGCCACAGTCTTTCTCTGAAAAAACTCCTGTACCTCTAAAGTCTGATTGGTATCCCACGGAAGATGCTAATTATAACTATACTTTAGATAAAGATACTGATCTCATCGTAAATGAAGATAAGAATGCAAATGGTGCGCTTGAAGCCATTAACCCAGTAACTATTTTGGTCAATGGGCAGCTTGCAGACGATAATTATACCCTTACAACAAATTCAGAAGGTCGTGCTGACTTTGAGATTCGTTATCCTTTACACTATTCAAATTGGGTGAAAGTACGTTTTGATACCACTACTTTCGTCAATGGTAGTGAAAACATCCAAAGCATCAATTATCAACTACCGACTTCAGTAGATGACTTGGCAGTGAATGGATCAACTCTAATGACGCCTTGGGTCAATAATACCAGTCCGTTTGGTGACGGTGGTGCGACATGTACCAATAGTATGAGCGTTATGATAAATGAGAATACGCCGCGTACTAGAGTCACTTTATCGCCTTATTCACCAAATTACAGTGTTACGATTGATGGTGAGTCATCAACCAATACGCCAACCACAGGTTTTAATTCTTATATAATAGATTTTGGTAAAGCATTTGAATTAGGCTCAACCGTTAATGTAAGTAATAATGGATTCGGCTTTTCTAAAACACTTAAAGTTGAATAGCAATTGGTCTTACTCTAATATTTATTTTTAACAAAAACCCCCAACCCTATGTTGGGGGTTTTTGCGTTATCATCTTAAATAACCAAAAACAATCAACTCTCTCAGCAAAGTTTCGCGAAAGCGATTAAAATAGACGGTTTTCTATGCTCCTGATAATGTATGATTTCAGTAGCAAGTTTTATTTTATTAATTGGGCGTATTATGTCAGACAATACAAAAACCGCTTCATCATCGAATATAAAGCCGAACACAGGTTCTCTTAACATACCAGCGACTGGTGCTATAGATACCGCCACGCTTTTGATCAAATGTAAAGATCAGGCAGGTATCGTACAAGCGGTCTCTGAGTTTATTCATCGCTATGGCGCGAATATCATTACGCTTGACCAATACTCAACTGCCCATGAAGGCGGTCAATACTTTATGCGTTTAGAGTTTGCCTTAGCAGGATTGAGCGAGATTATTGATAATTTTGAAGTCAGTTTTGGTCACACAGTTGCCAAACGTCATAATATGGATTGGCGGCTACATAACAATGCGATTAAGACCAAAGTGGGAATTTTGGTGTCCAAGTTCGATCATGCATTGCTAGATTTGTTATGGCGACATCAACGCGGCTTGCTTGATTGCGAGATTACTTGCGTTGTGAGCAACCATCCTGACTTGCGCCAAGCCGTAAAAAACTTCGGCATTACGTTTCATCATTTGGCCGTTACCAAAGACAATAAGGAACAGGCAGAAGAGCAGATTCATAAATTGATGGAAGGCAATGACTTGCTCGTACTGGCACGTTACATGCAGATACTATCGTCTGACTTTGTGAAGCGCTGGCCGATGCAAGTGATTAATATTCATCATTCGTTTTTGCCCGCGTTTGTTGGTGCAGACCCTTATCGTCAAGCTTATGAAAAAGGGGTCAAACTCATTGGGGCGACCGCGCATTATGTCACGGCTGAGCTCGATCAAGGGCCTATTATTGAGCAAGATGTCCACCGTGTCACTCATCGCCAAGGTGTGACAGAATTGCGAGCGATTGGTCGTGATATCGAGCGCAATGTACTGGCCCGTGCCGTAAACTGGCATGTGCAAAATCGTGTGATTGTGGCGGGTAATAAGACCGTGGTTTTTAACTAAAAATCAATGAATTTAATGCCTAAGCACGCCATTTCAATTATATTTTTTATTTTGAACAGTTGGGCACTCATTTCATTAAACTTATTTCACAAAATAGTTAAGTGGTAGTCAGAATAGGTATTAGATACGATTGGCTACCGCGCTTTTATACTACGAAACAGGTAACAGCATCTCTACAACAAACTTACTACCAACAAAACCAATGGCCAATAAAATAAAAGCGTAAATAGTAATATTGGCAGCACGCTTGCCACGCCAGCCTGCGCGCCAATTACCTAATAGAAGCGTACCGAATAACAACCAAGACAGCACGCTAAAGACCGTTTTATGTACGATATGCTGAGCCATCAAGTCTTCTACATAAATAAAACCAATGCCTAGCGCGATACTCAGTAAAACAAAACCTACCAACAGCATATCAAATAATAAGCTCTCCATACTTTGCAATGAAGGTAGCTTATTAACCCAAAATCGGTGAATGCTCTGATGCTTTAGTTCGCGAATCTGTAGGCGTAAAAATAGCGCTTGAACAGCTGCCATCAGCAGCACACAATAGGCGGCAAGTGACAATAATATATGTGCCTCAAGACCGGTGCTGATATCCGCGAGCGGCTGATAAGGCGCGTGGCCGATATAGCCTATCGTCATTCCTATCAAGGCCGTCGGTGCGGCTAAAATACCGAGGCTCAGAATAGGACGGTATAAGCAAAACAGCACATAAAAGAATAAAGAAAATACGCTGGTCAGGCTTACCACGTTAAAGACATTGAAATTTAGCCCGTATGAGGTAATCACGTACGGGTAAAGTAGCGTCGCATGAGCCAGCATGCCGATCAATAACAAGCCCAAACTCAGGGGTTTATGGATTATTTTATCCTGAGTCAGCGCCCAACCGATGTGGCAGCTGACAATGATATAAGCCATACTAGCAAGTAAAAATGCAAAGTGCACAGGTAAAAAACCTCATTTCATCATGAGCGCAGAACAGCTGCTCAATGCAACGATAAAGTGATATTATCGGAATGATTAGAATAATCGTCCAATTTATCATAAAATGGTGACCAATTGAGCACCATCTTGCTTATTCCTTATAAATGCTTGGCTAAGTCACTCTGAACCAAAACCCAATAAGTGTCAATTGTGGCTTTAATTACCAAGGCTTTTGCAAAACGATTATAAGTTCTTGACCATCTTAATGATATAGTATTGATAATGTGCTGTTTTTATAATGCTTTTATAAAAACGCGACCTAATATTTTACGAAGTACCTTAATATTGTTTATAAGCCATTCAAATGGTTTAATTGAAAATTATTTTAAATGAGAGTTATTTATGTTTGATACCTTAACAGAACGTTTATCGTCGAGCCTGCGTAATATCGTGGGGACTGGACAGCTGACTGAAGACAATATCAAAGACACCTTACGCGAAGTACGTATGGCATTGCTAGAAGCTGACGTGGCATTGCCTGTCACTCGGGACTTTGTTAAGCGTGTAAAAGAGCAAGCGCTGGGTGCTGAAGTGCTGAAAGAGTTGGCGCCAGGGCAAGCATTTGTCAAAATCGTCCATGACGAGCTGACCGAAATGATGGGCAGTGCCAATCAACAGCTAGAGATGACGGGTAAACCGCCGGTCGTCTATCTATTAGCGGGTTTGCAAGGGGCGGGTAAAACCACCACTGCTGGTAAATTGGCCAAATTTTTACAAGAGCGTCATAAGAAAAAAGTGATGTTGGTGTCCGCTGACGTTTATCGCCCAGCGGCGATTGCCCAGCTTGAGCAAGTCGCTGGTCAAGTGAATGCTAAATTCGTCAACTCCAGCACTGACGAAAATCCGATTGATATTGCGTTGCGTGCTATCGAAGAAGCCAAGATCCAATATCAAGATATCTTGATTATCGATACCGCAGGTCGTCTGCACATCGATGACGCCATGATGGATGAGATTAAAGCATTAACGGCAGCGGTCAACCCTTCTGAGACGCTGTTTGTCGTTGATGCCATGACCGGTCAAGATGCAGCCAATACTGCCAAAGCCTTTAACGATGCATTGCCATTGACGGGTGTGATCTTAACCAAAACCGACGGTGATGCCCGCGGCGGTGCGGCGCTTTCTGTACGTGCCATTACTGGTAAGCCTATTAAGTTTTTAGGTCGCGGTGAAAAATTAGACGCGCTAGAGTTGTTCCACCCTGAACGTATCGCTCAGCGTATTCTTGGTATGGGTGACGTACTGAGTTTGGTCGAAGAGGTTGAGCAAAAAATCGACCGTGATAAAGCCGAAAAAATGGCGAAAAAGATGCAAAAGGGCGGTGATTTCGACCTTGAGGATCTATTGACGCAGTTCCAGCAAATGAAGAGCATGGGAGGCATGGCAGGATTTTTGGATAAAATGCCAGGTATGGGCGGTTCTGACATGCAAAAAGCAGTCGAAGATGCCAAACCAGAAGAAAAAGTGCGTGAGATGGAGGCACTGATTAATTCTATGACACCGTTTGAGCGCAAAAACCCTGATAAGATCAACCCAAGCCGTAAACGCCGAATCGCTGCTGGTTCTGGTCGTGAGATTCAAGACGTCAATCGTTTGCTGAAGCAGCACAAGCAAATGGCAAAAATGATGAAGATGATCTCAAAGCCTGAAGGCATCAGTAAAATGATGAAATCTATGCAAGGATTAATGGGTGGCGGCAGCGCAGGTGGTGGCGGTGGTGGCCCTTTATTTGGTGGCGGTCAGCAAGGCGGTGCGAAAGACGTGAACCCAGAGCAAATGGCCAAACAAATGGGTCTTAATTCTAACAACATGCCAAGTACCGAAGAGATGCAAAAACAGATGCAAGACATGCAAAATCAAGCACCAAAGAAGTTTAAAACGCGCTTTTAACCTTTTGATAAGTAGTGGCTAATTTTTAATGAATGGTGACTAGTTTTATTAACAATACTTTTTTAATGAAAACCTCAAAGC
Source organism: Psychrobacter immobilis (assembly GCF_904846225.1). Lineage (GTDB taxonomy): Bacteria > Pseudomonadota > Gammaproteobacteria > Pseudomonadales > Moraxellaceae > Psychrobacter > Psychrobacter immobilis_F. The sequence goes on along the minus strand of NZ_CAJGZJ010000001.1, from coordinate 134,711 downwards.
TGATATCGTTTTGAGGTTTTTTTATGGCTATTTGACTTAGTCAAATTCTGATGGAGAAAGTGTGAAAAACGTAGAAATTCATAAAATTCGTTTGTCCTAAATGTTATGATAGGCGCTGTTTTATTCAGCCGCTACTTTTTTATAATACCCACAGTGTAAATCGAGGTTTTGATGTTTTTAGCCATGGATACCGTGTTTGATCAGTGCTCGATTGCCATTTTGGATTCGAATGGTCACGTACTATCTAGTCATACTGAAACTGGTAAGCGCCAGCAGACTCAGCAAATATTGCCGATGATTGATGCTGCACTAAAGAGTAGCCAGCTACGACTTGCAGATATTCAAGCGCTCGTATTTAACCGAGGTCCTGGTGCATTTAGTGGTATTCGGATCAATACAGCGGTGGTACAAGCCTTGTCTGTTGCGCACGATATTCCTTGTGTGGGTGTTTCAAGCTTGCAAGCGATTGCTCAAGCGGCGTATCAGAAATATGGTTTGTCCGAAGTGTATAGCGCGCTCGACGCCCGTATGCAGCAAGTGTATTTTGGTCATTATTGTCTCATTGACGGTATCATGCAGCCAAAGCCTGTGCATACAAAATTGACAGATTCAGCAGATACAGAGCAGTTGCTAGATTATGACAGTCAGACGTTGCTGAACCTAGCTATCGTTGGTAATGGTGCTAACTTACTCAAGCATCATAATGAACAACTCAGTTATGACGATATCAATCCTGATGCGGTGGTGATCGGTCAGCTAGGTATCGCTCAGTTTATAATCGCTGGCGGTACCGATGCGTCGCAAGCCCTGCCCATATATCTACGCAATCAGGCATGGAAAACGCTCAAAGAGCAAGGTAAGGCTTAGAGTTTTAAGAAATTATTAGCTATCACTATAATCATATAAATAAAGCTAAAAGTCTATTTTTAGGAACGAAATTGTGGATATCATTTTATTAATTCAAGCTGTCATCATGGGTATCGTTGAAGGTATCACGGAGTTTTTACCCATCTCCAGCACAGGGTACCTGATTTTATCAGCAGATTTGATGGGCTTTTGGACCAAAGAAAAAGTTGATTTGTTTGTCGTGGTGGTACAGCTTGGCGCTATATTAGCCGTTATCTACGATTACTGGGGCAGGTTGTGGCAAGCGTTAATGGGCCTGTTAACGGGTAAAGCCGATGGTATGAAAAACCCAAGGCAGCTGGGACTGAGCTTAATTGTCGCCACTATTCCGGTCATGATTGTCGGTTTTACCTTTGCCGATGAGATCAAAGCGTATCTATTCAATCCTATCGTCGTTGCCATTATGCTGATCGTTGGCGGTCTGTTGATATTTTATGTCGAAAACCGTCCGAAGGCCGTCGTTGCAGAAGAAGCAGAAGATGTAAGCCTAAAAACAGCGTTAATTATTGGCCTGTTTCAGTGTCTTGCTTTGATACCAGGCACCTCGCGTTCAGGTGCGACTATTATTGGTGCGCTGTGGCTTGGCGTATCGCGCAAGGCGTCAGCTGAGTTTTCTTTCTTTTTAGGTATTCCTGTCATCGTGGGTGCGGCGTTATTAGATTTGCTAAAGCATCATGATGTATTGACCAGTAGTGAAGACTGGCTGGTATTAGGGATAGGAACGGTTGTCTCATTTATAGTTGCTTTGCTCTGTATTCGCTTATTGGTTGCTTGGGTCAGTCGTCGTGACTTTAAGATTTTTGCATGGCTACGTATTATTACTGGCGTGCTAGTGTTGATCGCCGCTTGGGGTTTTGGTTATCAAATGGCAGGCTAAGGTTTTGCGATATTTTATCCGTGTGTCAGTAGTCACAAGGAATAGCAGCAACAAGGAATGACCGTCATGAACCGTTTGCAGCACAACGCTAGCGCACTTTTACACTGCCAACTTTTCTATGTTCATGATTCTCAGCAAAGGCAAGTTGAAAACTTGCAAGCATTGATACATCAACATAAACTGCCGATTATTTTAAATGCTGAATTATTCACAGATAAAATGACTCAAAAACGTCGCCAGCAACTGAGTCAAATAGCGATTCAACCTACCTTATTGCTCGATGAAAAAGACAAACTGTCATGGCTGAGCGATGGGTTAAGTGTTGCACCTGAATGGGATAAACTACAACGGCGCGTGGTGAGTGCGGGGCGCAAGTCTGAATTGTTATTGCAAGCTGCAAAAATCACGTCAGATAGCAGGGTAATCGATGCAACGGCTGGTTTTGGGCACGACAGCCTCATCCTAGCCAGTACAGGTGCAAAGGTCATTATGATTGAGCAGCAGCCATTGATGGCATTGCTATTGTTAGTAGAGCAACAGCGTATGAATGCGTTGGCAAATTGGCAGAAGCTTATGTCGCGTTTGCAGATTATTAATACCGATGCACTCAGCTATTTTGCAAGTATGAACAGCGCCGCCTTTACTGATAATAATAACCAAGCCGTCGATGTGATCTATCTAGACCCTATGTTTCCAGAGGACAGCCACCAAGACAGTAAAACAGGAAAAGGCGCTAAAGTGGGTAAGCATATGCAAGCATTGCATCAGTTGGCTGAGCCGCCAACAGCAGATGAGGAGCGGCAATTGCTTCAAAGCGCGTTGGCAGTCGTTGGTAAAAATGGACAAGCATCTGGTCGAGTCATAGTCAAGCGTCCACAATTTGCTCCGTTACTTGCCAATCAATTACCCAGTGAACGCTGGGATAACGAGGCGGTACGTTTTGACGGTTACTTTGTTTGATAATATCAGCTAATATAGCTTATAAGGTTAGGAGCAAGGAATGTCAGCGCTAATTATTTGGGTCATGGGCGCGGCGTTATTGTTAATCAATATCATGCTGCGTACTCGAATCCTTCGTCTTGAAGCACGTCTAAAAGAGTTGAGTAACCCAAAGAGCAGGTGGCATTTTTGCGTGCACAAGCCGCACAAAAAGAGAAAGCTGCCGCCATCAAAGCATTACGAAAACAGTATCCTGAAATCTCACTGATTGACGCAAATCGATTATGGAAGCAAATATAGAGACTCTTAATCAATGACCAATAATCACGCAACCTTAAATTTTAAAGCCAAATTACACGCCTATATGCAGCTGACACGCTTTGATAAGCCAGTCGGTATTGAGCTGTTACTTTGGCCGACGCTTTGGGGCGTGCTGCTGGCGGCAATGGGTCAGGCGCAGCAACAAGGAGCGACGGCGGGTCTACCAAGTATTAAAATATTTGTGATATTTGCGCTAGGGGCGATTTTAATGCGAGCGGCAGGTTGTGCGATTAATGATTTTGCTGATCGTAAAGTAGATGCTCATGTGACTCGTACCAAAGGTCGACCGTTAGCTGATGGTCGTTTGTCCGGTAGAGAAGCGATCGCTGCCTTTTTGCTATTAGTCGTGTTGAGCGTAAGTCTATTATTCTTTTTGCCTGTCGACGAGTTTTATTGGTCGCTTGGTGCCGTCACACTGGCGTTTATTTATCCTTTTATGAAGCGTTATACGCATTTGCCACAAGTGTTTTTGGCAGCGGCATTTGGTTGGGCGATACCAATGGCTTATGTGGCGATACAAGGCGCACCTGATATCTGGTGCTGGCTGTTATTTATCGCCTATATGTGCTGGACGGTGGCTTATGATACCCAGTATGCGATGGCTGACCGAGAGGATGATTTAAAAATCGGTGTCAAATCAACGGCCATATTGTTTAACAGCTATGACGTGATTATTATTTCTATCTTACAGACCTTATTTTTGCTAATCATGGGTGTGGTGTTGTGGCATTATTTTGCGCCAACCAGCTTGAGCATCACTCCCATATTTGGTTTGGCTTTAGTAGCAATGATGTTTGCTAAGCAAAATAGCGCTTGTACTAGCCGAAATGCGTTGGCATGCTTTCAGGCGTTTTTGGCCAATATATGGGTAGGGCGTTATGTCTTTGCTATCATAGCAGTGGCTTGTATATGGACGACAGTTAATGGATAGATTTTCAAAATTAAAAAAATCCTCTAATACTAAAGCATCTGTAGTGGATTATCAGGCAAAGCTAGCCGCTCATGGGCTAACTCGTGAGCAAGTCATTGCGACTGAGCGCAAGCTGGCAAAGTTCGCAAATACCATGGATTCATTGGTACGTATTCCTTTCACGAGGCAAGGAATGGGCGCAGATGCGGCGCTTTCGACCATTCCGCTGGCAGGGGATTTGGCAGGATTGGCATTAACCAGCTACGCGTTCATACTGGGGCGTCAGTTAGGTGTGCCTATGCATAAAATGACGCCAGCTGTCAGGTTGGCGCTTGTCGATATGGTCGTCGGTATCATACCCGGCATCGGTACGCTGCTCGATATTTTTATTCGTCCCAGTCGCAAAACCTTGGACATTGTCCATAGACATCTACACGATGAGTATGGCATTACTGACACCATAAATATGGATCGTCCGTTTTTACATCAGTCATTAGAAGACAAGCAAAAGCATAGCCGCTTTTGGCGTAATCCAGTCATGGCTTGGTTGTATTTACATATTCCCGATATTCTTGGGTTGATCGTTATTTTGATTATTGGTTGGGGATTGTGGGCATTTATTGGTTGGCTAACCAGTCTATTTGGGCAAGCAACAGGGTTTGGTTAATCGTCAATCAAGGTTTGATTAATCGTAAATGAAGTATGGTTGACTCTGTATAAAAGCATTGTAAAGGCGGCAATAACACTTGTGTTTGTCGCCTTTTTTATGGCTAACGATTGAGCTTGGTAAAAGTTAAAACCAAGTGTGGTTATAGTCAGTGAAAGGTAAGATCGGTTTTATATTGAACAGACTATATTAAAATTATTCTGTAATGACTTCGGCATCAGCACTGACAGCATCAAAGCTCGTGACTTTGCTATTTTGAATAAGGTCAATAGTGCCACCACCCTCATGACTGACCAGCTGAATATTGCCATTACTTGAGCGATAAGTGGGATTATTACCTTGACCTTCCGGTGCCGTTAGCGTCATTTTTGGTTTATTGGGCAAGGTCACAATGGCATTAAGCAGTCCCGCTGCTGATGTCTCAAAGACCACGGACAAAGACTCTCCTGCGGCGCTTTTATAACTTACATCGGTGATTTGCGCACCTTTGATGGCTTGCTCAGGGTTAGGCGTGGCGTTAGCATTGTTTGATGCGTTCTTAGTACTTTCAAGATCATTTTCTAATTGAGTGGAGTTAATATCGCTTTCAGTGCCTTCTGCTGACATGGCTGGATTATTATCTGCGCTCTCATCGTTATCAGCAACGTCAGGTACATTGATATTGGTTGTGACTGGCGTCGTTTGCGTATTTGTTTCAGTCTGCGTCTCATCAGCCGTTTCCGCTTCTGGTGTCTTTTGGCAGGCAGTGAGAAGTAGCATACTCAAAAAAGCGGCAGGAAGTATTTGGTAGTATGGCTTAAGTTTCAAAGCGTTTGATACATGAGTTTTCATGGTAAAGTTTTCGTCCGTTAAAAATATGTTATTTAGGCGCCGTCGGTCGTGAGCGGGATTCTACTATCGTTAAGCTACTGTCTGCCATGCCACTTTCTTTATAGACATCATCCAAATATCGACGGCTGGCGAGTAGTTTGTCTACCACGCCACTCTGGCTTTGAGTATTCAGCTTCTGCGCAAAATCTAAAATCGAGTTTAATTGATCTAGCACGATGTCATGGCTGGTATTTTGTGTATCCGTATCAATAATGACTGTTTTTGCATAATGTTGATCAAGACTAAGATAGTCAGTCATTAGTTCTGGCACACGTATCGCGATGAGTTTATTGAGGGTAAATAGTTGTGACTCAGTGATTTGATCATGATGAGTAGACTCATATTGTTGGCCAATATCATCCATAGTCACTCGAAACGTCTGAGGGACTTTCTCATCATAGATTAATTTAATAAATGGGTGCTGAGCGGAAAATTTAATCACGTTAAGATCATTAACTGGTTGATCATTTGTCTTTTCTTTTGAAGCCATTTCTGTTTGAGATTGGGCGCTAATAAGACTTGCAGATGTTAGATACTCTTGATGCCGCTGTGTAGAGGCAATCTGCGTTTGCTTGGATTTTTCTTTGATGACGAAAAATATAGGCACGATAAGAATGAGACTAAGCAAAATGAGTAAGGTAACAAAAGACATGTCGGGGCTCTGTCGTCAAAAATGTTATTTATTTTAAAAATAATTTTAGATTACAATATAACACGCTTGTGTTATGTTAAGAAAAAATAGAGGTCGATAAAAGTTGTATATCGCTACCAAATATTTGCTTATCTTCTCATTAAGGACAATGATGAATAATGACACGATTACGAAGAGTCAGCTAGCGGCTTACAAACCGACTACTGCTTATGTTGGGACTTCTTGGGCAGTAATGTTGGTCGGTGTACTTGCGTATTTATTTGGATTATGGAATGCACAAGGTATGTTATTAAATGAAAAAGGCTATTACATAGCGGTGCTGGCACTTGGTCTTTATTCAGCGATTAGTTTGCAAAAGACGCTTCGTGATCGTACTGAGGGTATTCCAACGACCAATATGTATTACTTGATCAGTTGGGGCGCTTTAGGATTGTCCATTGCTCTGATTGCGATTGGCCTTCTGAATGCAGTAAGTTTAAGTCTAAGTGAAAAAGGCTTTTATATGATGGCGTTTACCATGAGTTTGTTTGCAGCGGTGACCATCCAAAAGAACACTCGTGATGAAGCACAAATCCGAACCTTAACAGCACCGACGATTACGGCTGATAATGAGAGTAGTGCTAAAATTTCTCATCAAGCGTCGCCTGAATCTGATACTGGAAAAACACTATTTGGTGCGATTAAATCTAAAAAGGAAGATAGTGAATAAAGCCTTTGCCTATGATTTTTTTAGGTAAAAGGCGTCAATTTTTTAGGTGAGAGGCGTTTGCAAGCGTTTACGATTTGGTAATAAACGCGCCAGCATGGCAGCTGATAAAGGGGCAAATGATCCAAGCATCATATCTGTCAACGTCTCAGCGCATAGAGGTGCCAAGGCATAACCTTTAGCGCCCATCGCACTCATTGCCCAAATACGTTTGCTGTCTATTAACTGTCCCACGATGGGATGATAATCAGGCGTTTGAGTACGAACGCCAGCGCGTCCTTGCCAGCCACTCACATCAGTTGGGATGATCGTTTCCATTTCGGGAATGGCTGTGACCAGCTTTTCGCGGCTAATCTGATGCTCTTCACTGCGAGTATTGACATCGGTATCATTGCGTATAAAGCTTGCGCCCAATAAAAACTGAGGTCGGCCTTCTATCACATCGTTTGATGAGCTATCACCCGTTTGTGCAGTAAATAACGCACAGTAGCCACTATACTTAAGCGGTATTTTGGGTAAGCTTTTGAGTTGCTCAGTCGTAGGCGTGAACCAAGAAAGCTGACCACGAATTTTACGGCAATCAAAAATACGCTTGTCTAGTTGATGACTCTCAAATGCGGCGCAAATCACTACATGGTCGGTAATAATAGATATCGCATTCTCATCTAGATCATTCCCCTCAATACAGACATGGCGCTCTGTCTCGCTGATGCTATCAACCTCCAACTGCTGAAAGCAAATGAGCGGATGTAGTAGTATGGTCTGCTTTAATGCTTGTGGATTGACCAAACCAGACTGTGGCAAATATAAGTTCTCTGAGATATCTTGCTCTTTTAAGCCAGTGATGTTTTGTGCGTGTTTATTAGACAGCGTGGTTGCCATATCATCAGGGTAATCAGCGATTTGCTCTGTACCGATATTGGCTTTTATAAGCAGATCGAGAGCACCAGTGGATTCAAGCACTGGCGCTATTTTTTCTTTTTTGGCAGGTATATTGAGCTGTCGATATAGTCTACTGCTATAGAGATAACCAATCGTGTGTAGGTGTTCATCAACATGATGAATCGGTGTCATCTTGGGTGCGAGTAGGGCGCGTGGGTTGCCTGATGCGCCTGCCAGAGGCGCGAACTTGTCTAACAAAGTGACCTGAATACCGCGATTGGCCAGCGTCCAAGCGGTTAGCAGTCCTGAGACGCCAGCACCAATGACGACGGTGTGATCAAACGTGCTATAAGCAGTTTCACAAGTGATATCGCGACTTTTATTACCATCGTCAATATCAATATCAATATCGATATTAAAGTTATCTGAGTCAGTCATGATAGCTGTTAGCATTTGATTCTTGCGACCAAAGCCTTTCACTTTCTTAATTTGAAAGCCAGACGATCTCAGCGAACGTTTTACAATACCTGCGCTGCTGTAGGTGGCGGCGGTCGTAGTGGTGCGTGATAAGCGCTTCACTTGTGTAAAGATAGCTTCAGCCCATAATGTCTGATTGCAAGAAGGGGCAAACCCATCTAAGAACCAAGCGTCAACATAAGGCGTGAATTCAGCTGACTTATCTGACACCAATTTGGCTAAACTCTCTGCTGCGTCGCCAAACCACATATCGATAGTTAGATTGTCATCAAAGAAGCTCAAACGATGACAGCCCGCAATCAGGGGCGGGTAAGCTACTAAAAGTGGCGTAATCAATTCTGTAAGCTCAGGCGCGCGCGTGCCCCACAATGCGAGTATCTTGGTTAAGTCTGCAAGCGGGATAGGAAACTTTTCAGTAGTGATGAAATGCAAGCGTGCAGTCGCCAATTGCGGATGTGTGCCGCGCAGTTGACGCCAAAGTTGCCACGTGGCTAAGAGATTTAGCCCCGTACCAAAACCCAGTTCAGCAATGGTAAAGCACTGCTTCGGTGTAAGCTGTGCTAGGCGCTCTGGCAGTTGGTTGTGTGCTAAAAAAACATGACGCGATTCTGCTAGACCATTTGCATGCGAGAAGTAAACATCGCCAAACTCACCTGATACAGGCACCATATTGCCGGTATCATCCATTTGCCAGTCAATATTAGCAGGCGTAATAGTGGTTAATGGTGGATTTGTTTGGCTAGTGGGCATAGAGCGTTTCTTAGGAGTATTGATGACTTGAACAAGAAAAATTGGCTCTCATAAAGGTTGTCAATACTACCAACGGTCACGGCGTACAAACACCAGCCAAGAGATAAAAATACCGACCAATAGGCTGATTAAGACCGTAAAGGCACCATACAAAAACAACTGACCTTTACTCTCATAGACCAAAACGTTCGTTTGGGTCTGTAAGTCGTTCACTTGGCGCTGAAGCTGCGCGTTACGACTTAATAACGCTTGATTGGCATCAGATAGTGCTTTGCTAGAGGGCTGTAATTGTGCGGCTAATAAAGTATTGTTCGCGTTTGGGGTGGCAGGCGTGGGCGTCGCTGTCGCTTCTGGTTCTGCTGCCGCCGTCAATGAAGGCGTGCCACTACCAATCGTATTGGGGGTTGTTGGAGCAGCATGCAACGATGCCGCCGTCAATAACATAATGCCCGCTAGGCCCGTTTTATAGGCATGACTATTTAGTGAAAATAACCACTGACTCACAATGTGGTTACCTTTTCTGACGGCTTATTTTCAGATTTACTTTCAAGTAGGTCATTAGGTGCTGGTAATGTTTGCACAAATGGCCTGATATCCACATGACTGTACACACCGTCACGTAAATAAGGTTCAGCGTTTACCCATTCTTGTGCCGCATCGAGAGAATCAAAATCAGCAATAATAACACTGCCTGACATCTCGCTTTTACCGTGTTCAATGGGTGTCGGACCTGCAATGATTAATCGCTGTTCGCGACTTAATGCGTGCAAACGTTCCACATGTTCAGTGCGTGTTATCTGCCGCTGTGCGCTGCTATCAGCAACGTCGTGACCGATAATGACAAATAAGGACATGATGCTTCCTCAATAAATAGTAAATAAAGCGCTATTGCCTCTAACCGTACTTATAATCAACGTTATTGATTAATGATTGTCACTATTAGAATTTAGACATCGCTTGTTATTATAAGATAATAAAGATTACTTGACGGTTTTATCTGTCAACGCCGGATTGATATACTTTTTTAATACTAAAAATTGGACGACAATGAACACCAGCATAATCGGAATCCAGCCGTAGGTTTTAAAGTTAATCCACGCCTCATCTGACATCATAAACGCTGTGATATAATGTAAGACAGCCATCAAGGCAAAGAATAGCGCCCAAACAACGGTTAGCTTTTTCCAGCCGCTTAAGGTAAGCGTAAATACTTCTTTCATCGCAAGCTGCATCAGTGGCTTATTAATAGCGGCACTGACCAAAAGTGTCAACGCAAATATACCATTGATAATAGGTGACTTCCAGCGCAGATAGATATCATCGCGCAAGATTAATGTACCACCGCAAAACAAAATGGTTAATAGCAAGACAACCCATTGCTGCTTATCAAATTTGCCTTTTTGACGCACAAAATGAATAGTATAGACAGCAATCGTGGCAATCAGTAAAGCACCTGCTGCCGCCAAAATACCTTGGGTACGGGCGACAATAAAAAAAGCAATTAAGGGTATAAAATCTAATAGGGCTTTCATAGCGTGTGGCATGTCCAACAAAAACGTATGGGGTAGTTTACACGTCTACTGCGCCAAAAAAAAGCAATCAACAAGATAATCGTCTTATATGACATGCCTTGGACGTTTTCAACGCGTTTTACTGATAAAATATTGATATCGATTAACACATTCAAATGGATAACACCTCCAAAACCTTAAGGCCAACTTTATGAAAATTGATCTACATTGTCATAGTACTTGCTCTGATGGTACCTATGCACCAACGGAAGTGGTACAGCGTGCCCATGCGGCTGGCGTTAATGTATTGGCATTGACAGATCATGATACGCTGGCAGGGATTGATGAGGCGAGAGTGGTTGCCGAATCCTGCAATATGCAGTTGATTAACGGGGTCGAAATCAGCTGTGAGCATACGCTAAGTGGCGGTTATGGCAAAAATAAATCCACCAATAAAATCATACATGTGCTTGGGCTGGATTTTACCGATCGTGAAAAAATGCATCAAACACTCCAACAGTTGCAAGACAGTCGCGCGTCTCGTGGGCAGCGAATTGCCGAAAAGCTCAGTGAGCTGTTAGACATTAACTATGATGAGTTATGGCAAGCAGTTCTAGATAAAGCAGGCGGTAACCCACAAGCGGTCGGGCGTGCCCATATTGGGCAAGTATTATTTGAGCGCGGGGAAGTAAAGACAGTCCAAAAGGCGTTTGATAAGTATTTGGCTGACAATAAGCCTGCTTATGTGGCTATCGAGGCGCTGACGATGCAACATGGTATCGATCTGATACATGCTTGCGGTGGCAAGGCGGTATTGGCGCACCCAACGCGTTATCAGCTCTCAGCGACGAGAGTGCGTAAGCTCATAGAAGAGTTTGCTCAGCTTGGCGGTGATGCCTGCGAGCTGCCTGCGGATAGTGAACCACTTAGTACTCGTAAAATGGTCGATCGTAGTATTGCCGAGCATCAGCTGGTGACATCGATAGGTAGTGATTTTCATGGCAGCAATATGCCGTGGCGGCGCATTGGTGATGTACCGACATTAACTCCTGAGCAGCAAGGGGTTTGGCAGTCTTTTGCGACGTTATCTTAAATCAAAATCTACCGCAAAATTATGACTGTTAAATGAGTAAATTTAGGTCCACTATGATCTATTACTCTATCTTTAGCTCAATCAATTTCACTATCTGCGGTATCTCGTTATGGCTTTATCGATATCTCATCTAGGCTACAAAAAACTCTCGCAAGTGATTTTTGAGTGGCAAGCTGCTGATAGGGCATCGCTACTGGCATTGTTTTTTTTGATGGAAGTCTCATCGCATTGGCTATGGTGTTTGTTTGTTTGGTGGCGCCAAGATATTTATGCCCTCTACGTCGATATGGATTTGTTTTATCCTTTGTGGATTGGTGTGACATTAATGGGGGCATTCTGCTTTTGGATGGCAAGCGAATCATCGCCTCTTAGAAAAAACAATGAATCGCTACATAAATGGCAGGCAATTTTAGTAGCGGTCTACAGTATTTATATTGCCGTGGTCATTTTGCTCATGGGACATAGTAGTTTGGTGTCTGGCATTTCGCTAGTTGGTGGGGCGATGTTAGCGATGATGCTCATACGACGTCACTATGTATGGATCGCTTTTTTAGGGCATATTGTGTTGATTTTATTGGTAACTGTGATGCCTTATTTTGGCTTTACGTTGCCCAATTTGCGCCAAATGACGATTACTTCTTTTCCTTTAGCCACCTATAGTTATCTCACCTATAGTGAAATGACAGCGATTGAGAGTGCTATCTATGCGCCTATTTTTCAAAATAATACGCTAAGCTGGGACGGCTTGAGTCAATTGCGTTTTTCGTCAGCGTTTTTTTGGCGTGCCACCCATATTTATATGGCATTGCCAAAAGCGATTTTTATCATTTATACCTTTCGTACTTTGTTATTGATACTAGATGACAGCAAAAAAGAGATACTACAACAGGCCAATCAAGATGATCTGACCCAGCTCAAAAGTCGCCGCTATGGCCTGACGCAAATGCAAGACGCATTGATGGCATTAAAAGATTATCAAGACTTTAGTGTGATTTTATTGGACTTAGATTGGTTTAAAGAAATCAATGACAAATATGGTCATGAGATTGGTGATCGAGTTTTGATGGAGGTGTCACAGACGCTATTGCAGTCTTTAGCTGATGAAACGATTGTTAGTCGGTACGGTGGCGAAGAGTTTTTGATTGTGTTGCCAAATACAAAACACGATAGCGCTATGATCATTGCTGAGCAACTGCGGCTAAGCATTGCAGATCACGTCATAACGCTCGATCATAATATAACCTTTAATGTGACCACCAGTGTGGGTCTATATACGCTGACTCATGACGAGCGCACCAGAATTAGAAAGGCGCACGAAGCGCTGATCCAAAAAGAAACAAAGCATCAGCCCATGCAGGAAAGGCGAATTAAGTCACGTATCAGTAAACGAATGAGTGGTCAGATTAAGAAACAAGTCTCTACACCGCTGCTTCCTCATGATATCTGTCAGCGTTTAATCTGTACGGCAGATAAGGCTTTATATGAAGCTAAGGCCCGTGGTCGTAATCAAGTTGTGAGCGCCAACGAGATGTCCACATCAGAAAATAGTACGATCGTGCCACTTTATGCTAACTAGGGCGTGTCCTCAATTCAAGCAATAATATCTAAATGGGCTAAAAATGGTTAAATTTTGCCAAACATTGTCAAATAGTTGATTAATATCTCGATATTATTTGCGCTATTTTCCTCGTTTGACGGTAATTTATCTCATTTTTATGACCATTTTTAAAATGAGGACACGCCCTAATGTGATATGGTCAATAATTACCGATGTTCACACTCTCTATTCATCTGCTCTGATGTCTTCACTTAAGAGTCCAATTGCTGTACCAAGCTGGCCAATACGCTGGTCGCAAAACTGCCCGTTGTTAAAGTAAAACTCAATACCAAGGTGTGCTCATCCTCCCATTTCCAAGATAACGCTTCGATAGGTAAGCGCAGCGCTCGACGTTGTGCCTTAATATCACGCTTCTCTAATCCCATTGCTAGTTGTGTTAATAACGGATTATCTTGGACAGTGTTATTTTCAATAGCTGCCGCTGTAAGACTGACCTTATCGTTATTCGTGCCCCACAAAACACCAGTTGGGTGAATATCGCCACTGGCAAGACGCGCGCGTAAAGTATCGTCTATTGCTTCGCTCGTAAATATCGATCCTGACCCTTCTAAATTAAACACCTCGCCTGCTAGACCTTGATTCCAACTGCGATCAGTGACTCGTACTGCCAATATCTCATTGAATATCAGGCTACGAGCGGCAGACAGCTCCATGGTGTTTTGCTCACGAGGCTCGCGCTTGCGTTTGCTCTTTTTTGGTTGCGGTCGCGGCTCGCGCGCTGGACGCGCAAACAATGACAGTGCTTCTCTAATATTATTGCCATGACGACCAAAACGCTGTGGGCCAAAATAATTGGGTACGCCAGTGGCACCAATGCTTTTTAAATGCTGCTCGATGCTTTGTTTAGCAGACAATATCTGCTCAGGCGATTGAGCATAGTCGGCATCAACGGTCGCGAACTGAATGTCACGTAAGGTAATGATAAATTGATTGGCGCGGTGCGTCCCACGATTGAGCTTTTTATTATGCCAATGCTGGGCGAGGATAACGACCGATTCATTCTCTCCGATATCTGTCGGTGCAAATTCGGACGTGGGTAATTGTTTTTTTGGTATTCGTAAGCTGAACCACTGCGTTGTCAACGCATGACGGTCTTTGAGGCCTGAGTAACCCACATCACGTAATGGAATATCGGCCCACTCTGATAGCATTTTGGCAAGATAGGCGGTGTTCATGCCGGATTTTTGGATATGTAGCCACAAATGCTCACCCTCGCCAGTAAATTCTAATGGCAAGATCTCATTAACAATAAAGTCGGTTGTATGGGCTTTATAAGTGGCTTGTTTTAATGGCGGTAGCATCGGCTGTGGGAGTTTTGAGGTATCCGTCGCCGCGGTAATATCGATGCCTGAGAGATCAATTGGCTCATTATTAATGATTGTTTTATCAGATGGAACATCGTCAGCGGAAGGATGATTTGTCGTAAGATCTATATTTTCGTCTTGAGAAGTCATAAAAGGTCTTTTATATTGATAATGGGTGTTAAAAAGATAGTAAACGTATGAGCTAAAAGGCAAGATTTACGTTTTGCAACGCAGTAAACATATAAAGAAACATCGTGTGCAAAGTGCTTTTGCTACTATCAGTGAATGTGATTTTTAAATGAATTAAAATTCAATCGAACGTCATAGCCTATTGTAAAACTATAAATAGCAAAACATAACCCACCCATCAGGCAGCAATCGCCACCGTTAAGGATGACCCATGACTAACGCCATTATTAGCACCGTAACTATTGATAAAGCCGACATTTTAAGTGGCGGCATGAAATCATATAAGCAAGACGATGATAGTATCATTTTAATCACCCGTGACGATAATACGTTTCATGCGTTTGATGGTAAATGTCCACATGCAGGTGCAAATTTGGGCGATGGCATCCGTTGCGGCAATCGCGTGGTCTGTCCTTGGCATCATGCTACTTTTGATAGCAGTGATGGCACATTGTTAGAGCCAGTTGCCATCGAAGGACTGACCCAATACGAGATTGTCGATAATGGCGATACCTTGACGGTGGATACGACTGCGAAGATAGACAATGCTATTGCCAATGATAAGCTGACCGAAACCCATACGATTATCGTTGGTGGCGGTGCCGCTGGTTTTATGACAGCGCATCAGCTTCGCAATACTGGCTATGGTGGCAAAATCACCTTGATTAGTGCCGATGATAAAGCTCCTTATAATCGTCCATTATTGTCAAAAGCATTTTTAGCGGGCAATATGCCTGAAGAAAAATTATTGCTAGGTGGTAGCGATTGGGCACAAAAGCACGAAATTACTCTGAGCCTCAATCAAACGGTCAGTGAAGTATTGTCGAATGAGCGTACGATTATTATCAAAGATAAAAATGGCAATAGTGACAAACAAACCGCCGACTTTTTAGTGGTGGCAACAGGCGCTGAGCCAAAGATACCACCTTTTCAAGGGGCTGAGCTTGATGGCGTTTATACGCTACGCAGTATGGATGATGCCAAATTGATAAAAGCGGCCAGTCATGATCAGCGTGTGGTCATTATTGGTACCGGTTTTATCGGAATGGAGGTCGCCTCCGCATTAGCACAAGCGGATACGACCGCTTCTATTACTGTCATTGGACAAGATCATCGTGTGATGGGTAATATTGTCTCTGAAACCGTGAGTAATGCGCTCATTAAGCTGCATGAAGAAAAGGGGATACAGTTCGTCTTTAATGCCAGCGTGACCGAAATCGTTAAGCTCGAAAAAGCGGATGATAGCGAAAGCAATTTCTCTCTAGCGTACGGTATTACATTAGCAAATGGTGAACGTATCGAGGCAGATATCGTGATTTTAGGGACTGGCGTCGCACCACGTACCGAACTGTTCGCGGAAGTAAACGCGCCAGATGGCGTGCAAGTAGACAGTCATTTACAACTGCGTGATGGCGTTTATGCGTTGGGCGATATCGCCAAAGCGACCAACCAGATGGGACGCATGCGCATCGAACATTGGCGCGTAGCCTTGCAGCATGGTTTGGTGACGGCGGCAGCGATATTAGGGGATGACCACGTCCATTCGCTAGAGGAGCGCACGCCTTTCTTTTGGACGATGCAATATGGCAAGAGCCTACGCTATAGCGGCCATGCCGTGACACCCGATAATAATATCTTGTTTGGCTCGCCAGACACGCTAGATTATATCGAATACTACTTTGATGACGGTGGCGAAGACACACGTGCTAGT
The DNA here is from genome assembly GCF_904846225.1 of Psychrobacter immobilis. Classification (GTDB taxonomy): domain Bacteria; phylum Pseudomonadota; class Gammaproteobacteria; order Pseudomonadales; family Moraxellaceae; genus Psychrobacter; species Psychrobacter immobilis_F. The sequence continues at coordinate 118,328 of NZ_CAJGZJ010000001.1, read as the reverse complement.
GCAGCAAGCACGCTCGGACGTGATAAAGAGCTGGTCGCCTTTTCGGAGTTATTGCGCCGTGGTCATGCGCCGACACGCGCGCAAATCAATGCTGGGTTCGATATTATTGACCAAGCGCATGCATTGTCGCGCTAGCCCTCAAAACAGATAAGTATTTGTATTTAGGCTGGCTTAGTGATCTAAGTCAGCTTTTTTAATATAATTAGGGCGTGTTTGATCTTTCGACCATGGCACTGACAGAGACGATTTTTCAGGCGATTCGACGCTAAAAATGGTAAGTATAGTCATTCTATACGTCTATTTTTAGCAATGAAGCGGCAAAAAAGCATTCTGTCCCTGTTTGTTAAGTGAGGGCTGATGCTAAAATTACCCCATACTGCGTTGCAAGTCTCGCTAAGGTATTAACATTATCGTCAACTTGCTCCTTGTCTGGAACAATTTTAGCTATCAGCAGTGCCTATTTGCGAATGTTCAACACGCCCTAAGGAAAGGAAAAATTATAATATGCATAAAAGTCAGATAGATAAAGACCGTTTAGATAGAGAGCCAGTATTTTTACGTCAGGCTGAGATTGATGACATGGGCGCACTTGAGCATTTACTCAACCGTTGTTATCGGCAGACAGAAGGCTGGACCAATGAAGCAGATTTAATTGGTGGAATTCGTATTACGCCAAATGAGCTGGCTAGCATTATCGTTAACCCAAAGCATTATCTTTTCGTCTATCCAAAAACGACGACAGGTAATCGTAATGGAGCAGAGACTGGTGAATTATTAGGCTGCATCGCTGTCGATATAAAGGTGGATAATGAATCTAATAAAAGCGCCTGTTCCAACAAAGCTTATATCGGCATGTTTGCGGTACATCCTGAGCTACAAGGGCAGGGCGTTGGTCATCAGATATTGCAGGCAGCAGAAACGTTTGCAGAGCGACATTTGCAGTCGGATGGGCAAACGTCTCATGAAAAATCGGCGCGTCTCACTATGTCTATATTAAGTCATCGTCCTGAGCTATTGTCTTACTATCAACGGCGTGGTTACCAACTGAACGGTAATAAAATGCCGTTTCCAAATGATGGTAATAATGGTAAGCCAAAGCGTCAAGATTTAGAATTATTAGAGCTAGAGAAAATAGTCAGCAAATAAAAAAAGCTATCTCGATTGACCCCAAAAATAACTAAAGGTCATAAACAGCCCAATACTAAGCAATAAAAATGCCACGACAATCAAGCGCTTAAACCAGTTAAATGCTGGCAAGCGCGTGGTTTGATCATCAGACATGAGGTAAGCAAATAAAAACAACAAGCTGGCTGCCAACGTCATGATCCCAAGACCAATGGGTAATATAAAAAAGTAAACTTGCCACACAGTCATTTCTCAATCATCATTATTAATCGCATCATAACAGTATCCTGATTGTGCTGTCAGCATCAGCCAGCGCTAAATAAAAGCGATATAAGTATGACAATGCGCTACTGATATAAATTTTCCTTGCTTGCTGTGTCTGCGCAGACAGAGGCAGCGCAACATTTATACCAGTAGCACTGTGTTTTTTCTATAGCGGATTGACTATGTGAGCCACACTTTAAGTCTTTTAAAGGTATTGAGCTATAAACCGTCTAGGGTTAAATTAAGGCAAATAAATACCATAAAATTAAGTTGGGTTTTAATTGATAAGTCTATATAGTTTAGATAACTTTATAAAAATAGTGAGAATGACATGACTCATTTTAAAAAATTAGCAGTGGTCGCATTATTAACGCCATTATTTGCCGCCTGTTCGAACGCGCCTCCTGAAAGTACAGTTGAAGATCTAATCGAGGCTCAATATGAGCAAGCAAATACGATGGTAAATGATGCCGTAGCGAATGCTGGCAATGACGAGATGGCAAAAGCCATGAGTGGCATGATGGAAGGCATGATGCCAAAACTTGAAAAAGTCGAGAATATAAATTGTGATACCACGGAGGGTGAAAACACCTATATGTGTACGGCGGATATCACACAAGCAATTGCTGGCAATAGCCGAACCAATAAGACAAATTTTAAGGTTTATCAAGTGAATGATGAGTGGGTGTTGGGTAATTAAAATTGAGTCATTCTTCTACACATTATTCATGAAAAAACTATTGAATCCTATTGAGTGTAATCAGTTTTACTCTCAGAGAGACAACATATTCTTAGAGGAATAGTCGGTTAAGAAACATTGCCTTTCTAACGGTTACCTAAGTACTTATGAAACGATGCTAATATGAGCTGGCACTTTTTTCTATTCTCTCATGTTGTTAAGGATATATATGAATCATTCTTTCATGTCTAAAGGATCACTTAAGTCATCCGTTTTACTATTAGCATTTCCTTTTTTAATATGTCCGGCCGTTGCTCAAACCTATCAAATTCAAGATTTCTCTGACGAATATAATGCCGTCATTAATTCCAATTCCGCTACTAATAAAAGCAGCGAAACAAACAGTACGATAGATATCATCAACACAAAGACCAAGAAAACGCTCCTTAGCCAGCCTACTAATATTGATGTAGAGTCTGAGCTTGATAACAGCAAAAAACACAAGTTGGGCAAAAAAATCACCGCCAATATTGCCAGTCTTCCTTATGGAGAACATAGCGTACTGATTTATGATGACTTTAATTTTGATGGTCAAAAAGACTTGGCATTAATGGATGGTAACCATGGCTGTTATGGTGGACCTTCTTATCAAGTTTATCTAAAAAAAGGCGCTAAATTCGTTCTTAACGAGTCATTCACTGAACTGGCACAAGGGAATTGCGGATTTTTTAAAGTTGATAAAGGCAACAAAACTTTGAGTACCATGACCAAAAGTGGGGCAGCATGGCATCAGTATTCAGAGTATAAAGTCATTAACAATAAGCCCGTTGCTGTCCATATTGTGGAAGAAGAAGGTAAGGCAAATGGCTTGTTTGCCATCACTGACAGCAAGAGAGTTAATGGCAAGATGGTGGTAAATAAATATGAAAAACTACCTGCGTACGATAAGCCAAAAGCCGATGGCAGCTTACCTTTTGTCTATTCGTTTGATACAAATAATGGCAAAACAATGGTGTTAGATAGTACTGACGGTGAGACACTGATTTATATGTTTGCGGACAAAGATGGTAAAATTGAGCTGTCTTATGATGGGCAGTTTGACTATGATGCGTCAAAGAAAACATTAAGCTTTACTAAAAAATCTGTGCGCTATCAAATTAATAATAATGGCATCACGGTAAAACTACCTAACAAGACAGTTTCGTTAAAATCGAACGTCAAAAGCGCGCAAGGCAGTTTGAACAATCTTACCAAATTTAAGAACGTAAATTAAATAGCCTTTCATCTAAAACTACTTAAACCAATCTAGACAATGGCACGGCGTCTATAAAACAACAGTCCAGGGATGGACAAACCCAGCACTAAGGCTGAGGTCACAAACAGCGCCTCAAAAAAATACACCATCATTTGGCTAAATAACTCGTCAGAATAGCCAAAATATCCAATCTGCACCATACTCACCATTGCTTTATAAGCTGCAATACCAGGCATCATACAGATGACACTTGGCGAAATAAGCGCTTTGGGTGGTAAGGTGTACTTCTTAGAAAAATAAACTCCCAAAAAGCTGGCGAGCATCGCCCCAAAAAAGCTAGCAATCACAATATGCACATGCTGATAGACAAGTGCGGTCTTTAATCCAAAGCCAAAAGCGGTCATGAGCAAACACGGCAGAATATAGCGCTTGGGTACGCTGAACATCAGCGTCCAGCCAAGGGTGATAATACAGGACAGCACCACGGCTTTTATGAACCACATTTTAAAACCCCCAGTGCTGTATTTGAAGTAAAACCAGCGCCATCACAATGCCAACGCACGCTGATAAAGTCAACATATAGGTAAATACCGCCCGCCCAACGCCAATATTGACATAGCCTTTTAAGATATCTGAGAAAGAGTTAATCAAAGGAAAGCTAGGCACCAGTAGCAACACACTGGAGGCCACGGCAATATCTGCATTATTACCGATATCAAAATAATAGGTCGTCGCCCCAATGAGCGAGGCGATAAAAGCCGTCACAATGACGGTGATAAAAGGGTTGAAATGGTGTTTGGACAGATAAATACGGGTGAACATCGCTACCATGCCAGCGACGAATGTCACGGCGGTAATCGCCCAACTTCCGCCATTTAAATAAGCAAACGCGGCACAAGAAGCGCCCACAAATAAACTCACTAGCCACGTCGGATAGACGGTCTTATCTAACTCATCAAACGCAAGGGTAGTGCGGTCAATCAATTCATTATGATCGTCTGTGGCTTCCGTTTTATTGACGATTTGCTGGATTTGTACCAATAAATTGACATTGATACTCTGATTGATCGTGTCTCTGGTGGTGGTGATACAGCGTTCATCGCAAATGGTCGTCAAGGTCAGGGCGTTAAAATTGAGCGAACATTCTACGCTGTTCACGCCCAAGGCAAGCCCTAAACGCTTCGTTAAGTCCACTACTACGGCAGACTCAGCGCCATATTGCATGAGGAGTAATCCGCAGCGCACGCATAGTCGAGTAATGCGCTGCTGCTGCACGTAGCTGAGAGAAATCATGGATGAGATACGCAAGTTGGTTGGCGATTGATACGCTATTATAAAGGGTCTGGATGCTGACGCGCAGACATTATCGAATATTATATTGGATGCTATTATAAACTTTTTGGGGAAGGAGGATAAAATGCATATCGCTATTTTGACATTGACGTTTTCATTGCCTGGATGCGGCTCATTAAAAGAAAAACGCCAACGGATGGGTGGCTTACATGCGCGCTTTGGTAATACGCCAAGCGTCGCGGTATGTGAAAGCGGCGAGCGTGACCGGCATGATGCCAGTGAGTGGATGTTTGTGATCGTTGGACTGTCTAAACGTGAAGTGGAGTCGCAATGTAGTCAGATTGAAGAGAAAATAGAGCGTACGGTAGATGCACGGGTAATGAATGTTGAGAGGGAGTTTATTTAGTTTGAGTGGTTCTATCCTGACTCCGAAAAATATCTAATTTTTAGGATGGGCGGTGCTTGCAACGCTAAATAAACAATAGATTAAAATTTAATAGACTTTTGTTTTCTATAGTGATAATCTCTGTCGATAATTCAGACACATTACTTACATAGCATTTACATTATCAATTATATCTTACTCTCAATCAGGACGTCTAATGACAACTTTTCATAAAGTAAAAAACGCGCTATTGCTGACTACTATGACTACTTTGGCGGGTTGTACGACTGTCGCCAATATGTCAGGGTATGATACTGCGACATTGAATACCGATGCGGCTAAAAGTTACTCTCAAGTGATTTCTAAAGCCAGTAGTCAAGGCGCAGTCGATAATACGTCTAATACCGCCGTTCGGGTCAAAAGAGTCTTTAATCGTATCAAGCCCTACGCTGTTCGCGCTAATACCACAGGCGTCCCTTTCGATTGGCAGATTACGGTTATACGTTCACCTGAATTAAATGCTTGGGCAATGCCTGGTGGTAAAATGGCTTTTTACACAGGTGTTGTAGAAAAGTTAAAGTTAACAGATGCGGAAATCGCTGCAATTATGGGACACGAGATGACCCATGCGTTATCTGAACATGGTAAAAAAGATGCTGGGCAAAAAATTCTGACAGGCTTAGCGATTCAGTTAGGTGGTGCGCAATTACAGGCAAAAACAGGGTTAAGTGATGATGCGTTGGGTTTGATTAGTGACTATGGACTTGATAAGCCATTTTCTCGTAGTCAAGAATCAGAAGCTGATGCTGGTGGTTTACGTTTGATGGCGCAGGCAGGCTACAATCCAGAATCTGCAGTTTCGGTATGGAAAAAAATGGAAGCGGTAAATGGTCGTAGCAATACTTTAGCTACTTTGATGTCTACGCATCCAAACTCTGGGCAGCGTATCGCTAAAATTCAAGCACTCTTACCTAAGGTTATGCCGATTTATCAAGCGGCTGCTAAAGCAGATACTAGTGCAGCTACAAAAGTAACTACTAGAACAATTAAACGTAAATAATGCAGTAAATGCTATCAAATCAGTAAATACTATCAAAAAAGGTAAGTCAAACGACTTACCTTTTTTTTGCGAAGGAATATTTAAAGGTGGCTAATTTGAAGTCGTGATGTTGAGTTGCAGGCGGTATACAGTCTACGATGGATTCAAAATTAACTTAATATAATATAGGCTGGTGTCGAGGAACGAGACTCAACAAAATGATTTTTCTTTATATCGGATAATATAATACCCATAGGCATTTTAAATTTGCAGGCATTTTAAAATGACCATGCTAGAATAAAAACCTGCTTATTAATTTAATAATAATTGAGTACCAATATACCTATAAAGGGCTGTCATGACCATTACCACTATCCAGCTATTTACTTTCATCGTTGCTGTATTCGTATTTATTCTGACACCGGGTCCTGGTGTGTTTGCCACTATTGCCAAAGCCATGACACAGGGGTCTTGGGCGGCGCTACCATTAATTATTGGCCTTGCCGTAGGCGATACTATTTATATGGTGTTTTCAGCTTATGGACTAAGCGCATTAGCAAGCAATTTCAATACATTGTTTACTATAGTCAAGTTTGTAGGTGCCGGTTATTTATTTTACTTGGCGTACAAGATGTGGACGACTTTGCCACCTGAGATCGTCACTGAAAATGTTGCGTTAAAAAATAAGAATGAGGGTCTAAAAAGCGTGACGTCAGGCTTTTTGATATCCATTAGCAACCCAAAAGTTATTTTATTCTACATAAGCTTATTACCGAGCTTTTTCCCAGTGACTAGCCTGACAGGAGTCGATATTACGATTCTATGCTTGGTTATTTTTGTCTGCGCTATTGTTGCCATGATGATGTATGCCTTTATGGCGAGTTATGCCCAAAAACGTCTGAAAAATCCTAAAGCGCGTCAAAAATTCAACCGAGTAGGTGCTACGTTTATGGGACTGGCTGGGACATGGTTGATAGCGAAAGGTTAAGTTTATCATTATGGTAATACTATGATTAAACAACGGTTTCAAGAGAATAAGGAAAATGGGCTGTCTATTAGTAAGCCTACTAGAGATGATCCTACGCTCGTTTATTGCCCAAAATGTCGATCTAAAGCCGTCGTTACCCTACATGATGATGAAGCTCGGTTGAGTTGTCTAAGTTGTGGCTATAATCAAGCAAAATCAGCCGAGCACAGAATCTTTTATTGGGGTGGAGAAAATCCAACGGACAGTTATTTTGGAGTAAATTTATGGTTGCAAACGGATTGTGTTGGGCAGAGTCTATGGGCGTTCAATAAGCGTCACTTAGAATATTTAGAAGGTTTTGTTTCAGCTAAGCATAGACAGCGTAACCCTAACAATGAAACTTGGAAAAATAGCTCTTTAGCTAGCCGTTTACCTAAATGGCTTAAAGCTGCCAAAAATCGTGAGCAGGTTTTAAAGGCAATTGCGGTTTTGAAAGTTAAGTGAAGTGAGGGGTAAATTGATAAATCTATCTTCTCGTTGATTGAGAAAGTTGACTATACCTGCTATCTTTTTTAAATTTTGATTCAAAATGGTAATACCAATTCCACATGAATTTGGGTAGAAAACCATTTTCAGATTTCACCTCATTCATCATGATGAATAATTCAACTTTAACATCATAGTCTATTCGGACAGGTGATTTTGTACCTTCAGCTATTAAGTCTTTTAAAATATTAATCTTATCATTTCCAAAGTACGTAAAATAAACAGATAGTATTTCTCTATCCTGTTTAGATAGATTCTCTTTATAGAAAATATACTTTCCAGCCTGACGAAAATCATTCTTTTCAATATACAAGTTGGCAAGATTCTCACACAAAAAAGGATGTCCGTAACGAAGTCGCATATATCCTTTTATATTGTGAATAGCAGTATCTATATCATTATTGCGAATAATTTTGTCAATACCATTTCTCAGCTCAGCTTCAGTCACATGCAAACTCCTTTAATATATAGTGTTGAATAAAAGATATTATTCTAAAACATAAAAAAAGGCCACCCCCTAAAGAGTAGCCTTTTCTTAACAATTAACAATTAACAATTAACAATTAACTAATTTCTACTAACTCACTTCTTTCAACCCTTGCTCAAGCATCGGCTTCAAGAACTCACCCGTATACGAGCCTTTCACCTCTGCTACTTCCTCAGGCGTACCTTCCGCGATAATGAGTCCGCCACCTTTACCGCCTTCAGGGCCAAGATCAATTACCCAATCAGCTGTTTTGATGACGTCAAGATTGTGCTCGATGACCACGATAGTATTGCCTTTATCGCGTAGGGTATGCAGGATATGCAACAGCTTATCGATATCATGGAAATGCAAACCAGTGGTTGGCTCATCCAAGATATAGAGCGTCTGTCCGGTATCACGCTTAGCAAGCTCACGTGCCAGTTTAACACGCTGGGCTTCACCACCTGATAGCGTTGGCGCAGACTGACCAAGGCGGATATAGCCAAGACCGACATCCATCAACGCTTGCAAACGGCGATAAATTGCTGGAATGGCGGAGAAGAACTCAGTCGCATCCTCAACCGTCATATCGAGCACATCGGCGATACTCTTGCCTTTATAATGAATCTCTAACGTCTCGCGGTTATAGCGTTTACCTTCACAGGTATCACACGGTACATACATATCAGGTAAGAAATGCATTTCGACTTTGATGAGACCATCGCCTTGGCACATCTCACAGCGTCCGCCTTTGACGTTGAAGCTAAAGCGACCAGCTTTATAACCACGAGCACGCGCTTCTTGCGTTTGCGCAAACATTTCACGGACAGGGGTAAAGACGCCCGTATACGTCGCTGGGTTTGAGCGCGGCGTACGACCAATTGGGCTTTGATCGATATCGACCATCTTATCCAAATGCTCAAGACCACTGATGCTGTCATGCTTGTCCGCAATCAGCGTCGAAGCATTATTCAACTGAGTGGCGGCCAATGGCATCAGCGTACGATTAATCAAAGTCGACTTACCAGAACCGGAGACACCCGTGATACAAGTCATGATGCCAATAGGTAAGGTCAAATCAACATCGTGCAAGTTATTACCAGACGCGCCTTTTAACTCAATAGTCATCGGAACTTGTTTGGGTTTCGCTTTACCTTTGACTTCCATATCTATCGTTTTGGCTTTATGACGAATAGTAGGAATCTCGATTCTTTTCTTACCAGACATATATTGTCCAGTCAGCGATTCTTTGTTTGCCATGATGTCATCGACCGTACCCTGAGCGATCACATGACCGCCATGTACGCCTGCACCGACACCGATATCGATGACGTGATCCGCTTGGCGAATGGCATCTTCATCGTGCTCCACGACCAGCACGGTATTGCCCAGATCACGTAAGCGCGTGAGGGTTTTTAGCAAGCGATCATTGTCGCGCTGATGCAAGCCAATGGACGGCTCATCAAGGACATACATCACGCCCATAAGTCCGGCACCAATTTGGCTGGCAAGACGAATACGTTGCGCTTCACCGCCTGATAAGGTTTCGGCAGAGCGGGCGAGTGATAGATAATCAAGACCGACACTGACGAGGAAGTTTAAGCGCTCATTGATCTCTTTAAAGATTTTTTCTGCGACTTCGCCTTTATGACCGCCAATTTTTAGCGTTTTATAATAGTCAGCCGCGTCACCGATAGACAGTTTGACGATTTCGGCGATGGTGTGATCTTCAACGCGGACATTGCGTGAGATTTCATTGAGACGCGCGCCATCACAGACGTTACAGGTAGTATCAGCCAAGTATTTCGCCAGCTCATCACGCACGAGATTGCTTTGGGTTTTGGCATAACGGCGTTCTAAATAAGGCAGTACGCCTTCAAATGGCACGGTCTTGTTGGTTTTACGACCGCGCTCATCAGTAAAGTTAAAGGTCAGCTTTTCTTTGCCAGAACCTTGCATGATGAGGTCTTGTTGCGCTTTTGACAGGTCTTGCCACGGGCTGTCCATATCAATTTTAAAATGATGGCAAACGGTAGAGAGCAGACCAAAGTAATAAGCATGACGCTTGTCCCAACCATTGATTGCGCCTTGATTGAGCGATTTTTCATGATGAGTAATGAGTTTTTCGGCAGAGAAATACTGACGTTTACCGAGGCCATCACAGCTTGGGCACGCACCGTATGGATTGTTAAAACTGAACATACGCGGTTCAAGCTCAGAAACCGCGCGATCACAGATGGGGCAAGAGTGCTTGGCTGACATTACTTGGTTAGCGTCGCCGCCTTCTTTTGGATTGCCATCCATAAAGTGTAGCGTCACCAAACCTTGACCCAAACGCAATGCTGTCTCTAGACTTTCAGCGACGCGATTGCCCAAGTCATCACGGACTTTGAAGCGATCGACCACCACTTCGATGGTGTGTTTTTTCTTTTTATCTAAGGTCGGCAGCTCATCAGTGTCATACACGTCACCATCGACGCGCACGCGTACAAACCCTTGACCAATTAATTGCTCAAGCAAGACGGTATGTTCGCCTTTACGTTCACGAATGACGGGTGCCAAGATCATGATCTTGGTGTCATCTGGCAATGCCATGACTTGATCGACCATTTCAGTGACCGATTGCGCGACCATCGGTTCGCCATGTTCAGGACAAAAAGGCGTGCCGATACGTGCATAAAGCAGACGTAAATAGTCATAAATCTCGGTAATCGTTCCGACTGTTGAGCGCGGGTTATGGTTGGTGGATTTTTGCTCGATAGCAATCGCTGGCGACAAGCCTTCGATACTATCAACGTCCGGCTTTTCCATTTGTGAGAGGAACTGACGCGCGTAAGCCGATAAACTCTCGACATAGCGGCGTTGGCCTTCGGCATAAAGCGTATCAAACGCCAATGAAGATTTACCAGAACCTGATAAACCAGTAATCACCACAAATTTATCTCGTGGAATGTCTAAGTCGATGTTTTTTAAATTATGAGTACGTGCGCCGCGTATTGCGATATGGTCATGTGCCATCGGTGATAGGTTTCCTATTTGCTAAAATGGTATTTGAAAGATATCTAAAACGTAAAAAGGTCAATAAAGATGAGTTAATGGATTAATCGAAAGCTTGAATAGTTGTCTATGCATTCTATGCGTTTATTATGTCTATATATTTCTTATAGGGATTTTAATTTTACTAGGGCGTATCATCATTTAGATTTTAAGACCACTACATGATTAAGTGTGCTAATTGATGACATGCCCCAAGTGAATCTAAAGCAAATGAGTGTTGAGTAACAGCCGTCGTCTGTTATAAATTTGGTCGGATATTGTCATTTTATCGGAGTATTTGTCACAATGCTTATTAAGCAATACTATTTATGACGCCTTACTTTATTGTCATGATAGGCGCATTATTCAAGGTATGATGATGTATCAGATGCACTTGGTAACAAAATTATTGCGTAATATGAATGACTTGAGTGATTGTTGTATACGTTACTGAATCGTCGCGACAAAAGTCTCGGCAACCAAGCGGCGAATGTCTTATACTAGAGAGCTTGATTTATAGGTTGACGCCTTGATAAAGCAGCAATGACAGTGATAAACCAGCGAGGCAAGTATGAATAGCGTAGAAAAACGAGCAATCCTCGGGGTCGGTGGTATTTTTGCCTTGCGGATGATTGGCTTGTTTATGATTGTGCCTGTGTTCTCTGTTTACGGTAACAATTATGCGCATGCCACACCATTTCTGATTGGTTTAGCGGTCGGTGTTTATGGGCTGGGTCAGGCTATTTTTCAGATACCGATGAGCCTCGCTGCTGATAAATTTCCCCGCAAACCGATTATCTTTTTGGGTTTAATTTTATTTGCTGTTGGCGGAATCATCGCCGCCAATGCGACGGATATTTATGAGGTTATTATAGGTCGTGCGCTGGCAGGTAGTGGCGCTGTCTCTGCGGTCTTGATGGCGCTACTGGCCGATGTGACTCGAGAAGAGATGCGTACCAAAGCGATGGCGACAATGGGATTGACCATTGGCACGTCCATCATGCTCGCGTTTGCCTTTGGTCCATTGCTAGTGGGTTCGCTTGGTATCTCAGGACTGTTTTGGTTGACCTCAGGTTTTGCTGTTTTAGCGATGCTGCTGCTATTGGCAGTACCATCTCCACTGCGGGTTCTAAAACACAATCTGGACAATAAATCAATTGGTCAGCAGCTGGCGACTGTTCTCAAAATTGGTGATTTGAATCGCTTGCATATGAGTGTTTTTGCCCTACATCTGACGATGACGGCGATATTTGTCATTTTGCCCCATCAGCTCAATGAAGTAATGGGCTTATCCGTACGCCAGCAGGGCATGATTTATTTGCCTTTATTGTTTGTAGGCTTTGCCGTTGCCATTCCTTTTATTATCATTGCAGAAAAAAAGCGAAAAATGCGCCACGTGTATTTGGGCGCGATTGCCTTAATGGCTGTAGCATTGACGCTACTTGCGTTCGGCAGTCAGCTCAGTGTTGGCATTATCTTTGGCTTGTTATTGTATTTTATGGGTTTTAACGTGCTAGAAGCAACGATTCCTTCGTGGATTTCTAAGCGCGCGCCCGTTGCCAATAAAGCGACCGCCATGGGACTCAATTCATCCAGTCAGTTTTTGGGCGCGTTTGTCGGCGGCTCTATGGGTGGGTTATTATTGAACCAGCCCAATTGGCTAGCATGGGGTATTTTGGCAGTGGTTATGGTAGTGGCGCTTATCCTCATTATACCCATTGCTCAGCCGCCTTATCTATCCAGTACCACCGTCACCATTCCTAAAAATATTGACATACAAAGCTGGTCACGACAAATAATGGCGGTAGAAGGCGTTGATGAATTAGTGGTGATGGCAAAAGAACAAGTCGCGTATCTCAAACTCGATAAAAAACAACTCACTGAGGTATCAAGACAAGAGCTGTTGCATCTAGCACAAAGCCCCCTAGACATTTAAAGGATTAATTGTTTAGTTGGCTAACTATCTAAAAACTGACTATTTAAAAGGAATTAATATGAGTAAATTTAAGGCGTTATCTAGTATGGCTGTCGGTAAAAATCCTACTATTGGCTTAAATAAGATCAATAAATCAGTTACCAAGCTTGTGCTAGGGTTTGGTTTATCAGCCGTTTTATTGACCTCAGGCTGTGCCACCCAAAATATTCAGACGTATCAAAATAACAAACCAACCCTCAACATGCATGAATTTTTTTCAGGTCAAATTGATGGTTGGGGCATGTTTCAAGGGCGCAATGGAGAGGTCAAAAAACGCTTTTATGTCGATATTGATGCCACTCATGAAGGCAATAACGTGATCGTTTTAGATGAAAAATTCTCATGGGCAGATGGCACAAAATCGCAACGAATTTGGCGATTGACTAGGCAAGCAGACGGTAGTTGGAGAGGCACCGCTGGCGATGTGGTGGGCGAAGCAACAGGCGACGTTATTGGAAATACCTTGCATTGGCAGTACGTATTAGACTTACCTGTGGGTGAGAAAACCTATAAAGTGAACTTGGATGATTGGATGTACTTGATTGACAAAGATGTCATATTGAATCGTTCTGTCATGAAAAAGTTTGGCGTGGAGCTGGGTAGCATCACCTTAAGCCTGCATCACAAGAATTCTGATGCCAAATAATGAGCTAATGTAGTCGATCCACGATAAAAAAACAGTGATACTGGGATGAATTTTTTGTAGCCTCTGTCTGCGAAGGCACAGCAAGCAAAGAAAATTTATACCAGTAGCGCGTGATAATATCTGACCTTATTTTATTTAGGATTGACTATAGAGTATTATCTCTATCGTGAGCTGATTATAGTAGATAAATACCCCACGACATTAGCTGTCGTATATAGCTAAAGCATGCTAGATATTTAAACAAAAATTGGTTAAAGTGACTCATGTTACTGAACCCATATTACTGATAGACTGAGTCAGTCATCTTAAATAGTGATTCAAGTTATTTATTAAATTATTCATAAGTAAAAGGACGGAACTATGCGCGGAGTTAATAAAGTTATCATCATTGGTAACCTAGGAGCAGACCCTGAGGCACGTCAATTTAATAATGGCGGTAGCGTAACCAATATTTCGGTTGCGACATCGGAGCAATGGACAGACAAACAAAGTGGTGAAAAAAGAGAAGCGACTGAATGGCATCGTATCTCATTATTCAATCGTTTAGGAGAGATTGCCGCGCAGTATTTGCGTAAAGGCAGCAAAGTCTATATCGAAGGCAGTTTGCGTACCCGTAAATATCAAGATCCCAATGGTCAAGATCGTTATATTACCGAGATTCGTGCTGAACAAATGCAAATGTTAGATGGTCAGAGCGGCGGTCAAGAGAGCGGTAGTGGATTTGCTGGTCAAAACCAAGGGCAGGGTGGCTATGGTAATCAAGGTGGTCAAAGTAATCAGAACAACTTTGGGCAACAAGCAAACAATCAGCCAGCACAACAAGGTGGTTATAACCAAGCGAGTGGCGGTCAGAACAGCTTTAACAATCAAAATGCCCCTGCTCAGCAAAATCAGTTTAACCAACCAACGCAGAAACCTGCACAATCTAAGCCTACCGCCATGCCAGATGGTCCTGTAGATGACGATATTCCGTTCTGATGAATACGTACTTTAATAGTGTTGATTAAGTTAGATAAGAGACTCTGCGATGGCAGAGTTTTTTTATGTCTGTTTATAAATAATATCAATACTTACGGATATTCGGAATATTTTTAAAAGCAATGCAAATAAAATAATGTTGAGAAAGTAATTAAATATTTGTTTGATCTTAATTGAATAGCCAGTCTTTATTAATAATAATTATAATTTTTGTATGGTTATGACTTAACAGCTTTCGCATGGAAAATTGTAAAAATTACCTTTCATACTCTATATGAACCGTTTGTTCTATTGGATTTAATTAATTCTAGTAGTTTATTAAAACCGGTTGTTATAATTCTTCTGAATGGATAGTTCAGACGATATTCAAGATATGTCTTCTTTTAAAAATAATTTTCAAAGACCAATAAAGACCTGATTTTTTACCATCTAATGGCTGAAAAAATTAAGGATTAGGGAGTCAGAAATTTATAATAAAGAGACATCTACTTTACTGTTATTGGTAGGTATAGAGTATGAATAATAGTAATGTGTTTCTAAAAAGTGAGTTGGGTAGAGCAGAGATAAAATCTCAACATTTAGGTATATTGCCGCGAGAAGCCAGAACATTACTGATTATGATTGATGGCAAGCGGACGTATCAAAACTATATTGATACGCTTGATAAAAGCAAAATGTTTGCAGATTTTGGTGGTGTGAAGCCAATCTTTGAGTTGCTTCTAGAGCTTGAATATATCGAAGTTGTAGAGGTCAATAATACGACTCTCCAAATGCCTATAACTTCTCAGTCACAACCGACACTACTGTCCTCTAATACGAATAGCGATATAACGTTCGATAGTAAGAACCCAAAAGAAGTGATAGCAATAGGCAGAAAATCCATAAGCAGTATTTTTAAGTCAAGAGTATCTGATGCTAACTATGGAACTATCAGGTCAGACTTAGCGATCTATATTGAAAAAAATGCATCACCTGCTGAAGCTTGGAGTTATTTACTAGCGCTAGAACAATGTGAAGACAGCTCGCAAGTATTGATGTTGGCACAGGAAATACAGGACACAAGTATTGGTAATTTACCGCATGGAATGAGTGGGTTTATTAAAAGAATTCAACGTTGATATTAGTGATTTATAAATAGCATTTAATCAAAAATTGATCATTGAATTAAGCTTAATCGTTAGATTTAGAAACCTTAATTAGTAAAAATATAACAATTCACTATTGTTATAATATAAATTTATGTTTATATTGTCTGCGCTTATAATTAAATATTTTATAATTTTTAATTAATTTAAAAATATGCCATTAAATGATTGTCTGTTTAATGGTAGCTCAAGAAATAATTTTTAGTTCTTAATAGCTAGTAATAGCTCTATTAAGGTTGTATTTTTTATACCTTTTATATAACAGTTGGACTTACTATGAGCAAAAATAACGTTATTGATTTAGACAGTTTAAACGTAGATGAGCTACGCGCCATCACCGAAAACGCCCAACAACTTATTGCTAAAAAACAACATCAGCGTTTGTATGACGCTTACATGCAGTTTGAAAAAATCTCAGAAGAGAGCGATGCGACTATCGAAGAGATTTTACAAGCTGGAGAGAAATTAGAGAAAAAACGCAATATTAAATATCGCAACACTAACGATAATGAAGAAACATGGACGGGCCGTGGTCGCAAGCCAACTTGGCTAGTCGAAGCACTCGCTGCTGGTCATGATGTTGAAGATTTTGCTATTTAGAAGATTTTGATATTTAATAGGTAGAACTCATTTATTGAGACGCAAAACGCTAATCTCTACTTTGCCTGCAACGTATAATCATTACGTTTCAGTTATAATTATTAAGCTTTATAGCAATCAGTACCAACGCTTAGAAGTAGAAAAAAGCCAGTATCTTTATTGCCAGTATTTTGGTAAAAAGATACTGGCTTTTTTTCTGTCATCTGTATGCCATTGTTTGCTATGATAATGACGATTTTGTCTTATATAAGAGTTATGCAACCGTGCCTCAAGTATCCGCGTCGTCTCATAAGCGCCCTCGTAAGCTATGGTGGCTAATTGGGTTTGTATTATTTGCATTATTTGCCATATTGCAAATGCCAGCGGCATGGCTACTTGAAAAATATGCCCCTGATACGCCTTATGTTCAGCATGTGTCTGGGAATTTATGGCAAGGCTCAGTCATCTGGCAGATGCCTTTGTCAGCGACACCGCTCACCGGTACTGCCGGATGGTCATGGCAACCATGGCATCTATTGTTAGGCAAGCTAGGTGCAGATGTCGATATTGATTCTGATCAAACCAGACTTAATGGGCAAGTAAAAATAGGCACCAGCTCTTGGGAAATTGATAACATGAGCGGGAAAATTGCTCCTGAAACGTTAGCCAGTGTGGTCGATTGGCAATTGCCCAATACACCCATTCAGATCAATAACGTCTCACTAAAGCGTCTATCTGATACAAAGTCTGTAGATAATGACTCAGGTAAAAACCTGTCTGGATTCAGTCAAGCGGATGGTCAATTGACATGGGTTGGCGGTGAAGTGGGTTATCCTAGCGGTGGTAAAGTTTTTTATATTACGATGCCTGCGATGCGTGCGGAGCTAAGTGCTGAACAAAAAAACAATAAAAACCTGCTACATATCAATCTGCTAAACAATCAGGATAAACGTCTGGGTGACTTATATATCGATGGCGACAATATGCTAGATGTCAGTTTGACACAGCGTCTATTAGAAAATATGCCCGAGTATAAAGGAAAAGCGCCGCAAGATACGCCTGTCGTCAGTGTGCGTCAGCCACTGCTGAACCAGTTGGGGACACGCTAAATAATGAATGTCTCTACAAATTTAAAACCTGTGCTTAATACTGTCAATCGCTTCTCAGGCTGGCTGTTGCTATTGGCAATTGCTTGGTTATGCTGGACAGCAGCGCGATTATTATGGCTGCTGCTGGCGGCGCCATTAGCGCCTACACTGCCGCTAGCACCTTTGCAAAATTCGGCTTCATCTGGCAAAGATTACAGTAGCCTATTCGCTATTTTCGCTGATCCCGATCCTATTGCAGCAGCAGTACAGCCGCCGCCCAATGTTGGTTTGAAAGGGGTGCTGCTTGCCATACCTGAGAGCCTATCTTCAGCACTACTGGACGTTAATGGTGAAGTAAAAAATTATCGTATCGGTGATAGCCTAAAAGACAGCGGCTTTACGCTTGTCGCTGTCGATTGGGATTCGGTTATCATCGCTGATTCTAGTGATAAACAAACCGTCATTAGCCTGCCAAAAGCGATGCCATTAGACCAAAGCGACATGATCGCAGGTGCCGTTAGCAACCAGCGCTTGCCAGACAACAGCATGTTACCTACTGTCCCTCAGCCCGCGCAAAATACTGATGCTGAGTCAGCTGAGCCTAGTAGCGAGAATAACGCGCAATCTGCAATCGATGAGGCGGTCACGGCGTTGCAAGAGAACCCTGCCAGCTATTTAAGCAGAATGGGTGTGATGGCGTCAGGTGAAAACTATCAAGTGACGGCAGCGATGCCGGCTAAGCTGCGTAATCGCCTAGGACTTGAGCCAGGCGATCAGGTATTAACCGTAAATGGTCAAAGTGTGGGTAACAATCCTGCACAAGATGCTGGTGTGCTAAAACAAGTACAGCAATCAGGATCGGCGCAAATAGAGGTGAAACGTGGCGAGCAAGTCATTACCATTCGTCAGCAATTTTAGGCTCAATAAATGGGTTAACAATCTTATTTTAAATGTACAAGCATTTGGTTTAAACATATAAGCATTCGGTTAGTGCTATTGTGGCAATGCGCTAACTGAGCACTCTCAGCACATACTAAATTCAGCACATACTAAGCGACATCACTGTAGGTAATCATCAATATGGTAAGTTCTCATAATTTTACAGTCACGCCTTTGCATCATATCTTGCAGCGTCTGATGCGACTGTGTCGTCCTCTTTGCATAGCAGTGCCTTTGTGGGCTGCCAGTACCGGTCTTGCCAGTGCTGAGAGCTGGAAGGTCAACCTACAAGATGCCGATATCAAAGCCTTCATCAATGAGGTGGCAACCATCACTGACCAGAACTTTGTCCTTGATCCACGTATCAATGGTAATGTAACGGTGATATCCAATAAAGCCTTGTCTCGTGATGAAATTTATCAGCTGTTTTTAAGCGTGATGCAAGTGAACGGTGTAGCAGCGATTGAGTCGGGAACGACCATCAAACTGGTACCAGACAATGTCGCCAAACAATCTGGCGTGGCGGTGGATTTGCGCGGTGATAGCGTTGGTGAGGCGCTGGCCACTCGCGTTATTTATTTGACCAATACCCAAGCGGCAGAAGTACTGGGTGTGATTCGTCCACTGATGCCGCAATCCGCTCATGCCGCCGCCGTCCCTGGTGTTAACGCATTGGTATTGTCCGATCGTGCAGACAGTCTGAACCAATTAACAGAGCTTATTCGTGATTTAGACAGTAATGTCAATGATAGCTTACGCGTGATAACGCTGCGCCATGTCGATGCCGAGCGCATGATGGACTTGATCAGCGCTCTGGTGTTGAGTGCCGGCACTGGACAAGCACAAGGGGCGACTAATCAACTCAAAGTCATTGCTGATACCTCTAGTGATCGACTGTTGGTTAAAGGCAGTCCAGAGATGATTGCTAAAGTTCAAGAAATGGTCAATCAATTGGATACGACGCCTACCAGACGCTTGAGTGGTCTGCGGGTCTTCCGATTAAAATATGCCAGTGCAGGTCACATTGCTGAAATGCTGCGTGGGTTGCTCGCTAATCAATCGATTAATAGCACGGGTGAAACTTCCTCTTTGGAGTCAGCATCATTGAATGATGCGAGTAGTGCAGGGTCTACCTTGTCTAATGAGGCAAGTAGTATTAATAATAATAGTGCTGCGACCTCTGCTGCATCGAGCACAAGCTCAGGAAGTGGTGCGAGTACAGGTATTGGCGGCAGACCTTTTAGTATTATCGCTGATGAAACCCAGAACGCAGTCATCGTCAATGCAGCGCCTGAGCTAATGTTTGAGATTGAAGATGCCGTCAACCAGTTAGACAATCGCCGTGCGCAAGTATTGATTCAAGCCGCTATTGTGGAAGTTTCAGGCGATGATGCGACCCAACTTGGTGTGCAGTGGGCGCTCGGCAATGCCAATAGTGGTTATGGCGTCGTCAACTTTAATAACGTGGGTGCGAGTGCGGCTTCTCTTGCGGCAGCCGCTTTAGGTGGCAGTACAGCGGGTATTAGTGCAGCAGCAAGCTCGATAGCGGGCGCTTTGATTGGCATCGGTGATAGTAGCAAAGATAGCAACGGCAATGCTCAGTTTTATGGAGCTATCTTGCAAGCACTTGACTCTTCTACCAGCGCAAATCTACTGTCTATGCCATCGATTTTGACATTGGATAATGAAAAAGCCAGTATTTTAGTCGGTCAAAACGTGCCTTTTGTCACAGGCTCTTTTACCACCAGTGGCAATAATTCAAACAACCCGTTCCAGACCATTGACCGTCAGGATATTGGTATTAACCTTAATGTGATACCGCATATTGGTGACAATGGCACAGTACGCCTAGAAGTCTCGCAAGAAGTCTCGTCAGTGGTGCCCGGCAGTACTGGCAATGCAAGTGGTTTAATTACCAATAAAAGCCTGATCAATACAACCATTTTAGCCGACGATCAGCAGACCATTGCTCTTGGAGGCTTGATGCGTGACAATACCACAACTCGCCAACAAAAAGTCCCAGGCTTGGGTAATGTGCCCCTCATTGGTCGCTTGTTCCGCTCTGATAATGATACAACGCAAAAGAGTAACTTAATCATATTTTTACAACCAACCATCCTTCGTGATGGCGGCGCGGTCGCTAGCGTCACTGAGCGTAAGTTTAATCAGATGCGCGTATTGCAGCTGGTTATTGATAAAAATGGTACGATTAAACAACTGCCTTTGAGTGGGACAGAAGGTTGGAATGGCAACGTTAGCGCAGATTACGAACTGATGCCGCTTAATCCTCTTGTTCCTAAGCGCGATCAAACGCCAAAAGCTGCACCTCAGGGTTTCACGAAGGTAAATACGCCTAGCAGTGGCATTACAACTTATCCCTTAAATCGTTAATATTTCAATAATTTTTATCAATGATTTATTAGGGCGTGTCCTCAATTCAAGCGATTGTATCTAAATGGGCTAAAAATGGTTAAATTTTGCCAAACGTCGTCAAATAGCTGATTAATATCCCGATATTATTTGCGCTATTTTCCTTGTTTGACGGCAATTTATCTCATTTTTATGACTATTCTTAAAATAAGGACACGCCCTAATCCAGCAATTTTTTCTTGTTATCGCAATCCTTAGATGCACGGTATAATAAATAATATTTATACCGTACATTAGCTTGCGTATTTATAACACAGATAAACACAGCCATTTTTATATCTCGGTATAATAAATAATAATTAGATAGTAATTATGAACACTGATATGAACAATGACAGATAAATATTATAGGCTATGATATAGACGTAGGGAGAAAAAGAGTAATGACTGCCACAAATAAAAGAAAATGGTTTTTATTAGGTACTGTTGCGATGGCGTTATTGATTATCCCTCGGCGCAGCAGTCCAAAGGCTGATGTAAAACTGTCTGAGAACAACAATGTTAAAACGGATAATGGCAATGTTAAAACCAATAATAATGTTGATTTTGATTAAATAAAATTTAAGCAGAAACTATAATAATAAAATTTTTCTAGTGCTTTTTTATACCAGTGTTTTTTTATAAAAGCGAAAGTAGCTATTCATCAATTAATTATTAATTTAAATGTTTTTATAAAATTGGCAATAAAGAAATTCTTAGATAAAAATATTAATTTTGGAGCCTATCAATGATCGCTGATTCATCCAAAATAACGAAACAGATATTACCCAGTATTTATCCTTTGATTGATACGCATACTCATTTTGACGCGCCAATATTTGATGATGATAGAGAAATATTGGCACAGAAGACTTATGAGCAGGGCGTATGTCATCTGGTATTAGTGGGTTATTTGCATACGCATTTTGAGCGTATGTATGAGACCAAGAAACTGCTTGATCAGATGTCGCAATCTCCTACAGTAGCAGGTTCTATCCAAGATAAATCACATACTGATATCCATATTGCGTTAGGTTTGCATCCTTTTTATATTGAACAGCACAGCGATGACCATCTCAAAGACATGGCAAAGATGATTACTGAAAATCGCCCCTTAGCTATTGGTGAGATCGGCTTGGATACCTTCACCGATGCTATGAAAGAGCCAGATGTATTTGATAAACAAAAGCGATTTTTTAAGGCGCAATTGGATATCGCAGTGACGCATCATCTGCCAGTGATGCTGCATATTCGTAAGGCACACGCAGAAGCGTTGGCCATACTAAAAGCACATGATTATGATGCGCACAAGTTGGGCGGTATCGCCCATAGTTTCAGTGGCGGCGCGCAAGAAGCAAAGGCATTTGTGGCGTTAGGTTTTAAGCTTGGTGTTACGGGTCAAGTCACCAATCCAAATGCCAAAAAATTACGCCGCGCTATTCAAGCAGCGGTTGATAGTCATGGCATTGAGTGCTTGGTGATAGAGACAGACTGTCCAGATATGACACCTATTATGTGTCAGAATTTAGATGAAAATTCATCTGAGCTCGTATCAAGGCAAGGCGATAAATGTGGCGATACACCTGCCCACGATAGAAACGTACCAGCCAATTTGCCATGGGTATTGCTTAGCCTAAGTGAATTGCTTGATGTGCCGCCCTCTATCCTTGCTGAGCAGTTATGGCATAACAGTTGTACGGCTTTGCAGACGACATGGACTTATCCAACATAATGGTTATGCACGCTATAGGTTATCATTTTTTACTGGTATTTCTTGAAATAGCCAATGCATAAACCAACAGTATTTAAATAGATTAATAGTCGCTAAAGAAAAAACAACTAAAATGATTCAAAATAAAAGAGCACATAACCGGTATGAGTGAAACACGACTATTTGAGCAGCCAATAACAGAGACGCTCGTCACTGAAAATGCTGTCATACAAGAGGTGACAGAAGAAAGTAGCGATCAATATGAACGCCGTTTTCAAGGCACAAAAACGCTTTATGGCGCTGCATCCGTTAATACTTTCGCTGACGCTCATGTCTATGTTATTGGCGTGGGCGGCGTTGGTTCTTGGGCAGCAGAAGCATTGGCTCGAACAGCAGTCGGCACGATTACTTTGATTGATTTGGATGTGCTGGTTGCCTCAAACGTCAATCGGCAGTTACCAGCGTTAGACAGCACCTTTGGTCAAAGTAAAATCGCAGCGATGGCAACACGTATGCGTGAGATCAATCCCAAAGTCAGCTTAAACTTAATTGATGATTTTTTGACAGTAGATAATATAGAAACACTATTGCCAAGCCGTCATGAAGCAAAAACTGCGGCTGATCAAGGCAAGCCAATTGTGATATTAGACTGCGTAGATGACATGAATGCCAAGTTGGCCATTGCCCTTCATTGCCGTTTTAATAAACTCAAGCTGGTCTGTGCAGGCGGAGCGGGTGGCAAAATAGATCCAAGTCAAATTAGGGTAAGCGATCTACGTGAGAGTTACCAAGATCCATTACTTGCCAAATTACGCAACAAACTACGTCATGAAAAAGGCATCAATAGTGCGCTAAAAGAAAAATTCGGGATTAAATGTGTTTATTCTACAGAGCCACCTCGCGTAGATAAAAGCTGTCAAACAGGTGGATTACATTGCGGCGGTTACGGCTCAGCAGTCGTTGTTACCTCCGTTGTAGCGATGATGATGGTGAGCGAAGCGTTACAGCTTTTAATAAAACAGACAAGCATAAAGCCGAGCATCTGACATTACTTAAGGGAGTCTATTGTGTCTATACTTAACTCACCTAAAACCAATTACCCAGTAGCGGTAGACGAAGCAGAACGCATCAATAAGCTGAGAAAGTATCAAGTGCTTAATAATAATGATGAGCCTGCATTTAGACGTATTGTTGATCTTGCAAAGTTGTTTTTTGACATGCCCGTCGTTACGATCACATTTATGGATGAAGAGACACAGTACTTAAAATCCGTTTGTGGACTTGGTGATACCTGTAGAACAACGCGCGAAGTTGCTATTTGTAATTATACAGTACTCTCTAATGACGTTTTCGTCGTACCAAATCTATCAAAAGACAGTCGTTTTAGCGATAACCCATTAGTGACAGACGATCCTCATTTGCGGTTTTATGCTGGCGCGCCAATTATTTTTTATGAGGATCATAAAAGCTATCGTTTGGGCTCATTGTGTTTAATGGATATGAAGCCTAACCATCACTTTGATGAAGCGCAAGCGAAGATATTGGCTCAATTTGCGATGATGGCAGCAGATGCTTTGCGGCTACAAGACAAACAGCGCGATGCTAAACATGCCAATGATATGAAATCAGATTTTTTGGCCAATATGAGCCATGAAATTCGTACACCGATGAATGGCATTATTGGTATGGTAGAGATGCTGGGTGATACTCAACTCAGCAAAGAACAACAAGAATGTGTCGATAACATCAAAGTTTCTAACGAGCATTTGATGTCAATTATCAATGGTATTTTAGACTTATCGAAAGTAGAGTCTGGAAAAATGACCATCGATGCTATTCCAGTCAACTTGTCTGCATTGTGCAATGAAGTGGTCAGTCTCTTTGCCGTAAAAGCCCGTCAGCGCGGATTGATTTTAGGCTATCATTATACTGAATCATTGTCTCCTTATGTACAAGGCGACCCTGTCCGTCTCAAACAAATTTTAACCAACCTTGTTAATAACGCGATTAAATTCACTCGTGAGGGCGGGCGAGTTAGCATTGATGTCAAACACGTGCCAAATTGTGATTGTAAAGATCATGATGGATATAGCACTGACAAACACTATACTGAAAATAAAGACGTTCATAAAAATAGCTTGAGCCATATTACTGCTGACGATGCTGTCGATAACAGTACTGTCGATAATGGTAATGTCAATCAAGAGATTATGACCTTATGTATTGAGGTCAAAGATACGGGTGTTGGTATAAAAGCGGAATCATTGGAGGCGATATTTAATGCCTATGATCAAGCAGATAAATTCACGCACCGTCTCTATGGAGGAACGGGTCTTGGGCTCTCTGTTTGTAAGTCTTTGGTTGATTTGATGGGTGGTTATATCGATGTAGATAGCGAAGTGGGTGTCGGCACTACTTTTAGCGTTTTGTTACCTCTACCCGCCATCAGTGAAGACCATTATGAGACATGGCAACAATCAAATGACTTTACCCTGATTGAGCCTATGCATGAGCTATCTGGTCATATTCTGCTGGTTGAAGACGATGCTGTCAATGCCATTATCGCTAAAAAAGCCCTCAACAATGGTGGCCATACCGTCACGCATGTCACTGATGGACAACAAGCCATTGAAGTTTTTGCTTTGTTCCCTAAGCGTTATGATATTATTTTGATGGATCATCATATGCCAATTTTGGATGGTGTACAGGCAACCATTAAATTGCATGAACTTTATGACCCTCAATCATTACCGCCGATTATTGCTTTGACAGCCAATGCAATGGATGGCGAGCGCGAAAAATACTTGAAGGTGGGAATGCAGGATTATTGCACCAAGCCTTTTAAAAAAGAGCAGTTAAATGCGTTGATACAGTACTGGCTGATACAAAAGCAATCACTAGAAGAGTAACGGTTTGAAAGACGCTTCAAATAAACGTCATCCATAGTGGCTGGCATTATTATGTAGTTACTTTCACATACTTATTATCATGTAATTATTGTTATGTAATTACAGTGGCTATAAACAAAAAACTGAACCGCTTATTAAGCGGTTCAGTTTTTTTTGAAAAATAAATAGAAGCTAGCTATTCTTTTACATGCTATTGGCTGACTCGAGTTTGATAGTCACCAGTACGAGTATCGACACGTACAAACTCACCTTGTTGTACAAACAGTGGTACACGGACGACCGCGCCTGTTTCTAGCTTGGCAGGCTTACCGCCGCCACCTGAGGTGTCACCACGTACGCCAGGATCCGTTTCGGTAATTTGCAATTCAACAAAATTAGGCGGGGTTACTGATAGAGGTGCGCCGTTGAATAGAGTAATAGTGCATAGTGCATTGCTGTTTTCTTTTAGCCATTGAGGTGCATCGCCCAGCGCGTTTTTGTCCGCTTGGATTTGCTCAAAGCTTTCAGGATGCATAAAATGCCAAAATTCACCATCGTTATATAGATAGTTCATTTCAGTATCCATCACGTCAGCGGCCTCTAAGCTGTCGCCAGATTTAAACGTTTGTTCCAATACTTTACCACTACGAAGATTACGCAACTTGACGCGGTTAAAGGCTTGACCTTTACCTGGTTTGACAAACTCGTTTTCGAGGATGGCGCAAGGATTGCCATCAAGCATAACTTTTAGACCAGCTTTAAATTCATTAGTAGAAAAACTTGCCACAAGAGACTCCTAGGGTTGTAAATATGATGATAGGTTGTGCTTACTATACAAAAAGCTGCTGTTACGCCGAGTGCTCAGAGAGTAACTGGTATACTTTGATAGGGTACACCATAAGGGCGTATAATATCGCCTTTTAGGCACAGATAGTAGGCTGTCATGATAAACCATTTAATCACACAAAAAAACTGGCAAACGCAATTATCCGAAGCCATTACCTCGGTTGATGAGTTGCTTAGTATCCTAAAGCTCGAATCACTACGCGAAAACGTCTATGTGCCTAAGCATTTTGAGCTGCGAGTACCACGTGGATTTGTGGCAAAAATGACCATCGGTGATCGTGATGATCCTTTATTAAAACAAGTACTACCAGATCAACGTGAGCAAGTTAATGTCACGGGCTATGTGGCGGATCCCTTGAGCGAGAATACGCAGAACCCAGTTAAAGGTATGCTCCATAAGTATCAGTCAAGAGTGTTATTGACCATTACGGGTGCTTGCGCCATTCACTGTCGCTACTGCTTTCGTCAGCATTTCGATTATAGTGCCAATATGCCAACTGCCGATGCGAAAGAAAATATCGTCAACTATATTGCCGAACATCCTGAGATTAATGAGGTCATTTTGAGTGGCGGCGATCCATTAAATGTGACAAATAGGCGTTTGTTTGCATGGTTGGATACGCTAGAGTCCATCCCGCAACTGACCACTATTCGACTGCATACTCGCTTGCCAGTGGTCATTCCAGCACGTTTAGATGAAGCGTTGTTGGAGAGGTTGTCCCAAAGTCGCTGTCATATCGTGATGGTGATCCACTGTAATCATGCCAATGAAATCGATGTGCTGACGTCAGAATATTTGCAGCGCGCACGAGCTGCTGGTATTACTTTATTGAATCAAGCTGTTCTATTAAAAGGTATCAATGATAGCGTTGAGGTTCAGACGCAATTAAGCCAACGTTTGTTTTCCGCTGGCGTATTGCCTTATTATTTGCATGTACTAGATAAAGTGGCTGGTGCTGCTCATTTTGATAAAGACGAGCAGTCATCAATCAAACTTTATTGGTCATTACTAGCAGCACTGCCAGGTTATCTCGTGCCAAAGCTGGTAAGAGAGTTGCCAAATAAGCTTTTTAAGGTGCCAATTGATATTTACAATAATGATTAATATAGGCATTATAATATATGAGAAAGTGAATGAATGAAAAGTGATGGTTGGAAAGCAGGTAGACTATTTTTGATGCTTACTTAATATTTTGTATTCTTTTGTTTGGTGTTGTTGCATACTGCATTATAGAATTTTGCTTAGGGCACGATCCTAACTAGATCAATGAGTGTTTTAGTGTGCTAAAAAGGCTAAATGCATATCAAACGATGTTGAGTGGTTGATTTATAGATTTATATTATCTGTCATGTTGTTGTTATTTGACGAAAATTTAGCTCGTTTTTATAATAAAAATGAGCACTTACCCTAGGGCGTGTCCTCAATTCAAACGATAATATAGTCAGTCCTAGATAAAAGATATACAGCTATTATCATGCACTACTGAGATAAATTTTCCTTGCTTGCTGTGCCGTTGCTGCCAGAGGCTACGCAAAATTCACCCCAGTAGCACTATATCTACTTTATAGTGGATCGACTTTATCTAAATGGGCTAAAAATGGCTAAAGTTTGCCAAACATCGTTAAATAGCTAATTAATATCCTGATATTATTTGCGCTATTTTCCTCGTTTGACGGCAATTTATCTCATTTTTATGACCATTTTTAAAATGAGGACACGCCCTAGTTCTTAGGAATGCCGATGATAACTTTATCAATGTTTCAAGAGTATCTGTCTTTTACAGAGTCACAGCCATTATCATCGAATCAATCGATCAACGGTCAAGAAAGTTACTTACTCAAATTATTGGTAGAATTGCCTTCACAGGTGCCAGCACAGCAGGCTGAGCAATTAGAAAAAGTGCTCACCGCATTACGTGGGGCCAATATAGAAGAGCGGCAACGCCTCAAATTAATCGCCACCGTTATAGATGCCTCGGATCAATTGATTGCGACGTTACGGCAACATTATATTTATGAGACAGGCGCGCTTAGTGACGACCAGTTGGTCTATGTGGATCAGATAAAATCACTTTACTACCTCATTATTATGGCGTACGACACAGTCATACGCCACAAAGAAGCATTGCTAAATAGTCAACAAAAAGACTCTGCTCGTAAAGGCTGGCAACGTTATTTTAACACCAATAAATCTGTATCAATGACACTTGCTGTTGCTATTTATCAAACGTTGGTAACCTATCAAAAATTACTGGCTGAAGAAGCAGTTTGTTATCAAAACCCTTCACCTCTGCTATGGTCTAAAATCAATCAGCTGTATGATCTTGCGTATCAGCATCACGTCTCTGATATTGATTTAAATGTAACAACGGTCACAAGGCAAGCTGATAATATACATGGTCTGTATTGTCAAATTTGTTTGCACAGTTTGTTAAACGTATGTGCCATGCAGCGCCCTAACATTTTGCTGGTGCAACGTTTGTTACCTGAATGGGCCAAGCATATTGTTGCGACGATAGAGCCAAAGACCGAGACACGGGTATTCGTTGATTTGCACAGCGATAAGCCGCCGAGGTATTTGACGGCCAATTCTGATATCAACCCGTACGAAGATCGCTATCATTGTCTATTTATAGAACTGACACCGATGATTGAGTATCTTGAGTCACGTATAAAAATATTATGTGATAACGATAGCGAAGGGGTTGAATGTTACTTGCTGACCAAAATCTCGATGATGGTTAGTTATCGATATTTACAGCCGCCACGCATCCTAGCCACTCAGTACTCCATTAAAAAAGAAGCTGTCTTGATTACGGGTTTTAACAACATTCATTACCGTGTCAGTCATTCGAAAAATTTTGCCAGCTTGATTGCGATGGATGAGCTGCCAAATGAGTATCGACCGCTTTATGATACAGTCAAGCAGAAGCACGGCAATAAAGGAATACTAATTAGCGAAACGGTGCATGGTAATGAGAGTTCACCACATTTTCGCACCCTGAATTTTTCAGAAAAGTCAGAAGGTCTGCTAGCGGCTGAAAGAGAGAAATTACAGGTAGCGTCAGAGTTTTCCGATGTAGTAAATGTCATCAAGGAAAGCACAACGCTCTTTAATACAGAAAACCTAACGGTAGTGAGCGTTGATGATGAGGTTACTACGACTGCACCGCCACCATTATGTATTATGAATTTTTTCTTAGTCTGCCGATCTGAGACGAGTACACCGCCTGATTGGTCAATGGGAATAGTACGCTGGCTCAATCTTGATGGCAAAAATCCCGAAGTTGAGTGGCAAGTACTGGGACACACGTTAGTGGCTTGCGGCTTGCGTATCGAGGGGAGAGACGCACATATTCAACATTTTGTGCCCGCATTTATTCTTGGTAGAGATGAGCAGCTACAAACCACAGGTACGGTCATTGTGCCGACTTCCTATTTTAGTACGAATGATAGAGTAATCATGCGTATTAATAATAAGCAGACTTCTTTGCGTTTGGGACAAAGGTTGCTATTCACTGATGAATTTAGCCAGTACGAGGTACTAAAGTTATAGTCCGTCTATATTTTCGTTTAAATAGCACAACTAAATAATGATAAGGGTAAGTTAACCTGCAACCCATTGAATTATTGTCTATAATGACGGCTATGGTTACTCTCAGCTGTATGATCGCTTAATCCTATAAGCATAGCATTCTCATGAAATAAGCGTATAAGTATCATAAAAATTACTAGACCCAATCCTTATAGTGCATTCTGTACTAGGGCGTGTCATCATTTACATTGTAAGTCTTAAAATGATTAAGTGTGCTAATTGATGACATGCCCTAGTGGTGTTGTTGGAAAAGGTGTACGGTATTAAAAGTCAGCTATCAAAACAAGACAACCATATTCAAAAGGCTTCTTATGCGCATTCAGTCCATCTTAAATCTATTAGTCATTGACGATGATCAGCTCTACGCTGAGCGTCTTGTGAACCTGCTGGGTTATTATTATGACACCATAAATTTAGGATTTTTGGATGACAAGGATGAGCTATTAAAGCTACTGCGACAGCCTTGGGATGTCCTAGTATTTGGCAATGCCTATGA
Organism: Psychrobacter immobilis; assembly: GCF_904846225.1. Taxonomy (GTDB): domain Bacteria; phylum Pseudomonadota; class Gammaproteobacteria; order Pseudomonadales; family Moraxellaceae; genus Psychrobacter; species Psychrobacter immobilis_F. The sequence continues at coordinate 87,978 of NZ_CAJGZJ010000001.1, read as the reverse complement.
TATGAGTTTTACAGATGTTGTGGGTATCGTTCAAGAACAAAGTATTGATCTGCCGATGATCTGCCTAATGAATGATGACATGGCAGCGGTTAGCTGCAATGATGCGGGCTTACCTAACATTGTTAGCGGTACGATGGTCAAAGCGCTGAAAGTCGATCAAGAAATGGCTGTAGTGATGTCTATTTGTTTGCAGCATGATAATTTACGCAGTCGCCGCGAGCTCAAAACCTTACGGCATGTCATCTCTGAAGCAGAGCAACGTGCCAATGTATTGATTAAGAATTCTAAAAGCGCCGTTGCCTATATAGATCAAGGGATTCATATTTTCGCCAATGACCCTTACCTTCAGCTTTTTGGTTTTGAGTCGATGAACGATGCCATAGGTGTTCCTATTGTTGATCTGATTGCAGGGGTCGATAACGTCAAGGGTTTCAAACAATTTTTGCGCCAATTTGAGAAGGGTAGTCGGCAAGAAGTAGAGTTTAAATTTGAAAGCCTACGAACGGATGGCAGCACTTTTGAAGCAAAACTACAGCTGGCAGCAGCGACGTTAGATGGCGAGCCAGTGATTCAGGTTATTATCCAGCAAAACCATAGCAATAGTGCGGATGTTGCCAAGCGGTTGGCGGCGGCTGAGCGTAAAGACAGCTTGACAGGGATTGACAATAGACGCGGCTTTGAAGAGCGAATGGAAATAGTATACCAGCAAGCGCGGGAAGGGATACTGACAGCAGCACTATTGTATATTCAGCTTGATAATGTCGGTAAAATCAGTAGTAGTATGGGTTTACAAGGAATAGATGCGACTGTTAAACAAGTCGCTTATACATTAGATGAGCTGGTATCAGACGGTTATGTGAGCCGCTTTAGTGATACCGCTTTTACTATATTAGTAGAAGACAAGACAACTGAAGAATTAGAAAAACTGGCTGAACACATTGGTTCACTTATCAATGATAAGCCGATTGAAGTGGATAAGCGTACCACAAGCACGACGGTTAGTATTGGTATTGTCAAAATTGAGAAAAATACGGCAGAGCCTAGTATATTACTTGAGCGCGCTATGGATGCCATCGCTCAGATCATGGCTGATACAGCCAATCATGGTGGCACCTATCATGTATACGATCCAAGTGAACATGCCAATAGTGATGATCATGCACTCGCTGAGTCTTTGGTTGATGCTATTACCAATAATCGTTTTGAGTTATTGTTCCAGCCTATATACGATATCAACCATGATCGTAGCGACTTTTTTGAAGTATATCTGAGGTTACCATTAGCTGATGCTGACAATACCGTATTGACTCCTCGGCAATTTATGGCAGTTGCGAAGACGCATCAATTGCTAGAAAAAATAGATCGTTGGGTACTGATCAATGCTTGTAAAAAAATAAATGACGTACGTAAAAATCATCCTGAAGCCAAATTGCTGGTGCAACTGACTAGCGCCTCATTGATTGACAAAAAACTGCCCAATGTTGTCAGTCAACTTATAAAAGCAGTAGGCGGTGTCGCTGGGACACTAACCTTACAGTTTAGTGAAAAAGATATCTCGGATCATTTAACAGTGGCAAAAAACCAGTTTGCCGCACTGAACCAAGTCAGTTGTCAAATGGGCATTAATAACTTTGGCTCTTCTGCCAAATCTATAGAAATTGTCAGTCTCTTGCAGCCGGACATGGTACGTTTGGCTCGCAGCTACGTGGAAGGCCTTGATTCAGAAGACAATTTGGAAACGGTTAAATCACTTATCATGCGTACCAATGACGTCAATGTCGACGTGCTAATGCCTTATATTGAAGATGCAGCGACTATGTCAGTCGCGTGGAGTGTGGGCGCACGCTACTTGCAAGGTTACTATTTAGAAGAGCCTAGCAGTACGATAAAGGTGGCGAATTGAACTGAAGACGCTATAGAGTTTTGATAGTTACCTATGAGAACGGCTACGTATTATAAAGGCCATTTATTATTGTTGTTATTTCAGCGTTATTCGTTGGTTTAAATACTGATAAATAACGCTGCACTCTTATAGCCAGCTGTTTATAAAAGATGATTGATTTTGCTTGCTACGTATCTCACTGCTGCATTATTATTTATATCGTTTATCTATAGCTGTCATCTCTCAACCAAAGATTGCTAAAAATGCCTATCATCCGTAAATATCAAATGAGTGGTCTTTTTGCCGCTGTTTTATTACTCACTGCCTGCGGGGGAAATACACCACCTGACCACCGTTCACCGGTCACCCTGCCACTATATACTGAAGGTGATGCCGATAATGGCGCTATAATCTATAAAGATGCCTGTGGTCAGTGTCATCAGCTCAATGCGGGTCTTAATAAAAAAGGTCCGCAGTTGATGAATATATATGGAGCACCAGCCGCAGAGCTAAAAGATTATACCTATAGCGAGGGGTTGAAAAAATCAGGTTGGGTATGGGATGCAAAAACGCTCGACCCTTATATCGCCGATGCAGAAAAAGCCATGCTAAACTCAAAGATGCTATCAAATCCAATGCCGGACGCTAAAGAGCGGGCGGATGTGATCGCCTATTTATCAACGCTTCGTGCGGCCGCGCCGATCGTTGAAGATGATAAAAAATAATCTCTGATTTATAATCATTACTCCCATAAAAATGAGCCAGTAACTCAATATGACCCATTCAGCGACCGACTATCGTCACAATCAGCAAAAAATTGCCCAGCTTATGGCGCAGTTAAATCAAATCGTATTAGATAAGCCGCAAGCCATTAAATTGGCGCTCAGCGGTATATTGGCAGGTGGTCATCTGTTGCTACAAGACATTCCGGGTATGGGTAAAACCACTTTGGCGCAAGGCTTGGCGCAGTTGTTAGGCTTGAGCTTTAGCCGTGTGCAGTTTACCAATGATATGTTGCCAGCAGATATCTTAGGAATGAATATATACGATCAAAGTAAACAGCAATTTGAGTTTCGTTCTGGTCCTATCTTTACTCAACTGTTACTCGCTGATGAGATCAACCGCTCCAGTCCCAAGACGCAAAGTGCCTTACTAGAAGCGATGGAAGAACGGCAAGTGACCCAAGATGGGCAAACCTATCCTTTGCCTCAGCCGTTCTTTGTGATCGCAACTCAAAACCCTTTGCAGCAAGCAGGCGTCTATCCGCTCCCTGAATCGCAGCTAGATCGGTTCTTGCTATGCTTATCGCTCGGTTACCCGTCACCTACCGCAGAGCGCGAGCTACTGAAAGGTCAGGATCGCCGTGAGTTATTAAAAGAGTTGGCTGCGGTACTTGATACCGAGGCGGTACTATTGGCACAGCAAGGCGTTAAACAAGTTTATGTCGCGGATGTGGTCTTGGATTATCTACAAAGATTGGTTGCAAAGACACGAGCAAGCCAAGAGTATCACGGCTTATCGCCACGTGGTGTGCTATCTCTACAGCGTGCGGCACAAGCTTATGCCTATGTATCAGGACATATGGAGATGACGCCCGAAGACATTCAAGCGGTGTTTGCTGCAGTCACCGATCACCGTTTGGGTCAGCGTTTTGTACCTGCGCATGTGGCTGGAGGACAAGCGACACAAACCATCGCGCAACGCATCTTGGCAGACGTAGCGGTTGTTGTTTAAAAGCTCGTTATGTAATCGCCTATTATTTAATAGCACGCATATTTTTAAAATGACTATTCAATGATCGATGAGAGTATCAATCGATGAAAGCAAAAATCGATAAGAATATCAATGTGATGGTAAGGATAGGGTAGTCATGAGCCTTTTGCCAAAAGCCTTAACCGTGCCAGCCACTTCCGCACTCAGCCGTTGGTTTGCTTCGCGTGCGCCCAAAAGTGATAGCGCCACGCTCAATTTTCGTAATGTCTATATCTTTTTTAGCCGTGAAGGATTGCTATTTGCGGTGTTATTGGTCATCACCTTTATCGCTGGTATCAACTATGGCAATAACTTGGTATTGGGTTTGTGTTTTTATCTAATCAGTGTTTGGCTTATCAGCTTCCATGTGACTTTCGCCCATATCTCAGGTTTAAAGGTACAACTAATAGAAGTGACGATGGCAGAAGCGGGTGCGCCTGTTTGGGTCACCTTGCAACTGCATAGCGAGAGTCGCCAGCCAAGACGACAGTTATTGTTCAGTTTTGAGCAGACTGACAGCACGATTGGCAAGCAAAATAATAAAAAAGCCAATAAGAAAATTAAGCATAACGTGGATGGTCAGCATTCTGTGCTCGTGACACGGCTACAAGGTGAGCAGATTATTCGTTTGCCTGCTCAGACACATCATCGTGGGCAGTTTGAATTGCCAAGATTAAAAATAAAAACCGTTTACCCTTTGGGTATTATGCGGGCATGGTCTTACGTCTATTTTGTGCGTAACGCTTGGGTCTATCCAAAACCTGAAGTATTTGATTGGCAAACACAGTATTCGGTCGCAAGTTTGAAAGATTTGCCAACAGGTGGGCAGTATCGGCAAGGTCAAGATGACTTTGAGCGGCTGGATAATTATATCGAAGGTGAGTCGCTGGCACGAGTTTCTTGGGGTCACGTGGCGCGCGGTCAAGGCATGTTTACCAAGCATTTCGCTGATCCAGTCGGTGATGAGCAAACGTTAGATTATGTCGATATGCCAGCCGCCCATCATGAGCAGAGGTTGGCACAAATGGCGTATGGCGCGATGAAGTTAGGTGAATTAGGCGTACCATTTAACATGCGTTTACCGAATGATATGCCTTCTGATGCACCGATGGGTGAAGGCGATGGCTTTGCACAAACTTGCTTGTTAAGATTGGCGAAAGCGCCATGACCCACTCTAAACAACATTCTAAAAATGAAGCTGAAGATAAATATACGGGCTTCTCTGAAACAAATCGTGCAAGCTTTGAGCAGCTGGCTCTAGGTTATGACATCAACGCTCATGTTATGCAGGATGGCGATGCTAAGTGGTATCGCAAGCTATTCGCTTTGCCAGCATACTATTGGGTATTAATTGCTCAGATGCTCGTTATTTCACCCCATGCGGCGCATCTGCCATTATGGTTGATTGGATTTGCTGTGGTTAGTATTGCCGCGCAACTGCCGCGCATAAAAGCCAAGTTTAAAAAAATTGCGTATTTAAAACGTGTCTATCAAGGCATGCAAATGCTCGGCTTTTTATTAGGTTTGGCAGGTCTATGGCTGACTTACAATACCGCGTTCGGACTGGATATGGGCGTGGCATTTTTAGTGCTCTGTCTTATCAGCAAGCTATGGGAATTGTACAAGCGCCGTGATGCTTATGTGGTATTGAATTTATCGTTATTTGTACTGGCTGCGCTATTTTTGATGGATCAAGGTCTGGTTACGACTTTAGAGGTGATTGTCGGAGCGGTTATCATACTATTGGCATTTATTGCGCTCAATGATGATGGCAATACTCGTGGTGATGGTCGATTACGGACTTTGGGTGTGTTGGGTATTGGGGCATTGCCGTTGTTGGTGGTTTTGTTTTTATTCTTTCCACGTTTGCCGCCGCTGTGGTCAGTACAGCTGTCAGGAAATCAAGCAACTACTGGCGTGTCTGATAGTATGTCGCCCGGTGATTTTGCCAATTTAGGACAATCGACTGAGCTGGCTTTTCGCGTAGAGTTTGAAGACAACCGTCCACCCCAACAAGAGCTTTATTGGCGGGGTTTGGTATTTAGTGATTTTGATGGCGTCACGTGGCGTCCTAGTCCGCAGCAGCGACAATGGCAACCGTCATCACGACCGCCTGCTTGGATCGAAAATGCGCTTGCCACTATTCCTGATGCAGCAAAAAGTACGCCTGCAACTTATAAGATTGTCCTAGAACCCACGCAGCAAAACTGGCTATTTGGACTCGATTATCCTTTTTCTCAGCGCCAAGATATCAGTATTACATCAGACTTTACCTTATTAAAAGATCAGCCCGTCACTCAGCAGTTGCGCTACGATGTATTACAGTTTGCGCCGATGCGTATCGACCCCGTTCTGTCTGATGAGTCGCGGCGTTTGAATCTTACCTTACCAGATGAAGGCAATCCTAAATCAAAAGCATTGGCTAAGCAGTTATTTGCCCAATCAGGTTCTGATCCAGTGCGCTATATGGCGGCTATTGAGCGCTGGATTAATCAAACAGAATTTCGCTATACGCTATCACCGCCACGACTCAGAAATAACCGCATTGATGAGTTTTTGTTTGACACAAAGGCGGGGTTTTGTGAGCATTATTCTTCTAGCTTTACCTTTATGCTGCGCGCTGCGGGTATACCAGCACGCGTCGTCGCGGGATATCAAGGTGGCGAGCTGAGCCGTGGCGGCAATGTTTGGGAGGTGCGGCAAAAGGATGCGCATGCTTGGACGGAAGTGTGGCTTGAGGGTCAAGGCTGGGTACGTGTTGATCCGACAGCGTTTGTTGCGCCTGAACGCGTTGAGCAAGGGATGAATGCGATTACGCAATCACAAGGGGCGGCGATGTTCGGTGATGGCGCTGGTGCACAAATCAATTATCAGCAGTATCAAATGCTACAAACCTTACGCCGCCTCTCAGATCAAGCCAGCTACTATTGGCAAAAAGACGTCGTTGGTTACGATCAGGACAAACAAGCCGACTCACTGTTTAAGTGGTTTAACATCACCTCAATCATGCAGCAAATTGTCTGGTTGGCGTTGAGTGCTATTATTGTCATGAGTATTTTAGTCTTCGTCATTTGGCAACGCCGCCGCAAACGCTGGCATCCAGCAGACCTGCCGCTTGCACAATTATCCAAACGCATTGGCAAATCTGATAAATCGCTGGCACGCGATGAAAGCGAAGGGCAATTGGCTTGGCTTGAGCGCTTGGCCACGGCTATTGACTTAAATGCTCTGAGTGGGATTGAGATCAACACGGCGAGTCAATCAAAAGACAGTCATGATCCAAAAGCGACTCAAACAAAAATAGCGCAAGCAAAAATAATAGAGATTCAACAAGACTATCGACAGCTACGTTATGGGCGGCTAAGCACACTTGAAATCAGTGACAGCGACTACCAAAAAGTCTTAACGCAATTAAAGAAGAAGGTAAGCGAATTACTTTGACTGTTCTTTTAATATGAATAAGAGAGGCTCTCATATGGCAATCTACGTGGATTTTGTGCAGATAGAATTTAAAGGCTATAAATGGTGTCACATGCTGGCAGACACACTGCAAGAGTTGCATGATTTTGCCGCGCTGATTGAAGTGGATAAGCGCTTATTTCATCGCAATGCCAGTTATCCTCATTATGATGTCACCGTACAAATGCGAGAAACCGCGATCCAGCACGGTGCTATTGCTGCTGACAGAAAAAAGATTATCGAATGTGCTAAAAAGTTAAAAGTAGAGCTAAATGCTCAAATGATGCAATCCTATAACGCTTAATGCAATTTTAACTCAAATATAGTCAGTTCAAAACAAAATCGATACGTTAGTAGCTACGTGCTAGTGGGGTAAATGCTTATGGCGTGCTGTTCGCAAGCGTGACAGAGGCTGCAAAAAATCTACCCCAGCAGCACTGTATCGGATTTAAAGTGAATCGGCTATATAAAAAAGGTGGACTATGCTTTTGCTAGCCACCTTTTATTTACTCGGATTTTCACATAATACTCATTTTGCAATGGCTGCTTTACTAACGCCATCAAGGGCCTTTGAGATGCTAGCAATCTCCCTATCACACCCTTTGATATTGTGACGGGTCTTTAGGTATTCAGGATTGTTGTATGACAACCAGACCTTTTTATTGGTATCTTCACTGATTAAGATTTTTTGTGGTAAATCAATGGCAACGCTTTGCTCGCAATTCATCAATGGCGTGCCTGCTTTTGGGTTACCAAACATAATAACTTGCGTCGGTCTCAAGGCCAAATTAACGCTTTGCGCATTTTTCTGATGGTCGACACGCGCAAATACTTTCATACCTTTACTTTCAATAATCGTTACCAGCTTGTCAGCGGTATCTTGGACAGAATGATTACTTTGCATCGTAACCAAACCTTTTTCAGCATTGATGGCAGTCATCGTGTCTGGCGTTGATGGCATCTTATCAGGCACATTTAAAATATTTTCAACACTAGCGCAAGAGGAAACGGCTAAAGCTAAAGCGGTTATAGAGATCATCTTAAGCATAAAACTTCCTTTTATTATGGTGATTTACTCAGCGTGTAATGGCTGGAAATATCTAATATTCATTGTGCGTAATAAATTGTGCATAGTAAAGCGTAGCATTGCAAAACGATTTACTAAGCTAAATACTCTGCCAAATAGTCTACTAGCAACCTAATCTTTGGTGATAAATGACGATTATGCGGATAGACGGCCCAGATACTTTCTTCGGGTTCTCTGTAGTTATCTAACACACTGACCAGCGCACCTGATGCTAAATGTTTTTGCACATAATAATCAGGTAATTGGACGATCCCCAAACCTTTTAAGGCAGCGTCGACTAAACTGTGACCACTGTTATATTGCACACTGCCAAAGACGCGTAAGTTTTTTTCTTTATCGGCGTTCTTACCATCTTCTATAAAGTGCCAATAGTCACGCGTGCCAAGTAAACAATTATGTTGATTCAGTTCGGTCAGAGAATGTGGGATGCCGTACTTTTTAAGATAATCAGGCGCGGCACAGACGAAATTAGTACGATGGCTAAGCTTTTTTGCCATCATCGTCGAATCGCTTAACTTGCCAATACGAATCGCCAAATCATAGCCGCCATCGATTAAGTCAATCTTTTGATTACTCAAAAAAGCCGTCACTTCGATATCGCTATATTGCACCATAAAATTATTGACCAGTGGCAACAATTGCTGCTCACCATAAGTGACAGGGGCGGTCAGCTTAATTCTGCCTTGCGGCTTTGATTGTAAGTTACTAACCGCTTGCTCAGCGGCATCCAAGCCATCGAGCACCCCGCGGCAATGCTGATAAAACACACGGCCTTCTTCAGTCAGCGATACTTTACGCGTTGTGCGATATAGCAGTTTAATATTAAGACGCTTCTCTAAAGCACTTATCTGTCGACTGACTTGTGCGGTTGAGACGCCCAATTCTTTTGCGGCGCGGGTGAAGCTCTCATATTCCGCCACATAAACGAACTCGCTAATACCATCCCAGCGCATGATTATTACCAGTGTGTAAAAGATATTTGCAAATATAGCACATTGTTATCATTACAGAAATGACTATAATAGTAAGCATAAAATCAAGACTTTACCAGATTGCGACAACGATGGCTTGCCTCTACTCAGTAAGCAATATAAGCTAAATTGGTTTGTGTTTAATCAATAATAAAATGAATTATAAGAGAGATGACTATGTCAGATAAATTTATTAAATCTAGAGCCGCTGTTGCGTGGGGGCCAAATGAGCCACTATCGATTGAAGAAGTGGATGTCATGTTGCCCAAAAAAGGCGAAGTATTGGTAAAAATTATTGCCAGCGGCGTTTGTCATACCGATGCATTTACGCTATCTGGTGAAGATCCAGAAGGCGTATTCCCCGCGATTTTGGGTCATGAAGGTGGCGGTATCGTTGAGCAAATTGGCGAAGGCGTGACCAGCGTCCAAGTTGGCGATCATGTCATTCCTTTATACACAGCAGAATGTGGCGTCTGTAAAATGTGCCGCTCTGGTAAAACCAATCTATGCTCCGCTGTACGTGAGACCCAAGGTAAAGGCCTCATGCCAGATGGCACCACGCGTTTTTATAAAGATGGTGAGCCAATTTATCATTATATGGGTTGCTCAACCTTCTCTGAATATACGGTGTTGCCAGAGATTTCTCTAGCCAAAGTAAATGTCGATGCGCCGTTAGAAGAAGTTTGTTTATTGGGTTGCGGCGTCACGACCGGTATGGGCGCGGTCATGAATACGGCAAAAGTCGAAGAGGGCGATACGGTTGCTATCTTTGGTCTGGGCGGTATTGGATTATCAGCCGTGATCGGTGCAGCCATGGCAAAGGCCAGTCGTATCATTGCCATTGATATCAACGAGAGCAAATTTGAATTGGCCAAAAAGCTAGGCGCAACGGATTGCATCAATCCCAAAGATTACGACAAGCCAATTCAAGAAGTCATCGTTGAATTGACCGATGGCGGCGTGGACTATTCATTTGAATGTATCGGTAACGTCGATGTCATGCGTTCAGCCCTTGAGTGCTGTCATAAAGGCTGGGGCGAATCAGTCATCATCGGAGTCGCAGGCGCAGGACAAGAAATATCGACGCGTCCATTCCAGTTAGTGACGGGTCGAGTCTGGCGCGGCTCAGCATTTGGCGGCGTCAAAGGTCGTACAGAGTTGCCCGGCTATGTTGAGCGTTATTTAGCGGGCGAAATTCCGCTACAAGATTTTATTACCCACACCATGCCATTAGAAGATATCAACGAAGCCTTTGACTTGATGCACAAAGGTGAAAGTATCCGTACGGTTATTCATTTTTAAGAGATGCTTTTTAAAAGTAACGGTTAATGATATTGGTTATAAATTTAGCGTTATTAGCGTTATAAAGTATCAATATGACAAAACGAAAAATGCCGCTCCTATGTATGGAGCGGCATTTTTTTATGGCATAAGATATCATTAATATTCAACACAATGACAAGTGAGATCTGGTCATAGGACATGAGCCTTTTTATCATCGATAATACTTTAGTCTGTCATGTCAGCCAACTGCTGCAAAATATTGGTGAAATTCTCCACGCCTTGAGCACCGCTGACCAGATGACGCTCATTAAAAATAATGGCTGGCACGCTTTGAATGCCTTGCTGTTGCCAATGTTGTTCAGCTGCGCGTACTTCTTTAGCAAAAAACTGGCCTTCTAATACGGCTAGCGACTCACTACGATCAAGCCCAATCTCTGCTGCGATGTCAGCAAGCACGTTGATGTCGGAGATATTTCTGCCGTTGGTAAAATGCGCCGCGAACAACGCTTGTTTTAACTCATGCATGCGTCCTTGCTGATCCGCGAAATGCAGGAGCTGATGCAAGTTAAAAGTGTTGTGCATACGCGTGTCGTCAGTGACGTTGAACTCAAAGCCAACATCGTTCCCAGCTTCAGTCATCCGCTCTCGGCTGGCATCAGATTCTTGCTTGGTCGAGCCGTACTTCTCGATAATGTGCTCACGCAGATTTTGACCCTCGCTTGGCATGTTGGGATTCAATTCAAATGGATGCCAATGGATAGTATGAGCCGTTTTAGTTTGCTCAAGCGCTTCTGCCAGTTGGCGATAGCCGATGAGGCACCAAGGGCAGACAACATCTGAGACAATGTCTATTCGGATTGGTTTTTCTGATGATTTCATAATGCCTCGCAAATTATTATTTGTATTTTATTCAAAAATTGATGGAGCGATCTATCACTTGACAATAAATCAGTTAACGAAAACGTTGCTAGTTTTATGGTGTTCTAGATTAAAAAATACACCCTAATGACTACAAAGTAAAAACAAAATAACTTTTTTGATACGTCATAATAAATTCATTGGCGCTGTTTTATGAGGCGTTTTTTATCATTCTGTTTTTTATCATTCTATTATGTTTATCTGCCAGCGAGAAGCCAGCATGTCTACTTTGACGTTAACAATTAATAAGCAAGATTATGAGTTTGATAATCTTGATACGCGCACGACACTACTTGATGTCTGTCGCCAACATTTACAAATAACAGGCCCCAAAAAAGGCTGTGATCACGGTCAATGCGGTGCTTGCACCATGCTCATTAATGGCGAGCGCGTGAATTCATGTCTAACGCTAGCGGTGATGCATGATGGCGATGAGATTACGACGATTGAAGGCATTGGAATGCCTGACTCGTTATCAGAGCTGCAACAAGCCTTTAAAGACCATGATGCATTCCAATGTGGTTATTGTACCCCTGGGCAGATTTGCTCAGCGACGGCATTGATAGAAGAGGTCAAAAACAATTGGCCAAGCCATGTCACTACTGACTTGCAAAACCCTGATGGGTTGCTGGTACAAGAAATTGCTGAGCGTATGAGTGGCAATATTTGCCGCTGTTCTGCGTATCCTAATATCATTAAAGCCATCTCTCAAGTGTTAGAAAATCAAATGGCTGATAAATCTACAGCGTCTATGAGTGATTCAGTACAAGACTCAGAGGTAACTGGTATTTGGTCACCACCGCCTAGTGAGGCCCAACTTGGTAAAGCATCATCAAAGAACCCTCAAGAAGCCAACACGCTAGGAGATCGCTCATGAAACGATTCGAATATATTCGTGCCGATGCGCCCGAGCAAGCCGCGATGTCAGCTAGTGCTAAAGAAGCCTCATTTATCGCTGGCGGAACCAATCTATTAGATTTGATGAAGCTTGAGATTGAGACGCCCATCAAGTTGGTCGATATCACTCGTTTAGCATTGGAAAAAGTAGAAACCACTGCGGATGGTGGACTGCGTATCGGTACGCTGGTCACCAATAGTGATTTGGCCGCTCATGCTGAGGTCATTGCCAATTATCCCGTATTATCAAGAGCGATTTTGGCTGGAGCCACAGGACAGCTACGTAATAAAGCCACGACAGGCGGTAACTTTTTGCAGCGGGCTCGTTGTTACTATTTTTATCAGACAGACAGTCCCTGTAATAAACGTGAGCCGGGGACGGGTTGCCCAGCTATCAATGGCGAAAACCGTACGCTTGCCATTTTGGGCACTAGTGAGTCTTGTATTGCTCAGCATCCCTCTGATATGGCGGTAGCGATGCGTCTATTGGATGCCAGTATTGAGACCGTAAAAGCGGATGGTTCAACCCGTAAAATTGCGATCAAAGATTTTTATTGCTTGCCAAAAGAAACACCGAATATCGAAAACGTTTTGGCGTTGGGCGAGCTTATCACTCATATTGTTCTGCCAGCCCCTATCAAAGGCATGCACACTTATGACAAAGTGCGCGACCGTGCGTCTTATGCGTTTGCCTTGATCTCCTGCGCCGCAGTAATAGACGTAGATGATAAAGGTGATTTAGCAACTGTACGTCTAGCATTTGGCGGCATCGGTACTGAGCCGTGGCGCAATGAAGCAGTGGAGACATTATTGACTGACACTGATGGTAATGATGAGGTTATTACGCAGGCGGCGGATTTATTATTAAAAGATGCCAAAGGCCGTGGTCAAAATGATTTTAAAATACCACTAACACGTCGTCTACTAAAACAAGTTATTCAGCGCGCATTAGCGGGCAAGGGAGCATAATCATGTCATTATTGGACTCAGTACTTCCATCAGAATCGACCAAAAAAATGACCATGGACCAGCCTGTTGACACTTTGTTCGACAAGACAGCGAGTAAACTGGTCGGTCAGCCAATCAACCGCGTTGACGGCTCATTAAAGGTTAGTGGTCAAGCGCACTATTCGGCAGAGATTCATCGAGAAAACCAAGTTTATGGTGTTTTAGTCAGCGCAAAAATTGCCAAAGGACACGTTGAAAGCATCGATAGTAGCGCGTTAGAGCATATTCCTGGCATTATAAAAGTCGTGACTGATCCAACGCATTTTTTGCGTAATTCCCAGCAAGGAACAGCAACCAAAGCGCCTACTCAAGGTGCTAGCGAGATTTTTTATCATGGTCAGCCGATTGCCGTTGTGATTGCCGAGACTTTTGAAGCAGCGACAGAAGGTGCTCATGCGGTCAAGGTTAGTTATAAAGACGAGACCGAAAAAGCGGCGCTAGATTTTACCAAAGAGCTGTCTAATGCCCATGATATTGACGAGAAAAAAGGCTCAGATCAAAATGCCATAAAGGGTGATCCAGAGCAAGGACTTGCTGAATCTGCGGTGACCCTCGATCGTCTTTATCATACTCCAAGTCAGAACAGCTCTGCGATGGAGCCTCATGCTACGTTGGCTTATTGGGAAGAAGATAAACTTATCCTATACACATCGAATCAAATGGTTGCGTCATGTAAGCAGCAAGTGATGGATGCCTTAGACCTAAAGAAAGATCAGGTGCAAATGATCTCTCATTACGTCGGTGGTGGTTTCGGTAGCAAGCTGGGAATTGCACCTGAGTCGATTGCAGCCGCTATTGCTGCCAAAGATTTGGACCGTCCTGTTTTGGTTTGCATGACTCGTCCACAAGTCATGGAAGCGACGGTCAGGCGGTCAAACACTCGTCAGCGTATCGCAATTGGCGCTGATAATAACGGTGTCATAAATACCTTGATTCATGAGTCTACTAGTGGCAATTTGCCGGGCGAGGCTTTTTTTGAACCATCCGCGTTATCTACTAAATATTTATATCGCGGTGAAAATCGCCGAGTAAATTATAAAAAAGTAGATATGAATCAAGTCCTTTCCGGCTCTATGCGTGCGCCCGGTGAAGCGGTGGGTATGATTGCCCTCGAATGTGCCATGGATGAGCTGGCCACACAATTGGGTATTGATCCCATTGAGCTGCGCCGCCGTAATGAGCCTGCGCAAGATCCTAGCCAAGATATTCCGTTTTCTACGCGCCAACTCACTGCCTGTATGGAACAAGGCGCTGAACAGTTCGGCTGGGAGCAGCGTAATGCCAAACCTGCCAGTCAATTAGAAGGTGATTGGTGGATAGGCACAGGAATGGCAGCGTCGTCTCGCGGCAACTCGGTACAGCAGTCAGAAGCCCGAGCAACTCTGCAAGTTGATCCATCAAAAGCACTGGGCGTCAAAGCAGTGATTGAGACGGACATGACAGACATTGGCACAGGTTCTTATACTGTGTTTTCGCAAGTAGCCGCTGACCTATTAGGATTACCAATCGATCATATTGAAATGAAATTGGGTGATAGCGAATTGCCGCCAGCGTCCGGTTCGGGTGGTAGTTTTGGGGCGGCGAGTTCTGGTAGTAGTATTTATCTTGCTTGTGAGCAGCTGCGTGACATGCTAGCAGAAAAAGTCGGACTCTATCCTGATACCATTCAGCTTGATAAAGGTCAAATTAAACAAGCAGGCGAGCATGAGCCCAGCTTAGTAGAGTTGGCTATTGCAGCAGGTAAAGAAAAAACGGCAGATTTGACCGATAAGTTGACTGATAAATTGGTGGATTTAAAAGAAAAAGTGGCTGATAAAACAGGATTGTCGCTACCAGAATCAACATCAGAAAAATATGATTTTAATCACTCTCAGTCCTATGCTTTAGCTGATATCGTTGCGAAATACGACGACCAAAAAGTCAGTGCCAAAGGACAAATCAAACCCGGTAAAAATGGCAAAAGCCATCGCCAAGCTTCTTTTGGTGCCAACTTCGCTGAAGTGGCCGTACACCGAGTAACTGGTGAGATTCGTGTTAAGCGGATGACGGGCGCATTTGCGGCAGGACGTATCTTGAATCATAAAACAGCCACTTCACAGTGCTACGGCGGGATGGTGTTCGGTATTGGTTCCGCTTTGATGGAAGAAGTCATCCATGATAAGCGCGACGGTCGTTTATGCAACCATGATCTTGCTGAATATCACGTCCCAGTCAATGCGGATGTGCCCCAGTTAGATGTCATTTTGGTAGAAGAAGATGATCCTTATACCAATCCTATGCATATCAAAGGCATCGGTGAAACGGCAATTTCGGGTGCTGCTGCTGCCATTGCTAATGCCGTCTATAATGCGGTTGGTGTCAGGGTGTATGACTTTCCAATTACGCTCGACAAGTTACTCGCTGAGATGCCAGAGTAGTTTTTGATAGTAATTTTTGTATCAAAGAAACCCGCTTAAGTAGCGGGTTTTTATAACCTGAATGTTCATAATATGAGTACGTATAAATTCAAAAAGTACTCTATTAAATATCACATATAATTAAAGTAAGAGGCGTTATGAATCAAATCGCTGACATTCTTAAGCTGGCAAGCGCCGCTCAACAACAAAACGTTGATGCTGTATTGGCGACGGTTGTACGTACTGAAGGCTCAGCGTATCGCCGTGCTGGCGCTATGATGCTCATTTGTGAGGATGGACGTTCGGTTGGGATGATTAGTGGTGGCTGCCTTGAGCCGCATATTATTAAACGCGCCTTTTGGTTGACTCGTCATGGCGCTAATGTGCAAGTTTATCAAACGGGTGATGATATTGATTACACTGAAAATGGTAAAGCAAAAAAATCCACTCAGGGCAATGAAAAACACCATGCTGAGCTTTTAGATGTTGATTTTTATGATGACCATTATGCTGCTTTCGATAGTGAAACGTATGATGAGCTAGATAGTGAAACGTATGATGAGTTAGACGAATTAAATTTTGGTCTAGGATGCAATGGGCGGGTGCATGTCTTATTTGAGAGGTTAGCAACGGCAAAATCGTTGTTAGAGGTCATCACTCAGGTTCGTCGTACTCAGCAACCTATTACAATGGCCACTTTAATTCGCTCTAATGGTAGTCAGCCTCAAAGCTCTAAGTTAACCGTTGGCATGCGACTCAATCTAGAGGTAGCTGATGCTTCCAACGCACTTATAGACACAGTGAATAAACTAGCAAAACATAAGCTGTCTGATAGCAATGCTGACTATGTGATTATAAAAAATGATCATAATAATATGACAACAGAATGGTTGGTTCAGCGACTACAACCGCAAATACGACTATTGATTTGCGGGGCAGGCAATGATGTCATGCCGCTGGTCACCATGGCAAAACTGCAAGATTGGCATGTGACGGTCATCGATAGCCGATCGCAATATGCAACACGCATGCGTTTTCCGCAAGCAGATGAGGTGGTGGCTTTGACATTGGACGATACCGAAACGTTGCTCAGACTCAGTCATAATGCTGCTGTCGCTTTGATGTCGCACAGCCTTAGTCAAGATCGTGCTCGACTTGCTGTATTACTAGAGCATCCTAAAAATTATAGATATATAGGACAATTGGGACCACGCTATCGCACCGAACGTTTAATCAATGAGATTAGTGCCACCATAGCCGACCCTAAGACGTTAACAGAAGGTATCGGCAAATTGCATTATCCCATTGGCTATAAGCTTGGTGGTGACGGCCCTGAAGCTTTGGCACTTGGGATCATGGCACAGATAAACGCGGTTATGCATCAGCAAACGCTGTCAGCTGAATATTCAGATGCAAACTTCTCAAATATTTCTACGATACGCGGCGATGCCAAGTTGAACATGGCATGACTCATAATAATGCCACGTCACAAGCGCTAATTTTGCAAGATCAAGAGGCTTTCCAAGATCCAGAGGCTTTCCAAGATCCAGAGGCTTTGAAAAACGATAATCATGCGGTGATTATTTTAGCCAGTGGTCTTAGTCAGCGTTTGGGTCAAGCAAAGCAGTTACTGTTTAAAAATGATGAACCTTTAATATGTTCCATAATCAAGCTGGCCTTGTCTACCAAACCGCAAACAATTATCGTCGTCATTCCTGATAATAAGCCAGCTATTAAAAGTACAATTGCTGAATTGGCTTTGCAGTACTCCATCATTCAAACGGTTATAAATCCTACGCCTGAAACAGGTATGGCGCATAGTTTGAGCTTGGGTATTGAGGCATTAATGAATCTTGGCGACAGTCTTGTCAATCGTGTGTTGATAATGGGAATTGATCAAGTATTACTTGATGAGGCACATTTGCTGGCGTTGCTGGCAGGAAAGCAGATAGTGGTAGCCAGTGGTTATCATAGCTGGTCACGCTTAGATGAAATGCACTTAAATAAAAATGCTGCTACCAATACATCTACACAAAATATCATCGGATTACCGTTAACGATTGATTGTACGTTACTCAGACAATGGCAATCAGAATTGATAGGCGACAAAGGACTGCGTCATTTAATTAGAGGACTGCCGCCAAGTCAGATACATGCTGTCAGCAATGAGCAGCTAAGCTATGATATCGACACCCCCGAGCAGCTTGCTTATGCCAAGCAACAAGGATGGATAGATGAGTAGTATTAACGATGGCGAATATTCTATGATACCTGTGCTAGAAACCAAACGTCTTTATCTAAGACAATGGCAAGCCAGCGACTTTGCGATATTCGCTGAGATGAATGCCGATCCAGAAGTCATGCGATATTTCCCTAAGGTATTATCTGCTAAAGTAAGCGATATCATTGCCAAAAAATGTCAGCAGTTGATTGCAGATAAAGGCTGGGGATTGTGGGCTGTCAGTGTAAAAGACGACGCAAAAAACAGCGATGCTTTCATTGGTTTTGTCGGTTTGAATGACACGCACGCGGATATGTCTTTTGGCCCTGCTGTCGAGATTGCTTGGCGACTGCATAAAGATTACTGGGGATATGGTTATGCTACTGAGGCGGCAAGGGCGGCGCTGAATTTTGCTTTTGACGAGCTGGCACTCGATGAAGTCGTCTCATTTACCGCGGTCATTAATAAGCGCTCACAATTGGTTATGGAGCGACTTGGTATGACAGATATGAAGAAGAATTTTTATCACCCTATGCTTGCTGCTGAACATCCACTTGCCACGCATGTGTTATACAAAATAACTCGGCAGCAGTGGCAAAATACGGTCGCAAATTAACTCGATTTACAATTGCTACTTACAGAATTTATTTACTACTATCTCGCGAAAACGTCAAAATATGCCCTTTAAATGGCAAATCAAGATAAGTGGTATTCTCCGGCTTAACGTGCTGACTACTAAAACCATATTCAAGCATCTTATTGGTTAGCTTGTTTTTGCGCCCACGACCAGGATCAACGACGATGACTTCACATTTTGGCAACGCATGACGCTCGATAAATTCAGCTAAAATATCGATGTGTTGGTCTTCATAAAGCAAGTCACTACCGATAATCATATCAAACTGCCCAAGATGGCTATTATCTTCTGCCCAGTCCAAGCGCTCAAAATTAATCTCTTTATTATTATTGAGCGTGGTATTACGATCAAGAAAATACTCAACCGTTGGGTGATAGTCGGTCGCTGTGATATCTGCTTGCCGGTGATTGAGCAGTAAGCTTGATAACGCCATACCGCAGCCCACCTCCAAGATACGTTTGCCCGCAATATCATAGTCGAGCATATGATTGGCCAGCACCAAGCTTGACGGCCATATAACGCCAAACATCGGCCAAGAAGCTGAGCAAATACCCAAATTTAACGCTTCATCATTAGGGTCGCTGAATTGTTGATTGTCACGCAGGGTGCAAATATGGATGTCGGTATTGCCAATTTCAATCGTTTGATAACGCACGCGCACAGTGGTCAGCGAAGTCATAAACTGTCCTAAAAAATAAGCAAGAATGCAAGGTTTGGCAAAGGTTGCCACTTTCGATAAGGGTAGTCAGTAAAGGAAGTTATTTGAATGGTCGAAATTTTATAAAATTTTCAATAGAAAGAAAAAAGTGAGGTTCAAATAGTGATAATAGTATGAACTAACATTGGACAAGTTGTTGTTAATTCTCAGGGTATTCTTATTACTAGGTAAAAATTAGCCATCATACTTAGCCTGTTTGCTGCTTTTAGGCTGCAACCAAACTATTAGGCTATAACCAATCTATGCCACACAAAATCTTGTTGATGACAGTAAAAATTAACGTTCTAACATTTCAGTATGGACTATTGATTGCTTGTCTCTATTTTACGCCAATAGACAATAAGGCCTAAATTGTACTCATCAGTTTTTATGCTAATGATATTTACTAGACTTACCTTATTTAAAAATGATATACATTATGAGATAAAATTATTTTTGTCTTTGAGCTTATAGCATTGATGAAAATAGCATTGATGAAAATAGTATTGATGCAAATAGTACTGACACAAATTCTGTCAGATTTTTTAGCGCCATTCGTTTCTGTACAGGACATCGCATAGAATCAACTATATTAGCGTCCGCAATCCTCTCGTTTGTTGTCACACGACGCGACGTTGATATAAATAAATATAATCACCATTTTTATTCCAAGGAAGATATATGAGTATCAGTCAGGCCATCGAAAAAATCGAAGCACGTTATGCCCATCAACCTGAATTTATCCAAGCGGTGAAAGAAGTTGCCATTACTATCAAGCCGTTATATGACGCTCATCCTGAATATGAA
Organism: Psychrobacter immobilis; assembly: GCF_904846225.1. GTDB lineage: Bacteria > Pseudomonadota > Gammaproteobacteria > Pseudomonadales > Moraxellaceae > Psychrobacter > Psychrobacter immobilis_F. The sequence continues at coordinate 67,962 of NZ_CAJGZJ010000001.1, read as the reverse complement.
ACCTTAAAAATATTTGAACGTTTAGTAGAGCCTGATCGCGTGGTTGGCTTTCGTATCAATTGGGAAGACGATAAAGGTGAGGTTCAAGTCAATCGTGGCTGGCGTGTCCAGTTCAATAACGCTTTAGGGCCTTATAAAGGCGGTCTCAGATTCCATCCTACTGTTAATCAATCTGTTCTAAAATTCTTAGGTTTTGAGCAAATCTTCAAAAACGCCTTAACGGGCTTGCCCATTGGCGGCGGTAAAGGCGGCTCTGATTTTGATCCTAAAGGTAAGTCTGAAAGCGAAATTCGCCGTTTTTGCTATGCTTTTATGCGCGAGCTATATCATTATGTGAGCAAAGACATCGATGTACCAGCAGGCGATATTGGGGTAGGCGGTCGTGAAGTCAGCTACATGTATGCCATGTATAAAAACCTCACTCGCGAATCTACCGGTGTTCTCACGGGTAAAGGTGTGGGTTTTGGCGGTAGCTTAATGCGTACGGAAGCGACTGGTTATGGCGCGGTATATTTCTTAGAGAATATGCTTACTGCTCAAAATGATAGCATCAAAGGCAAAAGAGTATTGGTGTCAGGTGCGGGTAACGTCTCACTCCACGCCGCCGAAAAAGCGCATATGTTAGGTGCTATCGTACTGACTGTGTCTGATTCACAAGGTACGCTCTATGATGAAAAAGGTCTGAATCAAGAAAAAATCGACTGGTTAAAAGTGCAGAAAGCACAAAGTAAACCTTTAGCAGAATATGTCGATGTCTTTGGTGGCGAGTGGCTTGCCAAGCAAAAACCATGGACTATCAAAGGTGATATCGCTCTCCCATCAGCGACGCAAAATGAAGTGAGCGAAGACGATGCCAAATTAATGGTTGAAAACGGCATAAAATACATTGCTGAAGGCGCTAACATGCCATTGACAGCGCAAGCGATTGACCATATTCGCCTGCACCGTGTCCATTATGCGCCAGGCAAAGCCGCTAATGCGGGCGGTGTGGCAGTATCTGCGCTTGAGATGTCACAGAACTCTATGCGTCGGTATCAAACCTTTGAGCAGGTTGACGAGACTCTAAAAGTAATTATGAAAGATATCCATGATAGTTCAGCTGCCGCGTCAGAACAGTATGGTCAAACAGAAGACGGCTACATTGACTATATGGCGGGTGCTAATATCGTTGGCTTCAAGCGCGTTGCTGATGCACTGGTTGCTTATGGAATTTTAAACTAAGTATGATGTAGGGCATGTATCAATTAGCACACTTAATCATTTAGTGGTCTTAAAATGGCTAAATTTTGTCAAACGTCGTCAAATAACTGGTTAATATCTCGATATTATCTGCGTTATTTTCCTTGTTTGACGGCAATTTATCTCATTTTAAGCCTCACAATCTAAATGATGACACGCCCTAACTTTGTATATAAATTTACCAATGTCATTGGGGCGTGTCCTTATTTTTAGCGCATTTAGATATGATCGCTTGAAATGAGAACGCGCTTTAATTCACTATAAAGCTATCAAGTTAATGACAGTTCATTCTATGGTCGATTCACTTTAAATCCGATACAGTGCTGCTGGGATAAATTTTTTGTCGCCTCTGTCTGCGCAGGCACAGCAAGCAAGAAAAATTTATCCCAGTCACGCAGTATTGTGTCGTGTATCCATTTTATTTCGAACTAACTATAACAACACTGATTTTTTTAAATTGAATCAACTACAGTCAATTCAATTTGAAAGTGATACAAGGCAACCGAGTTCAGATGTATATTGAATACTTCAAGAGAGGTTAACGCTGTAACACTTTTATAGTGGATTGACTATATCGTCTTGCGCCACTGTCCTTGAACCATAATACCTTCAATAGGATTCAGTCCTATCTGATACGCCAAATCAGCAGGGCGGGCGATATCCCATCGTACAAAATCTGCATCACAGCCAACTTCTATACGCCCTTTTTTAGCCAATCCTAACGCTTGTGCAGCATGAATGGTCGTCCCTGCTAGCACTTCTTCAGGGGTGAGATAAAATAGCGTACAACCCATATTCATTGCCAGTAACAGCGACGTGAGCGGCGATGTGCCCGGATTACAATCGGTGGAGATTGCCATAGGCACTTGATGTTTACGAAGTGCATCAATCGGTGGCAACTTGGTATCGCGCAAGGTATAAAACGCGCCGGGCAATAGCACGGCAACCGTATTACTTGCGGCCATTTTTTTGATATCGGCTTCTGACAAATGCTCTAAATGGTCACTGGATAATCCTTGGTATTCTGCAACCAACGCACTTCCGCCTATGTCAGATAATTGCTCAGAGTGCAATTTGACTGGCAAATCTAGTGAGCGTGCGACTTCAAACACTCGCTTGATTTGTTCGGTACTAAAAGCGATATTTTCACAAAAACCATCGACTGCATCGACCAAACCCTCTGAATGCAATATAGGAAGCCATGCACAGACTTGCTCAATATAGTCATCTGCACGGTCCTGCATGTGAGACTGGTACTCTATTGGTAGCGCATGCGCGGCTAAATAAGTGGTGCTAACATGAATATCATGCTGGTCACCAAGCTGGCGAGCGACCGTCAGCATTTTGCGTTCCGTTTCTAGGTCTAAACCATAACCGGACTTGATTTCGATACTGGTAACGCCTTCTTTGATGAGTGCGAGTAGACGTTTTTCACTTTGTGCAAATAGCGATTCAGTAGTGGCGGCGCGAGTGGCGCTGACGGTTGCGACAATACCGCCACCTTGGGCGGCAATATCTTGATAACTAGCACCGTGCAAACGCGCTTCAAATTCGTTACTACGATTGCCGCCATAAACGATATGCGTATGACAATCGATCAATCCTGGGGTGATCCACTGATTATTGGCATCTGTGATTTGCTGGCTTTGATAATAAGTCAGATAGGATGTCATTTGCTCATGCGTGCCAATCCAAGCAATCTTGCCCGCTTTGATACCGATCGCTGCATTTTCTAGCTGACCATAAGGTACGCTATCTACTGACGTTGATTGATCATTGGCTTCGTTATTGGCATTGATATCAAAACCATATTGTGCTGAAAACGTGGCAAGGTTGGCATTGACAATAATGTGGTCAAACGAGGTCATGGCGGACTCGTCTAGTGTCTGCTCTACAGGACTTTTCGATACGAATTTCTGTGATGTATTCATAATACGCTCCAGATTTTTTTGAAGTCAATGGGCTTAGTTGGCAAGCAAGTGTTGTTCTATAATAGTGGCTAGCAATCGAGCAGCAACTTTGCAGCTACGATTGTCAACATCGAAAGTAGGGTTGATTTCAGCGATATCGGCTACTTTTACTTTGCCTGATGACATGATGAGTTTGACCGCGCGCTCAACGAAACTTAGCCCAATGCCATAAGCAGCAGGCGCACTGACCCCAGGTACGACGCTGGATGGCAAGCAATCCATATCAATGGTCATATAAATGACATCAACGTTATCGACAAAACCCGCTATTTGAGCAGCAATTTTTTTCCACTTCTTATTGGTACAATCTTCATCACTGATTATGTGGACGCCTAATTGCTCAGCGCGATCAAAGAGCGCAGCGGTATTAGAAAACCGACTGACGCCGATGCAGCAGTAGTGAAATGGTTGACCATTTTCAGCAAGGTGTTCGGCAATTTGGCGAAACGGTGTGCCAGACGTTGCCACATCAGACTGGCGAATATCAAGATGCGCATCAAAGTTGATAATGCCAATACGCGGCGTCAAGTTTATATCAGTCGAGTTTATATCAGTCGAGCTTATATCGTTGGTAGCATCGGTTTGTGGTAACGTCTGCCACAATCCCAAAAAACTGCCATAAGCGATGGCGTGACCACCGCCCAGTCCGATAGGTAGACCGCCTTGCCCAATAATGTGACTTATCTTATCGGCATAAGTGACTTGAGCTTGTTCAAGTATGCTTACCGCAAAACCATCATTGTCATGACAATTTATATCGCCAGCATCGCCCAGTAGATTTGGCAATTGACCATCGAAGCGATCTTGCAACGCTTTGATGACAGGCAACGCCGCAAATGCCTGACGAATCAACGGTGGTGCGGTTCTTGCACCCACGCGTCCTTGATTACGCCGGACGCCTTGGTCGCAAGCGAAACCCACCAGACCGATATATTGCTGCTCATAAGGCTGTGCGAGCTGATACCAGTAGCGGGCGCGTTCCGTTTCAAATGGCTCTGCACGTCCTGTCCATCGGTTCATGTCAGCGGCCGTGTGATTAACCGTTGCTATCGTCATCGCGGACTCCCTTTCTCTAAAATAGGCTCAATCAATATTTTACTTAGACTCATACCAATCGCTACGTAATTCTTGCCAATGCTCCGCAAGGGTACCAGCCAATACTAACTGCTTTGCCGCTTCAATGTCAGGCGCTAGGTAGCGGTCTTTATCATAAAAAGTCACTTGCTCGCGTAGTTTCTGATGCGCGGTCGTCAGCATCTCTGAGGTATCGAGTCCGCGACGAAAGTCGATGCCTTGACCCGCAGCCAGTAACTCAATACCGATAATAGTGGCGGTGTTTTGTACCATCTCATATAAACGGCGTGCACAATAGGTCGCCATCGACACATGATCTTCTTGGTTCGCAGAGGTCGGGATACTATCAACACTGCCCGGATGCGCGATAGATTTGTTCTCTGAGGCAAGCGCTGCTGCGGTCACATGGGCAATCATAAAGCCTGAGTTCACTCCTGCATTATCAACCAAGAATGGCGGCAAACCACCGGATAGAGTCGCATCGATTAGCAAAGCCACACGGCGCTCAGACATAGAGCCAATTTCAGCAATGGCTAAGGCCAATATATCAGCGGCAAAGGCAACTGGTTCAGCATGGAAATTACCACCTGAGATCGCCACAGGACCGTCATCGTTATTGAAGATAAGCGGATTGTCAGTCACTGCATTAGATTCAATGAGTAAGGTTTTGCCTGCTTGATTAATGATATCAAGGCACGCGCCCATGACCTGCGGCTGACAACGCAAACAGTAAGGATCTTGTACTCTATCGTCTTGCTCGCCATCATGCGAGGCGCGAATAGCACTGCCTTTAATGAGTTGACGATGTGCTTTAGCGATTTCAATTTGACCATGATGACCACGTACTTCATGAATACGAGCATCAAATGGCGAATCTGAGCCTTTAGCAGCATCGATAGACAGTGAGCCGACGATGGTGGCTGTCTCCAGCAAATCACGCGCCAAGAAATAACCACGCAATGCTAATGCGGTGGATACTTGCGTACCATTAATAAGCGCAAGACCTTCTTTGGCAGCTAGTGTAATTGGCTCAAGACCATGCTGTGCCAAGGCCTCAGCAGCGGGCACTTTTTTACCAGCGACATAGACGTCACCTTCGCCCATCATTGCCAATGTCATATGCGATAAAGGGGCTAAGTCACCAGAAGCGCCAACTGAGCCTTTGGCAGGAATATTGGGGGTAATTTGGTTATTAATTAAGCCAAGTAAGCTATCGACCACCGTGCGGCGTACGCCAGACACACCTTGCGCCAAACTGGCCACCTTCATGATCATAATCAGACGAACCACATCATCTGGCAACGCCTCGCCCGTACCCACTGAGTGAGAAACGATTAAGTTATGCTGAAGTAGCTCAAGCTGATCATCGCTGATACGCGTCTTTGCTAACAGACCAAAACCCGTATTGATGCCATAAGCGCTCTTATCACGGGCAATGATGGTGCGTACATCTTCGTGTGAGGCATCTATCGCCTCATAAGCGCTATCAGGTAGGGTCAATATGACCGGTTGATCATAGATATCGCGTAGTATCTCAAAACTAAGCTGACGCGGGTGTAGTACGAATTTTTTGATATCAGTCATGGTGCTAATCCTAATTTTATAAGTGCTATTAATGATATAGTCGATTTACTTTAAAAGTGATACAGGGTGATGTTTCTTATTCAATCTGGTTGATCTTAACCAATCCAATTCAGGTACATGGCCAACTGTCCAAAGGCGGCCGCCAGTAAAATACTGAGTACCACACGCTGGAACCAAACGATGACCATTTTGCCAACAGAGATGGGTATTTCAGTCGCCAGCACACAAGGAATCATGGCAGAAAAAAACAGGACGCTGCTAATGGAAATCACGCCTGCAACATAACGGGTCAACATATCCGCATCACTAAGTAATAGCGCTGGCAAGAACATCTCAGCCAATCCCGCTGACATACCTTTGGCAGCCACAAGCGGCTCTGGCAAGCCACCTAACCACGTAAAGGGATAAAGTAGCAACCCTAACGCATCAAACACTGGCGTATACTTTGCCAATAATAGTCCCGTTAATCCGACCGCGATAATAGAAGGCACAATCGCTGCGGCCATAGTCAAACCATCACGGAAATTAGACCATAAAATCTGCTTGAGATCCGTTGCACTCCGTGACGTGGATAAACCCAACTCATACGCCGCCGCCAGTCGCGTGCCACGTTTATAATCGAGGACTGGACGATCAACATTGTTATCAAACAGGCTGATTGGCGGAATACGAGCAGTAATGGCAGTGACAATAAAAGTAATGACCAACGTCGACCAAAAGAACAGATTCCAAAATTCCATCAGGCCAAGCGTTTTTGCCACAATCACCATAAACGCCGCTGACACGGTAGAAAATCCAGTCGCGATGATAATGGCTTCACGCGCCGAATACTGCTTTTGTAGATAAACACGATTGGTAATCAATAGACCAATAGAATAACTGCCAACGAATGAAGCGACCGCATCGATAGCGGATGCTCCTGGTGTTTTCCAAATGGGTTTCATGATAGGTTGCATCAGTACACCAACCATCTCAAGTAAGCCAAAACCGACTAAAAATGCCAGAATCAAAGCGCCAAGTGGCACGATCATACCGACTGGCAAGGCCAATTTTTCGAATAAAAACGGCAGCATGTCGGTTTCCATCATGATGGCAGGTGCTGTGCCCGTAACATACATCACTGCCAAAATCAGACCAATGATTTTAAAAACAGTCATAATTATATGGGTGATGTTTTTACGCCACGAGCCATCTATAAATGGTTTGCTTACCCCAAAAATCATCAGCAAAAATAACAAGGTGACAGATAAGGTATGCTGTTGATTGACCAAATAAGTCGCGCCATGATCGAACAAAATCGTGCTTTTTTCACCGATGGTAAAGGGCACAAAAAACATAATTAAACCAATAGCACTAAATACGATGAGCTGTATCAGCGCCACAGGTTTGGACAGCAGCTTTTCTGGTGTGGGCGTTGCCGCATCGTTGCCGTTGGACGCTGTATTTTGCTCAATCATGTTATCCTCCTTGATAAAATGTTGTAGATGACTTACTTAATCATTGGCAAGTTTAAGCCGTAATCTTTGGCTGTTTTGATTGCCAACTCATAACCTGCATCGGCATGACGCATGACACCTGAACCGCAGTCATTAACCAGTACTCGCGCTAAGCGTTTGGCTGCTGCATCCGTACCATCAGCGACGATCACCATGCCAGAATGCTGCGAGTAACCCATGCCAACACCGCCGCCATGATGTAGTGATACCCAAGTAGCGCCGCCTGCGACATTAAGCATACCGTTCAATAGCGCCCAATCAGAGACAGCGTCTGAGCCATCTTTCATGCTTTCTGTTTCGCGATTAGGGCTGGCAACAGAACCTGTATCCAAATGGTCGCGACCGATGACGATAGGGCCTTTTAGCTCGCCATTTTTGACCATCTCATTGAATGCCAATCCTGCTTTGTCACGCTCACCCAGACCCAACCAGCAAATACGCGCAGGCAATCCTTGGAATTGAATACGCTCTTTTGCCATATCTAACCAGCGATGGATATGTTGGTTTTCTGGAAACAGCTCTTTAATCTTTTGATCGGTTTTATAGATGTCTTCTGGATCACCTGATAATGCCACCCAGCGGAATGGACCTTTGCCTTGGCAAAACAGCGGACGAATATAAGCAGGGACAAAACCAGGGAAGTTAAAGGCATTTTTCACGCCTTCATCAAAAGCCACCTGACGGATATTATTGCCATAATCAGTGGTTGGAATGTCCATGTCTTGTAGATCGAGCATGGCTTGTACGTGTACGGCGCAAGATGCTGCTGCTGCCTTAGTTAGCGTTGCGTGTTGGTCTGAATCTTCTTGTGCTGCTTTCCACTCTTCAACCGTCCAGCCACTTGGTAGATAGCCATTAATTAAGTCATGTGCTGATGTTTGGTCAGTGACCAAGTCAGGCTTCATGCCGCCTGCATTAGCGCGCTTGACCATCTCAGGCAAGATGTCGGCGGCATTACCCAGTAGCGCGATTGAGACCGCTTCACCAGCGTCGGTATGCTGTTTGATTAACTCGTAAGCATGGTCAAGATCATCTGCTTGCTTATCGACATAACCGGTACGCAAGCGGAAATCGATACTAGATTGTTGGCATTCGATATTGAGAGAAGTCGCTCCGGCAAAAGTCGCGGCCAATGGTTGCGCGCCGCCCATACCACCAAGACCAGCAGTTAAAATCCAACGTCCTGCCCAACTACCATCGTAATGCTGACGACCTGCTTCAACAAAAGTTTCATAAGTGCCTTGAACGATGCCTTGCGTGCCGATATAAATCCAGCTACCCGCCGTCATCTGACCGTACATCATCAAATCTTTGCGATCCAGCTCATTGAAGTGCTCCCACGTTGCCCAGCGCGGTACAAGGTTGGAGTTGGCAATCAAGACACGCGGTGCGTTCTCGTGCGTTTGAAACACACCAACGGGTTTACCAGACTGTACCAATAAGGTTTCGTCGTCTTCTAATTCTTTCAATGACGCTAAAATTTGATCGTAGCTTTCCCAGTTACGGGCGGCGCGTCCGATACCACCATATACCACCAAGCTTTTTGGGTTTTCAGCGACATCAGGATGCAGGTTGTTTTGTAGCATGCGATAAGGCGCTTCGGTGAGCCAGCTTTTGCAATGCAGGGTACTGCCAGTAGGCGCGGCAATATTACGACTCTCATCACGTCGGGTAAACTCGTTATTTGCGATTTTTGCGTTTTTACTCATTCCATTATCGGTCGTCATGATTATTCCTTTTGATTATTGATTATTGATTATTGATTATTGATCTTTTGATTATTGCTACCGTTTTCTAATGATGTTATTTGAGACAATTCATAAGTTGTATATACAAATTATCAAAAATTATTTTCTCATGCAAGCGGTTTTTTATAAATGACTGAATTATTCATGGTATGAGTAGATAAGATAGGATAAACGAATAAGGGTTATCACGATTGTCATGATATTATGGCGCTATTCTTACTAGCGGAACGATGGTTTAAAACGGATATGACAAAAACGATTCCGGCATATCAGCGGATTAAAAATGCGATATTGGATAATATTCATTCTGGCAAGTGGCAGGCGGGTAATGCAATCTCTACAGAAATGGCCTTGGCAACAGAGTTTGGCGTCTCACGTATGACGGTTAACCGCGCTTTAAAGGAGCTGAGCGAGGAGCGAGTATTGGAGCGTCGGCAAGGGTCGGGGACGTTTGTCGCGCAGCAGCAATTCAATCATACCTTTGTGGAAGTGCGTAATATCGCTCAGGACTTGAAGTCAGCCAATCGTGATTATCGAGCACAGGTTGTGAGTAAACGCGTCATTACTGCTGGCATGTTGGACGATGAGCTGAGGCGTAAGTTTGATATGGATAGCATTGATAGCTATCGTGAGGACAGCCAAAATGAAGATGATCATAATCAAGATAGTCACAGCGATGAAGCGCCTGTTTTATATGAAGTAAAAATTGTACATTTTGCGGATGATCAGCCCATACAATTCGAAGAGCGCTGGGTTGATGCAAAAAAAGTACCAGCATTCATTGAGCAAGATTTTAGTGTGGTCAATACCAGTGATTATCTGATTGCCCAAAGCCCGCTAGAGCGTGGCAGCTACACTATTCGAGCACTCGCTGCACCTGATAATATTGCCACTGTGCTCCAAATAGCGTCGCAATCACCAACCTTAGTACTGTGTCGTCAAACTTATTCAGCAGGTCAAGTCGTAACCTTTGTCAAAATGTGGCATGCAGGCGAACGTTATCAATTCTCAGGCGAGCTATAAATACCTTACGCATGCTCACGGTATTTGTACGTTTATTCTTTCTAAAATACGATAGTATATAAAAGATCTGCTACTAAATTGGTCGCAATAGTATCGAAACTTGCTGCAATAAATGTTGTAAAATCAAATATAATATCATTATAGTATTGAAAAATAGGTTCAGTATCCTCAAAAAGCAGCCAAAGCCGAATATGGCAGTGCACAGTTTTTATGGCACTATCTATGGTAAGTGATGGCTATAGTAAGTGATGGCCTACATGTGATGGTCTGTATGTGGAGGATTCACTATTATTCGTTCGCGTTACCTATTTTCGTATTATTTATTCATTACTCTCATTCATTCTTATAAGGACGTCCTATGAAACGTCGCACTCTCTTAGCCCTTGCCGCCAGTACTATGTTACTTAGCGCTTGTGGTCAGTCTACTACTAATGACGCTGATACCAATGCGACGGACAGTGCCGCGAAAGGCGGTTCTGACTTGCTACAACGTATCGATGATAAAGGTACCATTAATGTGGGTACTGAAGGTACGTATCCGCCATTCACTTATCACGATGAGAGCGGTAAGCTGACAGGTTACGATGTAGAAGTCACTCGTGCGGTCGCTGACAAACTAGGCGTTACAGTAGAATTTAAAGAAACTCAGTGGGATGCGATGCTGGCAGGTCTAGATTCTAAACGTTTTGATATGGTCGCCAATCAAGTGGGTTTAACCACACCAGAGCGTCAGGCTAAGTATGACAAAACCACCGCTTATAGCTGGTCAGGTGCCGTGGTATTAGCGCCAAAAGATGACAGTCGTTATAGCTCATGGGACAACCTAAAAGGTCTGCGTACCGCGCAATCACTCAGCAGTAACTATGGTGAACTCGCAGAGCGTTATAAAGCAGAAATCGTGCCTGTTGATGGTATGGCGCAGGCGGTACAATTGGTCAAGCAAGACCGTGCTGACTTTACGATGAATGACAATCTCGCTGTATTAGATTATCTAAAAAAATTCCCAGATTCAGGACTTGAGATCAAACTGACTGCCCCTAAAAGTGAGCAGACTGGGTCAGGCATAGTGTTGCTAAAAGGCAATGATGCCGTGGTATCAAAACTTGATGAAGCGATGGCAGCATTACAAGCCGACGGCACGTTAACCAAGCTTAGCGAACAATTCTTTGGCGCTGATATAAGTCAACAAAAATAATGTCATGGTTAGCTGATTTACTGGCAGTATTGCCATTCATGAGCCCTGATCGGGCGCAAATTGTCATCAACTCGTTTTGGCCAATGCTCAAAGGCGGTATCTATTATTCGATACCGCTTGCCTTGATCTCCTTTGCGATTGGTATGGCGATTGCGCTGGCAGTGGCTCTGATTCGTATCGTGCCGCGTGCCGGTTGGTTCCATGAGCTGGTTTACAGATTGGCCCGTATTTATGTGTCTGCGATTCGAGGCACACCAATGCTGGTACAGCTGTTTATTATCTTTTATGGACTGCCGAGTGTGGGGGTAAAACTTGATCCATTTCCGTCGGCGATTATTGCGTTTTCACTGAATATCGGTGCTTATGCGTCAGAAACGGTTCGTGCCTCGATTTTGTCTATTCCAAAAGGTCAATGGGAAGCGGGTTCCACCGTCGGTCTCACGTATTTACAAACCTTTCGCCATGTTATTTTGCCGCAAGCGCTTAGAGTTTCGGTGCCACCGTTATCCAATACTTTTATCGGTCTGGTAAAAGAGACGTCATTGGCTTCATTGGTTCTGGTCACTGAGCTGTTTAAACAAGCACAGATTATCACCGCGCGTAACTATGAGTTTATGCTGGTTTATACTGAGGCTGCAGTGATTTACTGGGGTATTTGTTTGTTTTTAACCTTTATCCAAGGCAGGCTTGAAACAAGGCTTGATCGTTACGTTGCCAAATAACGGTAAATGGACAAATAACGCTAAGCTAAATAGCGGAATGATTGCACAATCGCTTTAGTACAATAGGAACCTTTATGATTCAAGTCACCAATATTCACAAAGCCTTTGGTAGCAATCAGGTGCTCAAAGGCATTGATTTGACCATTGAGAAAGGCAAAGTGGTTGTGATATTAGGGCCATCGGGGTCGGGTAAAACGACTTTTTTACGATGCCTCAATGCGTTGGAGATTCCAGATCAAGGCGTTATCGCTTTTGACGATGGCAGCTTGACAGTAGACTTTGCCACCAAGCCAAAGAAAAAAGCCCTGTTGGCTCTACAGCGTAAGTCAGGCATGGTTTTTCAATCGTATAACTTGTTCCCTCATAAGTCTGCGATTGACAATTTAATGCTCGGGCCTACTGTGGTGCAAGGACAAAGTAAAGCGGAAGCACGCGAGCAGGCTTTGGTATTACTGGATAAAGTAGGACTGTCGGATAAAGCAGATCTGTATCCGTTTCAGCTATCTGGTGGTCAGCAGCAGCGTATTGGTATTGCTCGTGCGCTTGCGATTGAGCCGTCGTTGTTGCTCTTTGATGAGCCAACGTCTGCGCTTGACCCAGAGTTGGTACAAGATGTCCTTGAGACGATGAAGAAGCTGGCGTCTGAAGGCTGGACGATGGTTGTGGTGACGCACGAAATCAACTTTGCTCGTGATGTCGCAGATCATGTGGTTTTAATCGAAGATGGTGTGGTCGTCGAAGAGGGTAGTGCCAAGCAGTTATTTGAAGATTCAGAGCACCCAAGGACGCAAGCATTTTTGCAACGTATTCAGTTGTAAGTCACTTATGCAGTGGTAATTTATTCAATGATTAAAAGATCATTGGTCGCTTGGCTGATGATCTTTTAAAGTGATTTGACCGTTCATCTATCCGATGAAGTGATCTTGAATGATCCTATTAAAAACAATACAATAGTCTATAATAGTTGAATGAATTTAGAGATAAGCTGAAAATAATGGATAGATTTATACTGAAATCTTTGGCAGTTTGCTTTTTGATTATTGGCTTAATAGCTATTCTTGTGATTAAATTTAATATGATGCAGTTCATGGCTATATAGCAAGAACATCTATTGAAACCAAAGCCTATTTAGGGCTTTTTTTATGTCCATAATTTGAGTTTGATTTTTATATGAAAAGATAATTTGATGGTAATGATCATTGTTATTTATAGATTTGCATTTTTTTAACCTGCTCTATATCATCAATGATACTAAGGCGTGTCTTCAATTCAAACGATACTATTTAAATGAGCTATCTAAAAGAGCAATGGCATGTGGTGAACGATGTTGAACTGGTAACCCTTGAATGGGTGGCACTTCAAGCACAGCGCTCGTCTTGCAAAGGTAAATCGATAATTAATCGATTTTTAACGCTTCCCAGATTTAATAAAGCCCGACTGCCTAGTGTCATTGGTGATGTCTCACCTTTTGAGTTTGAAAGGCGGTATTATGATAATTTAATCCTGTCAGGCATTGCTACCTGACTCAAGTAAACCAGTATCTGATATAGTCGGGGTGGTTCATTGCAAAAGATCCCAGTTTTGATAGACCTGCGCGACTTAGGTGTCGCCTCGCGCCGATCAGAAAAACTATGCGATCGTCAGCCCGCTAGATAAATACCCTTAGGGAGTTCGAACATGATCCTGAAACTCAACGTCAAACTCCATTATCGGCTCTCCGCGCCGATGGACCTTTTACTTCAGATCGAAGCCGCCGATCTTGCGGATCAGCGGGTGCGATCAGCTGAGATTTGGACATCAGACGTTGCGCATTTTTCACGGGTCACCGCCGATGATGGCATAGGAGAGCGGATTTGGATCAGCGCCGAAGGGGATTTTAGTTGCACTTATATCGCAGAAATTGCCGTTGACCGTCCTGTCTTAGACATATCGGCACTGCTCCAAGTGCCTCCCCATCTTTTGCCTGGAGAGACGATCAAGCATTTGATGCCGTCCCGCTATTGCCCGTCAGACCAGTTCCAAGCCTTCGTGGAAGCCGAGTTTGGTGATCTTGCTGGCGGCGCGCGGATTGCCGCTATGCGCGATTGGATCCAGTCGACGTTTAGCTATGTGCCCGGATCGAGTCACGCACAAACCACCGCGCTCGACAGCTTTGTTCAACGTCAGGGCGTATGCCGCGACTTCGCGCATGTTCTCGTGACACTAGCACGCGCATCGTCGATACCGGCTAGGTTCGCGAGCGTTTATGCGCCCGATGTGACGCCACAGGACTTTCATGCCGTGGCTGAGGTCTATCTTGGAGGGAGCTGGCACCTCATTGATCCGACTGGCATGGCAAATGCCGACACGATGGCCCGCATCGGTGTTGGATCCGACGCGTCCAGCGTCGCGTTCTTAACCGCGTTCGGATCCATGGAATTGGTCAACCAATCGGTATCCGTGACCAGACAAGCTTAGGATCCTGACCCTATAGTCAGTCCAATATAAAAAAGAGACAACGGAGCTGAGATAAATTTTTTGCGGCCTCTGTCTGCACAGGCACAGCAAGCAAGAAAAATTTATCCCAGCCACGCAGGCTATTGTCGTGTATCCATTTTATTCAGTATCGAACCTAGGCATGCGAGTCATTGTCCTGCTCAATCGGTTTCGCGCTCTTCACCTTGCGGATCAAGGACACGGTAAGCATGCCATGTTGCGTGTCCAAGAATACGCAAGACCAAGATCTGCTACAAATGAGCAATGGCGTCGGTGTTATTGTCTCAAGACAGATGCTGTCCCTCATGCACGATAAAAACTTTACGAAAGCGTCTCAGGCTACTGCCTTTTTAGGACTGATCCCTGTTCAGTCTCTAACCCCATTTTCAAAGTGGTATATTCACTCAATGAGTTATCAGTATGTGTTTGGTGCGCTATACAGGCATCGAACTGATAGTCTTAGATAAGACTTTAGTGACTGTTAAACCGATAGGTAGGTCATTATCATTAAGCTTTCTGATTAAAATCTCCTAAGTTGGTTTCTAGGGGATTGTCAGCATAGCTCAGACTCTAATGAGTAGAAGTTTAAGAGGATTAATCGACTAAAAAAGGATGCATCACCGTTTAGTAAGCGTCCAATTAGAGCGTATCTAGAATATTCAGTCACGATTATATCGAAGCTTATTGAGCTCCGTGTCTCGCGGACAATTAGCCAATCAAATATCATGCTTTGCGGCTACATGCCTTCCAAAATTGTCTAGCACACCCTGCCAATCTGCCTGCTCCTCATCGCTGGGGATCGTCGGATCAGCGTTAAACGTCTGTCGGACGATAGTGCCAGTGCCATTTTCGGAAAAATCCACACGGATAAGGCGGTCATCATCCATCTGCCGCCATTCGATCAGACGGTTTGTTTCTACTTGCGTATAGATAGCAGCAAAATCGAAACCTGACTTACCAACTTTAGACTCGATGCGCAGTTCTAACAAGCCACCAACCTTTAAATCGTTCGATGCCGTGATCGTATGCCATTCATCGCAGGAGTCCCATTGTAGGATATCATTCGGATCATTAAAAGCGTGCCAAACGACATCGATCGGCGCAGGAATTTTGGTTTCAGCAATGATTTTCACGAGTTAGAACTCCACGGTGCGAGTAATTTTTTTTATATTTCTAGAGTATTAAATTCTAAAAAGTAAGGTGTGTTGTTGTATTCTCTTAAAATTTTGAGCTTTCAAACCTATTAATAGACCACTTACAACAGACCGCTATAATGTGACTACTTATCTTAGAGTGTGTGCGATAATTCATAAGTAGGTATTGCTAAGCAACCGACTTATGCAACAAGTCTACTCTCAAAATAAGAAGACGGCTCTAATCAATCCACAAAAAGTACTCTTCCATTCGAGCATTATTTTGCTGAATAAAACAAACTTTTTCAGCTTGGGTTCTCGGTAGATGCCGAGAATCTGCCCCGCAGTCCTTTGAACGCTGCCTTATCCATCTAACCTGATCTTTTTTGAACGCATTCAAGCTATCTTGACCGTATATGTTCTCTATATCTTTTCCGACAAGTCTGTAACTACTATTTAAATCTTTGTCAGAAGTTTTATATAAAGAATCAATGAGACCAGACTGCGACGCTAGTGGCAGATAAGTCGAGTTTTCTAGGTAAGAGAAAGTTTGGCTGTCAGTCGTCCATTTACTACTTATAGTTATTTCCTTATTTGATGGATTTATAAATCCATTAATATCTTCTCCCTCGAAGCTATACCCCTGAAAACTACATGGCGTCACGCCATCTTTACATAAGCTATGCTTGGTTTTAGCAGGATAAAGTTTTACGGCATAAGGTGATTTATCAAGATGCTTTGCTGATGGCGCAGTAAGTACCAAGCGCGCCAAATTTGGTGCAACTAACAGCCCGTCGTCACAACCAATTTCATACTCCTTACAGCCATGATAAAGGTTTAAGCGTTGTCCTTGTACGTCCATTCCCAATACAAAATTTGCCTGAATAGGTGCCACTGCGTTGCTAACAGAAGCGCATAGCATCAGACTCGCAAATAAACCTACACGGCGTAGTCGTTGATATATCGGTAAGCGAAATTCATATGGGAATAAGACAGACATAATAGGGTTATACCTGTCGCAAAAAGTTCGTGAGCAAACGTTTAGCGCCTTCGGTAGCAAAAGACTCTGGGTGAAATTGTACCCCTTGAATCGGATATTGTTTGTGCTGTAATCCCATGATTTCATCACCTGCTAGCGCTGATTCGGCTAAGCTTAACTCAGCATGAGCGTCGTTGGCGACCACGGCTGTCACGGTCAAGCAATCTGGTAGCGTATCTGCTTTTACCATCAATGAGTGATAGCGCATGATCTCAAGCTCTTGTGGCAACCCTTGATAAACACCTGCACCGTCGTTGCGAATTGATGATGTTTTACCATGCATCGGGACGTTGGCAAGCACGACGTCACCACCAAAAACATGCGCGATGCCTTGCATACCCAAGCAAACGCCCAATAGTGGGATTGTCTTTCCCAGTACTTCGATCACCTCGCTACAAATACCAAAGTAGGCGGGATCATCAGGCGCACCAGGACCGGGTGAGATGATGATGCGATCAAGATTCATCGCCTGCACGTCTGCTAACGTAATCTCATTATTGCGTTTAACCATGACGTTTGCGGCTTTATCACCGTCCATGGTCTGCAAAATCTCACCGATATATTGGTAAAGATTAAAAGTAAACGAGTCGTAGTTATCGATAATTAAAACATTCATAGGTTATAAACTCTTTGGCAAAAATACAATCAATTTACGCATCCATAAAGCTGCTTAATACCACTTTCATGGCTGACAGCTTGCGCTGGATTTCCAAATATTCATCTGCTGGATTGGAGTCATACACATTGCCGCCACAGGTTTGCGAGTAGGCGGAATCACCGTTGATGAATAACGTACGAATAGGAATGGCAAAGATACAATCACCATTGAAGTTAAATGATCCCAACGCACCGCCATAAGCACCGCGCCCATCAGGCTCCAGCTCATTAATTACTTTGATGGCTTCAATTTTTGGCGCACCTGATAAAGTACCAGCGGGGAAATTGCTGGCAAGAGCACTGAACATATCCTCATCAGGATGCAAAATACCGACGATTTCAGAGGAAATATGCTGTACGTGCGAGAAGCGTTTGATGTCCATCAAGCTACGAACTTTTACCGTACCAAATTGCGCCACGCGGCCAATATCGTTGCGATGCAAATCTACCAACATATTGTGCTCGGCAATTTCTTTAGCATCGTTTAGCAATGCACGGGCAAGCTTACGATCTTCGACGACATCGACACCGCGTTTGGCCGTGCCTGCTAGTGGATACGTTTCCATTTCACCTTGACGCAAGCGAAACAAGAGCTCAGGAGAGGCACCAATGATGCATTGCTGGGCAAATTTCATAAAGTACATGTGCGGTGATGGATTAACCGACCGCAGTTTTTCATAAATCGGCATTTTGTCACCCGAAATATGGTACTTAGATTTAAAGCCGACTTCACACTGAAAGATACGCCCAGAGATGATGTCTTCTTTAACTTTTTTGACAATTTGAGCATGCTCTTCTTCATTCATACCGTCACCCAAAAACTCAACCATGGGCGGCTCGTAGCTTGGTATCGGTGTATCGAGTAAGGCTTTGATTTGTTCGATGCGGTTGTCTTGCTGAGCAGTGGGATAATAGAAATAGAAAATCTCACCAGTCATTTTATCGAGCGTCAAACCATCCAAATATACGCCAAATTTGAACGGTTCAAAGTCTTCGCTGGCTTTGGCATTTAAGTTTGGCTCAAAAAAATTCACACAGTCATAACCCAAGTAACCGACAAGGCCGCCGCTTTGATCGCGGGCGATGACGTGCTGCGGAGTGATTGCACGTAATAGCTGGTAAGGATTGTCAGTTTGATAATGGTTGGTTTCCACCGTTTTATTATCGGTAATGGCAAGGGTAGTGCGATCCAGTGCAGTAATAGTCATGACAGGATCAAAACCAATGGCATGGTGGCGTGAGATATGGCTGTCTTCACCCAATGATTCGAGCAAATAACAGGTATCAAAAGTCCGCTCAATACGCTTGAATAAGGCAAAAAAGTCAATATCTTGGGTAAGTTTTATTCGCTGCGGTTTGCTTGGAATATCAATAAGCGCAGGTTGTATTTGTTTGGGCGTAGGAGAAGTCATAACGAAGTCCGAAATAGTTCAAGTGTATAACAATTAAAAATGAGAGAAGTTTAGACAGTGTTGTTTAGGATACAGGTTAATAAATTAATCGTCTTGCCTATGGGTCGTAAGTAAGGCGCTAACATCATGAATTTGAATGGCTTTGGCACCACGTGAGACGGTGGCAATACCCACACCTAACTGCTCAGATATGTCCCGCTGGGTAGCACCGCGCTCAAGCAAGTCAAAGATACGAATACGATTGGCAATCTCTTGTTGCTCCTTACCCGTTAACAACGCATTCAATAATACTTCGATATCAGCCCTGTCGTGACAACTTGTCAGATGATTCAATAAACTGTGATAGGGATCAGTGCTCATAATGTTTGGTCTTAATAAGAAGGAATGACTGTCTTGTTTCAGCATTCTAGTACAGTAGTACATAAAAGGCAAGTGACAAGAAAGTTTCAGGGTGAAACCTGATCATGTTTTAGAATATGAGTACTACCAAATAGGCATCGCTGCCAAATAGCCAGCGCTTAAACCGTATCCACAATCACTGGACGACCTTGATGATTCAGTACAGTCACATCGACGTTATATAATTCCTTCATTGTCTCTTTGGTAAGGACATCAGCAGGTTCACCAACTGCCATCACTTGTCCTTCTTTCATCGTGACGACCGTATCGGCAAATTGAGCGGCTTGATTGATATCATGTAGGACAATCACGACGGTTTTTTGTTGGCTATGGCTCACCTCACACAGCTCACGCATCAGACGTCCTGCGTGGTACATATCCAAATTATTTAGCGGCTCGTCGAGTAGTAAGTAGGGCGTGTCTTGACAGACAATCATCGCAATCAATACCCGTTGGCGTTGACCACCTGACAATGTTGATAAAAAACGATCGGCTAAAGATTCAAGCTCGAAGCGTTCGATAATTTCCTGTACTTTTTGTTGATCGCTTGCAGTTGGTTGCCCTTGATGATAAGGATAGCGTCCGAACATCAGCAGCTCATGCACCCGCAAGCGCCCTTGTACTTGATTGTCTTGTCCGAGCATGGCGACTGTTTTGGATAGTGTCCTCGCATGACAGTTAGCAATATCATGCTCGCCGAAGCAGACTTGTCCGGACTGTAGCGGCTGCAGGCGTGACATAACTGAGAACAAGGTAGATTTGCCAGCGCCATTGGGGCCGATCAACGCAACGATTTGTGCGCTTGGTAAAGACAGGGTCACGTCACGTAGGATTTGCTGTTTGCCAATATGGTAAGAGATATTATTTATTTTAATCATAGTGATTCTTGTTTTTTGCAAATGTGAGAAGGTCTTGTTTTTATGGTATTTATTAAAGATTAACGGCGCTGTTTCTTAACGACGCTGAGTCATAAAAATCAATAATAAAAATACGATTCCGCCTGCTAACTCAATGATGACCGACAGTACACCTGCCATGCCCAGTACTTGTTCAAATACGGTCTGACCAAGCACCAAGCAAATCATCGCTACCAAGCTGACCAAAATCAGACGCTCGCTATGATACATATGGCGAGCGATACGATTGGTCAAAGCGCAAACTAATAGACCAAAAAAGGTCACTGGCCCGACCAACGCTGTGGCAGTCGCGACCAATACCGCAATGACGGTTAGCAGCCCAAATGCTAGACGTTGATAGTTGATACCAAGGTTGGTTGCTTGCGCTTTACCTAACATCAGTACATCGCACTGATAGCGCCAACGCCAAATAAACAAGCCACTAATGATACAAATAAATAGGCTGATACCAAGCAGTTGCGGATTCACCGTATTAAATTGTGCGTAACTGGCCGATTGTACTACCACAAAATCATCAGGATTAATCAGTCTTGCAATTAAGGCCGATAAGCTACGAAACAATACACCGAAGATCACACCCACCAATATGAGTCGAGTCAAATCTTGGCTACTTTTTGAAAACAACAGTTGGAACAACAGCATGGATGCGCCAAACATGAGGACAATTTCGAGAGCAAATTTGGCAATAGGATTGATACTCGTAAAGCTAATCGCACCCAAAAAGAAAACCAACAAGCTTTGGAGCAACACATATAGTGAGTCAAAACCTAATAAAGAAGGTGTCAAAATGGGGTTGTGCGTCAAGGTTTGAAACAGTAACGTTGAGACGCCAATAGCATACCCGACCACCATCAATGCCAGCAATTTTTTGCCTCGTAGTGGCAGTGCAAAATCCCAATAGCCATTGACGTTGAGTGTTAAAAACAGCGTCATCGACATTGCTAATATGATGGCAGCTACTGTTTTTGGATGGTTTACTATGAATGTCCAAAATTGAACAAGGCGTTTTTGCCAAGCTGCAGAAGCGTCGTGGCCGTTTTCTGTAGTGCTCTTTTCTGTAGAGCTAGGCGTAGACGATGAAAACATGGGCAAATCCTATAGCGTCAAGCTTATCTAATCAGACAAAAGGACAGTTACATTGAGAAAATAAGTAACCATGTCCAAATGTCTGAAGGTATGAAGGTTCAATGTGCTGCAATGAGTGAACGACTAAGAACCCACGTATAATAAAGGATCAGATATCTCATTGATCGGCGGGCGCACGCAGCAATAGCCATAAAAACAGCACAGTACCAACAACACCAAAGACAGTGGCAACAGGCACTTCAAACGGGTAACGAATAGAGCGCCCGATAATATCGCATAACAGCACTGCCGAAGCTCCTAACAGCGCGACTGCTGGCAAACTACGGCGTAACTTATCACCCATCAAGCGACTCACAATATTGGGGACGACCAAACCAATAAAGGGAATCATACCAACTGTCACGACGACGACAGCACTCATCATCGCCACCATGCCAACCCCAATCCACGTTACTTGTCGCTTGCTAATGCCTAAGTTCAGCGCGATATTATCGCCCAGACCAACGATGGTTAATTTATCAGCAATGACATAAGCGAGAATACATAGCCCGCCCGTCAGCCAAAGCAACTCATAACGGCCTGCTAATACACCAGAAAAATCACCAAATTGCCAAACGCTGAGCATCTGTAACGTCTCGGTTTGATAAGCGATAAAAGTCGTCACCGCCTCAATGATCCCGCCAAAGACAATACCAATGAGTGGAACCATCAAAAAATCAGTCGGTGGAATGCGGTGAATGAGCAGCATAAATAGCATCATGCCAAACACTGCAGTGATGGTGGCCACGCTCATTTTTATGATGAGCGCACTGGCTGGGAACAGTAGACTGACGACCAATAACCCGAGCGCCGCGCTCTGGGTAGCACCGACCATCGATGGCTCAACGAAGCGGTTTTTTAGTACCACTTGAATGATCATCCCAGCCACTGCCATGGCAATACCTGTCAAAATAATGGCAATGGTACGCGGCATACGGCTGACAAGCATCAGTGAGCTATCGGAGTTAGCGCTATTATTAATAAGGCTTTGCAGAATACCTGACCACGAAAAATCCGCCACGCCAATAGATAGGCTTAATAATACCAAAAGCCCCATAATAATGAGGCTACCCGTATTAATTAACCACGGTGGTATGGCGGCGCGTCGATGTTTGGGGCTCAGGCCTTCACCAGACTCTTTTTGCCAACTTGCTGCAGTCGTTGGCAAAGAAGAGCTGGCTTTAACGCTGGTACGAGCACGATGTGAAAATAACGACATAGTGACTACTGGCTTAAAAAATGAGAGATTATAACGAACACTCAGTGCAATTGCTTAAACGTTGATAACGTTTATTTAGCACCAGCAAATGCATTCTTAATAGTGGTCAAATCCTGAATCCACTGATAATAGCCACCGAATGCAAGATAAGAGTCTGGGCTTAGGTAAACCACTTGGTTTTTAGTCCACGCATTGGTTTGAGCGACCAGTGGGTTGTCTAACACTGCTTTGGCACCTACACCATCTGCACCAACGGCGGCACTACGATCAACAACAAATAACCAGTCTGGATTGATCTTTTGCAGATACTCAAAAGAGACAGGCTGACCGTGACTGGCATCTTTGATTTGATCATCTGCCATTGGTACACCTAGGACAGTATGAATAAAGCCATAGCGTGATTTATCACCATAGGTAGACATTTTATTACCGCTAACCATAATGACTAAACCCTTACCTTTATCTTTGGTCACGGTTTTAGTGTCGTCAATAAGGGTATCAATATCGCCTTGCAGTTTAGCCGCTTGGTCACTTTTACCAAATAGAGCGCCCAAATCATGTAAGCGCTGCTTACTTGATTCATAAATATTCGCCGTATCAATCGTCATGTCTAGCGTTGGAGCAATACTTGATAGCTCATCATATTTTTTTGCCATACGCGAACCAATCAAGATCGCTTGCGGCTTCATAGCGTTCAATGCTTCAAGATCTGGCTCAAATACAGTACCGACACCTTTTGCTTCAGGCTGAGTTTTGGCATGCAAATTATCTAACAGCAGCTTACTTGGCGCACCATCAACAGCCACATCAAGTGCCGCTAAATCTTGTAACAAACTCATGTCATAGACCACTAGTGGTGAGGGACTTATCGCTAAATCGACATCCCCTTTTACCGTATTAACCGCAATGGTTTGAGCAGAAACATTGTCATTATTAGCAACATTCGAAGAAGCATCAGCGGTTTTGTTTTCAGTTTTAGCATCTGCTGGCTCAGAGTCATTCGACTCAGGCGAGGTACAGCCTGCGACACTGATGGTAGCCACAAATGCTGTCATGACTGCAGTCAATAGCGGACGTTTAAAAAAAGTGCGAGAAGAGCGGTTAGACAATAAAGTAAGAGACATAAATAACTCGGATACCAGAGGTTTGGGCAAAATATGAAAAAATAATTGCCAGTGAATTAAAAAAATTGCTTAGCGTAACGGTGCACGCCATACGATAATCGATAGTATTGCTTTGAACGTTATTAATTCTTATCGCTTGGTTGGCGATTATGTTTTTAGCATCTCAATAATTTTTAATATCATAAGATGAGTAATCAAGCAGTGGTTATGATAGATTAATTGAGAATCATTATCAATACAAATGGTAATGATTTTTATTATTAATAATAGCTTTCTTCTTTGTTGCGACTGTTAAATGAGTGATAGTTGAATAGCTAGGCTAATTTTTCTGCTTAAAACAGCGGTAATTTATTGAATGGTAGTAAAAGGAATAAGAAAATTATCATAATTATTATTGATAATAATTATCGTTTGCATTATTATCTACGCCATTCCACTTCAGTTAATTAATATTAGGGTGTTATGAGTTCAACGAGTTTAGACGCGCCACCACGTAGACTAAAAATTGCCGCTGTTGTTATAGTTGTGGGGTTGCACCTGCTGACGGCATTAGCATTAGCAGCGATCAAAACTCCTGAATTAAAGGTTGAAGCAGAAAAAAATACGGCGCCTATTGAGATCGAGCTTGTAACCTTACCGACCGAAGATCCTGCATCTGAGGTGGAGGTAACAGAAATAGCGCCTAAAGAGGAGCCAAAACCTCAAGCCAAACCAGTCGTACAACCAAAGCCAAAAACACCAGTAAAGCCAGTAGTAGAGAAAAAGACTGCACCTAAAGCAGCTCCTAAAGAACCAGTAAAAAAACAACAGACTAAAGACAAACCGAAAGACAAGAAGATAGAACCTAAAGTTGATACTGCTGCTGCCGATGAGCAACGTAGACTTATAGCAGCAAAAACGAAAGCCGCTGCCGATGCAAAAACCGCTGCTGCCGAAAAAGCGGCTCGTGATGCTCAAGCTAATAGTGATGCTCAAGCACAAGCAGCCCGTGATGCTGCCAATGCTAAAGCAGCAAGAGACGCAGCAGAAAATGCTGCCCGAGCCAAGGCCACTCGCGACGCTCAAGCCAAAGCTGCAGCAGATGCGAAAGCAGCAAAAGAAGCCGCTGACAAAGCGGCTGCCGCGGCCAGTAATACGCCAGTGAATTTTACAGCGAGTGCCGCTAACTGGGCATCAGCACCAAACTTTAGCTTCCCCGATAGTGCTGCACGCAGAGCCACTTCAGGTGAGACATTTACAGTTGTGCTGACCTTGAGGGTAAACAAGCAGGGCGGTATTGATAGTGTTGGTGTTGCTAAATCTTCAGGTAATACAAGGTTAGATAAAGAAGCGCAACGCCAAGTACGTTCTGGTAAATTTAAACCATTTACAAAAAATGGTGCACCAGTTGTGGGCAATGTGACATTACCTGTCGCGTATCAAGTGCCATAAATAGATATACATTTTATTAAGTAACGCCGAAGCGATAAACAATCAAGTAATAGCAATGAAATAACAAATCAAGGAGTCTGACATGGACTTTACAGCGTATTGGCAATATAGCGACATGGTGACTAAAAGCCTATTTTTTGTGCTCTTAGTCCTATCCATCATTTCATGGGTAACTGGCATCATTCGTGTGTTACAAAGTCGCAAATTGGCGGTCACTGTTGCAGATGATTTGAGTCAGCAGCTTCAGTCTAAACAGATCGAACTAGTAGAGTCGGACGCTGCTACTCGGCGTTTGATTACAGAGCAGACTTTGCTCAAGCATATTGGTCGTTATCGTTTCGCCAGCGAGCGTGGACTACCTATCCTCGGTACGACGGCAGCGATTGCGCCATTTATTGGCTTGTTTGGGACAGTGTGGGGTATTTTTCACGCGCTGCACAATATTGGCACGAGTGGACAGGCAGGATTGGGACAGGTTGCAGCGCCAGTAGGCGAGGCACTTATTATGACCGGTCTTGGTATCGCTGTCGCTATTCCAGCGGTAGTGTTTTATAACCTTGCGGTACGTGTGAACCGCCGTGTAATGTACCAAGCCAATGACCGTGCGCATGATCTGTTGGCAAATTCTGCTAAACTGGCAACCAGCTCGCAGTCATCAATAAACAATAAGTCTACTGCCACTCAAGCGCCGTTAGCAAAAGAGCATCAATCAAGCACAGAAGATGATCAGCAAGCCAAGCACTATCGTAGCTCAGCAGCATCACAGCCTTAATAGTGTTCAAGTGATAAGGTTGTCAGTTAAGAGAGAACAAGCCAGTGACCTGTTAAAAAGTGCTGGCTGTATTGCGAATAACTAAACGTATTGAGAATGATTATGGCATTTCAATTGGGTGATGATGACGTGCAAAGCATGAATGAGATGAACCTCATTCCGCTAATCGATATCATGCTGGTATTGATGATTATATTTTTATTGACGGCGACCGTGCTAAATCCGACGGTGCCATTAGACTTACCGAAGACCAGTGCGTCGGTGAATGATACGCCACCAGAAGCCATTCAAATTAGCATTGATAAGGACGCAGGAATATTTTGGGACAGCACTCCGATTAGTATGGCAGAGCTTGAGACACGATTGCAGCAACAGAGTGCTGGTGGTAAAGACCCTTCGGTACAACTGCGCGCTGACAAAGAAAGTAAATACGATACAGTTGCTCAAGTATTGGCGGCTACCAGTCAAGCTGGACTCACCAAAGTAGCGTTTGTTAACGAGTAGCATGTACTCACGAACCGTATTATTTGGATACTTTATAGCGATAAAACGCTGAGATAATAAGAAAAACAACGAAAAGAATAAAAATTTATTGAACCTCGCTTGGGCAACTTTGCGAGGTTTTCTTTATTAGTGTAATGATTTATTGTACTTGAAAAAGCATCGAGGGTTAACGTTATGGAATATTTGATATCTAAAGAAAGGTTTTATTCTCATATTGAGCTTGTGAAAAAATATATGCTTCTGAGTCAAAAATATCAAACAAATATTATAGAGTTTCGAACGATGCATGAAGGTTCAAGTAGTGCTCATTTTTTCACATGTGCAAAACAAGATGTAAGTAATAGCTTTGAAGCTTTTGTATCATTAATCACTTATGAAACTCACTTTTATGAGGAGTGGTTAATAGAGGAAACTACAGAAGATAATGTAGGAGATATTTTGATTAATTTTATAAATCCGCTGATAGATCAGTTCTTATTCAAAAATATTTCTCCCAACGAAGCACAAGAAAAAATAGGATGGATAGTTAACGACATAAAGCGATTGATTGCAGATGATACTTCTCGTATGTTCAATGAACCCTCACACTGGGGGATTTATATTAATAACAAAGAAATTGACGATGAGCAAAGTAACTTTAACTATATATTAAACTCAATTGTCAGAGCAATAGGACTCATTATAGAGTGGAACGAAATTTCAATATTTTACGAAACAAAAGATAACTATGTACTATTTTCATGGGCTACTAGTGCATAGTTTATTTGATATATCAAAACTCATTTACTTAATTTATTAATAAATTACCAACCGTAACCATGACCGTAGCCAAACGGTGCATAACCGAAAGGTCTATAACCAAAGCGTCCATAGCCAAATGGGTAGGGCGAACGTAGATAATCAAGGTCACGCTGGCGGATATAATAGTAGCGTCCTTGAGAGTAGGCTTCTTCTAGCTTCTCAATGCCTTCGAGTGGGCAAACGGGCTGCCAATCATAGCCCTCGCGGCCAACTTTATAAGCAGTGAGTTCGGTACAATAATTTTTGAGGCCTTGCTGACGGCCTTGCTCCCATTTTATACGATTGGGCATTGTACCGCCGACGCTCGCGCAACTATTGGCATATTGACCAAAGTAAGCGCCTGAACGCCCATTTAAACCGTCTGCATAGCCAACTTCTTGCCAGTTACTGGCCTGACACTGCTGCGGTGTGAGGCTTTGTGTGGTTGCACAGCCTGACAAGGTCATCACTGTCGCGGTCATCACCGACAGAATAATAACGGGTTTACTCATGATGGTATGGCTCAGTTTGCTAGTAAAATCAGCAGTCAATGAGTTTAGCTTAATTAGATAATTCATAATAAACCTGCGCGCGTTTAAAATTATGGTTTATCATAGCACTTTTTGAGGCTGACAAATTTTTGTGTATTGTTATTATGCTTATTTTTTAATCGAGCTAAGTATTTGATATGCTAAAGTAAATAACGCCTCTGCCGCCAACCAAATCGTTGGAGTTTTAGTGGTCGTTAATGTATCACGCTTGATTTTTGACGGTTCGTGCTCATTATAAGCATCTATCTATCAGGTATTGGTTAAACAGTCATTTATCTGCTAGTAAGTTTTTTACCACTATTTATATGATATCTGCTCGCACCATCGACAGTGGTATAAATAAAGGCAATTGTATTTTTTAGCACTACTTTAATTCAGTCAAAGGGTCAGACCATCATGGGAACATTGATTGGCGTTATCATTGTACTATTCGTCTTAGGGAGTATGATGGCGCTCAAACCTAACGGTATCGATCAGCGTTTAGATAGACTGCGTATGACGGCGCGTCGTTTGCAGCTAAATCCAAAGCTGGTAGCCTGTCCAGACTGGATAAAGGGTCGGGACAACGAGTATGGTCGCGGCATGATGGGTCAATATTGTTTGGTGCTAGATGATACGAAGCTGCCGCATACACGCTATCAAGTAATTGATGGGCAATGGCGACCCGATAGTAGTTTTGTCGATCCGACTAGAGATGATATCAAGCTCAATATTCCAAGTGCCATTCGTTCTAATCAGATGAATATCAGCACAGCTGTCAATAAGACTGATTTTAGCTTGGACAAAGCGCCTCTGGATTTACCAATCAATATTGAGCCATTTGTAAAAGGTCTACTGACTAAGGCCAATAGCATCGTTATTTATTGGGAAGATATTGCTTACGTCCGTCCATCGACCAACCCTACTTATCATCAGCAAGCGATTGAAAAAGACTTATTATTGCTGAAAGAAAACCTTGAGAAATGGTCGCTACAGATGCAAAAGAAATCTATAAAATAGAAAATTATTTTTTAATCTCCATTAACAGTTAATATGCAAGTGCTTTTAGCGAACTCTTAGTCATTTGTAGTTGACATTATTACGTTCAGCAGTGTAACTTCTTTATAACTACAACTTTGTCTTAACGTTATCGTTTGTTTTACAACCGTTTCATGAGCAGCTATTTTGATAATAACTCGCTGAGCTATTATAAATAATTATTATAAATTGCCATGCTGCTGAATTTATTCTTACTTTTAATTTACCTATATTATGGTGTCGTCACATATGGCAAAAACCACAACCAAAAAAAGCCCAGCACCTGCTGCTGATAGCCCAAAGCGTAAATCTTTGGTGATTGTAGAATCACCAGCCAAGGCAAAAACGATTAATAAATACCTTGGTGATGACTTTATCGTACGTTCAAGTATCGGTCATGTCCGTGATTTACCAGTCGGTGCCAGTAAGAGTGCTAAGAAAGCGACTACGGCCAAAAAAGATGAAAATCTGAGCAAAGAAGAAAAAGCTCAGCAAGCGCTAGTGCGTCGTATGGGTATCGATCCAGAGCATAATTGGGCGGCCGTCTATGAAGTACTGCCAAATAAGACAAAAGTTATCAAAGAGCTCAAAGCCTTAGCCAAAGACGCCGACCAAATCTATCTCGCAACGGATATGGATAGAGAAGGGGAAGCCATTGCTTGGCATCTAAAAGAAGTCATCGGTGGCCCTGATAGTAAATATCAACGCGTGGTCTTTAATGAGATTACTAAATCCGCTATTCAAAATGCCTTTAAGCAACCCTCAAAGCTCGATATCGACCGCGTCAACGCACAGCAAGCGCGTCGTTTTTTAGATCGAGTGGTTGGTTTTATGGTGTCACCATTACTATGGCAAAAAATTGCTCGCGGTCTGTCGGCAGGTCGCGTACAGTCAGTTGCCATGCGTTTGGTGGTTGAGCGTGAGCATGAGATTCGCGCTTTTATTCCAGAAGAGTACTGGCAGATTTATGCGGATACGCATATTACTAATAGCAAAAAAGACGCTGAGCAAATCGGTATTCGCTTAGAGGCGACCAAGCAAGGCGGTAAGACGCTTAAGCTGGTTAATAAAGAGCAAACGGATAAAGTTCTAGGCATTCTAAAAGCCAGTGATTTTATTGTCAAAGAACGTGAAGAAAAACCAACGCAGTCACGTCCGAGTGCGCCGTTTATTACCTCGACCCTGCAACAGGCAGCCAGTACACGATTGGGTTTCTCTGTTAAGAAAACCATGATTTTGGCACAGCGCTTATACGAAGCGGGGCATATCACTTATATGCGTACCGATTCGACCTTTTTGTCTGGTGATGCCCTAGCAGCTGTGCGCGGCTATATCGAAGACAGCTATGGCGCAAAATATGTGCCAGAAAAGCCCAATTTTTATGGCAATAAACAAGGTGCACAAGAGGCGCATGAAGCCATTCGTCCTTCTAATGTCAATATGAAGTCAACCCAACTGAAAGGGGTTGAGCGTGACGCAATACGTTTATACGAATTGATTTGGCGTCAGTTTGTAGCCTGTCAGATGCTACCAGCAAAATATCTGTCAGTGAATTTGTTCGTTGGTGCAGATGATGTCGAGCTAAAAGCACGCGGTCGTACTCTGGTGTTTGATGGCTACACCAGAGTGATGCCACCAGCCAAGACAGATGATACTTTATTGCCCGATGTCAAAAAAGGCGATAAGTTAACGCTTGATAAGCTTGATCCAAGCCAACACTTTACCAAGCCTGCGCCGCGCTATACAGAAGCAAGCTTGGTTAAAGAGCTTGAGAAAAAAGGCATCGGTCGTCCATCGACTTATGCGTCTATCATCTCAACCATTCAAGATCGTGGTTATGTGAAACTTGAGAATAAACGCCTATTTGCCGAAAAAATGGGTGATATTGTCACGGACAGATTGACGGCCAGCTTCCCAGACTTGATGGATTATACCTTTACCGCTGCGTTAGAGAACAAGCTCGATCACGTAGCAGAAGGCGAGCAAGATTGGAAAGACGTGCTTGATAATTTCTACGGAGAGTTCAAAACGACTCTTGAGCGTGCCAAAGAAAAAGATGGCATGCGTCCAAATGATCCGACTGATGTGCCAGATGTTCATTGCGATATTTGTGGTCGCCCAATGCAACTACGTACGGGCTCAACAGGCGTATTCTTAGGTTGTACTGGTTACAACTTACCGCCAAAAGAGCGCTGTAAAGGTACTAAAAATTTAATGCCAGTCGAAGCCTTTGCCAATCTTGATGACGCTGAAGGCGATGATGAAGCGGCAGAAGTCAAAGATTTGATGGAGAAAAAACGCTGCCCGAAATGTGGCACGGCCATGAATGGTTATATCGTCGATGGCGGTCTCAAGCTGCACATCTGTGGTAATAATCCTGATTGCGACGGTTATATTTTAGAAGAAGGTAAATTTGAAGTTCCGGGCTCAGATGCGCCGACCATCGACTGTAATAAATGTGATGGGCAGATGGAACTAAAGACGGGACGTTTCGGGCCTTACTTTGCTTGCCAGAAATGTGACAATACGCGTAAAGTACTAAAAACAGGCGAAGCCGCGCCACCACGTATGGATCCAATTCATCTGCCAGAGCTAAAATCAGTCAAGCATGAGGATTACTTCATTTTGCGTGAAGGGGCGGCGGGAATGTTCTTAGCGGCGTCCAAGTTTCCAAAAGTGCGCGAAACCCGTCCACCAAAGCTGGCTGAGCTACGCGAAATCAAAGATAAAATGGAAGATAAATTCCAGTACTTATTTGCAGGACCAGATGAAGATCCTGATGGCAATCCAACGATACTGCGCTGGTCACGTAAGAAAAAAGAGCAATATATCGGCTCTGAGAAAAACGGCAAAGCCACACGTTGGGGTGTGTACTGGCGCAAAGGTGAGTGGGTAGAGGAGTAAAAATCCTTTACCTTTAAGCAAAAAAAACCTCTTAGATATCTAAGAGGTTTTTTTATATGCGAATAAAGTGTGAGTTTAAACGCTATTAGATTTTTTCGATAATACCACAAGCGATACGATCACCTGCGTTACCAGCTGGTTGGCTAGTATAGTCATCGACACCGCCATGAACGATAAAGGCTAAGCGATTGACGCTGTATTTACCTGCTTCAGCGGCAGAGATTTTTTTATTAACATAGTTGATAGTAGCCACGCCATTTTCATTGGCAGTTAGATTTGGCAAGTCACCAGCATGTCCATTCATGTCATCTGGATTTGAGTGCGGTTTGTTATCTGGATTAAAGTGACCACCTGCCGCTTTACCCATATCTGCACAGCTACCAGTTTCATGAATATGTAAAGAAACCGTTTTACCCGGTTGTAAGTTCATCAGCTTACCATACACTTGAACACCGCCATCAACAGGACGTAAGAAAACTTGTCCTACTTCTTTGTTATTACTATCAACAGTTTTGATAGTCGATTTTAAGGCAGGTTGGTTCAAAGGATTGCCTGTTTGTAATTGGCTTTCTACTGTTTGGCAACCAGTCATTGCTAAAGCTGAACCACATAGTAGAACACTTGCAAGCATAGTCTTATTCATTGTTATCTCCATTTGTATTTGATGATTATGACGAACGATTTATCCATAATTTTATTTTAAGACAGTCAAAAATTGCTTAATGTCACGATTATTATAGCCAACGACATAAGATAGGTATTCATCAAAAGCGCAACAAAGCGTTAATATATGTAAGTCTTACATAGAACACATAGTTAGATAAGCTTAATATTTGATTAAGTTAATATAACGTAATAATAAGATAAAATAAATGACGAAATAAAACGGTCAGTGGCTCAGCTGTATAGTCAGTTCAAAATAAAATCGATACGTTAGTAGATACGTGCTACTGGGGTAAATGTTTCTAGCGTGCTGTTCGCAAGCGTGACAGAGGCTGCAAAAAATCTATCCCAGCAGCACTGTATCGAATTTAAAGTGAATCGGCTATAGTGCAAAATAGCAGCGGTCAGAAGTATTGATTCAAATGATTAGAATTTTAATAAATTGCAATTTTAATCATAATTTATGTGAGGTGTTTATATGAATACATTGTCTAAGTTGGCTGGGTCTACGGTCTTTGTTTTAGGAATAATGAGTGCGGCCACAATGACAACGCAAGCGGCATCGCAAACGGGTGATTTACACTATAATGCAGATTGCGGCGTCAAAGAATTACACATGTCGAAAGGCAGTTATGACGTTAACCGAGCTGGCGCGATTAAAGGAAATAGCTACTGTGAGTATCAGTTTTATGCCAAAAAAGGCCAAAAGGTGAGCGCCACCATAGTCGGTAGTAACGACTTATATCCATTGCTTTACGGTATCGTTTCACCAGATTTAAGCAGTGAAA
Source organism: Psychrobacter immobilis (assembly GCF_904846225.1). Classification (GTDB taxonomy): domain Bacteria; phylum Pseudomonadota; class Gammaproteobacteria; order Pseudomonadales; family Moraxellaceae; genus Psychrobacter; species Psychrobacter immobilis_F. The sequence continues at coordinate 35,001 of NZ_CAJGZJ010000001.1, read as the reverse complement.
CCGTAACGCTTAATAAAACTGGCGAGCATATCATTCGCGTAGTACAGCCACGCAACCAAGCGCGAGAGGGCAATACGCCTAAGCCATATTATATGACCGTGACGATTAAATAATACTCTGTAATGGTTGGTTTCTAATATAGAAATCCAAGCGATTGATGCTTAGCCTTTTTATGCCCTGAGTTTAAGTTAACGCGCGACTATGTTTTTGTTTTTGCCAAAAAAAGCCGCCTACATTTCTGTAAGCGGCTTTTTAATTACTAAGACTGCATCACTAACGATTTAATTAGTTGTGCAGTGCTTTGCCTTTGGTTTTATCCACCGTTACTTTTGCAGGTTTGAGCGGTTTTGGCATCGTGACCAAAGCGACTTTTAATATCTCATCAATCGTCGCCACTGGCTGAATCGTCAGACCCGCTTTGACGTTATCAGGAATATCGGCCAAGTCACGCTCGTTGGTCGCTGGAATCAACACATGCTTGATACCACCGCGATGTGCTGCCAGTAGTTTCTCTTTTAGACCACCAATACGTAGGATTTTACCGCGCAGTGTAATCTCACCTGTCATGGCAATATCCGGACGGATGGCAATGCCAGTCAACGCAGATACCAACGCTGTGGTAAGCGCACCACCCGCAGACGGACCGTCTTTTGGCGTCGCACCTTCTGGCATATGTACATGGACGTCAGTGGTTTTAAAGGTTTCGTAATCGATACCTAAGCTATCACCGCGAGCACGAACCACACTCATGGCAGCGCGAATCGACTCTTTCATCACATCGCCCAATGAACCAGTGAAGCTAAGCTCACCTTTACCTTTCATCGCGACCGCTTCGATGGTTAATAGCTCACCACCGACTTGTGTCCACGCAAGCCCAGTGATACGACCAATCTCAGGCTCTTCTTCAGCCAGACCATAGTCATACTGATGGACACCTAGGTAATCATCGATGTTTTTATCATCGACTACGATCAGCTCACGTTCTGCTTTTTTCGGAGCGCGCGCGCCATGATTTTCAACCGAACCACGAACTACTTTACGGCAGATTTTATTGACTTCGCGTTCAAGGTTACGCACACCCGCTTCACGTGTGTAGCTGCGTACGATACTGTGCAATGCCGCTTCTACAATCTCAATCTCGCCTTCTTTGAGACCGTTATTTTTGATGGCTTTTGGCACTAGATATTTCTGGGCGATATTGACCTTTTCTTCTTCGGTATAACCCGGTAGACGAATCACTTCCATACGGTCAAGCAACGCAGGTGGAATATCCATGCTGTTGGCAGTACAGATGAACATCACTTGTGATAAGTCTAAGTCCATGTCTAAGTAATGGTCGTTAAACGTGTCATTCTGTGATGGATCTAATACTTCAAGCAAGGCTGATGCTGGATCGCCACGGAAGTCTTGTGCCATCTTATCGATTTCATCCAATAAGAATAGCGGGTTTTTAACTTCTGCTTTTGCCAGTGATTGCACAATTTTACCTGGCATCGCGCCGATATAAGTACGGCGGTGACCACGAATCTCCGCTTCGTCACGCACGCCGCCCAGTGCCATACGGACAAACTTACGACCAGTAGCACGGGCAATCGATTCACCCAACGAGGTTTTACCCACACCCGGAGGACCAACGAGACAAAGAATAGGGCCACGCAGTTTTTTCACGCGTGACTGAACGGCGAGATACTCTAAGATGCGATCTTTCACATCTTGTAAGCCATAATGATCTTCATCCAACACGGTTTTGGCTTTGTCTAAATTGATCGAAACTTTGGTCGTCGCATTCCACGGCGTGTCCAAAATCCATTCAATATAGTTGCGTACCACTGACGATTCACTTGACGCAGGCGGCATCATTTTGAGTTTCTTGAACTCTTGCTCTGCTTTTTTGCGCACATCCTCTGGCAAGTCGGCATCTTCTAAACGTTGCTCAAGCTCAGCCACATCGTCTTCACCATCGAACGCACCGTCATTCATGTCTGACAGCTCATTTTTGATGGCTTTCATCTTCTCGTTTAAGAAGTATTCGCGCTGATTGTCTTCCATCTGCTGACGAACTGCCTCTTGGATGTCTTGCTCTATATTTTGCTCAGCGCTTTGCTTGACCAGATATTCGGTCAAGGTATTGATATGCGTTTTGATATCGTCTTCTTCTAAGAACGACTGCTTAATATCAAGATCCATCGACACACGAGTTGAGATGAAATAAACCAGCTCAAGTAAATCGTCAATACGTTTCGCCACGCGAGTCAGTTCACGCGCATTACGTAGACGCGCATCCGCGTAGCTTTCAAACAGCGTGGTCAAAGCCTGTATGGTATTTTTCTGTTGGCTCTCATCCATACTGACATCAAGATCAGCACGCTCAAAGCTCGCCATCAATAGCTCATCGTGATTTTCGATATTATCAACACGGGCGCGGTACTGACCTTCGATCAATACTTTTATGCAATTCTCATCGCTGTCATGCGGCATGGTGCTGACAATGCGGCAAACCGTACCGTATTGGTATAAATTATCTTGATCAATATCTTCGGTCAGTGAGTCTTTTTGGGCAACGACCAGTACTTTATTGCCGTATTCAGCTTGTGCCAATTCAACGGCTTTCACCGATGGTGCACGACCGACGAATAAAGCAATTTGCATGTGCGGGTAAACGACGACGTCTCGCAGTGCCAACAACGGCAAATAATCTTCCGCTTTGTCGTCATTGCTATTGTCGTGATCACTGTCATTTTCGTGATCATTGTCATTGTTTTTAATATTGTCTTCAACATTGGCAGACGCCGCCTCTGACGTATTGTCAGATGAGGTTTCTAGCGCATTGTCTTCTGCAACAGTAGATGAAACGTCGACATCGATGTCGATATTGTCTTGGGCAATTTTATGTACACTCATATACTTTTTCCTCGTTCACCAGACTTGTAAAGTCAAGTTCGTGGCTCATGTTTAGATAAATGGTGTTGCTATATAAAATTGCAAGTGTTACCCGCAAAGTCGTTTGCTTATATTCTTATTCCACAGGCGTCGAAATAGTCATTCTAAAAACATGCCTATGAGCATGGTTGTTTGGTTTTTAAAGTAAATCAAATAGATACATCACAGGTCATACCGCCATGTGCTGATAGAGTTGGCTTACTATCCATCAGATTCTACACGTAGGATTTATTAGCAAAATAAGGTAAACTGGCGCGCGTCTAAAATCAGGCTTTTATACTGAGGCTTTTTAGAGAGTAGGGCGACATTCATCAGTCTTAAGATATTCATCAGTTTCACTGAGGCTAAAGCATAAAGAACAAGGGGCAACACATGGCAATCAATGCGGTACTAGTAGCAGTCGTCATTATGTTGGGACTGTCTCTGGCGCGAGTACACGTGGTGCTGAGCTTATTGATTGGCGCGATGGCAGGCGGATTGATCGCAGGGCTGGGTGTCACTGATACGTTAGAAGCCTTTCAAGAAGGTATCCGTAATGGTGCACAAATTGCGCTGTCCTATGCGTTACTTGGCGCGTTTGCTGTAGCGATTGCGCATTCTGGTCTGCCGCAATCATTAGCAGGGGCCGTTATTAAGCGCATGGATGCGGCTGGCGCAAGTGGCGTGATTAAATATATGCTGTTTGCAGGTCTAATCACCATGAGCTGCTTTAGCCAAAATCTAATTCCTATTCATATTGCCTTTATTCCACTACTTGTGCCGCCATTACTGCTCGCATTTAACCGCATGCATATTGATAGACGCCTGATCGCTTGTTTACTGACTTTTGGTCTCGTGACCACCTATATGTTTATCCCGTATGGCTTTGGCGATATTTATCTCAACCAAATTATGCTAAAAAACGTCGGTGAAGCGGGGATTGATATCAGTAATGTTTCGGTGACTAAGGCAATGGCCATTCCAGCCTTGGGTATGTTCGTTGGTTTATTGACAGCGGTATTTATCAGTTACCGTAAGCCGCGCCACTATCAGCAAGTAGCGATAGATAAAGAAGCGCACGATGTGGCAAAGAGTGCGGTGGTAAAAGGCGATGCATTAAGTAAAACGGCCGCTGAGGCGCAAACACAAAGTAAGCTAAAAACACTGGTTGCCCTAGCTGCAATCGTCACGGCATTTGTGGTTCAGCTCTATACCGATTCGTTATTGCTCGGTTCGATGTTTGGTTTTGGTGTCTTTATGGCGACAGGTGTGGTGAAGTGGCGCGATGCTGATGGCATATTCAATGATGGTATCAAGCTAATGGCGATGATTGGTTTTATTATGATTACTGCGCAAGGCTTCGCTGAAGTTATGAAAGCGACCGGTGAGATTGCACCGCTGATTGATGGGGCGACCAGCTTGTTTGCGGGTAACAAGGCCATTGCCGCTTTTGTTATGCTTGGCATAGGTCTGGTAGTTACCATGGGCATTGGTTCATCATTCTCAACCATTCCGATTATTGCGGCTATTTATGTGCCGCTCTGTATTTCGCTAGGATTTTCGCCACTCGCGACGGTGGCGATTATCGGTACGGCGGGCGCGCTTGGTGATGCAGGGTCGCCAGCGTCAGATTCGACCCTTGGGCCAACGTCTGGTTTAAATATTGATGGACAGCATGACCATATCAAAGACAGCGTAGTACCGACCTTTATTCACTATAATATTCCGTTATTGGTGTTTGGTTGGATTGCGGCGATGGTGTTGTAGCCCTGATTTTATAGAATTTTATATTAAAGCAGCTTATGCGTTAGAAGCTGAGATGAGTAGGGTGCGCCCTGCGCACCAGAAAAGAAGTTAATCTCGACTATCGGTGCGCAGGGCGCACCCTACAATTTATCCAATATTTTTAAGTATTATCCTTGTCAGAGCCCTCATCAAAATCCCCAATCTCACTATTTAAGCTATTCAAAAATGCATCACTTTGTGCCAGTAGTTTATTTAAGCGTTGCTCGTTAATGATAGTTGCTAATTCTTCAGGGCTAAAATTCTGCTCTTGGCTGTAATAACGTATTTCTCTAGCATCATCATTTCCTAATGTCTGCAAATACGCTTCAACATTTTCTGCGCTAGATCCTTTTTTATCACAATTATTATTATTCATCAAAACCACCTTATGCCATTTGGCGTTATCAAGCCATCTAATGGCACATCCCACGGTTGACGATCTAGTTGCTCAACCACTTGAAAATCATAGCACCAGCCTATTTTAAGCGGTTTTTTTACGCCTGCCCGATAACTTTTGCTAAGCGTTGTATCATAAAATCCGCCGCCCATACCCATACGATTGCCATTCAAATCTACCGCGACCAATGGACAGACAATCACATCTAATTCGCGCGCCCAAAGCAGTCGGCGATGATGGTTTTGCTTCATACCCAAACGATGAATCCGTGTCGGTATATTGATTAGCTTCGATTGGTAAATTGGCACAAAACGCAGTCGTTTATCATCATTTCTCTGATTATCACGTCCCAGTGAGCCAACGACAGGCAAATAAGGTAAATAGCCTAAGCGTTGACACCAATCCATCAGTGGCTGAGTAGGCAGCTCGCCAAAGCCATCATAATATAAACCAATACGCGCATGCGGTGCTAAGCGCTGCTGTAGTTTGGTCAAATGCAAGCTTGCGGACTGAGCATATTGTCTTCGTGCATTATCATTCAACTGGCGACGCTGGCGAGTAAACAGTCGCCTAGGTGGATTGTTGACTTTAGATTTTTCTGACTCAGGATGCATAGATATACTATCCAATAATGTATTAAATTGATGATGGCTGGTGCTCTTAGACGCTAGCAACGGCTATTTGTGAATATTCAACGCGCCCTAGTCATGCTATCATAACGCCACTTTATATCGTATTCTCCTTTATGTGCAGCAGATGTTGCATTTTTTACAGATCCGCTATTCAACAACAAACCATCAAAGAGGGTAGTTATGTCGACACAGAATCAGGCAACTCGTACCGAAAAAGACACCATGGGCAACGTAGAAGTTCCAGCCGATGCTTATTGGGGCGCGCAAACTCAGCGTAGCCGTGAAAACTTCAAAATCGGTGGTGAGACTTTGCCTCGTCCGATGATTGAAGCAATGGCATTGGTCAAAAAAGCCGCTGCCATTACTAATGCAAGCTTAGAACGTATTGAAGATGATAAGCGTGATCTAATCGTTCAAGCCGCTGATGAAGTCATCAATGGTGGTCTCACTGACCAGTTTCCATTAGTCGTATGGCAGACGGGTTCTGGTACACAGTCAAACATGAACATGAACGAAGTATTGGCTAACCGTGCTAACGAAATCGCTGGTTCTGAGCGCGGCAGCTACACGCCAATTCACCCGAATGACCATGTAAACCATGCACAATCTACCAATGACAGCTTCCCAACGGCGATTCGTGTGGCTGCTGCTCGTCAGATCAACAGCTTGTTGATTCCAGCGGTAAACGCACTACGCGATACGCTAGCTGCCAAAGCGAAAGAATTTGATAGCATCGTAAAAATTGGTCGTACGCATTTGCAAGACGCTACGCCTTTGACGTTAGGTCAAGAGTTCAGCGGCTATGTCAGCCAATTGGATCATTCTTTAACGCGTATTGATAATGCGCTACAAGGTCTATATGAATTGCCACTAGGCGGTACAGCGGTTGGTACAGGTCTAAATGCGCATCCTGATTATGCGGTAAAATCAGCTGAGCAATTAGCGACATTGTCTGGTCTACCGTTTGTGACCTCACCAAATAAATTTGAAGCACTAGCCGCTCGTGATGCCGAAGTATTTGCGTCAGGCGCACTAAAAACGCTAGCAGCGAGCTTAAACAAAATCGCTAATGACGTACGTTGGTTAGCATCTGGCCCTCGTTGTGGTCTGGGCGAATTGACGATTCCAGAGAACGAGCCAGGCTCTTCTATCATGCCGGGCAAAGTAAACCCGACTCAGTCAGAAGCAATGACCATGGTCGTCGCTCAAGTCATGGGCAACGATGTGACTATCAGCATGGCTGGCGCATCAGGTAACTTTGAGCTGAATGTCTTTAAGCCAGTGATCGCGTTTAACTTATTGCAATCTATCCAATTATTGGGTGATGCGTGCAATAGCTTTAACGAAAACTGTGCCGTTGGTATCGAGCCAGTAAAAGATAAAATCGATGATTTCTTGCATAATTCATTAATGCTAGTGACGGCATTGAACCGTCATGTCGGTTATGAAAACGCGGCGAAAATCGCTAAGACGGCTTATAAAGAAAACAAAACCTTGAAGCAAGTGGCGGTTGAGCTAGAGCTATTAACTGAAGCGCAGTTTGATGAGTGGGTAACACCTGCTGATATGGTTCATCCTTCTTAATATTAATCCAAAACCTGATTAGCCTTGTCAGATAAGCTAAGCCTACAATGGGTAGTGCTTGCGCTTGTCTTCCTCGCTACTCAAGTTTTTAAAGTTGATATTTTGACTTATAAAAAGACCTTGTCATGTAGCAAGGTCTTTTTTTTGCCAATTTATTAGCTTAAACAAGGTACTTCTCACTTATTGATATCATTAAATATTTATACTATTTATATGTCATGCGCGCTGACATTTAATATTCAATATAAAATCTATATTGATGTTTATCGTTTATCGATATACAATAAGATATGAATTTATTTCTTATTTTTAAAGAGACAAACAAAGGCCATTGAAAATTGTATGATCGTTAATTTTAAGTGTAAAGATACGGAGTCGCTTTTTTCGACAGGAAAAACAAGACGTTGGTCTGCTATCAAAAATGTCGCAGAACGTAAATTATTACTGTTAGATAATGCGACCATGCTTGAAGATTTAAAAGCGCCACCCGGTAACCGCTTAGAAGCTTTATACGGTGATAGAGAAGGTCAACACAGTATTCGCGTTAATGCTCAATGGCGACTGTGCTTTGTTTGGACAGAGCAAGGCATAATTGATGTGGAAATTATAGACTATCATTGATTTTATCGAGAGTGATGTCGAGATTATAAAAGAGAGAATGTTATGATTAAAAATGGTATGCGTCCTATTCACCCAGGTGAAGTATTACGAGAAGACTTTCTTGAGCCGCTAAAGATGAGCGCCAATGCGCTGGCAAACAAGCTTGGCGTAACACCCGCACGTATCAATGAAATAATACGTGAAAAAAGAGGCGTTACAGCAGATACGGCACTGCGTTTAGCAAAGTATTTCGGCGGTAGCGCTCAGTTTTGGTTGAATCTGCAATCTACTTACGAGTTACGTTTGATTGAGACAAATGATCTTCATTTCTTAGATGAGATTGAACCTATTGAGTATGCTTAAGAAACTTGTTATGGCGAGGTGCTCTAGGTGTAAAGTGCATTCAACGCAGGAACACTAATGAAAAGTATTTCGTTGGTGTACAGGTCAATATTTGCATTTATGAATTTATCTAAACCAATTTTTCAATAAGGATTTAAACCAATTATCTGATACAAAGTCTTTTTCAATTCTATTTTTTTCGGCCATAAGCAACTCTTCTAATTTATTTTACTCTAACGCTAAAGCGTATTTATCAGCAGCTTTCAACGCTATTTCAAGGCCAACATATGAGAGGCTGTACTGAATTTTTCTTAACCATTTGTACGCTATATTAAAAGCTTTGATACCAAACTCAGTATTATCAGTCAATAAACTAAATTCAAAAATCTGCTCAATGGTAATAGTACCTAACCCAACATTTTTCCAATCGCTGAATTGTTCTAATTCCTTATCAATAGAGTCAATGGTTCTTAAGGCATTTTTTGATTGCTCTGTTCTAGTATAAAAATCTAGCAAATCTCTGTAGCAACTGAGGTTATCCCAATGAGAATCACTGGCTGCCAGCTCCTCTTTTAGTAATTCAATGACCTGTGAGTATTCCTTTAGCTCAATATATGCATATTTTAAAACACTCTTTTTATTGATCGAATCAAGTGTTACCTCATTCCATTGCTCAAGGTATTTTTTGGCAAGCTCGTAGTCTTTAAAATAGATATTTCGTTTGTACAAAGTGTATAGATCTTCATTACTTTCTTGCTTAGGGTAGTCTCTTGATAAGCGAGTCCACCACTCTTCTAATGCTCCATTGCAATTATACTGAGCATACACTTCTTGTAAGTCATCATAAATCTCTGGAAAGTTGTCTTTGACAAACACCTCTGTTTTATCTTTCAAGGCATAAAACATAAACTCGTTATCTATGACAAAACTGGCATCAAAATTTGAGTGCTTGGCGTTATAGAAAAAAATGATGTCATCTGGATTTTTAAAACCAGCCAGTAAATAAGCGTTTAGAATTAAAGAGTCACTAACGCCGCCCGTCGGATTTCTTTCACTTGCCGAAATCTCCTGTTTGAATAAATATCTGATTAAGTCCTCATCTTGTGTTTGTATATCATATTGAAGCTCAAGCAATAAAGCATAACGTGCTTTTTCATTAGAGTCATAATTACATTTGTAGCCATCAGCAGATATAAAAATGGATGGTGAGTAGGTAAGATCTTGCCACATCACATTATTATTACGATATGAAGGTAGCTGCTGCATTATTTGTATCCTAGATTAAATGTGACTTAACAATAAATAATTCTAACTTATATCGATAGGGTTGAGTAATTACTCAGAAATATTTTTAGTTTGCATATATCTTCTGGGTGAGTAAGGTGGAAATTTATGGTTTAGCTTGACTCAAAACAAAAAAAAGCCGAGCAAAATGCCCAGCTTTCTCACATCAAAATCCAAGCTTAATTAAAACTTATAAAGCAAACCAACGGTTGTCGTTGCTTCAGTGCGTGAGTTTACCATTGGACTATCGTATTGCTCATTTGGTAAGTATCTTAGGCTTTGATTGGCAAATCCTGCCCACTTATCATTAAAGTCATAGTTGGCGCTGACATTGACAAAAGGGTTTAAACTGTTGTTAGACGTATAAGCATCAACGCCCGTTTTTGCCGATTCTTTCTCAGTCACGCCGTAATAGTAGTTGTTATAATCTTCATCATAATACTCAAAGCCAATACTCGGATAGACCGTTAGCTTGTCTTTGCTGATTCTAGCAAGATACGATAAACGAGCAATGTTGCCACCACTATTATCCAAAATATCCGTTCCTATTTGCGCACGGAAAGCACCGATAGGCGTACGGCGCTGATAACTCAGACCCGCTGCCGCTGACGTTTTACGCTTATCAAGCCCTTGCAGTGCACCTATAGCATCATCAGGATCAAACTCAGAACCTGAGAGCTGAGCATAAGCAGACAGCTGATTAGTGCCATCATTGATGATATAGGCACCAGCTTGAGCGCCGCGAGCATAGACTCTATTATTATCATAAAATACACCGGGCAACACACTAATCTCAGTATTGTCTTCTAAATCATAGGCTGAGTTTGTCGCCAAAATATTGACACCAACGCTTAACACAGCGTCTTTGTCAGTCGGCAGGTTTTTATTAAGAAAAGGGATGGCACTAGCCACGCTAGCCACACTGAATAACGCAGTAGCCATTAACACACTGAGTGAAGTGCGCGCAGAGATATGAGGTAGCGCTGCAAGTTTAAACATAATCGAATCTCGTGATTGAGTAGGAATGGTTGAATAGTACCATCAGGCAGAAATAATGGAGTAGGGTAAGTTAAATAAGTATGCGGGTTTTATAACAATTCAGCAATGATAAATAAGTATGGCGATTTACTCAATACTTTTTAATACTTGCACGATTTGAGAGTGAATATCGTACCACCACCAAATAAAGCCAATGCTTATCAAGCAGATCACCAGCCATGGCAGTAACGTCCAGATTAATGAGGATGTCGCAGGCGTTTTTGGTTCGATAATACGGCTATGAGCGGTATTGATATTCATATCTGAATTGATATTAGTGCGATGGTCAAACTCAGTATTTTTATTAATCGAATCAGTATCAAGGCTAGATGGCTGATCGACATAGGTCGTCTGATAATTGGTTTGATAGCGATTTTGGTCGTTATTTTGATAAGGGCTCTGCTGATGCTGTTGCTGCTGATACACAGGCGCGTTGTGTAGATCGCTAATAAGTTGCTTACGATAGGCACTCGCAAATGCCAGCGCAATCAGCAATCCCGTCATAGCGCCGCCAATGTGACCGGCATTATCAATGCCCGGTACGGCAAAACCGTAGACCAAGTTGATGCCCATAATTAATATGAGGTTTTTTAAATTGAGCATCAAACCATTAACCGACATCTTAAACAGCGCCGCTATCAATAATGCCGCACCGATACCCATGATGCCACCAGACGCTCCAGCCGATAGTCCTGACTGTCCTGCACCGTCCAAGATTTTCTGCCATGTGACATAATTATTGAGTAAATTACCACCGATTGCTGCTAGCAAGAACAATAGCAGAAACTTGGTTGAGCCAAACATCGGCTCGGCAATTTTTCCAAAGAAATACATGGCAAAGCCATTGAACAATAAATGCATAAGGCCGATATGCAAAAACGCACTACTGACCAATCGCCATGGCTCATCACCCATGGTGAAAGGCAGCGCATTAGCGCCCCATTTTACCAGCGCCTCAGTCGATGGGCTATTGGCATCAACGCCTGTCAGCACTTGCATGATGAACAGCCCAATAAAGCTGGCCAATAGCAAGGTGGTGACGGGTGCTGTCTTTAATAATTGTTGAATAGTCATAAAAGCTAACGGTCACTAAAAATTTATCAGTAGAGTATAAAGGTTATAATCTGAATATGTCATATATAGTGGATTCACTTTAAAAGGAATACAGCGATGCTGGGATGCGTGTTTTTACGATAACTGTTTCGATGCCTCTAGAGTGCAAAGCGCACAGCAAGCAAGAAAAATTTTACCAGCAGAGCACCACATCTATCATATCTCTTTTATATTGAACGGACTATAGAAGCATGAGTTCTCTATCTAAAGCTTGGTAATGTTAATAAGCGTTGGTAATTTTAAGGTTCTCATACGTACCTTTCACTAAGATATCATCCGTCACTGTGTTGATATTGGTATGACCACAGAATGCCATTGATATGTCACATTCTTTATAAATGATTTCCAGCGCGCGGCGTACGCCATCTTCACCATAAGCGCCTAATCCGTAAAGAAAAGCACGTCCGATCATCGTGCCTTTAGCGCCTAACGAGATGGCCTTTAACACGTCTTGACCCGAGCGAATACCGCTATCAAGCCAAACCTCAATATCGCTATTTTCGGCATGGACAGCCTGTACGATGTCTGCGAGAGCAGAAATAGAGGAAAGCGCACCGTCTAATTGACGTCCGCCATGATTTGATACCACCAGTGCATCCGCGCCACTACGAGCCGCCATGATGGCATCTTCAGGTTCCATGATACCTTTAATAATCAACTTGCCGCCCCACATATCTTTGATACGAGCAACGTCGTCCCAGCTGAGCGCAGGATCAAACTGCTCTGCGGTCCAAGCAGATAGCGACGAGATATCCTCAACGTCTTTTGCATGACCGACGATATTTCCGAAGGTGCGCCTCTTAGTGCCAAGCATATTCAGGCACCATTCTGGCTTGGTCATGAGATTTAAGATATTGGTCAAAGTTGGTTTAGGCGGGGCAGACAGACCATTTTTGATATCCTTATGGCGTTGGCCAAGTACTTGCAAGTCGGCAGTTAAGATAAGCGCTGAGCAATTCGCTTCTTTAGCACGGCGAATCAAATTGGCCATAAATGCCTGATCGCGCATCACATACAGCTGAAACCAAAACGGCTTGCTGGTATGAGTAGCGATATCTTCAATAGAGCAAATGCTCATGGTCGATAAAGAGAATGGCACACCAAATTTTTCTGCCGCCTGTGCCGCTTTAATCTCGCCATCTGCCCACATCATGCCAGTAAACCCAGTGGGCGCGATGGCTACGGGCATTTTTGCTGGCTCGCCAATCATGTTTGTCGCCAAACTGCGATTTTCCATATTGACCAAGACACGTTGGCGCAGTTTAATACGGTCAAAATCGCTTTCATTGCTACGATAAGTGGTTTCAGTCCATGAGCCTGAATCAACATAATCATAAAACATACGTGGCACTTTGCGCTCAGCGACTTTGCGCAGATCTTCAATTTCTGTCACTTTTTCTAGATTTTTCATAGGGTTCTCACTGCAAGAGTGTTATTAATCGCTTATGGCGTCAACAATTGTTGTAAATCCATGACCGAAAAAGGATAGTTTAAGCGCTTAGATGGCGTCAAAATGACAGGAATAGCGGTGGCAAATTCCATCATCAATGCTTCATCAAAGTCGGCGATATCGATATTTTCATAAATAATGGGCTGTACCGCTTGGAACTGAGATATTATCTGCTCAGCGATGTCACACAAATGACAGCCGGATGTGCCAAATAGCCACCATTTATCTATATTTTGCGCTGTACCAAGACTAGGGCTTTCGGCGATAACACGTGCCCGTAATACCTTTATACTAGCATCGTATGTATTGTCATTGTACATATTGCCATTATGCGTACTGTCGTTGTGCATATTGGTATTGTATATATTGGTATCGCGCATATTGTCATTGGGCATATTTACTCTCTTATCTTAAGATATGTCGCAAAATGCTTATTTCTATTCGCTTAATAAAAAATATAAATGCTATTTACCCTTTATGACATGATAAAGAAGTGGGGTAAATAATGACAGCGATTGTGAGATTAGGTAAGATGACTTGCTGTTTGTCATTACTGAGTCATCCTTATTGGCTTCTTATTTTTTATCGATAGCGCCTAACTTCATCTTATTATCTTTTCAATCATTTGGGTACCTTACATGGCAAGTTTTAGCAAATTTATCAAACGACTATTATTGGCATTAATACTGTTGGTCGTTGCCTTCCATGTGTTGGTTGCAGGCCTACTGTTGATTTGGAAAACGCAGCCGATTAATAACAGTATGTTTATGCTGACTCATCGATTAACAGGTGGCGATGTCACTCAAACGTGGGCTGATTACGATGCCATTGCAAAATCTGCCAAGCAAGCAGCGATCGTGAGTGAGGACTCAACGTTTAGCCAGCACAATGGCTTTGATTTTAAAGGTATCAAAGCGGCTCAAAAGAAAAATGAAGAAACCGGAAAGATGTCTGCTGGTGGCTCCACGATTACCCAGCAGTTGGCAAAAAATCTCTTTTTGACCTCACATCGTTCATACGTTCGTAAAGGCGAAGAAGCTGTTATCACGGTCATGCTCGAAACGTTTTGGGACAAGCAGCGTATCTTGACCGCTTATCTCAATGTCGCAGAATTTGGCAATGGCATTTATGGCATCGAAGCTGCCTCTCAGCATTACTTTGATAAATCTGCTGCCAAACTCAATCGCGATGAATCTGCTCTACTAATCGGGATGTTGACCAACCCAAAATATTATGAAGACAATCAGGGCGATAGAGGCTTACGTAATAAGCAGCGTATCATCAAAAAACGTATGAAAAATGCCGTATTACCACAAGCGTCTTAATTGATTATCTAAATAAGAGTAATTTTGCATAGCCAATGGTGTGTTTTGTCATCAATAGCTGTTATAAAAAGTATTGTACAACGCCGCTTGAAATACAATGACGTTTAAAAATAGTATGGTCGATCCACTATAAAACAACGACAGTGCTACTGGGATAAATTTTGCGTCGCCTCTGTCTGCGAAGGCACAGCAAGCAAGGAAAATTTATAAAAGTCACGCGTGATAATATTTGACCTTATTTTATTTAATAAAAAAGATGATGGCGTATCGATAATTTCAAAGGAGTAGGGACGTGGTAGAGATGAGCGATAAGCAGGACAAGGGTAGTGATATGGATAATGTGATTGATGTTAATGGTCAGGCCGATACAAATATTAGCGATCAGTTCGATACAAATATTGGCAATGAGCATTTCGCTCAAGTTGAATGGCAACGTTCAGAAGACGGTAGCTATTCGCCCAGCAGTTATATCAATCGTGATTTGTCTTTATTACAGTTTCATTTGCGGGTTTTGGCGCAGGCAGCCAGTCCTCGCCATCCACTACTTGAGCGCTTGTTTTTCTTAATTATTTTCTCATCGAATATTGATGAATTTTTTGAGATTCGTGTCGCAGGTATCATGCAAAAGCTCAATATGGGCGATGTTTCGACCAGTGCTCATGGCATGCGTCCGAGCGAATTGCTCAATGAGATATCGACCATAATGCATGACGCGATTGATGAGCAATATCGTATCCTCAACGAAGATATATTGCCCGCGCTTGCCAAAGAAGATATCAGATATTTAAAGCGCGATGAGCTAAATGCCGAGCAATCAGCTTGGATGAAGCGCTATTTCACTGAGCAAGTCTCACCAGTATTGACACCGATTAGCATTGACCCTGCGCATCCGTTTCCGCGTTTGGTCAATAAAAGCTTAAACTTTATTGCCACTTTAGAAGGTAAAGACGCCTTTGGTCGTGATATCAACCTAGCGATTGTGCCAGCGCCGCGTAGTTTGCCACGCGTCATACGCCTGCCGGATGAATTGACTGGCGGCAAAGAGCACCACGTCATGCTGTCAGCCATTATCCATGAGCACATTGGCGAGTTATTCCCTGGGATGAATGTGACGGGCTGTCATCAGTTCCGGCTAACGCGTAATGCTGATTTAGATTTGGCCGACGATGTTGAAGATATTGCCAAGGCGTTGGAGGGCGAACTGGAAAACCGCCGCTTTGGTGATAAAGTACGTTTAGAAGTAACGACCGACTGTCCGATACACATTAGTGACTATTTACTCAATGAATTTGAGCTGCACGACAATCAATTATACCGCGTCAATGGCCCTGTCAACTTAACGCGGTTACTGTTCGACTTTAATATTCCAGCACTGCGTTATCAGCCTTTTACTTATGTGGTGCCAAAACAGTTTCGCCGTGAGATGGACAAATTAGACAAAGCGACGAGTATGTTTGCGGCCATGCGCAAAAGTGATGTGCTGGTGCACCATCCTTTCCATGCATTTTCACCCATTATTAACTTATTGTGGCAAGCTGCCAGTGATCCAAAAGTGCTGGCAATTAAGCAAACGCTGTACCGCTCGGGTACCAATTCAGAAATCGTCAAAGCACTCGCGGCTGCTGCTCGTAATGGCAAAGAGGTGACTGCCGTCATCGAGCTGCGGGCACGCTTTGATGAAGCCTCCAATATCGCTGTTGCCAACTACTTACAAGAAGCGGGTGCCGTTGTGGTATATGGCATCGTCGGTTATAAAACCCATGCCAAGCTGATGCTCATTGTACGCCGTGAGGACGACCGCATTCGCCGTTATGTGCATTTAGGGACAGGTAACTATCATGCGGCCAATGCCAAAGTTTATACTGACTACGGCTTATTTAGCGCCGATCCAGATATCTCGGAGGACGTACACAATATCTTCCAAGAGTTAACCGGCATGGGCAAACCTGCCAATCTCAAAAAACTGCTGCATGCACCTTTTACCTTGCATGAAAAACTGATGAGCTTTATTGATGATGAAATCGCTCATGCAAAAGCAGGTAAGCGCGCCCACATTATTGTCAAAATTAATGCATTAACCGAACGTCGGCTGATTGCCAAGCTATATGATGCCTCACAAGCTGGGGTCAAAATTGAGCTAATTTTGCGCTCTATGTGTTGTTTGCGTCCGCAAGTAAAAGGTCTGTCTGAAAACATCACCGTGCGCTCTGTTATTGGTCGTTTTTTGGAGCACACGCGCATTTATTATTTTTATAATGACGGTGATGAACGCTTGTACTGCGGTAGTGCCGACTGGATGGATCGCAATTTATTTCATCGCGTGGAAGTAGCGTTTCCTATTGAAAATAAAAAGTTGTTTAAGCAGGTCTATGAGGATGGATTGCTCAATTATCTACAAGACAATACACAAGCGTGGACACTGAATGGAAACGGTAGCTGGCAGCCGATTCAGCCTGCTGAAGGCGAGATGCCGCATATTGCTCAAGACTATTTATTAAAGAGTATTAACCATGTAGACATGTAGGATAGATCATTTGGCTGACTTAACCAATATTATGAAGAAGGTAATGAATGCTTTGAGTGATATTGGTTGAGAAGGTCATAAAATTTATTTATTTAACCAAGTACTGATAGGTTTCGGTGCTTGGTTTTTTGATTTTTTATGGTGAAAATTTCTTCGCTTAAGTTACAAACTGTCTTGTAACCTCACATTTATTCACACATTGATACGGCAGTACACTGGTATCACATGCAATATGATACTTATACTTGATAGCAATTAAAATGCATTTATAGAAGTATTACCTTCTCATTAGCAGCTACTTATAAATATTAATTACAAGCTCTATGAAAAATATAAGGCTGCAAAATAAGTATAAATACGGATATAAAAAGTATCTCTTAAACAATTATGTAGTAGCCGACTATAAAAATAGGAACATACCATGAGTGATATTGATCATCAGTCAGATGTCAAAAAAGCTGCAGAAAAAGCGGATAGTAAACAAATTGAGAAGAATCTTGCAGCCAATAAATCTGAAGGCAATAAAAAAGTAGATACACCGGAACAGTTGAGCGAAGAAGAGCAAACCTCTTTTATTGAAGATGATTTACGCACAGACAAATAGTCTTTGCGCGTTGTGATGCATTAGCCATAACCATTTGATTAATTTTTTGAATATAATCGTGAAGGATATGTTATGTCAGACAATACCCAGCCTACTAATGAACAAGCCGTACCTATCAAGGATACTGCTAAATCAGATTTTAATAATCCTGATGTTATTAATCCCAAAAATAGCTATGAAGGCCGAAAGCATCAGCCTGATATAGACGGGCCTCAGCAAGCCTCACAAGAGACCGATGAAATCTTTGTGGATCCGCGTAAACAAGAGGATCTGCCAGATGGTGGCAAAAACGTAGCAGACCTAAATGCTTATGATTTAAGCCAAAACGGCAATCAGTAGTCGATATAGCCAACGTAAATAGCATGTTAGTTTTTTAACTTTATCAATAATAATTATAAGGACATGACCATGGAAACCAGAGATCCGGCCTTAACCAAAACTCGAATGACAGAAGCCGATACCGATAACACCATCAAAGAGCATCAGATAATGGACACGCAACCAAACGATCACGATGAAATTGAAAAGCACGATGAAATTGAAAAGCACAGTGAAATCGAAAAGCACGATGAAATTGAAAAAAATGTCACTGAAAACAAGGGAACCGATACCTTTAAAGAAGGGGTAGTTGATTCAGAGCACGTTAATAATAATGATAATCCAGCACGTCAACCGGATCGTCGTGATCAGGCCAGCACTGGCTTTGATGACAATATCAACGAAGAAACAGTTGGTAGTGAAGCACCTGATAGTGAAAAAATTACCAATATGAATCGCTATGCCAATATTGATAACGCCCAAACCCGTGTGTTAAATCCTGACGAGAAGGACTAACTGCCTCTATGCAAGTCTAAAAGCTTGTCACGGTTACATAAAACGAATGGTCATTTTGAGAATAAAAACAAGGAGCAAAAATGAGCTTACCAGATGATGAACAAGAAATGGACAGTGGTTATTCGTTAAAAGATGCAAATGATAACCACGGTATCGTCCCTGATGATGCCTTACAAAAGGTAAATCCAGCCGCTGCTGAAAGAGCAACCGATGACCATGATCCTCATCACGTGGCCAAAAATCATAAACAGTATGATAGCCCGTTAATGAAAAGTGACAAGTAATACAAGTTTCAATCAAGATCAATCTGAGCATGTAAAATAAGCCACAGCTGCTTTAAGTATTTAACTTAATCAGCTATGGCTTATTTTTTGTTTTCGTCAGGAGGCGATCAGTTGGGCATCATTAAGCAGGTGTACCACTGTGAAAGCGTAATTCATTATCGGGAGTGGAAATTAATTCTGCTTCGACTTCTTTAAAGAGCGCCACTCGCTCATCAATATTATCTTCGGACAGCGATTGCGCCAATGCTAGATAATCCTCAAAATGACGACTTTCTGATTTCAGCAAATAGCGATAGTACTTTGCCAAACGCTCATCATTGATGACTTCCGCCAGTGCTGCAAATCGCTCGCAAGAACGCGCTTCGATAAATGCGCCGATTATTAAGACATCTATCATCGCTGCTGGCTCGTAAGTGCGCTTGTGCTTTAACATACCTTTGGCGTAACGCCCTGCACTTAGGTATCTCCATTCTTGCCCGCGTTCATTCATGATACCTAACACTTGCTCGTAATGGAGCATCTCCTCACGTATTAATTGCGCCAATTTACACTGTAAATCATAGGAAAACTCATAACGAAATATGAGATTCATGGCAGTGCCAGCCGCTTTTTTTTCACAATTGGCATGATCCTGAATGATTAATGGCAGGTTTGCGAGGGCAGCATCGACCCAAGATTGTGTTGTTCGAGCACCCAAAAAATTATAAATAGGAGACAAATCTACCTTTGTAGGTGTGCGCAATCGTGCGATATCGACACTGTCCTCTTCTACGCTTTCTTCTATCTGATCCTCTTGTTTAGTCTCTGTACTTTCTTCTATATCGATGATATTAGCACCAGTATTTTTAATAATGTCATCGTGCACACTGTCTACTTTCTTGCTGGTATTGTCTGTATTCATAGTCTGTATCGCGGTCGAATGATTGGAATATAGTCAGGTCAATATAAAAAAGATACAACGAGGCTGGGATAAATTCTTTATTGCCTCTGTCTGCATAGTCACAGCAAGCAAAAATTTTGTTCCAGTCACTCAGGATAGGTTCGAGGTATCCAGTTTAGTCAGTATCCACTATATCCTACTCAAATATAAAAAATTAAATAAACAAACTATTTGGATAAATTAGATCAGTAATGATTACTGATAGTTTGTTTAATCGCTATCGCTATCTTTTTAATAAGTCCTAATTAAACGCTATAGAGTCGATGGGCTATAGGTTATCATTATTGTACAGCCTAAACATTTATTTAATAAATGATGTTTTCTTGTTTATTTCTTTATTTGATAGTAGGATGAGATTTCGTACAAATAAAATTTTATCTTATGGTTGATTACCATCTGATAGCCAGTAATGAATATTATAACCACTGCTACGACAATATAAAGTAGTCATCACTTAGATTTAGAGGTCACTCTTTTAAATAAAATAAAAAAGCTCATGGACGACAAGATGTAAGCAGTATAAATTTTTGAACCACTATTCACAGCTGACTTATACGATGAATTGATAAGCTTACTCAGTAGGTCGCTTAGACTGAGAATAGATGCCTAAATCCGGTAAGGTCTAACCATAAACTGACCATATCTAACCTTGCGCTAGCCATTCGTATTTACACCCCTCACGAAAATATAAGGATAACAATATGAGCCAGTCTTCTAATGCTAATCGTATTAAAAAAGGTATTCTTGCTATTGATCAGCAACTATATGACTTTATCGAAAATGAAGTACTGCCAAAAGTCGGTTTTGATTCAGACCGTTATTGGTCAGGTTTTGAAGAAGTCATCAAAGCGTTTACGCCGCGCAACAAGGCGCTGCTTGCGACTCGTGACAAGATTCAAGCACAGATCGATCAGTGGCACTTACAACACCCTGCCAAAGATGGCGACATTGATTATCCCGCTTATAAGACGTTCTTGCAAGAGATTGGTTATTTATTGCCAGAAGGGGAGGACTTTACGATAAGCACCCAAAACGTCGATGATGAAATCGCCCATATCGCAGGCCCGCAGCTGGTCGTACCGGTACGTAATGCGCGCTATGCATTGAACGCGACCAACGCGCGTTGGGGCAGCTTGTACGATGCTTTGTATGGTACGGATGTTATCAGTGACGAAAATGGCCAAGAAGCAAAAGGTGCTTACAATCCAATTCGCGGCGCTGCTGTTGTCGCCTATGCCAAAAAATTCCTAGATGAAAACTTTGCATTGGCATCAGGCTCATATAATGATGCGACAGGGTTTAAAGTGGTTGATGGCAATCTTGAAATTATCCAAGGTGATAGCAGTACGCCGCTAAAAGAGTCAGCGAAATTTGCAGGTTTCATCGGTGAGTCAGACAATCCAACGGGACTCTTGCTAAAAAACAATGGTTTACATGCAGAGATTCAAATAGATGCCAATCATCCGGTTGGTAAAGATGATCCAGCCAATATTAAAGACGTGCTATTAGAGTCAGCGATCACGGCTATCCAAGACTGTGAAGATTCCATCGCTGCCGTTGATGCAGAAGAAAAAGTGGAAGTATATCGTAACTGGCTCGGTCTGATGAATGGTGATTTGCAAGAAACCTTTGAAAAAGGTGGTAAAACGCGTACTCGTCGACAAAACCCAGACCGTGAATACAATACGCCAGATGGCGGCAAACTTATCTTGCCAGGCCGTTCGCTACTGCTCATCCGTAACGTGGGTCACTTGATGCAAAGCCCTGCTATTTTAGTCGATTTAGGCGACGGTCAAGAAGAGATATTCGAAGGACTAATGGATGGTTTGATTACGCCACTATTGTCGCTCAATGATCTTACAGGTAAAAATGAGCTATCAAACTCGCGTAAAGGCTCGATGTATATCGTTAAACCAAAAATGCATGGCCCTGAAGAAGTCAAAATGGCCAATGATTTTTTTAATGCCTCAGAAGATTTATTAGGCTTAGAACGCAATACTATCAAAATCGGTATCATGGATGAAGAGCGCCGCATGACGGTCAATTTAAAAGAAGCCATTCGCCAAGCGCAGGAGCGTGTTATATTTATTAACACGGGCTTTCTAGACCGCACTGGGGACGAGATGCATACCAGTATGAATGCAGGTCCATTTGTGCCAAAAAGTGAGATGAAAGCACAAGCATGGCAGCCCGCCTATGAGCAATGGAATGTAGACATTGGTCTAGAAACTGGACTACAAGGCCGTGCTCAAATCGGTAAAGGCATGTGGGCAAAACCTGATGAAATGAAAGAAATGATGGATACCAAAGCGGCCCACCCTAAATCGGGTGCCACGACCGCTTGGGTACCATCACCAACAGGCGCAACCTTGCACAGTATGCACTATCACCAAGTCAATGTCGCTGACGTACAAGACAGCCTGAAATCACGCAAACGAGCAAGCTTAGACGATATTTTGACCATTCCACTGGCAAAAGATACCAATTGGACAAAAGAGCAAAAGCAGCAAGAGCTTGAGAACAATGCACAGGGTATTTTAGGTTACGTGGTACGCTGGGTAAACCAAGGTGTTGGTTGCTCCAAAGTACCTGATATCAATGACGTTGGTCTAATGGAAGACCGCGCAACTTTGCGTATTTCAAGTCAGCATATCGCCAACTGGCTGCATCATGACGTCATTAGCGAGCAGCAAGTGATGGATACGATGAAACGTATGGCTAAAGTGGTGGATGAACAAAATGCTGGCGATGATGACTATCAGCCAATGGCAAATGATTTTGACCATTCTTACGCCTTCAAAGCAGCGTGTGATTTGGTCTTCAAAGGTCGCGAGCAGCCCAATGGCTATACTGAGCCATTACTGCATCAAGCACGCCTTAACTTAAAAGCAAACGGCTAAGTCGGATTGCTAACGGCTACGCATATTCAATAAAACTCACCGCTTTTATTAGCGTTATTTATTTATCAATAAATAACGCTTTATTTTTGGTAATAAAAATATATTCGTTAAAGTGGTTTCATTGTCTTAGTAATTATATTAATCAATAATGTCTTTATCTATTTGACTAGGCAGGATATTTTTTTGTGAGTTGCTATATTTATAATGAGTTATAGCACTTACAAACTCTTATAATTAAAAATCAAAAAAATATGTTGCAAATTATGTCAAAGTTGTTATGCTTGTACTCGAAGTATGAGTTTGGTAACGGATGTTACGCAATAGACCGATAAAGACTTAAGTTTACATGGCAGTTACGCTTTTGATCATAGTTATGTAAGTCTTGGTTTTTTCATCTTACTGTAATAGAAATACGCCACACTTGTTTCTGACTGATTTAGGTAGCCAGTTACACATTATATCTTTGAGGATTTGTGACGATACCATTGTGAGCACCAGCTAATAATAGCTAGCTTATTACTAAAATTGTAAAGTGGAGATACCCCATGAAAAAACTACTTTTAGCTACAGCCGTTGCTGCCCTATCCGTATCTGCAGCCAATGCAGCACCGACTATCTATGGTAAAGCATTTTTAGCTGCTGACTATGTGAACGCTGATTTTGATTCACGCGTTGTCGGTGGAGATGATTTTGATGAAGACACAATAGAGATTAATTCTCATGCTTCACGTATCGGTTTTAAAGGCTCTGAAGCTTTGACTGCTAACACTGATGTTATTTATCAATTAGAATATGGTACACGTATCGATGGTGACAGCAATGGTTTCACTAACCGTGATACCTATCTTGGTTTGACCAACAAGCAGTTCGGTGAGTTCCGTGTTGGTAAAAACCAATCTAGCTTAGACAAAATTAACAACGTTGTTGTTAACCAAGGTTATTGGGATAACCTAGGCAATAACGATACAGAAAATGAAGTTGTTGACGCGTTGAACATGGCCGATAGTAACCGTATTCAAAGCTCAGTTCTTTGGACTGCACCGAAATACGAAGGCCTTCCATTACAAGTGTTTGCTATGTACAACTCTGATGATGATGACTTTAACAATGAGTCTGGCTATGGTGTTGCTGCAATGTTTGACCAAGGCACAGGCTTCACTGCTGGTGTAGCATATGATAAAGATCAAAATATCAGCGGTGATATCATCCGTGGTACAGCTACTGTTGACTTAGGTAAATTTATCGCAGCCCCTGTAACACTTGGTGCTCTATATCAAGTTGCTGATTATGATTATGATCGTAATACTACAAAGGAGAAAGGCTTAGTTGTTAGCGCTATAATGGGCCTAACTAACTTTGCTCGTCCAGTAAACGTCTATGCCCAGTACAACAAGACTAACAACTTAAATGGCTGGGATGGTTCAGACTCAGATCAGATCGTTGTTGGTGGTCAATACTTCTTTAAAGACAACATCATTGCTCATGCCTATGCTGGTATAAACAGTGCTGATGATCTTAAGACACTTAACACAGACAGTGGTATGGTATCTACTAGAGGCGATGCTGAAGTAGTTGTAGTTGGTACTGGTCTAGAATACAAATTCTAATCTAACCATTAGCATTTGCTTATAAAAAACTCACCCTTCGGGGTGAGTTTTTTTGTTATGCGTTTTCAAGTAGGCCGTGGATGACAATAAACACGTGCTGAAAATGAAGAGTTTCAAAGAGTTTGTGCTTTTGCCCTATATTTTATGGCGTATTTTTAGTAAAATCCTTCTTTACCAATTGCCGACAGAATACTATGACCAAGTTTATATTTGTGACCGGTGGGGTAGTGTCCTCACTAGGAAAAGGTATCACCGCAGCATCTCTTGCAGCGGTCTTAGAAGCGCGTGGCGTGACCGTTACGATGACCAAAATGGACCCGTATATTAACGTCGATCCAGGTACGATGAGTCCGTTCCAGCATGGCGAAGTGTTCGTTACCGAAGATGGCGCGGAGACAGATCTGGATTTGGGCTACTATGAGCGCTTTTTACGTCATTCAAAAATGAGTAAGAGCAATAACTTCACCAGTGGTCGCATCTATCAAAATGTTCTCAATAAAGAGCGCCGTGGTGAGTATCTTGGTGGTACCGTACAGGTCATTCCACATATCACTGATGAGATTAAAAGTAAGATCTTGGCCAGTGGCGAAGGCTATGACATCGCTATTATTGAGATTGGCGGCACGGTCGGTGATATCGAGTCGCTACCCTTTATGGAAGCCGTACGCCAAATGCAAGTAGAGCTGGGCCGTAATAGAGCCATGTTGATGCACTTGACGTTGGTACCTTACATTGCTAGTGCGGGTGAAACCAAAACGAAGCCTACCCAACACTCAGTGAAAGAGCTCCGTTCTATCGGTTTACAGCCTGATATCTTAATATGCCGCTCTGACCATCACATCTCGCAAGACAATCGTCGTAAGATTGCACTTTTTACCAACGTTGAAGAGCGTGCAGTCATTATGTGTGAAGATGCACAAAGTATTTATCAAATACCGCGTACGCTTCATGAGCAAGACCTTGATGATTTGGTCTGTGAGCGTTTCGGTCTTGATGTGCCGGAAGCAGATTTGAGTGATTGGGATAAAGTGGTTGAAGCCCAGCTCAATCCTGAAGGCGTGGTGACGGTAGCGATGGTCGGTAAATATGTTGAGTTGCCTGATGCTTATAAATCTATCAACGAAGCCTTGCTACATGCAGGCATTACTCATAAAGCCGATGTAAAAATCGATTATATTGATGCCGAGCTTTTAGAGAGTGACGACGATTTGTTTGCACGTCTTGACCATGCGGATGCTATTTTAGTACCAGGTGGTTTTGGCGAACGTGGTACCAATGGCAAAATAAAAGCCATTACTTATGCGCGTGAAAACAACGTTCCGTATCTAGGCATCTGCTTGGGTATGCAGCTGGCTGTAATAGAGTACGCGCGCAATGTCTTGAAGATTGATGCCAACTCTTCTGAGTTTGATCGCAAAACAGCAGAGCCTATCATTGGTCTCATCACTGAATGGTTAGATGAGCGTGGTGAGCTACAGATTCGTAGTGATGACTCAGATCTTGGCGGTACGATGCGCCTAGGCGCGCAGCAAGCTGAGCTGGTTGCTGGTAGCAAACTGAGCCAAATCTATGGCGCAAGCAATATCACTGAGCGTCATCGCCATCGTTATGAGATGAATAACCGCTATATAGAGCCATTAGAGCAAGCTGGTATGACCATCTCAGGCTATTCTGCCAAGCAGCATTTGGTGGAGTCGGTTGAGATTAGCGAACATCCATGGTTTGTCGCGGTGCAGTTCCATCCAGAGTTTACGAGCTCACCACGTGGTGGTCATCCATTGTTTAATAGCTTTGTTAAAGCTGCAAAAAACTTTAATGAAACCAAATAATCGTTGAAGCCGTAACACTTCAATTACCCTAAAAAGACTGATCTTCGGATCGGTCTTTTTTTGACTATAGTCATAAAAAATAAAAGCGCCACAGTACTGCTGGAATGAATTTTGCGAAGCCTCTGTCTGCAACGGCACAGCAAGTGAAAAAATTTATATCAGCTCGCAGAGACAGGACTCTTTTTTGCCGCTTCATTGTTAAAAATAGACGCTTAGAATGACTAAACTTACGATTTTTAACGTCGAATCGCCCAAAAAATAGTTCCTGTCAGTGCCATGGTTGAAGGATCAAACACGCCCTAATGTATTGATTTAACTTTTCACCGACTATTATTTGAGGCAATAGATGTGGGTTATGATTTTAGATCTGTTATGACGCTCGATTGCAGGTAATTACGCTTGTATACTTTTTTTAGTCGGCCTATCGGTTACAATATGGAATAGAAAGATGGATAACAATAAAGAGGATAATGGCTCAATGGAAAATTTATTAACCGCACAATCGCATATTCAACTTACAACACCTGATAATAAGACAATCAATATTGGTAACGATCAGTCATTTGTATTGTTTGGTGGCATGAACGTCTTAGAGTCTAAAGAATTGGCGTTCGAGATTGCTGAGCAATACATTGAGATATGCAAACGTTTGGGTATCGGCTACGTATTCAAAGCCAGTTTTGACAAGGCCAATCGTTCAAGCTTGCACTCTTATCGTGGCCCTGGACTTTCGCAAGGGATTGATTGGTTGGGACAAATTAAAGAGAAGTTCCAAGTACCGATCATCACTGACGTGCATGAACCGCATCAAGCAGCGCCAGTCGCTGAAGTGGCTGATATTATTCAACTCCCTGCTTTTTTGTCACGCCAGACTGATTTGGTGCATGCGATGGCTAAGACTGATGCCATTATTAATATCAAAAAAGCCCAGTTTTTAGCGCCCCATGAGATGCGCCATATCGTGAATAAATGCCTTGAAGGCGGTAACGACAAACTGATCCTTTGCGAGCGCGGTAGTGCTTTTGGCTACAACAATCTGGTCGTTGATATGCTTGGCTTTGATACGATGAAGCAAATGAATATCCCGGTATTTTTTGATGTGACGCACAGCTTGCAGCAGCCAGGTGGTCGTAGTGATAGTGCGGGCGGACGCCGAGAGCAAATTACCACGCTGGCACGTGCCGGTATGGCAACAGGGCTGGCAGGGTTATTTTTAGAAGCGCATCCAAATCCAGAAACAGCAAAATGTGATGGGCCTTGTGCCTTAAGAATGAGCCAATTAGAGCCATTTTTACAGCAGCTAAAGCAGATTGATGACTTGGTTAAAGGGTTTGAGGCACTAGATACTCATTAATAGCGTAGATAATCATAGGAGCAAACGATGGCGATGCGAATGGCACAGGTAAGTATCGAAAACATTGATAATGCCGAAGGGATAGATAGCGTAATGATCGCATTGAAAAATATCTCAGGCGTGACTGCTATCGAGCTGGACACGGCTAATCACATCGCTACCGTAAGTTATGATGACACAGATACCAGTATTCATGCATTGACTGCGGCGATTAGTATGGTTGATTATGTTACCCAGCCATTTCCGATTGATGCGCCCCAAAACCCACGTTATGATGATTAAATGTTACGATTGGGTTTTATTTAAAAATCGGATTTATTACTAAGCCGTCGCCTAGAAGCCTTGATTTTCTTAAGTTTGAAACCATTAATAAAGTAACAACCAAACGGCCTTGTTGTCGATAGCCATTCAGCTTATGCTTGTTTGATGGTTTTTTAATAACTATTTAAGAAATGGCTATTTGAGAGATAGCTATCTAAGAGATGGCTATAAAATCAGTTTATTCATTAATAAAAATAAGGAGCCTATCATGGCAAACCAAACCCGTATTATCAAAATTGACGGTATGACTTGCGGTGGTTGCGTGGCAAGCGTCCATAACGCGACCGCGGACATCGACGGTTTAGACGATATTAGTATTGAGCTTTTGGACAATCAAGCGACCGTAACCTTCGACGATAGCAAGACCAGTGTAGAAGTGATTGCTTCTGCTATCGATGACGCTGGTTTCGATGCGACAGTCGCTAATTCTTAAGTTTTGTCGTCCATTCTAAAAAACCAGCTATCATGGCTGGTTTTTTAGTGATTGAAATTTGGCACTGCATTTAATATGTAATCCTAAAATTATTAATAATTGCCTACTAATTTTATGCTTTAAAAAAAATATTTAATTTTAGAATGTGATGCTTGTTTGATTTAGCACCTTTAATCCACTGATGTTTTTATGGCTTATAACAATTTATAAACGCCATGGCGAGTCCTATTTATGAATGATTCTACCCGTACCGATACCCAAAATACCTACGATGTTGAGACTGATATACAGTCAGATATACAACTTGCGCCGGAGCGTGCACATCTGCAATTGGCGATTGATGGCATGACATGTCAGGCTTGTGCATCACGTATCGAGAAGGTACTTAACAAAAAGCCTTCGGTACATGAGGTAAATGTGAGCTTTGCGGGCGAGACGGCCAATGTGGATTATGATCCGACGCAGACGACGCCAGAGCAGATCACAGAATGGGTAAATAAAACGGGTTTTGTCGCCAATTTGCAGGCAGCCGATAGTTTATTTTCACAGACAGATGAGGATACAGCAACTCAGTATCCGTGGCGCTTAATTGGATTGTGGGTTTGTTTGCTGCCATTTTTAGTCGGTATGGCTGGCATGCTGACAGGTTTTGGTATGGCGTGGATGCCTCCTATTTGGCTCCAGTTTATTTTAGCGACGATTGTACAGTTTGGCTTTGCTTTACCCTTTTATAAAAGTGCTTGGGCATCAATCAAAGGTGGTCTTGCCAATATGGATGTGCTGGTCGTCATTGGTACAGTCACTATTTGGGCGTATTCGACTTACCTTTGGTTCACTCATGGCGATAGTAGCCTAAATAATTTGCTACAAAACAGTCATACTGGCGGTCACGGTGCTAATAATAGCCCAGCGGTTTATTTTGAAGCAGGTGTGATGGTTATCGCCTTTGTGCGGACTGGTAAATATCTCGAAGAATGTACCAAAAAGCACAGTCTAAACAGTATCGATCTACTATTGTCATTGACCCCTGATGAAGTTGAGCAGCAGCAGCCAAACGGTGATTTTCATAATGTTGCCCTTAAAGACATACAAATGGGTGACATCTTGCGTGCCAAACAAGGCAGCCGCGTCGCCACTGATGGAGTCGTCATCGATGGTAGCGGTTGGTGTGAGGAGAGTCATTTAACAGGTGAGTCGGTACCACTCAAAAAAGACGTGGGCGATGGATTACTCGCAGGTGCCTTGCTAGAAAACGGCAGCTTACTATACCGCGTCAGTGCGAAAGGCAGCGATACTAAGCTCGGTGATATGGTACAAGCGCTGAGCGATGCTCAAGGCTCAAAAGCCAATTTGGCGCGTCTTGCTGATAAAGTAACAGCTGTCTTTGTGCCAGTTGTTATTATGATTGCCTTGATTACCTTTGGGCTAACGTGGTGGCTGACGGGCGTGCTTGATACCGCCTTAATGCATGCTGTATCCGTCTTAGTTATTGCTTGTCCTTGTGCGCTTGGGTTGGCCACGCCAGCAGCGATTATGGCTGGTATGGGAGTGGCGGCGCGTCACGGTGTTTGGTTTAAAGATGCCCAAAGCCTTGAAGCCGCTGGTAGTATCGATACGGTGGTGCTTGATAAAACAGGCACATTGACCATCGGTAAACCCACTATCGTCGATCAAGTAATGGTGGATAAATCATTAGCAATCGATGATGTATTACAAATTGCTGCGAGCGTTGAAGCGCATGCCAGTCATCCGCTAGCGACGGCATTAATTAATGCTGCAACTGCGCGAAACTTGCCATTGATGAATGTGACTGATATTAATGTCGTTAAAGGCGCTGGCATACAAGCAAACATCGAAGGGCTGGGAGTTGTAAAGGTCGGTACCGCAGAATTTACGAACTTGATACTGCCCAAGCTCATGCCAAAAGTGTGGCAAATAGCCAGCACCGTTGCGATTAGTATTAACGATGAGGCATTGGGTGCTTTTGCCTTAGCGGATGATTTGAAAGCGGATACACCACAAGCGATTGCTGCGCTAAAAGAGTCGGGTATTCATGTCATTTTGATGAGTGGTGATAAACAGTCTGTCGTTGACCATGTGGCAGGGCAGCTAGGTATTAGCCAAGCATATGGTAAAATGAGCCCACGTGATAAAGCCAGTCAAATTGCTTTATTGCAGACAGCAGGCCATAAAGTGGCGATGGCAGGCGATGGTGTCAACGATGCGCCAGCGATGGCAACCGCAGACGCCAGCTTCGCTATGTTTGAAGCAACTGATGTGGCGCAGCATAGTGCCTCTGCCCGCTTAATGGGTGAGTCGCTGATGCATATCGATGCGGCGCAAAAAATTGCGCAAGCAACCTTACGTAACATCAAACAAAACCTGTTTTTTGCCTTTATTTATAATTGTCTTGGTATTCCACTCGCGGCGTTTGGCTTTTTAAATCCTATGATTGCCGCTGCTGCGATGGCCTTGAGTTCTATTTCAGTATTGATGAATGCACTGCGATTAACGCGGTTTAAGACTGAGGTTGAGCTGGATAATACGGTCTCTACCTCCCATACTAAAGCGAAAGATCTAACAAAATCATAAGAGTCATATTGATTTTGATACCATAGTTATTACTTTTGATACCATAGTTATTACTTTTGATACCATAGTTATTACTTTTGATACCATAGTTATTACTTTTGATACCGTAGGTATTGAGACAAACTGATAATTGATAATATTGCTGTTTATGTTGGAGTTTATGATCGTTAGTCGATGTAAGATAAGGACAGTTTGACAAAATTTATGCTATGATGCCAAGCACTATAGCTGACGGTTAATGTTTCAAACAAACCTTTAATCTTGCTCAAAACGGGCCGATTTCATAAATATGAAAAGCTGTTTTAGGCATAGCTGCTATACGATAGTTTGCTTTATTTTTTTTGTATTCTAGGGCATGTCATCAATTAGCACACTTAATCATTTAGTGGTCTTAAAATGGCTAAATTTTGCCAAACATCGTCAAATCACTGGTTAATATCTCGATATTATCTGCGCTATTTTCCTTGTTTGACGGCAATTTATCTCATTTTGAGCCTCACAGTCTAAATGATGACACGCCCTAGTTGCCGTTATTTATCCCACAAACTTGGCATGACCAAAGGAATTAACAGACATTATGTACGCTGAAGAAACCAACAACGTCACCGCAATTAAAGACATTCGCGCACGTGAAATTTTAGACTCGCGCGGTAACCCAACGATTGAAGCAGATGTTATCTTAGCTGACGGCACCATTGGTCGTGCTGCTGCACCAAGCGGCGCATCAACGGGTTCGCGTGAAGCATTAGAGCTACGTGATGGCGACAAAGATCGCTACATGGGTAAAGGCGTCAAAAAAGCCGTTGCCAACGTCAATAGCCAGATTCGCAGTGCTTTGGTGGACAAAGACGTCACTGAGCAGCAGGGCATCGATGACGCAATGATTGCGTTAGATGGTACAGAAAACAAAGACAGCCTTGGCGCTAATGCCATGCTAGCAGTGTCGCTTGCGACTGCCAAAGCCGCTGCTAAATCACAGAATCTGCCACTACATCAATACATTGCCAATCTACGCAACCAGACATCACTCACGATGCCTGTACCAATGATGAACATCTTAAACGGTGGCGAGCACGCAGATAACACGGTTGATATCCAAGAGTTTATGATTGAGCCAGTTGGCTTCACCAGCTTTTCAGAAGCACTACGAGCTGGTACGGAGATTTTTCATAGCCTAAAGTCGGTTTTAAAATCACAAGGCTTGAATACAGCGGTCGGTGATGAAGGCGGTTTTGCACCGAACTTGCGTAGCAATGAAGAAGCGATTACCGTTATCATGCAAGCAATTGAGCAAGTGGGCTATAAAGCTGGTGAAGACATTCACTTGGCTTTGGACTGCGCAGCCAGTGAGTTCTATAAAAACGGTCAATACATCTTGGCAGGCGAGGGCAATAAGGCGTTTGATAGCCAAGGATTCTCAGACTACTTAGTCGGTTTGGCGCGTCAATATCCTATTATCTCTATCGAAGACGGTCTTGATGAGTCTGATTGGGATGGTTGGAAGTATTTAACTGAGCAGATTGGCGATAAAGTACAATTGGTCGGTGATGATTTATTTGTGACCAATCCTGCTATCTTACAAGAAGGAATTGATAAGCACATTGCCAATGCTATTTTGATTAAATTTAACCAAATTGGTACTTTATCAGAAACGTTAGATGCCATTTATCTTGCGAAGAAAAACGGCTACGCGACGATTATCTCGCATCGTTCAGGTGAAACCGAAGACAGTACTATTGCAGATTTAGCCGTTGGTACTGCTGCTGGCCAGATCAAAACTGGTTCATTATGCCGCTCAGATCGCGTTGCGAAATATAACCAATTGCTACGTATCGAGCAACAAGTACGTGCAAGCTACCGTGGTCGCGAAGAATTTATCGGTCTACGTGGTTAAGAAGCTTGAATTAAGACGTGTAAACTAAGCGTTTTAAGTCAATAGCTCAAGTTAATGCTAGGCGATATGTCATATATCGTCTAGCTGACTTGGCCAATTTTTATTTTACTATTTCTCTATCGTTTGGCGTTATCACATGAAATACTTTAGCCAATTTATCCTCCTTGCTTTAGCGGTTGCAGTGCTGTTAGGACTGCAATATCAGTATTGGTTGGGTGAGAATGGGCGCTTTGAGCGTAATAAATTGCTGACTCAAATTGAGGAGCAGCAGCATTTAAATGACAACCAAGTGGGCGCGAACAACTTATTACGTACTGACGTCTATGATTTAAAAAATGGTCTTGAAGCAGTAGAAGAGCACGCTCGCTTAGACCTAGGGTTGATCAAACCAAATGAGACTTTTGTCCAAGTATCAACTGCACCAACCATACACAGTCGCTAATAATGTAATATAACGTTGTACCGCTCTTTGTTATCTATAATAAAGACGTTGTTCGTTGTTAATTCTGTTTTAACTTTAATTTGCCCCTCTTTTTAACCATACCGTCATGGGTTTCAACCATGAGTCTTACCTTATGAATAATCATCCTAATATACATGCCATGATTGTCGCTGCTGGTCGCGGCAGTCGTTTTGGTGCGTCGGTTGCCAAGCAATATACAATGCTTCAAGGGCAGACGTTGTTACAGCATAGCGTGGCACGGCTTGCTGCTAGTGATTATATTGATAAATGCTTATTGGTAGTCGCAGCTGATGACCGTAC
The DNA here is from genome assembly GCF_904846225.1 of Psychrobacter immobilis. Taxonomy (GTDB): domain Bacteria; phylum Pseudomonadota; class Gammaproteobacteria; order Pseudomonadales; family Moraxellaceae; genus Psychrobacter; species Psychrobacter immobilis_F. The sequence continues at coordinate 1,653 of NZ_CAJGZJ010000001.1, read as the reverse complement.
GGCGCAGACACTCGATTTTGCGCTTCCTATACATTATGCGGTTGGTGGTAGTGAGCGTTGGCAGTCAGTGCAAGCAGGGGTCATGACGATTAGTAATACGGGTGCTGACGACTCAGATTTGGTTCTAATTCATGATGCTGCCCGTCCTGCCGTACCTAGCCATGATATTGATCAAGTGATTACGGCTGCTATGACAGAAACTTATGGTGCTATTTTAGCGACACCAGTGTCTGATACTCTCAAAGAGTCCTATAGCCAGTCTGAGCTGACCGAGAGGTTGTTAGACGAGAGTGATGGACATGCTTATGCCAAACGTACCGTCGATCGCCATAATATGTGGCAAGCGCAAACGCCGCAAGTATTTCGACTGGGACAACTAAGAAAAGTACTAAATTATGTCTCTGAGCATCAGCTCACTATCACAGATGAAGCCAGCGCTTTTGAATACTTAGCACTGCCTATTCGTCTGGTTATTGGTAGCCGCCAAAATATCAAATTAACCTATCCCGATGATGCGACATTGCTAGCAGCAATTCTCAACGCTCAAGCCTAGGGCATGTTGAACGGACGTTAGGTAACTTTTCAAAACTCTATTTGTATCTAGTTGGATGGAATAGCACTGCGCCATATAGCAAAAAATCAAACATATCATTTTATTAATATATTTTATGCTAGACGATTATTTAGCGTGCATAAGTAGTTTTATAAGATAATCATATATTGCTTTGATGACGAAAGTAGCCTATGATGTAACCAACTTAATACAATTAATATAAACATTTATAAAATCAATAATATACCAAGCCAATTTGAGATTCTCAAATGTCTTGTCTCTATGTTTTTTCTAAAGTTAGTATGGTTGTCTTAGCTACATTTGCCTAATAATAGGGAGAAGCTGATTGTCAACAGTTAATGATTCTACAAATCCAGTAACACCAGATCTCTGCCAACTGGTATATTTGAGCCAGATTACTTCGACTGGTCTGTCAAACGCCAGCACGCTTAACGACATCGCAGAAGTCGCCACTAAGCACAATAAAACGGACAATGTTACTGGTATTCTTTGCTATGGCAATGGCTACTTCTTACAATGTGTGGAAGGTACCGAGCAAGCATTGACCAATCTAAAGAATCGCTTGCTGGTAGATGATCGACACAAAGACTTAAAGATATTAGATTTTTCAGCACTTGCTGAGCGCCGTTTTGCTGGCTGGTCGCTACGCTCTATTACGCTTGAACGATGGATGATTGACGAGCCAAAGCTCAAGTCGTTTATGCCGTTCAAGCCTGATAGCTGGGATACCAATGAATGCCAGCAGTTTTTGGATATTTTACAAGGTTATTACGTGAAACAAGTAGAGAGCGGTGAGGTTGATACTCAACCTATAAAGTACAGTACGTTAGGTTTAACGTTGGGTAAAGTCGTTGGGCAGCACCAAGCGTTTTTTTTGATTCAGACCATACTGGGTGGATTGATTTTATTAACCCTGCTTTGGCTGATGCTATAACGTAAAGCTTAGTCGCTTTTATGATTTATGAATACTCAACACGTCCTAGATAGTATTTAATAAAAGAGTGAACCGCCCCGGGATTGTCGGAGACCTAAAATTCTGAGAGAATACGACAATGAAAAGACAAACCTACACCCCTGAG